>NZ_JAGFBV010000049.1 GCF_017948595.1 Flavobacterium geliluteum | reverse complement strand
AAACAAAAAATTGATATAATTTTGTCTTTACAAAGCATTGGTGAGGTTTATTGGTTCGCAAAACAAATTTACTAAACCTCTGCTTTGTTTTTTATACTATAGAAACTAGCAACTTGAATTAATTAAATTTCGCAAGCAAATCTAAATTATTTATTTGAAATAATTTTACGCGATTATTTATTTTACTTTCTGCTATAATAGGCTTATCAATTGAATCACAAAGTTATTCATACAAATCACTACAGTACAAGCAATAAGTGACACAGTCAAAAATCTTCGCATATTACACTACTTAAAAACAAGTATTTATACGTAATATTTTATTTATACAATATGAAGAAGCCTTCATCTTTAAATTCTGAGATAATATTAGAATCTAAACTTTTATTTTTTTATGAGTTGTAATAAAATGATTTTATTTTCTTTTGCGTTTAAGTGCTATCACTCCCAACATTTAATATATTTACCTAATTTTGTTTAATCGGTTTACGATATCCACCTTTTTCAAATCCTTTTCATATCATACAAAAGATCGCGTTTAAACTAAAAAGGAATATTAATTTATAATTTGTTTCAATTTAAAATATTCTACTTATTATTTTCATGATCTAATTTGAAACACTAAGGTAAGATAAAAGTATTTAAGGCTTACTAAAAAACTAAAAACGAAAGAGACGACCAACAGGTCGTCTCTTTTTCTATTCAATAATTAAAATTTTATATTCTTGTTCAGTTTGTTACGTCGCTATTTTATAAAAACACCTAATCTGTAACACTACCTAAATTTATAAAAATCTAAGCTGTATAAAGCAAACTTGTAGCACCTAATAAAGCTGCGATTTCATTATCTGTCGAAACAGAAACGGTTACATTGCTTCCTGCTTCTTTTATTTTTTTGATGAAAACCGGCAAGAAAAACTCACTGGCATTTGCAATTTTTCCTCCAATAATAAAACTATCGGCAGAGAAATTCTCTAACCACGGAATCACAATTGCGGCTAAATCTTCTCCCATTTCTTCAAATACTTTCATTGCTATTTGATCTTCGGCTTTAGCCAGATTAAAAAGCTCTAAACCATTGTTGAGTTTTTTTCCGCTTAAAGCAAAATAACTAGCTATAAGTCCGCGTGCCGAAACGTAATCTTCGGCAATTCCTTCTTTGTATGGAAGATCGTATATTTCGCCATCTTTTGGTACTAAATCTCCAATACTAATCGATTCTCCTTTGTCAATAAAACAAGCTCCAAGTCCTGTACCTAATGTGATCGCCATTACTTTTTTAGAAAGATTATCAGAGTCTCTAAAAACTTCTCCTTTACCAAAACAAACGGCATCGTTTTCAAAAAGAATTGGAAAATCTGCAGAAAGATTCAGTTTATTCTGAAATAAATCCCGAACGTTCAAACCATAAAAATGCTCGTATTTAGATTGCCCTTTGATCCAACAAACACCCGCAGTATAATCGAATGGTCCTGGCATACAAACGGCTAAACCTGTAGTCTTTTCTACTTTAGAATTCTCTATAGAAGTGCGAATTGCTTTTTCCCAAATAGTCATCACTTCTGCAACTGGCAAATTAGAATCAAATGACTCTTTGTGCAACGAAAAATCAATCATTTTCATCGCTACTATATCGATAATCGCTGCTGTAATATGTGTGCCTCCAATATCCAATCCAACGGCATATTCTGTATTCATTCTTTTATTTTTTGAATCCTTAAGAAATTTTTAAAAAAGCAACGTAACTTAATTAAAATACTTTCTTAGTAGATTATTTTTTAGTTTTTTACTATTAAATATTTTTATCCTTTAAAATTTCAGGATAGTGAATGCTGGTATGAACAATCATTTCTCCAAATAATGTATTGGCCCAGGCAAACCATTTTCGGGTAAATTTGGTTACATCATCTTTATGGAAAGACTCATGCATAAATCCGGTATCGGCATTTGTTTTGATCAAATTACTGATACACGCTTTTATTTCTGTTTCATCAACACTTGTAATTGCTCGTAAAACAATACTCATAGGCCAGATCGTATCGGTTCCCGTATGTGGTCCGCCAACGCCCTCGCCTGCTTTTCCTTTATAGAAAAACGGATTATTTTCTGAAAGCACAACTTTTCTGGTATTCAAATAAAGTGGACTATCCGGTTCAATTGCTCCTAAATAAGGTAATGACAATAACGAAGGAACATTGGCATCATCCATCATGTGGAAACTTCCGTATCCGTTGACTTCAAAAGCAATGATTTTTCCGAATTTCGGATGTTCGATGATTCCGTTTTCTTCTAATCCTTTCTGAACTTGTCCTTGTAATTCTTTTGCTTTAGCTACTAAATTATCATCTTTTAATGCTGGTAAAGAGAAAATCTCCTGAAGATACCCAAGTACTTCAATAGCAAACATATTACTCGGAATTAAATATCCGAACAGCGTACTGTCGTCACTTGGTCTAAAAGTCGAAACGATTAATCCGCATGGTTTTACGGGATAACCATAACCACCTAGAGGCACACCATCAGTTGCCCAACCCGTTACTCTCTGGAAATTATAAGGCCCTTTATCCGTCCAGCGTTGTTGCTCTTTGAAAGTCTGTAAGACCAAAAGCATTGCTTCTTTCCACTTACTGTCGAATAAACTAATATCTCCAGTTTCCTTCCAATATCCGTGTGCCAATCGTATTGGGTAACATAAACTATCGATCTCCCATTTGCGCTCGTGAATTCCGGGCTGCATTTTGGTCATGTCGTTTTTCCATTCACTTACCTGATTAAAATCTTTGTAAAAAGCATTTGCATAAGGATCTAGTAAAATACATTTTGCCTGACGATTGATTACTCCTTTTACCAATTCGGCAAGTTTTTTATCTTCTTTGACAAACGGAATATACGGCCATATTTGTGCTGTACTATCGCGCAACCACATTGCATCAATATCACCCGTAATTACATACGTATCTGGTTTTCCGTCGATGATTTCAAAATCTACGGTGGTATCTAATGTGTTTGGGAAACAATTTTCGAACAACCACGCCAATTCTGGATTTGCGATTTGTTTTTTGATTCTTACAATTACAGCTTCGACTGCTTTACTAGTAAATTTTCGTTCGGCTAATGGAGGTCTTTTACTCACAAAATCTTTAATCGAAAAATTAAAAGTATCTGATTTCATTGCAAAAACATCGGTCTGAAGTGCCAGTAATCCTGCTGAAAAAATCCCTGTGTTTTTTATAAATTTTCTACGTGATTGCATAGTTTTATTTTGAAGTTGAATATGAATATGGATAGGCGCTTGCAGAAGTTCCTCTTTGTAAATTAGGGGAACTAATCATATCAAAATTTAATTCGCCACCTTTTAATACATCAAAATGATTGATATAATTCTTTGTAAATATTACATTATCCCATTTTAATTCCTGAACATATTTGCTCGTTTCTGAATTATTTGGAGCATTTATGACCAGTTGTTTCCCGTTTTCTAATTGTAAAGTAAGTTTCTTAAATAATGGCGCTCCAAGAACATACTCTTCTGTTCCAGGACAAACTGGGTAAAATCCCATTGCCGAGAAAACATACCATGCCGATGTTTGCCCGTTATCTTCGTCTCCGCAATAACCGTCTGGCGTTGGTTTGTACAAACGATTCATTACTTCTCTTGACCAATATTGTGTTTTCCAAGGTTCTCCTGCATAATTATACAAATAAATCATGTGCTGAATAGGCTGATTTCCGTGTGCATATTGTCCCATATTCATGATTTGCATTTCACGTATTTCGTGAATAACGGATCCGTAATAACTATCATCAAAAACTGGTGGAGTCGTAAAAACAGCGTCTAATTTTGCGGTGAAATTTTTCTCGCCGCCCATTAAATCAATCAAACCATGTACATCATGAAAAACACTCCAGCTGTAATGCATCGCATTCCCTTCAGTAAACGCATCGCCCCATTTAAATGGATTAAAATTTTTCGGAAAGCTTCCGTCTTTATTTCTGCCACTCATAAAACCAATTTCAGGATTATAAAGATTTTTATAATTCATCATTCGCTTTTCGTATAAACTAATTTCTTTTTTAGGACGGTTTAAAGCTTTTGCCAATTTCCAGATCGTGAAATCATCATAAGCATATTCTAATGTTCTTGCTGCATTTTCATTGATTTTCACATCATAAGGAACATACCCTAAAGTGTTATAATATTCTACTCCTTTTCGTCCTACGGCTTCAAGTGGACCTTCATTATTGGCTCCGTGCAGCAACGCTTCGTATAATTTATTGATATCATAACCACGTAAACCTTTGATATAGGCATCAGCAACTACAGATGCCGAGTTATTACCAACCATTACATTTCTAAACCCAGGGCTTGACCATTCTGGCAAGAAACCGCCTTCTTTATAATCGTTAATTAATCCTTCCTGCATTTCTTTATTTATCGAAGGATAAACTAAATTCAACAAAGGATATAAGGCTCTAAAAGTGTCCCAAAATCCAGTTCCTGCAAACATATAACCTGGCAAAACTTGTCCGTTATAAGGGCTATAATGTACAATTTCGCCTTTTGCATTTACTTCATATTGCTTTTGCGGAAAACAAGCGGTGCGGTATAAACAAGAATAAAATGTTTTTAATTGTTCATCGGTTCCACCTTCAGCGGTTAATTTTCCAAGAACTTTATTCCATTCTTTTTTAGATTCGGCTACGGTTTCATTAAAAGAAGATGCTCCTAATTCATTCTTCAAATTCAATTCGGCTTGTTCAGAGCTAATAAATGAAGACGAAACTTTTACGTTTACTATTTCTCCTTTTTTTGTTTTAAAACCAACAACTGCACCTACATGATTGTCTTTTAATTCTAATTTGTCTTTTTCTAAAACTTTATCATGCCATGTATAATTTGTCGCAAATGGTTTATCGAATTGTAATACGAAATAGTTTTTGAAATTCTCTGGAACTCCTCCACTGTTGCGGGTTGTGTAACCAATAATTTTATTTTCTGATGGAATAATTTTTATATAAGAACCTTTATCAAAAGCATCGATTACAATAGAAGATTGCTCATTTTCAGGGAATGTAATTTGAAAATGTGCTGCTCTTTCGGTTGCAGTAATTTCGGTCGTTACATCATAATCGGCAAGATATACGCTGTAATAATACGGTTTCGAAACCTCCGCTTTGTGGCTGAACCAACTTGCTCTTTCTGTTTCGTCAAAAACTAATTTTCCCGTTACAGGCATAATCGAAAACTGTCCGTAATCATTCATCCAGGGCGAAGGTTGATGTGTTTGTTTGAATCCTCTGATTTTTTCAGCCGTATAAATATAAGCCCAACCGTCGCCCATTTTACCGGTTTGTGGCGTCCAGAAATTCATTCCCCATGGTCGACAAATGGCCGGATAGGTATTTCCATTTGAAAGACTATGCAAAGATTGGGTTCCCATCAAAGGATTTACATATTCTACAGGATCCAAATTTTTGACTTGTGCATTTACAAAAACGCAACATTGCATTATCCCTAAAAAAATTAAACTTTTTATTTTCATATTTATATGGCTTTACGCTTTAAGCTGTAGGCTATAAGCTTTAAACTGTGAGTATATACTCTAAACTTGTATTAATATATACCTACAAGGTTTTGAAAACCTTGCAGGAAACTGAAAGTTCCTACTTCTTAAATCTAAAACGGTCTATCTTCCTTTTTCACTCCAAATGTTGTCGATGGTTTGTTCCCCATATACAATTTCAACTCTCCGCCTTTTACAATCATATCATGAGTGATGAAGGATTTTGTATACGGTTTTCCGTTGTATTCCGCTTTTTGAATATAGATATTTGTTTTGCTATTGTTTACGGCATTCAATCTAAATGAAACTCCTTCTTTATAATGTACACTGGCCGAATTTACTAGCGGACTTCCCAAAACATAAATTCCATTTGCTGGGTTAACCGAATAAAATCCCATTGAGGAGAAAACATACCAAGCCGACATCTGCCCTAAATCCTCGTTTCCGCAAAGTCCGTCTGGTTTTGTAGAATAAAATTTATCATCGATTTCACGAATTAGCTTTGCTGTTTTCCAAGGTTGTCCTGCAAAAGCATAAAGATAAGGAATATGATGATTTGGCTCATTTCCTTGTGCATATTGACCGATTAAACCACTAATATCTGGAGAAACTTCTTCACCTTCGACTTTGTCTGTTAGTAAGAAAAGTGAATCTAATTTGGCCAAAAATTTATCTTCGCTTCCAAATAAATCAATTAAACCATAAGGGTCGTGAGGAGCAAGCCATGTATATTGCCACGCATTTCCCTCTACATAATCATCTTTACGATGCGCCGATGAAAGCGGATTAAATGGTGTTCTCCAATTTCCATCCGTTAATTTTCCTCTCATGAAAGTGGTTTCTTTATCGAAATATAACTTGTACAAATTGGCTCTTTTGGTAAAATAATTATAATCATCCGTTTTGCCTAAAGACTTTGCCATTTGAGCTACACAATAATCATCTATGGCATATTCTAAAGCATTTCCAACGGATTCCAGCATTTTATCGGCTGGAATATATTCTAATTTTTGTACATAATCCATTCCATCACGCGTTTGCATCGCAGTTTTTTTGATGGCTTCGTATGCCAATGCGGTATCATAATCTCTATAGCCTTTTAAGTAAGCGTCTGCAATAACAGCGATAGAGTGATTACCATTCATAGTATTGGTTTCATTGCCCATTAAGTGCCAAACTGGTAATCGGCCTTGTTGCTCGTAGATTGCTAAAAATGATTTTACAATATCATTGATTTTATCTGGCTGTATGATGGTGTATAAAGGATGAAGTGCGCGATACGTATCCCAAAGAGAAAAAGTGGTGTAGTTGGTGAAATTTGCTTTTTCGTATACTTTTTTATCTGTTCCTCTATAATCTCCGTTTGCATCATTAAAAATTGATGGCGCAAACATGGTATGATACATTGCAGTATAAAAAACTTTCATCGTTTTATCGTCTGCTTTGATCTGAATTTTATTCAATTCTTTGTTCCATTTTGAAGTCGCTTCTTTTGCTACAGCATTAAAATCCCAATTCGGAATTTCGGCTTTAATATTCGCGGAAGCGTTCTCATAACTTACTGGAGAAATTCCAACTTTTACCAAAACCTGTTTGTTTTTTAAAGCAGTAAAATCAAGAACTGCTTTCAATTTTAAGCCTTCACCTTCAATTCCTTTTACTACAGTTTTATCATCATATAGGATAATATTTGAAATTGGTTCAGAAAATTCCATCGTAAAAAAGATACGCTGATCAGCTGCCCAACCTGCAGAATATCTGTATCCAACCAAAGTGGTTTCATTTATTTTTTTGATGAAAGTTTTTACGGGTTTGTCCCATCCTATTCCGTCTGCTAAATCTAATAATATGTGATTATCAGTAGCAGAATTGAAAGTATATTTATGAAAACCTACTCTTTCGCTAGCGGTTAGCTCAGCTTTAATTTTATATTTATCAAGCAAAACACTATAATATCCTGGCTTGGTAACTTCATTTTCATGTGAAAAATAAGAGCCATAACCCGTGATCATATCTTCTTTTGTTCCTTTGATAAGGGGTACTTTTCCCGAGACTGGCAATAACAAAATATCATTTAAATCACCAATTCCAGTTCCGCTTAAATGCGTGTGTGTAAACCCTAAAATTGTGTTACTCGCATAATTGTATCCGCTGCACCAATCCCAGCCTTCAAAAACATTTACGGGTCCTAATTGTACTGCGCCAAAAGGTACATTCGCACCCACAAATACGTGTCCGTGTCCCGCTGATCCTATAAACGGATTTACATATTGGGTATAATCTGAGCTTGTTTGTTTTGCTTTCTTTTCCTGCGAAATTACAGGATTAGCAAAAAATAAGTTTAAAGCTAAGATTCCGATAAAAGCTATTTTGTTGTATTTTATAAACATATTCTATTTTTTTATTTTACTAGCGTCAATGACCACGGATGGCAAGGGTTAATCAGATTTATACGGATTTTAAAAAAATTAATCGCACAGCGCACAATGACTTACACAAGATTCATAAAGTTTTCACTTTGAACCGTTGAGCCTTTGCTTCTTTGAACCTTTACTTGTACCTTCCTAAAACATCATATAGAGAATAAACTCTAACCTCTGGCTTTACTATTTTACCTTCGAAGGAAATTGTTTTTTCTTCACCAGCTTTCAAATCCATATAATTATCGCTCCATTTTCCTGTATATCCTTTTATAGAAACATTGACATATTTAGCGAATTTTGACGCTTTTAAAATCAGTTTATTTCCTTTTACTTCCCAAGTGATTTTTGGGTCTTCAAGTTTTAAATCTATCGGACGTGTCAAATCAATTTCGGGAGTTTTATCATCCCGATAGGCTTCCTTCATGGCATACCAAGCTGCTTTGGGCTGTCGGTCATAATAATCGGTTACACTCCAACTTGCTACTGGCCAGCAATCGTTCAATTGCCAAACTAATGTTCCCATATTGTACGGCGCTTTTGAACGATGGATTCCTATAATATTTTTCAAAGAATAATACTGCAAACATTGTGTGAGATAGGTATAATCCTCAACGCTCATGTTTTTTATTTTTTCTGATTTAATGAAATAGCGATTCAAATAGGAATCTAATTTCATGAACCCTTTCCCCGCTTTTTGATGTGCCTCTAAAATATCAGAATACAAATATCGATCTTCAGGCAAAGTAAATTTTTCGATAGAAGAATAGGTTGGCATTGCCTGCATTCCGTATTCGCTCACAAAACGCCCGGTTTTTTTCTGTACAGCTTCAACATCTTCTAGTCCCCACCAAGTTCCCCAATAATGGCTGTCTCCTTCTGTTATGCTTTTTTCTTTGGACCAATGAAATAATGGAGATGAGCTAATATATGGTCGCTTAGTATCTACTTCTTTTACCCATTTTGGAATACTATCCTGAAATAAACGAACATAATCTTTCCATAATTTAGTTGAATCCTGCTTGGACATTTTCATGCTTTTCTGCCATCCCCAATCTTTAAAGGCTTCATCGATTTCATTGTTTCCACACCACAAAACAATACTTTTATGATGACGTAAGCGTTTTACCTGATACTGAACTTCTTTTTTTACATTATCAAAAAAAGCATCATCTCCCGGCACCATTGTTCCTGCAAACATAAAATCCTGCCAAACATAGATTCCGTTTTTATCGCATAAATCGTAGAAGTAATCGTCTTCGTATATTCCTCCACCCCAAACGCGAAGCATATTCATATTGGCATCTTTGGCCATGCCTATTACTTTTTCGTATTCTTTTTTGGTCACTCTTGAAAGAAATGCATCTGACGGAATATAATTTGCCCCTTTCATATAAACCGGTTTTCCATCTATTTTAAAATAGAATGTTTTACCAAGATTATCAGGTTCTTGTACCAGTTCTATTTTGCGATCGAGCACATATGGTTTTTCAGGAGTTTTTTCGTCATAAGCTTCTAATCGAGGTGTTTTCCAAATTCCGCAAGTCGTAAATTTTGGTCCCCAATCCCAGCCAAAATGGTATTGCGCTTTACGTACATAAGCGCGCGGATTATCTGGAATTACAAATGGTAAATCTTTTTTGGCAAGCGAATCGACTACATTTTGTGCCGATTGAAATACTATTACCAAATCATTATTTCCTGATTTGATAATTCTCTTTACATCTACGCGCCATTGACGAAACATATTATCGGCTTTTAAAACCAACTGATTGTTTAAGTAGACCGTTACATAAGTATCTAATCCATCAAAAACTAATTCTGCATTTTTTTTACTAAGTGTAGCAGAACTTACATGAAAAGTGGTTTTGTATTCCCAATCTTTCTTTTCGATCCAAACTAACTTTTTTTCATTGTCTCTAAAAAAGGGATCGGGTATTAATTTATTGTTTAATAAATCTGTATGTATTTCTCCCGGAACTGTTGCAGGATACCATTTTGCCGTTTTAGTTTCGCGATATTCCCAACCTTTTTGTATCGCAATATTTTGAGCAATTGCCGTAAATGACAAAAAGGCAAAACAAACACATAAAAACCAGTACCTCTTTTTTGTATACTTCATTGTAACTGAATAATAAATATATTTTTATAGTTTGGCAGTTGGAGAAGGAAAATTGATTTTTACCAGTATCCCCCTTTCCTTCTCTTTAGGTTTTTATTATAGAATAAAAGTAACTAACAGAATATCCAGAAATGATTTCCCCTTTTTACGGCTGCCTAACTTAATTGTAGATTGTAGATTCTATTGATACTTGAAAAAATTAAAAACATACATCACTTTATAAGTTCTTTTATAAATAATTCCATCTTTTTCAGCAAAAGCAATTTTATCTTTTACGAAAAAAAGGGGTTTAAAAACATCTGAACGTTTTTCTGACATAAACTTTTAATTTAATGTAAATCAAAATAGAAAATAAGCCGGGTGACAGGTATAGCACCCGACTTACTTAAAACTAATCTAACCAAATTAATTATTGTTTATCCCACCAAATTCTAGTTGTCATTAAATCCAACCCTTGACGTGAAATTGCTTCTTTATAATTAGCCGCATTGGTAATCAATTCTGACTGATCATAAATTAATCTTCTTGGTACCGTTCCTTTTGTTTCTCCCGTAGGATCATTTACAGGAACGATAGACGGATATCCTGTTCTTCTATATTCTGAAAATGCTTCAAAACCGTTGAACAACAATACTACCCATTTTTGAGTAATGATTTGCTCGATTTTTTCAGCTTCTGTTCCAGCCGTTTTAAAAGGGTGAGCGGCAATATAGGTGTTGTATTCAGTTGTTGAAACTGCTGGTACTTTATCTCCAAAAATAGTTAAGATATTCATTGCTGCTTTTACTCCATCTTCATAATGTGTTTGAGCGGATCCGCCAACATTCCAGCCTTTTACAGCTGCTTCTGCTAATATAAATTTTACCTCAGCATAAGACAGCATTAAAGTAGGGGCATCTAAACGCAAAACAGTAGACGTATTAGGATCTGAGAACATTTTTTTGTCTCCTCCTGGAAATTCTTTTGCATCATTTGCAAGACCTTGCTGACTTGCTGGCGAGTTGTCTCCTGTAGCTTCTAACTTTGCATAGATTCTCAAACGAGGATCATTGTTGTTTTTCAGAAAATCAATATATGTTTTACTGAATTTTACATTTCCATCTCCTCCGTTCAAATCATTTCTAACCCATGAAGAAGTGATTGGGTTTGTTTTAACTCCTTGTGGACCTGCATCATGTTTTAAAACAAGGCTATCATCATTTGATGTAAAAACTCCTTTTGCAACAGCTTTTTCAACATATTGCTTTGCTTTTGCAGGATTTACTTTTGATAAACGCATTGCAACTCTCAACATTAAAGAATTTGCTAGTTTTTTCCATTTAGCAACATCACTTTGGTAGTACAAATCGGCGTTACCTACAAACGGTTTATTAGCATCTAAAGCATCACCAGCTTCATCTAATTCTTTTAAAAGATCATTATAGATCGCTTCTTGTGTGTCGTATTTTGGAGAAAAAACATTTCCGTTATATCCTTTTCCTGCTTCGAAATAAGGAATTTCACCATAAGTATCTGTTAGTTTTTGAAACATGAATACTTTCATGATTCTTAGAGACTGAATCATATTTGCATTTTCTGGTGTATCTTTTACAACAGAAAGTAACTGAAAAATCTGATTCAATCCTTTACCGTATGATTCTCCAAAAAGAGAACCTGAATATTCAGAAGAATAGGTATATTTTGAACTAGGACCTCCTAATGAAGAAAATTGCTGTACGATTTGAGCTGCATAATAATTATTCCCCCTAGTATTAGAAAAATCTTGTCCATCTACATAAATCTCAGCAAGTGTAAACATTGATTTTACAGCTGGATCTGTCAAAGCATTTGGATTCGTATTCATTTCCTCGAATCCCTTATCGCATGAAGTTAATGTCATTGCACCAACAATTGCGATACAAAATATTTTTATAAATTTATTTTTCATTTTTTAATTATTAAAATTTGACATTCAGCGTTACACCATAATTTCTTGTCAAAGGCATAGAGGCTCTTTCAAGACCTTGTGCATTACTATTTGAATAGTTTGACTCTGGGTCAATGTTAGGCACTTTATCATAAATTGTCCATAAATTATGTGCAGAAAACGCTAAACTGATGGATTGAAAAGGCGTTTTTGACAAATATGTTTTTGGAAAATTATAGCTAAAAGAAACGGCTCTTAACTTCACAAAATCAGCATCATATACAAAATTTGATGTTACATCGCTGTAACTTCTCCAGTAATCATAAGCCGAAACAGTTGTGTTTACCGGATTACCACTTACATCTGTACCTGATACGGCGATTCCTCCTTCACGACCTGGAAGTGTAATTTCAGACAATCCGTAACGCGCTCCTAACTGGTTTGTCGCCGAATATATTTCTCCTCCAAATTTAGCATCTACAAAGATTGAAAGTGTGAAATTTTTATAAGAAAAATCATTTGTAAGTCCCATAGATGTTGGAGCAACACCTTGTCCGGCAATAATTAAATTTCCTCTCATGAATCTACCATTTGTATCGATTACAATATTTCCTTGTGCATCTCTTAAATAATCATAAGCTTTAATTACTCCAAACGGCTGTCCTTTTTCTAAAACTACAGAGGCTGGAGTTACTACATTTACTGGGACATAAATTTTAAGACTGTTTAAATAAAAATAAATATCTTAGAATTATGAAAAAACGAGTTTACAGTGCTGAGTTTAAATCATCAGCAGTACGATTAAGTTACGAGCGGGAAA
>NZ_JAGFBV010000048.1 GCF_017948595.1 Flavobacterium geliluteum | reverse complement strand
AGGCAATGGTATTACAATCATTTGGACTGGAATCTATTGATTTCTTTTAAAAAAGACGCAAACTCCTGGGTTACACGAGTTCCGTCTGCTACTAAATTCCAATCTCTAAAAACCACTTTTCCAGTATTTTCATTAAGCCATCTTCTGCGAGTAATGTGAAGATACACCTGATGTCCTCGAATAGGAAAATCCTGAACCGTTATCTCTTCAAAAAATCCTTTTGAGCTCAATTTTGATTCTCGGTATCTTATAGGTATCGAATTAATCTCTTTTAAATACAGATGTAGTGTTTCCTCTTCTTTTTTATAAGAAGTAAGTTCAAAGTAATCTACTAGTATCTCAGGCAATAATAACCTCAGAAGGTCGATAAAAGAATCTTGCATTAGGGTATAATTTGAAAATACAAATATCTAGATTTTAATATTTCCCCACAACAATATGCTTTGATTCCTAAAAATGCGTTAAGGATGGAAGCGGCATCCTTTTGCGACCTTTTGTCTTCTGGCGGAGCCAACCAAAATTTCCTCGCAAAAGATTTAGCGGACAGCCCGGCCCGGAGGGAAACGCCCAAATCATCCATCAATCTTTGAAGTATTTGTTACTGAAGCGAGAGATATTATAAAATCAATGGCAATAAGTGTAAAAGGAAAAATGATGCTTTGCAAGTACGGTAAATTACTTTTGTATCGATTTTGTTTTTGAGTGCAGCATTTTTTGCAGTAATAGAAATTGTTTCGGTGATTGAAATAGTTCAATTTAGAGTGATTTTGATTGGTAAATAGTGTAAACGATGAGGTTTTCCTGTGGTAATTTATTTTTAGAATTAATAATAAGTTAGCAATAATTTTCCTATGTTTGTTATCTAACCAGTAAAATTATCACTAATGGAAGAATCATCAGTTTTTGAAAAATTTGAGTTGCAGCTCGATGAATCTGCAAAAAACTTTTTGAAGGAAACGGCTAAATGGGCTTATTTCTTGGGTATTATGGGCTTTGTCGGAATTGCCTTTATTGTAGTAATCGCAATTTTTGCAGGAGCAATTTTTTCTACAATGAGTAATACGGTTCCCGGAATGGGCGCAATGGGTGGCTCGTTTGGCGCCATTATAAGCGTTGTTTACATTCTTATTGCTATTGTTTATTTCTTTCCGGTTTATTATTTATTCAAGTTTGGTTCGAATACTAAAACGGCTTTTAGAGAAAATGACTCTGAAGCATTGACGGTTTCACTAGGATACTTAAAATCACATTTTAAATTTCTTGGAATATTTACTATTTCTATTCTGGTATTGTACGGACTTATTTTGGTTTTTGCAGTTCTGGGTTCTTTATTTGCAAGATAAATACTTCTTCTATAACGCAAAAAACGTCCTGAAATTCAGGACGTTTTTTTTATAAAATAAAAATAATTCTATTTTTCTGACTTTTTAATATCGGCAACATATTTGGTTAGTTTTTTACCATAAAGCGATTGAGCCACCTTTGGTGTCATCGATTTTTGGATGGTGTCGAGAAATTTAATATTAATGTCGTAGATCTCTGCCAAAGCAATATAAGGCGCTATCTCGTGATCTTTGTTATTGATGGCAAAGTTGGTCGCAAATAAGTATTTTCTTTTGATATTAGAATCATTTTTAGCGTCAATACTATCGACTGCTTTTTGGTCTTGTCTTTTTATAGCCTTAAATCTGGCTTCAACCAATGCAAGGTTTTCATCATTAAAACGAGAGTTGATTTTCTTGTATTCGTCATACAACTCCTGATTTTTAGAGCCCGTAATTTTAGCTCCAAAAATAAAATTATCCAAATTGGTTTCGATATGAACATTTCCGGGCTCAGCAAAAAATAAAATATTATTGTCTAAAGAATTGGTTACACCACGATCTAAAAATAAATAAAGCATTTCTGGAGATGCTAGTTTTATATCTCTTTCGAAACTTGAATTTCCATCGATTTTGATGCTGTCTATTGCCACTAACGAAGTGTCAACAATGTGCTGAATGTATAAAGTACCGTTTTTTAATCCTTTTATGTTTCCAGTAAGATGTAAGCTGTCGGTTGATTCTTTTTTGTCACAAGATGCGAATAGCGCAATTGCAGCAAAGGCAATAATTGATTTTTTCATTGGTTTTTACATTTTGCTGCAAAATAAAGAAAATAGTTTAAATGATAGGAGATCGGGCTTTAAAATTTCCAAAAAAAAAAATCCCAATCTATTGTCTAGATTGGGATTCCTTTCAGGTTTTATTTTTAATTTTTTAACCAGGCATTTCTAAGTTTTTCTTTAGAAGCATCAGTTGCTTTAAAGGTTTCGATTTCTTCGTAAGGAAGTTTTACTGTTCCTTTGATCGTTTGCTCTGCTCCGTTGCGTTTTATCAAAATCGTGATTGGATCATTTTCTTTCCAGCCTTGGCTTTCTCCTACTAAATCATAAATATTATCCAGCGAATAAGGCTTGTTGTTTACTGATAAAATAATATCGCCGCTTTTAAGATTTAAATTCTTGTAAAAATCATTTAATTCTATTTCAGGGCGTATCGAGATTTGTTTTGTCTCTTTGCTCACTGTAATATATGGAGTCTGTCCTTTTATGAAAACACCTCCTGGTTTTTTGTCGGTGCTTTTGGTTACACCTACTTTGGCCAAATAAGTATCATAAGCGATTGGAGTAGTTCCTGCAACATGTGTTTTTAAGAATTCACCCACTTCAGGATAGGTTAATTGCGTGATTTTTGCAAAAAGTTCGTTGTCATTGAATGGTTTTTCAACACCATATTCCTCCGCTAATTTATGCATCAAATCAAGGATTCCTCTCTCTCCATTGCTTTTTTCTCTAATAATGATGTCAATACACATACCTATTAAAGCGCCTTTTTGGTATACATTCAAGTATTGTGCTTTGTAAGGCTCTTTTAGGACATTGGCACTCATTGTGGTAAATGACATGGTGTCGTTTAGTCCTTTTGCCTGGTCAATTTTGTCTGCAATACGATTGTAAAAATCAGCCTCATCAATCAGTCCTTGATTGATTTGAAAAAGATTCGCAAAATACTCAGTTACACCTTCGTACATCCATAAATGTTCCGACATTTTAGGATCGTTGTAATCAAAGTACTGAATTTCTTTTGAGTGAATAGTCAATGGTGTTACAATATGAAAAAACTCATGCGATACAACATCTTTCATAGATTCTACCAATCTTTCTTTAGGCATTGTTTCTGGTAAAACTACCGTTGTAGCAGTAGGATGTTCTAGCGCTCCAAAACCATGAGCGTCATCTTTTGCCATGCTGGACAAATACAATAAAACGGTGTATTTTTTGGTAGCATTTACTTTGCCTAAAAAGTTTTTCTGGGCAGTCATCATCGTTTTCATCTCCGGAGTGATGCTTTCTGCGGTAAATTTTCCTGTTGGAGAATACACAGCGATCAAAATATCCATTCCGTTTACATTAAAAGTAGTATAATCTGGTTTAGAGTACATGATAGGGTTTTCTACCAGAATAGCATAACGTGGCGTTGTAAATTTATCACTTGTGGTGCTGGCATCTTCATCTGTCATAGACGTAGCGCCCCAAAGTGTTTCAGGATGCGTAATAGTTACATTATACGGAACATCTAATTTGTCTTTAAAGTATCCCACAAAACCATGTGTGTTTACCATAAAGTTGATTCCTGCATTGATGTTTGTTCCAGCTGGCGAGAATACATCATCATTGCCAAAACCTGTACCTTTTTCGGTATCAAAAGTGTCACCTACCAAATAAGTGATCTTTTGTAATTTTTTAGCATCAGCAATAGACCATGAGTTATCATCAATTCTTTTTACTGTTAACTCATTTCCTTTAGCATCAAAAGCTTTAAAACTATCAGAATATTTCCCGTAGTTGTCTGTAGAGTAGGTTCCCGGAACTGTTTTTGGAATGCTGTAAACAATCTCATCTGTTTTGATCGAAGGTGCCGTTACCGTTACCAAAACTTTATCATCTTTTACATCTGTCAAGTTGATGTTGACATCAACTGTGTTTTTTTTTGCAGCATTAGAACCGCTACCTGTTTTACAGCTCCAAAGTGTTACTGCAAGAGCCAGGGTATAAACTATTTTTTTCATTTGTTTGTGTTTAGTTATTCATTTGTCTTACAAAATGTAAAATTGTTACAACAAATATAAAATAAAAAAACTCCTGTGTTTTCAGGAGTTTATAATTTAGTCTAGTTTGTTTTTTATGTAGTACTTACCATCCAAATCTTCATCAAAATCATCTATTTTAGCTGGTTTTGGTTTTGGTTTAGCTGCAGTAGCCTTCTTTTTCCACATCTCATATTTTTCAAGAGGCATTTTCTTTTTCATGATTTCCAGAACTTCTTTTTCTGCTAATCCAAATTCTTTCTTTATAATTTCAAATGGATTTCTTTCTTCTAAAGCCAACGAAACCAATTTTTCCGTTTGTTCCCAATTCAATTCTTTGCGGTTACTCTTTTTCATCACGTGAAAATTAATTCAAAATAGAGGTTAATGATTAATAGATTGATTTTCAATTTAAGTATCAATATTAATAAAAAAAATAATTAGTTCGTCAGATAAAGTGTGTTTTTTTTACTGAATTTAATTGTTTTTTGAATTTCTTATTTTTTGAAATGGATTTTGTTGTAATTTTTTTAATTTATTGCGTTCCTTCGCTTGTAAATAAGTGATTTTATGCGGATAATTTTAGATTTCACTTTAGTGTAAAACAAAAAAAGAGAAAATGCAGATAAAACGATCTGATCTTCTCTTTAAAAAAATTAAAAGCTTAAAAATTATTAGGCTTCTTTGTGATTTTGCAATATTGTTTTGTAGATAAATCCCGCAGCAATAGCGCCTAGAATGGGTGCTAACCAAAATAACCATACTTGTATTAAAGGCTCGCCTCCTGCAAAAATTGCCTGTGATAGTGATCGTGCAGGATTTACAGAAGTATTGGTAATCGGAATACTGATTAAGTGGATTAGGGTAAGCGCTAAACCAATAGCAATACCAGCAAATTTTCCGTTTGCAAATTTGTCTGTTGCCCCCAAAATTATCAGTAAAAACAATAAAGTAAGTACAAATTCTGCAAGAAAAGCAGCTTGCAGCGAGTAACCGTCTGGTGAGAAAGCGCCAAAACCATTGGATGCAAAAGCACTTGCTCTGGTGTTATCAATAACAAATCCGGCTTTTCCTGAAGCAATTGTATATAATGTTCCTGCGGCAGCTATCGCTCCAACGCATTGTGCGATGATATAGGGTACGAGATCTTTTGCAGAGAATCTTCCGCCAGCCCACAAGCCAAATGATACGGCAGGATTAAAATGTCCTCCAGATATATGTCCAACAGCATACGCCATTGTTAATACTGTTAAACCAAAAGCTAATGCAACACCTGCAAATCCGATTCCTAAATCTGGAAATCCAGCAGCAAAAATGGCACTGCCACAACCTCCAAAAACCAACCAGTAAGTTCCAAAAAACTCTGCAAATAATTTTTTCATAATAAATAATTTTAATTAATAGTTTGATTATCAACAGGTATATTGATACGCCCACAGCATCAATACGATCTGTAAAGGCAAACGTACAAATAAAATCCATTTAGGTAAGTTAAAACCTGCTTTTTTATTTTGATACATAAATAAATTTGCAGGAAACACAGCAATCAACAACGCTATAATTCCCCATGCAGCAATATGTGTTGTTACTGGTATTGCCAGGAGAACCCCTAAAATTACTTCTGCTGCACCACTTAAAATATTTAGTAATTTAGGGTTAGAGAAGTACGAAGGTATGATTTTGATATACATTTTAGGATTTCTAAAATGATTGAGTCCCGCTGCTATGTATAAAAAAGCCATCAGATATAAGTGCCAAGGTAAAGTCATATTTGCTAAATTTTCTTACGAATTTATGAAAAAAAAATAAAGAATTGTTGTTGTAGAATCTTGTTTTTTAGTACAGATAAAAATATCAAGCTTTTTTCTTAAAGTTGACATTCATTATAATAATGGACAAAATGATCAATACGATTCCAATCCATTGCAGTAACATCACTTTTTCATGCAGTAATATAAAAGCCATCAGTACAGAAACGGGTAATTCTAGTGCAGACACGATGCTTCCGAGTCCAATTCCGGTTAACGGAAAACCTGCGTTCATTAGCATTGGTGGAATAATGGTTCCGAAAAGAGATAAAACGATTCCCCATTTTAGGAAAATAGAAAAATCAAAAGGTGTATTTTGGGTAGCCAATGCAAAAGAAAATACGATTACGGCGCCTCCTAGAAGCATGTATAAACTACGTTGCGCTGACGAAATTTCTGTAGCGACACGATTGGCAGTAAACATTGTGGTAGTAAAAGAAGCGGCTGCCAAAATCCCCCAGGCGATTCCCCTCCAATCTAGTTCTATATCGTTATTGATGATGTTTGTTGCTAAAATAGTTCCTATAAGAACGATAAAAACAGCGACTATTTTTTGTTTTGAAGGCAGTTTTTTTTCTAAAATCATTTCGAGTAAAACTCCCATCCAAACGGTTTGCATGAGTAAAACGATTCCTATTGAAACTGGAATGTAGCGAACCGCCAAGTAGTAAAAAACACTTGTCATACCCAATGAAGTTCCTGCGAGCATTAAATTAAAAATGTTTTTAGAAGTTGCTTTTACCACATTTTTTTTATGTTTTACTTTCTGAAAAGCATTAATGAGTAAAATACCTAAAATACCTAATATAAATTGTGATGAAGTGACTTCGGCAGTGGTGTACCCTTCGTTATAAGCCATTTTTACAAACGTGGCCAGCATTCCGTAACTTGTAGCGCCAAGAGCAACCAAGAACACACCTTTTAGAACATTGTTTTGTGACATTTTATTTTTTTATTTTTAAAAATTGAGCCTGCAAAGATAGGGCTTAGTTTGGAGGAACGTTTTTTTATTTGAAAAAAATAAAATGGCAGGATTTTAGTTATTAGAAATAAACTCTAATAATCTTCCTAAATGCGTAGTCTTAAAATATTATTTTTTCTTTTTTTATCAGTAGTGAGTTGTAATAAAGCAGCTGAAAAAAAAGAATCTATTTCAATAAATAAAAAAGAGTATACTGATTTTCATAAAGAAGCTGAAGTATTCTGCAAGAGAGAAAAATTAAATTCAGATTATTATTTTCTTATTGATATGAGTCTGCATTCCGGAAAAAACAGGTTTTTTGTTTATGATTTTAGAACCAAAAAAATCATTGCTCAAAATTTGGTCACACACGGAAGTTGTGATGTTTTGTCTGTCAATATCACCAAGTTGCAAAAAGCAAAATTTAGTAATGCCAATGATAGTCATTGTTCTTCTCTGGGAAAGTATAAGATTGGAAAAAGAGACAGTAGTGCTTGGGGAATAAAAATTAAATACTGGCTTGAAGGACTTGAGGCGACCAATAAAAATGCAGAAAACAGGGTAGTGGTTTTGCATTCTTGGTCGGCAGTTTCTAATAATGAAATCTACCCAGAATATGCTCCGCTAAGTTGGGGCTGCCCCGCAGTTTCGGATGATTTTATGAAAGTTCTGGACAAAAAATTAAGGCCTACCCAAAAGCCCGTTTTACTTTGGATCATTCAATAAAAATCCTCACTCAGTACGACGATTACGGAATCTTGTTGTAAAAAGCGATTTTATTAAACACCAAACGTATAAAGAGTTCCGCCTTCGTGCGTATACGTGTATTTAGGATCACACTCATTGTTTCCGTAATCAATAATTCCGTTTAGGAAACCGCCTTCTATTTTTAGTTTTCCCTTCGAAATAAAGGCACAAGAGTATTTTTTTACTAAAGCTTCGTGAATGGTCAAAGTTAGTTTTCCTCCTGTATCTGAGGTTACAACATATTCTCCTTCTATTATTTCGTAAACTTTGTCTTCGAGTGTTGTAGTAGAAAAACCTTCTGTTTGTTGCACAACGTGAAATCCATTTTTGGTATAGACTTTTCCGTTTCGGTCTATTAATTTGGCATTTTCAACTTTACCTGTCCACTCCGGGAATGTGTCGTCGGCAGTGGTATTGGTGTACACAATTGTCCCTTCCAATTTAATTCCGTTTACGGCATAATCAATTCTTTCTACTTTCATTTCGCTTCCTGTAGTAGTAAGTGGTCCTGAAAGTGTAATTTTTAATTTTCCATTTTTTGTAATTTCATTTTCAGTAGAATTAGTGTTTCCAAAATCGAGATTGAAAACTTTAGGATAAGCTTCTGCTGTTGGTTTCTCTACTGTAATATTATTGCAAATTCCGGGAACAGCTGTCGTAAAAGAAGTTTTTGTTTCGTGATCCGCTTCTGCTTTTGGTTCCCTACTAATCAACTGATCTGTAAAAGAACTATCTGCTTGATTGACAATCGCTTCTTTTGAGCAAAAAACATAAATTAATTCTGATGCACAGATTGTCAATAACGAAATTTTAGTTTTTTCCATAGTCATTCCTGTTTAATGATAGATTAAGAGGCAATCAAAAATAGGTAAAAAAACAATAACAAATAAAAAATCCTGTAAGATTTGCCTACAGGATTTATAACGGTTTTTTTCTAAAAATCTTATTTAATCATCTCAAAACTTCTTTTAACAAAAGCAGTTAAGGCTTCACCTTTTAAAAGGTTTTGTGATAATTTTGCTAAGTCTAGGGCTTGTTTTACCAAGTGTTCCTGATGTGTTTTGTCTTCAGTATTCAAAATGTTGGTTGCCAAATCTGAGTTGGTATTCACAACCAAATTGTACATTTCTGGCATATTGCCCATTCCAAACATTCCGCCACCACCAGACTGACTCATTTCTTTCATTCTACGCATAAATTCTGGCTGCGTGATAATAAACGGCGCAGCTTGGCTGTCCATCGCTTCTAATTGTACAGAATATGCTTTTGGAATATAAGCTTCTAAAGAAGTTTTTAAAGTCTCTTTTTCTTCGTCAGATAGTTTCGAAATCGTGTTTTCATCCTTTTTGATTAAATTATCAATATGATCAGAATCTACACGTACAAAAGTCAGATCTTTGTTGTCGCCTTCAATTTTTTGAATCAAATGTGAGATAATCGGAGAATCCAACAGCAATACTTCGTAACCTTTTTCTTTGGCAGTTTCGATGTAAGAATGTTGTGCTTCTTTGTTTCCTGCATATAAAACAACCAATTTCCCGTCTTTATCGGTTTGGTTTTCTTTTAATTTTTCTTTTAATTCTTCTAAAGTAAAATAAGTATCATCTACCGTTGGATACAGTACAAATGCTCCGGCTTTTTCGTAGAATTTATCTTCAGAAAGCATTCCGTATTCTAAAACAATTTTAATATCGTTCCATTTTTGTTCAAAATCAGCACGGTTTTCATTAAATAATGCTTTCAATTTGTCAGCTACTTTACGGGTGATGTAGTTCGAAATTTTCTTTACAGCACCATCTGCCTGCAAACCAGAGCGAGAAACGTTCAAAGGAATGTCCGGAGAATCAATTACACCTTTCAACATCGTCAAAAATTCAGGTACAATTCCTTCTACATTGTCGGTTACATAAACCTGGTTTTGGTACAATTGAATTTTATCTTTTTGAATTTGCAAATCCGAACCTAATTTAGGGAAATATAAAATTCCTGTCAGGTTAAACGGATAATCAACATTTAAATGAATATTGAATAAAGGCTCTTCAAATTGCATTGGATACAACTCTCTGTAGAAACTTTTGTAATCTTCATCAGATAATTCAGTTGGTTGTTTGGTCCAAGCTGGATTTGGATTGTTGATGATATTGTCAGTTTCAATAGTCTCATTTACATAATCTTCAGGAGCATCTTCTGGTTTTGGAAGCGTTTCTGTTCTGGTACCAAATTTAATCGGAATAGGCATAAATTTATTATACTTATTCAATAATCCACTGATTTTTGAATCTTCTAAAAATTCAAGAGAATCTTCGGCAACGTGCAAAATAATTTCTGTACCACGTGAAGTTTTGTCAGCTGGTTCTAAAGTAAATTCCGGGCTTCCGTCACATGTCCAGTGCGCAGCTGGCTCGTCTTTGTACGATTTTGTGATGATTTCTACTTTTTCTGCCACCATAAATGCAGAATAAAAACCAAGACCAAAATGACCAATAATTCCAGAATCTTTCGCAGAATCTTTGTATTTGTCTAGGAATTCTTCTGCTCCTGAAAAAGCCACTTGATTGATGTATTTTTCTACCTCATCAGCAGTCATACCTAAACCTTGGTCGATAATGTGAATTTTTTTCCCTTCCTTATCTACTTTAATTTCAATAACCGGATTTCCAAATTCTACTTTAGCTTCGCCAATACTAATAAGGTGTTTTAATTTTAAAGTAGCATCGGTTCCGTTTGAAACGAGCTCACGCAAGAAAATTTCGTGATCGCTGTACAAGAATTTTTTGATTAAAGGAAAGATGTTTTCTACCGAAACATTAATTTTACCTGTTGTCATATTTTTATAATTTAAGTTTAATGTGATTGGTATTCAGTTCTTCAAATAGAATACCAATTGTTTTTTAAATGACAAAATGTCGGGGTGGGAGTTTTGAAAGAAAATAAGTAACAATATGAAAAGAAAATATTTTTATGATTTGTATCTTTGCGGTACAATAATTGCCTAAAAAGTAAGTAATAACTTAAATATTGTTAAAAATGAAGAAAATTTTTCTCTTATGCATGATCACTTCGATGTTTATGGCGTGCAAATCTGCGTCTACTACGACTGCTTCTACTGAAGCCGCTCCGCTTTCAAAAAAACTTGATAGACCCACTCAAGTAGCGATCAAAGGAAATTGGGTAATTACAAATGTTTCCTATCCTGGTTCTGATTACATAAAAGTAAATTCGTTTGATCTTGCCGATTCTAAATGTTTTATTGGTAGTAACTGGAATTTTATTTCGAATAATAACAAAGGCACTTTGTCTTTGGCTGCCGTAAATTGTACAGAATTCAGTTCTCCAATTGTTTGGAGCATTAACAATCAAGGACTTTTTGTGCTTAAAGTTTTAAATGCAGGAGTAAAAGCAAAAAAAGTAAGAGAAGGTTATTTACTAAAAGTTGCGGGTTTGACAGAAAACTCATTTCAATTGGTAGATAATATTAATGTTGGAGGACAAACAAAAGAGGTTGTGTACCAATTTCAGAGAGCAAATTAATTTAAAATAAAAAAAAGAAAAAGATGAAAAAAATAGCAATATTAGGTTTGAGCAGTTTACTGGTTTTAAGTAGCTTGTTTGTAAGCTGTGATTCAGTAAAAAACGCTAATAATACACAAAAAGGAGCTGGAATTGGTGTTGTTGCCGGAGGTATTATCGGAGGTATTTTAGGTAATAATCTGGGTAAAGGTGGTAACGCTGCATTAGGAGCTGCCATCGGAGCTGCTGTTGGTGGTGGAACTGGTGCTCTTATTGGAAATAAAATGGACAAACAAGCGCGCGAAATTGATCAGGCTTTGCCGGGTGCAGATGTAGAAAGAGTAGGAGAGGGAATTCACTTAACTTTAAACGAAAATGCAGTGCGTTTTGATACTAATAAATCAACTCTTACGTCTGCTGCTAAAACAAATCTTGATAAATTAGTTCCTGTTTTTAAAGAATATGGTGATACAAATATCGAAATTTTTGGTTACACAGATAACACTGGAAAACCAGAATATAATCTAACACTTTCTGGTCAAAGAGCAGCATCTGTAAAAACATACTTAATCTCTAAAGGAATAAGCTCAGGTCGTTTTAAAACCTCAGGTTTAGGAATTGCAGATCCAATCGCAAGTAATGATACTGCCGAAGGAAGAACTCAAAACCGTCGTGTAGAATTTGCTATTACTGCAAACGATAAAATGGTAAACGACGCAAAAGCTGAGGCTGGAAAATAGTTGTATCATACAATAAAAAAATCAAAAGCTGCCTCATATTGAAGCAGCTTTTTTGGTTATAATAGTGATGTAATAAGTAAATTGAATGTGTCGCAGAAGTTGCATTTATTCCTGAAAGTGACATATTATTAGTAAACTCTTTATGAGCTTTGTTGCTTATGTGCAAGCTTAAAATTTATAATTAGGGTACTCCTTGAAAATACTGTCAAAAAGACTAAAATAGAATTGTATTTTAAATTATCTATAAGATCTGTTGCCATAATCAGTACTAAAAGGATGCACAAAAAGAATATAGAACTACATAATATTTTTATCATTTTATTTTTAAATTTTAAGCTTATTATCGAAAAAATCAAACTAGAAAGTAATATCCAATAATATATTATATTAATCCAAATTGTTCCCAATGATATTTTGAAAAAAATAAAATTTTCAAATAGAACTACTGTAAGGATATAAGCGATAATAGTTGGTGAAAAATATTTAAATAAATTCATAATATATCATTCATTTTCATTTCATAAAGCCCCCTTTTTGTATTGCTTATAAGCTTTTTTTGCGATAGAATCTAAATCACTACTAGCATAGTAATTTAAACAACTTGCACAGATGTAATTTTTTCTTAGTATTTCTTGTTCCTGCTCATTAGTACAGTCATCACAATGAGGATAAATTGGCCTCGGCATATTTTTAATTATTTTGGTTGTTAAAGTATCTATTTTACTATATTGAAATAAAATTGGCTCATATGGAACAAGTAGATCTTTTTTAGATATCAATTTATAAAAATCATCATTATCATATCCTTTTTTCATGCATGAAAGAAAAACGTCAGTCTTATACATATTTATCCACTCATTTTTACCTTTACCAAAATGATATTCAAACTTTGTTCTTTTGTAGGTTTTACATGAAGATAGTAAAAGACTCAAAACTATTACTTTTATTATTATATTTTTCATAATTAATTCAAGTTGCTAGTTAATTGTTTTATTTAATTGTAATCCGAATACAAACAATGTAAGCTTTATTAGAAATCCTTCCAATGTAACAGCATGTATTGTTCTGGGGAATAATTTTTTAATA
>NZ_JAGFBV010000047.1 GCF_017948595.1 Flavobacterium geliluteum | reverse complement strand
ATTAAAAAATTATTCCCCAGAACAATACATGCTGTTACATTGGAAGGATTTCTAATAAAGCTTACATTGTTTGTATTCGGATTACAATTAAATAAAACAATTAACTAGCAACTTGAATTAAATAATATAAAAAGAGTTTAAAAAAATATTTTTTATCTATTCTAATCTAATCCCAATTTTACCAAAAAGCATTTTGATCACCTTATTAATATCCGGTGAGATAGCAAACCTGTAATTAAGATAAACGTATAAAACAGTCACAATAGCCGATTTTAGAGCGATTCCGATTAAGGGATACACCGGAAATTCCCAAAAATAAAATAATAAAAACAAAACAGTCGTCACAATCAATGAATACAAGTTTTGTTTGGTAAAAGGATACAAATCCAAGCGTTTTACCACAAAAAGCAGTTTGGCCAAACTGTAACATGTTATAGAAACCAAAGTTGCAAATGCAGAACCAATAATACCATAAAGAGGTATAAAAATAACGTTTAGGATAAAAGTTAAACCTACCAAAGCCAATCCTAAAAATAAAACCATTCGGTAGTATTTTGTGTTAAAAATGATTGCGTTGTTGTTGCCTAAAATCAAATCAAAATACTTAGACAATCCTATCATAAAAACAACTGGAATCCCGCCTCTGTAATCCTCAGGAACAATTTGGTACAACTGATTGATGTTTACAAAGATGCACAACATGACAAAACCTCCGACAATTTGAAGATTTATTGAGGTCTTTTTATACAAATTATTCAATTCGTCGTGTTTGTTTTCATGCATCAATTTTGCTGTTATGGGATACACAATCTGGTGCATGGCACGACTCGGAACCGAAATCACCAACGCAATATAAGTCGCTACCGAGTAGTAAGCGATATTCTTGATTTCCATGTATTGATTGAGCATTATTTTATCTCCATCCAAAAGTAAATTGGCGACACTTCCCGAAAGGATAATGTAAAAAGTATATTCCATTACATGTTTAACATTCTCCGGAATATTAATCTGAAATTTTGGTTTTTTGACATAAAAAGCATAAAACATAGCTACTAAAAAAGCCACAAAATAGATTACTGCTGTAAGATAGACAAACTGAACCAAAGTGATCCATTTAAAGTACAAACCCAGCAAAGCAAAAGAAGAAAACAGGCGCAAACCTACTTCTTTTATAAAATTGCCAAAAACAGAGTGCATGTGTACACGTGCCCAGGCATAAAAAATTTCAAAATATGCCATACAAATTCCGATAAACGGAATTAAAAGCATAAACTCCTTAACCACTTCATTTTTCTTTGATACAAATGCGGTAATATCATCAAAGAAAAACAAGCCTATAATTCCCAAAGGAATACACATTAACAATGGAAACAACGCTGTAAACGATAAAAATTGCTCCCGCTCTTCTTCGGTTTTATACTGCGAATAAAACTTAACCAACGTATTTTGCATTCCGATAGCAAATAATGGCATGATAACATTGGCCGCAGAAAGAATATAATTCGTTAATGCATAATACGTTGCGCCTAAAAAAACAGGGTATAAATAAAGTGTATTCAATGCTCCAATTCCGAAGCCTATATATGTAATTATTGTATTCTTAAAAGACTGATTTAAAACAATACCCATTTTTTGATCGCAGATTTTAAATTTTAGATTTTAGATTTTGACGCTTCAGAATCTGTAATCAATTGTACTAATTGTTTGGTTAGATTTTTTCGGGAATATTGCTGCAAACCAACGCCATTAGCCTGTAATTTTCCGTCTAAAAACTGATTATAAAAGTCCAAAATTACACTTTTTAATTTCGTTTTCTCAGAATAATCAAAAAATACGCCTGTGTTTGTTTCTGTGATAATATCGGCAAAGTCAGAACCTTTTGGTCCAATGGCAATTATTGGCCGGTTTGAAACCATATACTCGAATAATTTCCCCGGAATAATACTTTTGGTTTCCTCAGAATTTATTTCGATAAGCAATAAAACCTGCGACTTTTTCTGGTGTGCAATTGCTTCATGATGAGACACATAACCCAAAACATTAAGATAATCATTCAACTTAAACGTAGCAAGAGCATCCAATACTTCCTGACTTACCGCTCCAATTAATTTTAACTCTAAATGGTTTTTGAAATCAGGAATTTCTTCAAGCAATTCTACCAAACATTCCCATAAAAATAACGGATTTCTATCTGATAAAAACGAACCAATGTGTGCAAGAGTAAATTTGATATCTAACGTTTGCTTCGCCACAGTCTCGATATCATAACCATTTGTAATCACAGAAATTGGCTTGTTGGTAATGGCCTGAAATTCGGTTTTAGTTGTCTTACTGGTCACAATAATGGTGTCGGCAGCATTTAAAACTTTATGCTCTAATTTTTTATGCTTTTTAGCAGCATAATTAGACAAACGCAAGGCTTTGTGATAACCGATCGTGGTCCAGGGATCACGAAAATCAGCCAACCAATTTACCCCTAATTTTTGTTTTAAATCCAAACCAATCAAATGCAAACTATGCGGCGGACCAGAAGTTACAATGGTATCTATATTATTTTCTTTAATGTATTTTTCGAGAAAAGAAACAGATGGTTTTACCCATAAAACACGAGCATCGGGAATAAAAAGGTTTCCTCTAACCCAAAGAAAAGTTTTATCTAAAAAAGTCTGTTTTTTCTTTTGTGGAAAAATTCCAGAACTGATTTTTTTGGTTTTATTTTTCGAAAAAACAGAAGCCAATTGATAAGGCTCCATAATTTTATTTTTAATAATAATGGCTTTCGGCGAAATTTCACTAACTAGACCTTCATCGATAATAGGGTACGTTGGATTTTCTGGCACATATACAATTGGTTGAAAGCCAAAATCTGGCAAATACTTTACAAATTTAAGCCAACGTTGCACACCAGGACCTCCCGCGGGTGGGAAGTAATAGGTTATGATTAAGAGTTTTTTTTGTTCCAATTTATTTAATTTCTGAAAATGAAAGCTTGCATAAATTAAGTTTTTTCTTCTGTGTCGTCATTTACCTTAGCTAACTCTTCAATATCTAGAATATCTTTAGGTCTATTTGAGGCTTTTTTAGCAATAATTAAATTGTCATAATCAATAAAATAAACTGGAGTCTCATTTATCATCACTATTGTTGCATCTTCTAACAATGAGGAAAAAGATTTGTCTTCTAAACCTTTTACAGTAGTCATTATATCTAACCTTAAACCAAAATTTAAAGTAAAGTCAGTCCAGCCTGGAATAAATTGCATTGTTTCAATAGTTTCAAAATCTCCCAAATTAATCGAATTTAGCGCTTTTCTTAAATTGATTCTATTTTCAATAGTGTCTTCCAGATAAATATCAATATCTCCAGTATTTCTATTGTATCCATATATATTTACTGCAAATCCTCCAATAGTTAAATATTTAACTTTGTTTTTAAAAAAACTATTCCAAATAGCAATTATTTGCTCATTCATCGTTTTTTAAATTGAATTACCTTACCGGTTTTTAACGCATAAGAAACCTCAATAATTGCAATCAATCTTTCTAATCTTTCTAGATGCGAAAGAGATTTTATTTCTGCAGTTCTTTTAGCTTCCAAATCTTTTGGAGGACCAAAACTTAACACAATTTTTTTCATCGTTCAGTTTTTTAATACATCATCAAAGATAACAATTGTGAGTTTAATATACATTTCAAAAAAATATAATCAAAATGTTTAGTTGTCAGTTTTTATCTTTTTTAGATCAAAATAAATTCCGCCTACCAAAAGCAACAGCATTCCAATTGAACTGACCAAAGCGATTGTACTTCCTATTTTGATTACCTGAGGCTCAAATTTGAACTCGATTGTATGTTTACCACCCGGAACTTCCATCGATCTTAGCACATAATCTACGGGGAAATGGTCTGTCAATTTACCATCAACATAGGCATTCCATCCGTTTTTATAATACATTTCAGAGAAAACAGCCAAACCATCTTTGCCGTTACTAGATTCGTATTTGATATAATTTGGCTTGTATTCTATCACTTTTACAGTTCCGGTTGTGTCCCATTGTTTCTTCAATCTGGCACTTCTAAATTTACCTTCATGTTCTCGAACGTTAAAAACTGCCACTTTTTTAGTATCAATTGTATTCAGGGCCTTCATTACATCATCTGGTTTGTTGACCAGTTTTACTGTACTTACAAACCAAGCATTTCCGTTGGCATCTGGATTTATGGTTGGAAATTCTTTTCCTTCCTTATCTGTTTGAATGATGTATTTTACATTCAACATATCCAAAACTTCCATATTATTTTTTGCAATCTGATAATCAAATAACTGTTGTATTCTTCTCGGTTTTGCAGCATGATATCCTCCTAACGAATGGTGAAAATAAGATGCACGAGCACTTGACATATTTCCGTTTACTTCAAAAACCCTGTAATGAGTACTGTCTTTTAAAATTTGAGCATCAGAAGGTGTTTCCTGAAATGGAGCTGCAATTTCTACTGGACTAACAAAATCTTTCGCAGAAACGTATTTTTTATCCACAAAAAACAAATCAAAAATCATTAAGAGTCCTACAATAATTAATGCCGTATTTTGAGACAGTTTCTTTTTAACACACAACCATAAAATTCCAAAAGTCAATACCATAAAAAAGCCTGAACGCAATAAATCTGCCGAATATAGACTCATTCGGTCTTCTTTTAAAGCCTCTACAAAACCGGGACCGTAATTTTCTAAGAAATAACTATCGCTTGCGCCTGTAAAGTGAAACATGCTTTTAGCAAATACAAAAATCAAAATAATTCCTAAACCAAAAGCACCTGTTTGTATCAATGCCTTCAGTTGTAATTTAGGCTCTTCTTTTGCTTTAAAAAAAGATTGTAATCCCATAATAGCAAGAACAGGTAAACATAATTCAAGAATAACCTGAATCGATGAGACTGCCCTAAACTTATCGTACATCGGAACGTAATCGATAAAAAAGTCTGTCAATAATGAGAAATTTTTTCCCCATGAAAGCACTAAAGAAACCAAAGCTCCTGCAAGAAATACGTATTTTATTTTTCTTTCATCAATAAAAAGTGCCAAAATTGCCAAAAAGAAAACCACTACACCAATATAGGCCGGAGCAGCAACAATAGGCTGATCTCCCCAATACGTTGGCATCCCGGATACAAAATCCTGAGCTTGTGCTGATGGTACTCCCTGCTCCGTCATAAACGAATACATACGGCTGTCTGTACCCACATTTTCATGATTTGAACCTCCAAAAAGTCGTGGCGCAATCAAGTTGAAACTTTCTGCGATTCCATAACTGTATTCCGTAATATATTCGCGGCTTAGGGCATTTTCATTTGTCTTTTTTGACCCGTCCGGATTAAAAGTTAATTCGCTGTTGCTTCGTGTACTAAATTTCGCATACTCGCTTGTTGCTAATAAATTGGTAGCATTGGCTCCGATTGCAAAAATTCCAGCTATTGCCAAAGTTCCTATGGCGATTAATAATGGCTTGTATTCTTTTTGTTTAATAAAATTAAAAGCAAAATAACCTGAAAGTATCAATAAGAAAATTAATAAATAATAGGTCATTTGAAAGTGGTTGGCATTTACTTCCAGCGCTGTTGCAAACATGGTCAACAGGCCTCCCCAAATATACTTTTTTCGAAAAACTAATAAAAATCCGGCAATTACCAAAGGCATATAGGCAATGGCATGCGCTTTTGCATTATGACCAACCCCCAAAATAATAATTAAATATGTAGAAAAACCAAAGGCTAAAGCACCAATAAAAGCTTTTAAAGGATCTGTTTTCAGAACCAATAATAAACCATAAAAACCAAGAAAGTACAAAAATAAATAATCGGCAGGACGTGGTAAAAAGCGCAACAGATCATCCAACTTGCCCACAAAATCATTAGGATAATTAGCGCCTAACTGATAGGTTGGCATCCCTCCGAAAGCTGAATTCGTCCAAAAAGGTTCTGCATGTTCTGTGGCTCTAAAATCATTTTGCTCTTTTGCCATCCCGGTATACTGCGCAATATCGGACTGAAAAATTTGTTTTCCTTGTAAAACAGGATAAAAATAAATTAAGGAAACGAGGATAAACCCAAGTATTACAAGGGCATGCGGATAGAATTTATTTACTATTTTCAATTTTGGTTGGTTTGGGTTAAATGATGAATACCTCTGATTTAGGCACAAATTTAATCTATTTCTTCGTAATCAACATAATCTCCCACTTTTTTGGTCTCACGAGGATTTTTTACATTAGCAGTATCAATGATTATCTCATCCTGACTGGTACGTGTTTTTTGCCAAGAAGTATCTTGACTATATTGTTGTTGTCTCTGAAAATTCTCTCCCGCTTTTTCAACTGCCTTTTTTACTAATACAGGTAAAAAGATTTTAGCCAAAAATTTAAAAATATAATAAAAAGCCATCATCCACATGATTGCTTTTAATAATCCTAAAAATGACGCTTCTTGCATAATAGTCTAATTTTTTTTCAAAATTAATAAATCCATTGTTCAAAATTAAAATATCAATCTTAAATAAATAATAAAATATGTACATTTGAAATGCGTTATTACTTTTTAACCAAAAAATAAATTATGCTAAAAATTAAAAACTGGGTCTTTGCAAGTGCCCTTTTGCTGCCACAATTTTTCTTTGCACAATATACCGATGTGATCAATTCTAACCGTCCGGGAGAGACAATGTCTGCGTACGCAGTAGGAAAAACGGTTATACAAGCCGAAATGGGTCTTTATGGAATCAATGAAAAACATGATTTACTGGGTTATAAAGGAAATGGTATGGGGACCGATTTAACCATCCGATACGGGGCTTTTCTAGAAAAACTGGAATTTATTGCCGATATTCAGTATCAAATGGAGAATTTTACCACTCCTTTTTCAGAATACAAAAAAAATGATTTTAGACAAACCATACTGGGAGCCAAATATTTGATTTATGATCCGTTTAAAGGTTACGAAAAAACAGCTAATATTTATAGTTACAAAGCCAATCATGCTTTTAAATGGCGTCAATTAATTCCGGCTGTTTCTGTATTTGCAGGAGCCAATTTTACTTTCAAAGACAATCCTTACGCTTTTGGTTCTAATACTTTACAATACAAAGCAATAGAAACTACTATTTCTCCAAAAATAATGCTGATTACTCAAAATCATTTTGGTGACGGAAGATGGGTATTGGTTGGGAATTTTATTGCCGATTATATTTCGACCGATAATCCAACTTATGGTTATTTATTGACTTTGACAAGAGGTTTTAACGACAGATGGTCTGGCTTTTTGGAAAATCAGGGATTTAAAAGTGATTTTTACAGCGATGCTATTTTGCGTGGTGGAGCCGCTTATTTATTGAGCAAAAACATGCAGGTAGACGCTTCTATCAGTAGCAATTTTAAAAACACGCCGTCTATTCTTTATGGTGGAATTGGATTCTCGTGGCGCTACGACGCTAAATACAAAGAAGTACAATTGCAAAACAAAAAAGACCAAAAAGAAAAAGATTATCAGGCAGAAGAGAGAAAACGTAAGTCAAAATATGAGTAAATAACAAAGAATGAAAAAAAGAGGTTTTAATCTAATTGTAGCCAGAATATTATTCATAAAACTGTTCCATTTAACATTCTCAAAGAGACTTTTGCAAACCAACTTAATTCATAACCAACTCAAATACGGACTTTTTACATGATAAAAAGTCCGTGTTTTTTTTACAAAATGAAGAAATGAAAAAAAGAATTTTAATCTTATACATTAGTTTGCAACTCACATCTTGTACATTTCCATCTTATGTTTTTCAGGAAAGAAAAATGCAAACTGGTTTAGATTTTACATCGGGAAAATGGTTATTAAATACTGTGGATGCGCCTTATAATGTTAATGCAAAATTAACCCAAATTATTATCAAAGATTTCACGCAGCATTTAGATACAAGATTAAATTATGTACCAAAAACAAAAGGACTCTTTTTACCCCAAAATACGCCTTTTAATCCCACAAAAAAAGAAATAAAGAACTTAAAAATAGGAACCAATTTTGATTACTTTATAAATGTAAAAGCTTTAAAATCTAAACAAAATCTAGGAGCAATAGATATAACACCCCATAGATTTAGAAATGAATCAGAAACCTCTGTTATCGTTCAAATTGAAATATACGATTTAAACAATGAAGAAATTATTTATTCTGAAACTGTGGAAGGGAGTGTTGCAATTTCTAACAACAATAACAATGATATCATTTTTTCTAAATCAGCAGATGGTTTAATTTTTGGAGCATATAAAAGAATAAAAAAAGATATTAATAAAAAGTCAATCTAATATTTTATGAAAAAAAATATCAAAATAATAACATTATTACTTATAGTTTTTCAGTTCACCTACGCCCAAAAGACAGGAGTAGAACAATCCATTTTTAATGTACAAACTGGATTTCTGGGAGTTTGGGTAAACAATGAATATCGTTTATCTAATGAAATCGTTTTAAGGAGCGAAATTGGCTTAGATTCTGGATTGCGTGAATGTAATGACTGTTTTATTGATTATACTTTTCTTACTCCAGTAATAACTTTAGAACCTAGATGGTATTACAACATTAAAAAAAGAAATAGTGAAAATAGAGGCACAAATAATAGCGCAAACTTTTTAGCTTTAGGTATCAACTATCATCCAGATTGGTTTGTCATTTCAAACGAGGAAAATATTAGTGTTTCCAATCAGATTTCTATAATTCCAAAGTGGGGAATCCGAAGAAATATTGGAAATAGCGATTTTAATTACGAAGCAGGAATCGGCATTGGCTACAAATATTATTTAGATGAAAGTATTTCAGGCATTGCCGGTGATTTACATCTCAGAATTGGTTACACTTTTAAATAAGAAAAACTTAAGCCCATTAATTTGGGCTTTTTTAGTAGCAGACCTTTTTAGTTCTAGTAAAGATAACTATATTCGTGGCTTCGATTTTAGATCGAAAAACAAAGACTTCAAAACAAAAAAAGATCTTCATGATTACAATTAAAGAAGCCAAAACCAAGAAGGAATTAACAGAATATGTAAAATTTCCGTTTTCGGTATATAAAGACAATCCGTATTGGGTTCCACCCATTATTGCCGACGAATTAGAATCGTTTGATAAAACCAAAAATCCTGCTTTTGATAATGCCGAAGCCTATTTTTATCTCGCATACAAAAACAATCAGATTGTTGGTCGAATTACCGCTATTATCAATTGGGCAGAAGTTAACAATCAGCACAAAAGAAAAGTGCGTTTTGGCTGGTTTGATGTTATCGATGATATTGAAGTGACAAAAGCCCTTCTGGAAAAAGTATACGAATTAGGAAGGCAAAACAATATGGATCATGTCGAAGGCCCGATGGGATTCTCAAATTTAGACAAAGTGGGAGTTCTTACCGAAGGTTTTGACCAGGTTGGCACCATGATTACGTGGTACAATCATGCGTATTACGTAAGACATTTTGAAGAATTAGGTTTTAGGGTAGAAAAAGAATATATCGAAAGTATTTTCCCTTTTTCGAATGTAAAACCGGAGTTTTTTCTGAAAGCGCAGGAATTAATCAAAAAAAGATATGAGCTGCGTTCGCTGACTTTTACCAAAACTAAAGACATTATGCCGCACGTGGATAAAATGTTTGATTTGTTTAATGACTCGTATGCAAAACTCTCATCATTTGTCGCCATTTCGGATATTCAAAAAGAATATTTCAAGAAAAAATACATCAGTTTTATCAATCCTGAATACATCAAATTTGTGGTTGACAAAGATGATAATCTGGTCGCATTTAGTATCGTAATGCCTAGTTTTACAGAAGCACTTCAAAAGATAAAAGGCAAATTATTTCCGTTTGGATTTCTCCACTTATTAAGAGCAAGAAAACACAGCAAAGATGTTGTTTTTTACCTTATCGGAGTACATCCTGACTATCAAAACAAAGGCGTTACAGCTATTATTTTTGATGAATATTACAAAACTTTTACAGAAAAAGGAATTCGAAATTGTATTAGAACCCCTGAATTAGAAGAAAACACAGCCATCCATTTATTATGGAAAAATTTTGACCCAAAAATTCACTGTAAAAGAAAAACCTATCTAAAAGAACTTTAGAAAATAAGAGGTATTTTCAACAAGAAACATTAACCTTTTTCAATAAAAAAAATCCATTCGTCACACGAATGGATTTTTTTATAACTACTTTTTACTTTTCACAGTTTACTTTTCACAATCTATCCTGCTTAATGTATTTTTTACATCAAATTTTAGTTTTGTTCTGTCCTTAAAAACTACTTTATCATTACTTTCTATAACATCACCAAAACCTTCGATAAAAGCACCATCTTTTTGCAAAAAAGCAACTTCTCTAACAGATGAAACTCCTTCTGACATAAATGTATACTCAGCGATTAGGGTATCTCCTTTAAAATTCCCTACTATTGTTCCTTCATTTTTATCTTTTTCATAGAGATTGTAAAGTAACTTTCCATTAACTTCCTGAATCGAATTAACAGTAAAACTCAACTCAACAATACCATTATTGACTTTAGAAATATAACATTGATCTCCAGATGGCTCAGGAGCTGCGGCAGATTTTGGTGCTGCTGGCACTAATTCTTCAGTTGTTGTTTTTTTGCACGAAGCAAAAACACCTAAAATGATTACGGCTAAAACGATTATTTTTTTCATGGTTTTCTTTTTTATGGTTTAGTTGATAAAATTACTTCAAACAAAAAAAATCCATTCGTATAAAGAATGGATTTTTTTATATAATTCCCACCTAAGTGGCAATCTATTTTGAAGAAATCTAAGCGTCTAAATCTACTTTTGTTCTGCTTGCAATTTCTTTATAAGTACCGTTTTCAAGTTTCTCACGAATTGCCTCAAAAGCCACTAACGTTTCGTCAATATCTGCCAAAGTATGAGAAGTAGTAGGAATCATTCGTAATAAAATAATTCCTTTTGGAATTACAGGGTAAATTACAATCGACAAGAAAATACCATAGTTTTCTCTTAAATCGTTTACCATTACCATTGCCTCAGGAACACTTCCTTGTAGATAAACTGGTGTCACACAAGTATTTGTATCTCCAATATTAAAATTTCTTGAACGCAATCCGTTTTGCAAAGCGTTTACGTTTTCCCAAAGTTTGTCTTTCAATCCTGGGTTATTTCGCAATAATTCTAAACGTTTCAAAGAACCAATTGTCTGAATCATTGGCAATGCTTTTGCAAACATTTGAGAACGCAAATTGTATTTTAAATAATCGATAATGTCTTTATCAGCAGCTACAAAAGCGCCAATATTGGCCATAGATTTTGCAAAAGTCGAAAAATAAACATCAATATCTTGTTGCACTCCCTGCTCCTCACCTGCTCCGGCTCCTGTTTTACCAAGTGTACCAAAACCATGTGCATCATCTACTAATAAGCGGAAGTTATATTTTTGTTTTAATGCTACAATTTCTTTTAATTTTCCTTGTTGACCGCGCATTCCAAAAACACCTTCTGTAATAAAAAGGATTCCTCCACCTGTTTCAGTCGCCATTTTGGTAGCACGTTGCAGGTTTTTCTCCATGCTTTCAAGGTCATTGTGTTTGTAAGTAAATCGTTTACCCATGTGCAGACGAACACCGTCAATAATACAAGCATGTGAATCGACATCATAAACAATAATATCGTTTTTTGTAACCAAAGCATCAATAATAGACACCATTCCTTGGTAACCAAAATTTAATAAATAGGCCGCTGGCTTCATTACAAACGCTGCCAATTCGTTTTCTAATTGCTCATGGTATTTAGTGTGTCCAGACATCATACGAGCTCCCATTGGGTAAGCAGCGCCATACTGAGTTGCTGCATCAATATCTGCCTGACGAACCTCTGGATGATTAGCAAGACCTAAATAGTCATTCAAACTCCAATTTAAAATATCTTTTCCACCAAACTGCATTCTTGGACCAAGTTCACCTTCTAATTTAGGAAAAACAAAATAACCTTCGGCCTGCGAAGCCCATTTTCCTAAAGGCCCTTTATTGTTCTGAATTCTTTCGAATAAATCTTTTACCATAAATATATTTTGAAGTAATAATTTTAATTTAAACAGAGTGCAAAAATAAATATTTATTCTATGGTATCATAATAAATTAAAATGATTCGGTTTAATGATTCGTGTTTAATTCTCTTTCTTCACCAAAACAATCGCAATTAGCCCAAATTCATTGATAAAAACAAGTCCTGATTTCTAAAAATTACTAATTTATACCTGTTATAAATTTGACAGAAAACACCATTGTTACCTAATTTTTATTAATTTTAAAGAAATTAAACACAAAATCTAACACTGAAATAATGGCTTTAAGCAATTCAAAAGATCTCAAGTTAGCCGTTCTTATTGATGCAGACAACGTGCCTTACAGCAATGTAAAAGGCATGATGGAAGAGATAACAAAATTTGGAACGCCCACCACGAAGCGCATCTATGCCGACTGGACCAAACCAAACTCTAATGGATGGAAAGCTGTTTTATTGGAACACGCTATCACTCCTATCCAGCAATATAGTTATACGGTTGGAAAAAACTCATCAGATTCTGCGTTGATTATTGATGCTATGGATTTATTATATTCGGGAAAACTGGATGGTTTTTGCATTGTTTCCAGCGACAGCGATTTTACAAGACTTGCCATTCGACTGAGAGAATCAGGCATGAAAGTAATCGGCATTGGCGAAAAGAAAACTCCAAATTCGTTTATCGTAGCCTGTGATCGATTTATTTATATCGAAGTTTTAGATGGCGCCATTCAGAAGAAAAAACCAAAACCAACCACGGCAGACTCCAAAAAAGTCATTGAAAAACCAGCCGAAAAAGCATTAAATAAAATTGATAAAGCGACCATAGAACTCATCGAAGCCACTATCGAAGATATTGAGGATGATGACGGATGGGCATTTTTAGGCGATGTAGGCAACATGATTGTGAAGAAAAAACCTGAGTTTGACCCTAGAAATTATGGTTTTTCTAAGCTTACACCGATGCTAAAATCTTTGACCGATATTCTGGAAATTGACGAAAGAGAATCAGACAAAAAAGGCATCAAACACGTTTATGTTCGACTTCGATTTAATTAATATTATGACCCTTCTATTTAATTTTTAAAACATGAGAAAAAAATTCTTTATCTACGGATTTTTATTGTTGCTGGTTGTTGCAGCCATTTATTATTATACCAACCGTGGTTTTCTGCTTGTCATTATTTTACCCATTTTATTAATCGTTGGACTTTATAATACCATTCAAAAAAAACATGCTATTTTAAGAAACTTCCCCGTTTTGGGCTATTTCAGGTATTTATTTGAAATGATCGCACCCGAAATTCAGCAATATTTTATCGAAAGATCGACAGATGGAAAACCTTTTTCCAGAAATCAGCGCTCATTGGTGTATCAAAGAGCCAAAAATATCGATTCAAATTCCCCTTTCGGAACACAATTAAACCTAAACCACAATAATTACGAAGGAATCAAGCATTCTATTTTTCCGGCGAAAGTCAATGACGAATTGCCGCGTGTTTTGGTGGGAGGAAAAGATTGTAAACAGCCGTATCTGGCTTCTTTATTAAATGTTTCGGCAATGAGTTTTGGTTCGCTTAGCGAAAATGCTGTTCGCGCTATCAACATCGGAGCCAAAAAAGGAGGATTTTACCAAAATACAGGCGAAGGAGGTTTGACCGATTATCATTTAGAAGGCGGTGGCGACATTACCTGGCAAATTGGAACCGGTTATTTTGGCTGCCGAAATATTGAAGGAAATTTTAATGCCGAGAAGTTTTCAGAAAAAGCCAATCTTCCAAATGTCAAAATGATTGAAATTAAACTCTCGCAAGGAGCGAAACCAGGTCATGGAGGTGTGCTCCCAGCTGCTAAAAACACCGAGCAAATTGCCAGAATTAGAGGGGTTCTTCCACATACTTTAATTCTTTCTCCGCCAAGTCACAGCGCTTTCTCGGACGCAAAAGGGCTAATTCATTTTATTGCACACTTACGTGAATTGTCGAATGGAAAACCAATTGGTTTTAAACTCTGCATTGGTAATACCGCCGAATTTGAAGCCATTTGTCACGAGATGATTGCTGAAGATTGTTACCCCGATTTTATTACTGTTGATGGCGCCGAAGGAGGAACAGGTGCGGCTCCGCTGGAGTTTGCAGATGGTGTAGGAATGCCGTTTGAACCTGCTTTAATCTTCGTCAATAAAACGCTCGTTGGACTCAATATTCGGGACAAAATACGTGTTATCGGGAGCGGAAAAATTATTTCGGGATATTCTATCCTGCATGCTCTTGCTCTAGGGGCAGATATGTGCAATAGCGCGCGAGGTTTTATGTTCTCTTTGGGCTGCATCCAGGCATTGCGTTGCCATAATAACGAGTGCCCAACAGGTGTGGCTACACAAAACAAAATGCTGATGAAAGGTCTCGTTGTTACCGACAAATCAGACCGTGTGTATCATTTTCATAAAAATACTTTACATGCTGCCAACGAACTTCTGGCCGCAGCCGGCAAAAAAAGTTATGCAGAGGTAGACAGCAATATTTTTATGCGTGGTGATGAGTTTACCCATTTATCAGACTCTTACTTTCCAGATAATTTAACGAATGTTACCCAACATTAAAAAACAAAAAACTCTTTTGAAATTTCGAGGGCACTGAAAAACATCCCTTATTTTGATCAGGTTTATTTTTTAGACAATAAAAAAACGCTTATAACAGGACTTTAAAAAATCCGCTATAAGCGTTTTTCGTTTTATAACTGTTTTTGATTTG
>NZ_JAGFBV010000046.1 GCF_017948595.1 Flavobacterium geliluteum | reverse complement strand
GCAGAATCATTCAATGCTAAAATAAAAGCATTCAGATCAAAATTCAGAGGTGTTAGAAATGTAGAATACTTCCTTTTTAGACTCACTACTATTTATGCATAATTTTTATCACTCCACAGGTTTTCGTGTTGATCCAAAAAATAGCGGCTTGGCAGAAAAATAAATATAAAAAAACTCCTTAATTTCTTAAGGAGTTTGTTGTGGGCGATGAGGGGTTCGAACCTAATGAGCTAAACCCGCACCAATACCGTGTTTTTATTTTTAGAAAACAGCTGTGCCATGAATCTGCCACAATTATTATTTCTTTTCAAAATCTTAAAAAAGTTCCTGCATAAAACTTCTTGTATTTTAAAGAACGTTATAATTCTTTTTGTACTTGCAAAAATACAACTTATTTTTAGTTTTCAACTAAATGACTCAATTCTTTCTTGTCTCTAATCTATCTTTAAAACATATTTTAAGGTACTTAAGAAACTTATCGTGCATAATTTAGATTAGCATTTTTTCTTTGTCCTATTTTTGAAATACAAACTTTATAAATATCAAAAAATGTCAAAGAAAAATCAAATTGCTTTAAGTAAAATGAGTGTACAAAAAATAAAAAGTAGCTCAACCAAGCAAAAATCAATAGATAACAGATCTAATCAATTAAATCCTAATAATATTGAATATCAGAAAGTCCATGTAAACAAGAATATGAAAGTAAATTCTAAGAAAGACAATCATTGTGATTGGGATGATGATAATTTTGGTGATGATTGGGAATTTAATCATGATTAACATGAAAATAAGTTGCCTAATATTATTTGGAGTTTTATCATTAAACAGTGTGTGATTTACTAGTTTTGATAGTGTTACTTTCTCATTTTATAAACAATTATTTTATGTTAAATAAATTTTTAGAAAATTATAATAAACTCTCTTTTGAAAAAGAAGAGGAATTGAATACTATTTTCTTCGTCATGTTTTATGGAGGTGAAAAAGAATTAAAATCTAAATTAAATGAATTAAAAAAACAATTAAAAACTGATGAAGAAATTTTTGAAATTTTGAAAATTGAAACTAATTTTAGTTTCTGGGTAAAAGTATCAGAAATAATGGTGTTAAATAATATATCAGCTTTAATTGAGACTAAATCTAAACTTCAAGAGAGCAGAGATGAGTTACTTAGTTTAATTACAGATCATGAGGGCTTAAAAAAGATGTTGACAATTCAGAAACCTTTCGCAGAGTATTATTTAAAAACTTTATTTGGAATTGATTTAGAGGATAAAACTAGAGAAGAAAGCAAAATTCTTTTAAAAAAAATAATTTATGTGACTAAGGAGACTATTGCTGTAGAATTTAAATGTAATAAGAGAACCTTAACAAAATGGCTTGAATTTTATTTTGGGGATAGATTTGTTAGAAAAGATCGAAAGATTACTATAGACGAGTACATAGAAATCTTTGAAGCGTTCTTTTTAAGTGATGAAAAACTACATTTGAATAATGATCTAAATAAATATTTAAAAAGATTGCAAAAAGGTGTCACCTTCAACAAAAGTGATTTGGCTCTTTTATGTGATTCGGATTTAAAAACTCAAAGAGAAAACCTAAAAAAAATAGCAATTTTCTCATGTTTAAATAAATACCCATATTCCATTTGTAAAGATTTAGCAAGTAGAATGGGATATGAATTGGAGTTTTAATTTTAATAAAATTGATTGGAAAATTTTAAATATAGAATAAGAAAGAGAACGTGCATTTTGTGCTTAAATTTTGAAACATATCATCATGCAGGAAATTTTTATAAAATAAAAACCGGAGAAACTATTCCCAATTATAAAAGAAGATTCTTATAAGAAAAAAATATAGCTAATCGAAATAAATGTATAAAGAACCAGTTTTAATCTGGAATTACTAGAAATTTAAGAATGATAGACGAATTGTAATGAAAAAAATTATTGAAGAAAGTAAAACTAGAATTCAAGAAGAAGAATTAATAATTCGCAATAGAATAATTGAATATCTAAAAGAATGCGATTACACAACCCATTCAAATTCTTTCCAAGTAATTGTTTTTAAAGTTATTTAATCTGTTTTTCTTCTACTTGTCTATAATCTAAAGTATTAATATTATTATCGAGTAGTTAATCCAAATTCCTTTTTTATTTTTTACGATTGTCTCTATTTTGGATCCTGATGCTCTCAGCTTTCCATAAGTTATAGTTAAATTTATAAAACCATTTAAAAGCGACTTGTAACTCATTTAAAATAGTTTCCATATCCTTTGATGAATCCCAGACAGCTGCAAAACTTCCAAATGAGATATTTTCTCTTTCCTTTTTAGATAATAACATTCCACTTACGTAGTTATGCATAATATTTATAATGTTGCTTTTATAATTAGCATTGAATTCAGGTGTAATCTCCTTTTCATAAAATGGTCCACTATCAGGTGAGAATCTAAAATCATTTTGTGTGCATACATCAAAGAACTGTGTCATAAATTCATCTTTTAAATTTCGAATATTTTCCCAATTCCTTATACTTACATCAAAATACAACTCTTTCTTAAATAAATCTAAACCAATCATATAATGACAATCTGTTTTGTTTGATTTGGCCGTTACACATATTACCGCTGATGGAGACCAATAAAATGAAAAATCATCTTTAATTTTACTTGACTTAATTAGATTATCCCAAATTTTGTATGTAATGTTGACAAAAATTTCATAGTCACTAGGTTCCGGACTCTTCCATAATCTATTTATACAATCGCAGTAATCAGCTAATATTTGTTCATTCATAGAATTTATTTTTTTACTATTTGCCAAACTAAATTTATAGGCCAAAGTAACATATTTATCCCGTTTGCAATTTTATTTCACTTAGGATTTTTATCTCCTCAATTTTTTAAAACCTACATTTTAATTACTAGAAAATTATATTTCGTACTGTATTTTCCTTTGCCTGAACTCCATTTGGAAAGCAAATTTCCTTTCCATGTATGAAATAACGCTTAGTGTTGTTCCATTGCCAAAAACCAGAAGCTTTTGTAAATAAGAAGCGAATAATGATTTGTCTAGTAATATCGGTTTGTTTATTTAACTCTAAACTAATTATTTCATCTAGTTTTATATTATTAGAGTATATCTCAATAATTGTTTCTAATTGTTTTGATGGTATCCATTTTCTCCAAAAAGTAAAATCATGTTCCACACCTAAATAAAATCTCTCACATCCCCACGACGATCCTTCTCTAAACTCAGAAAAATTTTCACTATAAACAAGCATCGCAATACTAAGTTTATCTATATTTTTTTTGTTTACCAATTCTGTAAATAATTGATATGTTTTTTCGAAATCAGACAATTTGAATCCATTTGAACTATTAGGATATATGATATTCATCCATTTAAAAAGAGGAGATATTTTACCATTTAAATAATTTTCATCTTCCGCTGACCAAATTTTATTTTCAATATGTTCTCGTTCAGAATTGTCTTGACAGTTTACATAAATTATTAGTTTATGAATTTCCTCTGTAGTTAAAATAGATTTATATTCGTCTGACTGTATTTTTATAAAGTTGACAACGTCGCAATTACCATTATCTTTTGCAAGTTTAATTGCTGTGTCAATTGTTTCAGTATTTCTTGAAATGTTAGAAAAAAAACGTATGTATCGAAATACTTCATCATAATTTACATTTTCCTCATCTACATAGTACTTGTTACTGTTAAACTTTACATTAGTAGAATTTTTCAAATAAATCAATGAAGGATATAAAACCATTAAATTTGGTTTTTGAATTCGTTCAAATTCATCTTTTAAGTTCTTAATCCAACAACTTCTATGACTTAATAATTTTTCCTGAATTGTTATTAGTAAAAAAAAAGCTTTAAAATATTCTTCAACAACTTCAATTGAATATTCACCTGTGGCTTCTATTTTTTTTATCCAAGAAAGAAATTCATTAAAACCTTCATCTGCACTCAATTGGAATCCTTTGTTAACCCAAAAAAAATCTTGCCAGATTTCCCATTTAGAAGTCCATTCTTTTTTCTTTTCAACTGGTATTTTTGACAAAAGTATTGATTTTTGATACTCATTTGGTTCCATAGGGTCACCGCAAGTATTTACAATTTCGTACATTTTCTCACCATATTCCCTAATTTTTGAATACGTCTGTTTTGTGCCCTCTTCTTTAGCTTCAAGATTAATATATACAAAACCAATTTTATTTAAAATGAAATCAGTTACAGTTTCAAAATTAGATTGATTAATTAGATTGCTTATATCCTTTAAAGCAATTACAGCATTTTTTATGGATGGATCGTCTTTATAATTATCCCTAAACCAACTTGTCTTAGAAACATCTTCTAAATCTGCAGTATTTTTATTTTTAAAAGTAAGATTTACTAAATTATTGATAAAATAGTCCGTAGTATTTCTAACTTCATATTTTAATCTTGGCTGTCCATTCTTAAATTGTAAAAGGTCGCTTAATTTTTCATTTTGCTGATAGCAATTTAAAACTCCTAAAATTAAGTATAAAGTCGTAAGTCTCTGTTGACCATCGCATAAATAAAGAAAACTCTTCGGATATTCATATGTGTAAATAATACCATAAGAAAATTCTTTGTATTTTAATTTATTTTCGGCTTCTTTGATTAATTCATTCGTAAAATTGTATGCTAGACTTTTTTTGTTGTGATTTGTAAGTACCGTGCCCCAGCAATAATCCCTTTGTAAATCAGGAATTATAATTTTATTTTCCTTTTTTAATACATCACTAAGTATATTGAATGTCCCTTGGTTCATTTATTTTATTATTTAAAAAAAATATCAAATTCAGTTTTAAATTCGGCAGCATTTTTTTCAATTTCTTTGATCAACCACTGTGTGTGGCTTCCGAAAATTGATAAAGTATGCAGCCAAAGTCCATAATTTTTAGTTTTAGAATTTATAATTCCTTCAAAAAGTATTTCTTTCTTTTTTTCAAATGATTCATTACTTAACTTACTATTTAATCCACTGGGAACTAAGACTAAATTGCCAACTGTATTTGTTAGTTTATTAAGTTTTTCTAATTCTATTATACTTAGTTTTGTTATGTTAGAATATTTTTGAGGTTTTATATGTTCTAAACTACGTTTGTTGCCTTTTATAAAATCCTCCGGCAGATTATAGGATTGTTCTTCATAAAGTGAAAAATCAAATTTTTGATTTTGTTTGTTTGTTCTCATGACATTCATCCGAAGCAATTGTCTTGCGACTATGGTGTACTTATCATGATAAACATCTTCATGTTCTACAATTGATTTTATAAAATCTTCTTTTAGAGTTTCATCAAGAATTTCCTTGATATATTCACTTTTTAAATAGCCTTCAAAACTGTCTTTTTTATCAATGTATTTAGCAATTAGTTCCAAGAGTTTTTCCTCTTTTTTTTGTAGACCACATCCTTTAAATAGAAGCCCCAAATAATTGTGAATACTAACGTTGCTAAACCATTCCTGCAAAATATTCTGAAGTAATCTTAATTTTTTAAAGACTTCTACCGCTTCAATTATGGTATCTTGCTTATCTGCAATTTCCTCTTTGAAATATTCAAATAATCCATTTTCACTAATATTTATTTTTCCTTCATTAAAGCGTATGAATAATCTGCAGAGAACTGCCAAATTTGGTTCTGTATCTCTAGAATTCATTTTTAATTCTAAGGAATTGCAAAATGTTATATGCTGTTTGTTTTCCCACCATTTTCGCCAATCATCCCATTCGGTTGCCAATTTTGATCTCAGTTGATTTATTTGCCATTCCAATGCTTCATTATTTAAATTGTTATTTAACTCTCCAAATAATTGGCGTGAGGCTTCTCTTAGCAAGTTGGATTTAATTAAATCCGTTTGAGTCATTTCAGCTTTATCTTTATTCATCATTGAAAAAACCTTGGTTTCATCCTGATTTTCATCGAGCTTTATATAAATAATTTTTATATTTTCCTGAAGGAAGTCTGCAAACAATTGTATATTTTCTATTTCATTTATCTCATCCTCGCATATATTCCATGCTTTTTTTAAAGCAGCAATATCCTGGACATTTTCGTCACCTTCACAGATGCCTTTCAAAAACCCCTGTATAACATGATTAGCTTCATCTCTTACTGAGTAATTAAATTTATCTTTTAAATTAATTTGTAGTTTCATCCCTTTATTTTGAAGCACACAAAATAAAATATATAAAGAAGTTGTTCGTTGCTGTCCATCAACAAGTTCTATTGTAGTTGTAGTTTCCTTGGCGGTAATTCCCTGTAAATAATATTCGTAATTTTTAATTATTTTTCCATCACGAACTGCATTATGAAATTCCGTTTTGAAATCTCTTAGGAGCAATGATAAATGTAAATCACCTCGTTTTATATTTTTTTGTAAACTCCATTTGTAACCTCTTTGATAATAGGGAACCACAAATTTTCTGGCATCGCTGAAGTATTCTTTTAAGTTTTTAAAATTTGACATTAATTTGTGTTTTCAATTATTTGATTATACTCGATTATGGTTACCCGTCCTTCAAATTCTTTATAAATTTCGCCAACTGTAACTAAATATTCTTTTTTATTCTCAATTATAAATTTTTCCAGCTTTTTAAAACCTGATGGATTTTTATTAAATACGTTTCTCCACGTTGCTTTTCCACTCATAAACTTTATGAATGCTACTTTATCTTCAACAACAAAATATTTAATGCGAGGATCATTTGCCACTAAAAGAATAACATAATTAGCGAAATAACCTCGGCGTCTTATACCATTTGCACTTTTTTTATTCCATTTACCAAATTTGAATTCAGCGATTCTCAAATTGGTTTCCATATCAAAACGTTCTTTATGATTTCCAGCACCAAGTGACAAATATTCTACTTTCTCATCTTCATTTAGCCAAACTTCTTTTGCTATCATGATACCCGATGCATGAACTATTTCATCAATTTGTGATGAAGCTTCTTTAATTATTTTGGCTGCCAAATAAATGGTTTCGAAATTAGAAATAGAAATTGTCTTTTCTAATTTTTGTAAACCATTAAGGGTTTCTTTGACACTTTCGTTTTTAAAAATTTTAACGATGTTCATGGCTTCACTAAGGTTCATAATCAGTTTTTAATTCTCTTACTTCCGTACATTTTTGTTTTTTTCTATAAATTTTTTTTCTTGCTCTTCTTCAATAAAATCTTGCTCTTTCTTTTTTGAAATTACTTGTTTTAGATAGATTTCTCTATTTATTCTAATACGCTCTTTTTCTAGTATGACAGTCATCTTATAATTATTAATAAAGAAAACTACCAATAATATAAAAGAGATTAAAGTGAAAATGTATATTATCTTTTCACAATTGAGTTTTTTAATTTTTTTCATTCTGAAGGATAATTTGGAAAAATGAAAAAGTTATTAAAATAGTTTCTTTCATCTTTTTGCTAAAGCCGAAAATTGAAAGGTTGCGAACCACACACCATTTCAAAACACTAAAAATTTGGGCAGTATTACAAAAAATGATGAAACCATAAAAATATAATTTAATGAAATTTAAAACATCTTCTCAATTCTGATTTTCGCACTTATTAGTTATAAAAATGAAATATAGCTATTTAAATATTAATTTTTTACTTTATAACTTTACAAAAAAACTAATAAAATGACTAAAACTATAAAACTCCGAGTGAAAAAGGAAATAGACAGAAATAGTGAGTTTAAAGTATTAAAATTAAAAGGCAGTTTAATTACTAGAGGATTTACCGAAATTATTCACATTGAGGATGAAAATGAAAATTTTTATCTTAACTCTTTTTCCACTTCTCCTGAAAACAAAAAAAAAGCAGACGATTTTATTTTAGATTACATATCGGTAAATAATTTAAGTGAGATTATTACTTTGATTAGCACTATAAATAATAATTTCTGATGGCAAAACTTTAAATCAAAAAAATGGATTATTAATATTTTCTACGATATTAATCTAAAACTGGGGTAAAAAAACAAATCAAACAAATTAAAGCAATTAAAAAAGTTGCGTAGATAGTAAACATAGTACGTTTATGGCTACGATTAATTTTTGCCAATTTTAAATTTAATTTGACTTTTTCCTGGTCGATTATATCTTGATATCTATCATTCATTATTTCAAATATATTAAACTTTTCAAAAATATTATTACGGATTTCCGTAACACACGTTTTATTTATAATAAATTGATTGTATTGTAATTCCTCCATTTTTCCAGTTATTTAAGAAGTTAAGCCTAAATTCCCTGGATGGAAATAACAAGATTATTCTCGTGCGACCCACTTCCAGTAAAATCTTCTCATGCTTTTAGTGTTGTAGGTTCGACAGGCCAGCCAAATTAGACTGGTGGCCCAGGCACATCAATCTGGTTGATTGAACACTGGATTTCCCAAAGATCCTTCACGTGGTTCTTGGTTTTCTGTTACAGATTTTTAATAATTCACTTGCATAAGTCTGTCGTAAATTCCGAAATACGGTTTGAGCCTAGATAGTATGAATAAATAAAATATCATTTTCGGGTTTTTACTATTCAAATAAATTCATTTTAAGTAAACTATTTATATAATCATTGCTTGTCTCGCTTAACATGTCAAAATAATAAAATGCGTGTCTTTTTAAGTCCTCTCCAAATTTTTCTGAATTATACAATCTAACCATTCCATTTCCTATAAATTCTCTATCTGTTCCTCTATCAATAACCCATTCCATAGGCGAAACTCGATTAACTGTTTTTATAGCAAAATAACCTCCAAAATTATACGCTGGTTGATGAAAGTAAGGATGTCCAAATACGCCCAGATTACTTTTTTCTTTTAATTTAAATTTTTCGTTAAGTTTAAATACAATCAAATTAAAAGAGGGTGTCTCCCAATCACCATGCTTCATTTCTTTAATCGTTTTGCTATAATTAACCTCAATGCCTATGAAGTAGTCTTTTTGAAAACGCTTGTATCTTATTTGAGTTTTTCCATTCTGTAATATCTTGTCGAAACTTTCGAATTTTGTTTCCAACAAATGATTATAATAATTTATCCAACCTTCTATATTGTAAAATGGATCATTTATATATACTTTATAATAATCTTCTTCTTTTACAATTTTGTCCTCAAAACAATTAAAATTAGAAATTTCTTTATACGAACTTTCCTCTGCAGATGTCCAGAATTTTTCTTTAGATGAATTCTCAATTTCAATTTCGGCCTCCGTTAATTTTTCCAATATTTCAGGCTCTCCATTTGTACCATCGGTTGGAGTGTAATTATAAGACAGATTGTTATCATCATAAAAAATATCTAAATAATCTAATCGCTTTAATATGTCGTCATTAATATTATTCATATTAACTGGACTTAGAAGAAATGAATATAACGCTCTCTCTAAGTAAGTATTTTTGTATTTTTCGATTAGCTTTAAAGTGTCTTCTTTTAAAATATCTATATTGTAATTCATCTTTTTATATCACTCATTCTTCATGTGAACTTCAGTATTACTATTCCAATTTAACTGTTTTTAAGTATAAATCAGCCACCTTTTTCATAGTAAATTATAAATTTACTTACATTTTATTTTGTCGAAAATAGTTTTTAATTGATCCATGACAGATCCAGATTTAAAATCTTCTTTTGAAATTGCATCAATAAGTTTTGGGCAATCTGCAAAAGCTTCTCTTGACATTTTTCTGATTAATGAATCTGTTCCTATGGCAAAACCGTTTGATCCTGTTGTAGCATAACCAAATACTAATTCTTCACTATTTTTTTTACCAAAATAATAAGCTGTATTCGCAAAAGTAACTACAGTACTCGTACCTGCTGCATTTCGACGATTACTGCCATCCGAAGCAATCGCACCTATTTTTACATTTTTATCATAAACAATATAAAACCATAGTTTTTTCTTTGATTTAGAAAATTTGCCTGTTAAAATATTAGCTGTTGTGGCATATAATCGTTCTGCAATATATTTTTTGCTTTCGCCATCTGCATATTCTATTTTTTTGATATTGCCACTTTCAATTTTTTCTTTTTTGGCTTCTTCATCTGTTTTGAAATAGACTTTAGAATCGTCACTTTCGACCATTTCAGCAAGACCCTTCCTAGTTGATCCGTCTTCCATAAACAAAACAGCTTTAATAAATTTAGCGTGTCCGGTTGTTGCTAATAAAAGTATAGTTACAAGTAATATTATTTTTTTCATAGTGATGATTTTATACGTTAAACAATTGTGCTACTCCTGATTCTCGATGTTTAATTTGATAGAAAACTAAAGTATTAGAATCTCTAAATTTCTTACTTTATCTTACGGTTATTGGATACCGTGGCAACAATCTATAGTATCAATAAAGCCTTCATGATTTTATCCTGGCAATTCTAAATTTTGAATTTTTAGCCCTTCTCTTTTATCTAACGAATCAAAGTCTTCCATTTTTTTACAATTGTTTAAGTAAATTAATTCTAACTTCTTGTTGGAATTTAAAGCCTTTACAGATTTCAGATTCCTGCCATAATTAATTTTAATAGTTTTGAGGTTTTGCAACTTTTCAATTCCATCCAAACTTTCAATATTTGTTAAGTTAAGTTCTAAATATTCTATATTCTTTAGTTCACCTAAGAAATCGATTAAAGATTTACTTTTTGGATTATAGTACCAAACAATTAGTGATTTTAAATTAGAGTTATTATTTACTAGCTTTATTTTTTCATTCCATCTTAAAATAGAAACAGCTTCTAAATTAATAAATTTTGAAAGATCTACATTCCCTTTCGACGTACCATTTACATACATTTCTTTAACTAAGTACAAATTAGAAAAATAGACCGCATCAAGTTTTGCATCCATAAAAGAGACATTATAAAAATTTAAATGCGCTATTTTATGATTAAAAACAGAGATATCTTCTTTTAATGTTCCATCATAGGATATTGTCTCATAAAAAATTTCTAAATGTTTATTAGGATCATATAATTCTGCTAAATAATCGTTGTAACCCTTTGGATCATCTTTCTGTAAATGTATTTCTAAATCACTTTTCTTTCTAGTATTTTGTTCTAAAAAACGTTCAATAGATTCATCAGTTTCAATACTAATATATTGACGATTTTGAGCTTGGCATTTATATATATTAAAATTCATTTTTTATTATTATTCTCTGCTCTGTACATCTTATAATTTACCGTTACAAATCAATATTGGTTATTGGCTTTTTATCAATATTTAGATTTCCTTTACTCTAACATAGTATACTTTAGTTTTGTCTTCTAAATTAATAGCATGTAAAGTATCTTCCGTAGTAGTTGTATTAATGTATGTAGCTCTCTTATGACGTGCCCTCTCTATTGTAAATACTTCTAATTGTCTTGGTATTCCACCGCAACAAAGCGTTGTACTTTTGTAGTAACTAATTTTAGCGGTTACTTTATCAACAGCAGAGCCATTCCTAAATCTTCATACGGAATAATATTTCCGTTGGAGTCATAGGTTATTTATAGGAAACACATAACATTTCTATTAACTTAATAATTATTTCAGTTTTTACAACACTACTAAAATCTATTTTAATCTCTGCTTCCTTTACCAAGCACAGACCATCCTTCGGTCTATTAGGATCATAATATTTATAAGGAGAAATTATTAAGACATTACCATCCAAGGATACCTGACAGCTATTAGAATTTTTATATAAGGTCGCAAAGGATCTTTGCCCCATCTTCAGTAAGTGATCTTTCTCCCAAGACGCCCAATCATTCTTTTTAGGTGTAGAAATCCCAGTTTTACTTTTACTTAAACACTCAAACAACTTTTTCTGGAACTCATCTATAGATACATCCAAAGGAAGTGTGTATATAGGATCATCAATAATTCCTAACCCGATATCGGAAGTCGATTCAGTGACTACGATATAACTTTTATCAGTCTTATAAACATTACAAGTTTTCATATTTTTTATTTTACAATTCTAACATTAACTTTGATTCCAACTTCTTCGCCATATTTTACAGCAGCTTGTATAGCTTCTACTTGGGCAGCAGATGCTCCTTTGGGTACACCAACTTCGAGTACTTTCTCTGTTATTTTCCCCCCCGTGGTGTTTATACCTCCTCTATTTACTCCTTCAAAAGCTTCTAATTTTTTAATATATTTTTTTAAGACACTTAAAACTTTACTTGAATTTTGATATCCTTTTGTTCTTAAGTCAAGCGTTTTGATACTTGTAGCGACACCTTTAACGAATTTATCAATAACAGGATAGCCTTTAGCTAAATTTCCTCCTAGCATTTCTTCGTAGACAAAACCTCTGGCTAGCCATCCTCCTTCAACATTCCATAACGAACCTCCGGCCCTGCTAAGTGCCTTAAATGCCAGTCCACCTAATTTACCAATCCCTACACCTACGGCAGTCGTTAGGAGTTCATCATTAAAAGATTCTTGAGCACGATCGTATGGTAGTTTTTCATTTAAATTAGTGCCTAAATAACTGTTAATATTTCTATTAAGCCAGTCATCTGTATTTTTGTGAAATAATCTTCCATTTTTTTGTTCCAGAATTTGATATCTACTGACACTAGGAGGTAAAACATTTCCGGCATAACTAAAACCTGAAACGGAAGAATTATTAGACCAAAGATAAAAACCTTGATCATTTACGAACCAGTCTCGACCATCTGGGTCAATTAGATTTACAGGGTTATTTGCACAATATACATATGAAGAATAGTTAGGGTGCTTTTCTGTCAACGGGTCAATACTTAACCAAATAAACTTAAAAGCATCATACTTTAATAAATAAATTTCACTTCATCATTAAATTTATAAATTGATGTAAGATTTTTTGGAGCCTTACCAAGTTTATATAGTTTATTAAGATTAAGACTAAACTTAATGAGTTCAAAGTTACAATCTGTAAAATAAATATTATCGTCAAGTAGATAAATTTGTCCACCACAAATAGCATCTGAATCATAAAAAGAAATTAAATTTTCGATCTTAAATTTATCAATATCAAACTCGTTTATTTTTGAATCATACGAATAATAAATAATTTTATTATTAAAAATTATTGGTTTCGTAATCAAATCAATCTTTTCATTTTGTTTAAATTTAATAACTCCAGAAAATTTATCTAATAATACAACTATTCCTTCATTTTTTAAAGTATTTCCTGTAACTCCACAAAAGATGTAATCATTTATTAATAATATTTGGGTTGCACCATCAATTTTAGACTTATACTGCCAAATTTCTTTCCCTGTTTTAATATCAAAACAAACTAAATTACTACATCTAAAATCAGATACATATAAATGATTATTTTCAATAAAAAAGTCATTAATCAACATTGAATGACATTTTGAATCATTCAATGTTTTTAATTCATACTTTAATTTACCTGTCGTAGAATCTAAAATGATTAAACCATAATCCCTAATACTAAAAACTAAATCATCACCAAATAGTTTAAAATTATTTATTTGTTCAGGTGGTTTAAAACTCCATTTCACTTTTTTGTTTTTAATTTCAATACATTGAAATAATTCATCAGAAATTGGAGTGTATAAAATATTGTTATTATCTAAAAGAGGCTGCAAACAATTTGATGTTTTAGAAACAATGGTATATAATTTATTGTTTTTGAGGTTTTTGAGATTTATTAATGTATCTTGATTTTTAGAAATTAAAATACTATCATTAAAAAAATTTGAAACGCAATTATTTTCCATATTGTGTTTTTGACTAAAATTGTTACATGAAAACAAAAGGAATATTGATGACAAAACTACTATAATATTTTTCATAATCTATTTATCTTTTTCTTTTAGAATAATATTTATTCCAATAAGGCAATGAAACATCCATTCCGTGATTAAATCTTTGCTTCCAATCTCTTACATTTCCTTTAGGGTTAAATCTTAAATCTTTAGGAACTCCCAAATTATATATCCCTTGTCCTTTAGCCATTTTAGACAATTCATTTAACACTGCTGGTCGTTGTCTTGCATAAATAGGGCCAACAATATCTCTCTGCTCAATAGTCAAAGTTTCTGTATCCCAAGTATTTGCAGATGTTCCTTTTAAAACCGAACCGTTATTTAAATCTCTCAATCTTCCAAATACATTTTCGAAAATTGCCTTGTTCCCATCTTCCGCAAATTGTTTAACATCAGCTTCAACATCATTATCCATTACAGAAACAAAAGGACTGTGAATATTTGACATTTGAGAGGCAACTATAAATGCAGCACCAGCCCAATTTGTTTCGTAACCTTTGCTATCTGTCTGATTTTGGAACCATTTGTAGAACTCAGCTCTTTGCTCTATTGAATTATACTCTTTATAACCGTTTTTTTGCTGTAGATTGTGAGTATTTGCATTTTTCCATGTATCAGTACCATTTATTCTATCATCAACTCTCCAATCACCTTTACCCATTTTCCCTTCATAATCATTAGGTCTTTCTTTACGACCATCAGGATCAACCATATTTATTGGATTGTTTAAGCAATAGTTATATGGAGAAGCGTTTGGAGAAGACTCCGCTAACGGGTCAGTATTCAACCATAAACTAGTCTTCATATCCAAATACCTGGCCCCATAATAACTAAGATTCGTCTCGCTGTCCAACTCCTTGCCATTAAACAAATAAGGACTGGAAAAACTCGAACTATGCTCCTCGAACAAAACTTCTCCAAAAGCGATATATTCTAAGTGCTGACTTATGCTTCCATTTTTGTTTGTAATATACGAAGTACTTCCCAAATTATCCAAGTGAAAATAAAAAATATCATTCTCCGGCAATCCAATTCCTGTAAATCCTTCACCAGCTTTAACTGTTGTTGGTTCAACTGGTGGCCCAAATTGTACAGGCGGTCCCGGCACATCGCCTGGTGCATTGAATACCGGATTTCGTGGCCAGCCTTCTGGTGGTTCCTGGTTTTCTTCGACAGGTTTAATTGCTTGACTTGGGAAAGGATCACCTGTAAATTCCGGCGTTGCATATATTCCCTGTTGCGTTGGTGGTCCCGGAGGAACTCCCAAACTCTTTACATAATTATCTAGTGCCTTTTGCTGCTCGGCAGTTAGCTTACCGTAATTTACGCCTCCTGCCGTTAATTTTAAGGGCTGTGCAAATGATCCATTCCCTAGCTTGCTTACAATTCTTCCTGCACCTTCAAAATAATGTTTAGTGAATTTGCCTTTGCTGATAACAAAATAAGGGCTTACATAACCGGTGTAATCATCAGTATGTACAATCGTTGCAGCGGTTTCACCATTGATGGCAACATTTTGCGAATCTCCGGAACTTTTAATTATGCGCTCTCCTGCTGCATCATATGTATATTGGTGAATCCTGCCATTATCATTAATTCCCATCAAACGGTTTTCTTCATCCCATGTCATTTTTCTGAAACTTTGATATTCACTATAGCTAGTGGGGTTTCCGTTCCCGTCGTAAACATATTGACGCGGTTCAGGTTTTCCTGTCTCGGCAATTTTATTTGGTGCGTTAGGATGCAGTTCGTTATTGTAATTATAATCTAAAACATAACCTTTCTGCTCGTTGTTTACTGTATGCACCAAATTTTTACTGGTAATATTGTGCATTTTGTTATAGCTCATATTCAGCTCATAACTTGCCTTTGTAAATTCGCCCTGATAGGTTGCTTTGGCTGATTTTAACCTGTAAAAATCGTCGTATTGGTATTCGTGCGAAGCTGTTCCACCTAATGTATTGTTAACAACTGGACTTGCAACAAAAAGTGGGACAAATTTTCTAAGACCTATGCTACACTTTTAATTTTATAAAATTCTAGTTCGATTTCTTTAGGTGTTTTATATCCCAAAGAAGAATGCAGACGTTTTCTATTAT
>NZ_JAGFBV010000045.1:15526-16930 GCF_017948595.1 Flavobacterium geliluteum | reverse complement strand
AAAATCGCTAGGTCATTCAAGCGGTTTTCTTACTTTTGAAAATTAATATAAAATGATAAAAATGAAAAAAATACTATTATTACTTAGCTTTATATTACTGAGTTGTGGTCATTCCATACCAAATGAGTCAGACGCAAAAGAAGCATCAAGAGCTGCATTACTACAACGGGTTAAAAACCCTATGGATGTCACTTTTTTTCAAAATGAAAAAGTTTTGGATCTTGGAGACGGGAACTTTCAATACAATGAAACAATTAGTGCGACAAATGGTTTTGGAGGAACAATTACTCAAAATGCAATTGTGAAAGTAAAATGGCTAAAAGACGATCCGTCAGAGGTGAGTAATTGGACTGTGATCGATTTTCAATTAAACGATCGCTAAACATTAAAATAAAAACCACGCAATTAGCGTGGTTTTTTTATGCCCAAAAAGTTGAGTTGTACGATATTAAAAATATATATATTTTTGCTCTATATGAATACAACTAACCAATCTATCGGAATTAGATACAATACGCTGAAACGTTACCAGCTTATTATGCAGTTGTACAAAATCCACAAGACCGAAGACATCCCGGACACGGTTATTTTACGAAAATATATTTGCCCGGTTTATCCAATTTCAAGAACTACATTTCACACAATTATGTGTACACCGGTTAACAAAGAAATTGCCGAGCTGGAGACTTTAAAAAGTCAACAACTTCGAATGGCCATTTAAACATTGTGCAAACCAATACTGTAAACAACTTGATATTGTTGAATACCATCATCACGTTTTACCCTTTTAAAAGATCGTCGCATTAACTTTCCTGAGCCTATCACAGGAGCAAAACCGTGTACTTTTGCGTGAGCAGCTTCAATAATGTCATGTATTGACCAGGCAATATCTTTTTGCGCTTGTGGAGCTTTAAAACTGGTGTTAGTCAGTTTCATATTTGCGAACGTCAATGTAATAAGTCCGGCTGCCTGCTGTCTGTTTTGGGGAACTGCATCTTTATTCATTCCCAAATCACTAAAATCAACATTAGACATGTCAATCAAACAGCACGGCCATTGCACCGGAACGTTTGGCGAATAGTCGTCAAGTTGTCCCCAGTCTTCATCAATATAATTGATTGTTGGAACTTCACTAAGCTTAGTCTGTGTGTTTTGAATAAATTCTTTCATCGTCTAAATTGTTTCATTAAATCTTCACTAAATATTTTCAGATTGTCGTCAATTACACCTTTTACAATTTTGGTAACTTCCGGGTGACCGCCAATAATCTGACGTTTTTCAACTTTTATTTTATGGCCTATTTTCATTAATGCCAGGCTTTTCCACTTTTCAGCCTCAGCATTTAGGTTTAAGTTTTTTTTGCTTTTGCTTTCAGCTCCACTTTTCTTAGTTGTTATTCCGCTC
>NZ_JAGFBV010000045.1:0-15428 GCF_017948595.1 Flavobacterium geliluteum | reverse complement strand
CAGGGCTTTGTAATACATCGCCCAGAAATAAGACTTCATTTTTTGGGTTACTATAATTTCACCGCCTTCATTATGAACGGATGCATAAGGCAAAGAACTGCTATAGCGAATCACACCATCACGAATATTATATCTTATAGATCGGCGTAAGTTTCCGGTTCTATTTAATAAAGAACCTCGACTATTTGCAATTTTAGTAGTTGGCCACTTTTGATTGAAAAAGGCTTTTCGTTCAAAATTACGGTCAAATTCTTCTGTTAATTCAACCGCTAAATCATTGACTATCTTTTTTTCTAACTGCTTTAAATCCATTTTATGGTTTCTTCAATTCTTTTATAACGGTTTTTGCGCCTTTAACTTTTGTGTAAGGATGCTCAGGCGGGAAAATCTTTTTAGTTAGTCCAGGATTAAACCTGAATATGGCAAGTTTGTTTTTACCGTCTTTATCAATTTGACTGGTTGCTTTTTCACCGTTAGTAATAGATTTTTTACTATCGCTTACGTCATACTTTCCTTTTCTAACCTGAACAGCTGTACAACGACAACGCCAACCATTAGGCGGATAATATGAAAGCCAAAAGGCATCATCTGCCGGCAAAGTAGTATTGTGCAAAACAGCGTGGCTATCTCTAACTCGATCATCAGAGGCGGTTCGATATTGCAAATCATAATCAGTTGAAATATTAGCCCAATTTCCTGCTGATTGCGCTGATGAAACAGCAAATTGATATTCTGCCTCTAAATAGTTTTGATTGTAGTTTTCCTTAATGCTTTTGATGTCATTAGAAAACTGGCTAAACGATTTCATTTTATTTTCTTCGTTCAATAACAATCTGGAAGCTTCAAAAAGTTGTGCATTGGTTTTCAGCCCGGAAAAGATAAAAGTATCTTCTTTCAGGCTTTTATTCATTGCTTCCGGGATGTCATTGTCTGCAATAGCAGATTCAAAAACAGAACTCGTTTCAGTGATCAGGTTTTTATATTCCTTAGTTTTTATTAAATCTTCCGGGTTATACTTTCCGTTTTGATGCAGTTTTTTAAATGCCTTTTCAACAGTTTTTAAAACCCCTTTAAACTTGCTATCCAATGCCAATGTTACAACGCTTTGTTTTTCTGTCTTGCAGTCTTCACAATTGCAATCATACAGGAAATTTAACCGGTTATGTAACGCCCCAAAATACCCGTCATAAGCTTTGGGGCCTAAACGAAAAAACCCTCACCGAATGAAAGATTTGTTCCCGGAGCCGCTGCCGCTTGTTTAGGCTTTAAAATTTTTAACCCAAAAGTTGAGTTCATCCATTCAACATCTAATTCATAATGCTGCATGGCTTCTTTAGTCATTGACCACAATTGCGCAATGTCTTCGGTTTCAGGGTAAGTAAAAACACATTCACCAGAAATAATACCAATATTGATCAGTGCCGGAATTACTGTAGAGTTCCAGTATTGCTCTATCAATGACATGTCAGAATCAACCAATGTTTGTAACGTTTCCTGCATTGCATCTTCTTTTGATCTACTGCCGTTTTTGGTGTCCTGACCCATTACAGCACCATTGAAAAGCATTGATAACTCGTTATTACAAAAAGTCATTAAGTTTTGATAAACAGCACCGTCAGTTTTTGAAGCTTCTGCCCACTCGAATTTCTCGTTTTCATCAATAATGAACCAAGCCGCTGCGCCCATTTCTTTCATCATTCGCTCAGCTCTTCTGAGCATAGAAATGTTTTGCGTATCTGTTTTCATTACACGTGGCGGAATCCCTGCTATTTCGCAAAGTTCAGACCAACAGGATTGAGCAAATCGTTTAAACAATACGTGAGGTACAGCGCAGTTCATAAGGCCTAAATCGTCAGCATTTCCAAATTCTAATATCCAGGTGCCGTATTCCTTCATTTCACGGTATGGAATTCCTTTGTCGTCTCTGTAGTCCGGGTAAAAGATTCCTTCTTTTGGGTCGATGTTTTGGCGTTTGATCAGATCAGCTTTCAATTGTGGTTCTGCCGATACTTGATTGTTCTGGCTTTGAATCCAGGACAGCTCAACAACTGAATGTGCATGTGTTATAGTGCCTAAAATAGCTTTGTTAATTTCATTAACCCAAATTTTGTCTTGCAGGAAATTGGTAACCTCTTCATTTACTTTTCCGGCTTTGTCAGTTATAATAAAATTTGACGAAAGTGATTTTAAAAAACGGTTGCTGACTTGTGAACGTAACAAGCCATCGATGAAAATTTCATCATATAAGTTCATCAACAAAAAACGCTTTGGCTTTTCGGCTTTTCGTGCCATTGTTAATGCGGTATTCCATGTTAACACATCCTGTCTAACACGAGACATAGCAACTGGAATAATCTGATTTACCAGACCGTTAGAGTTTGCAGCAACCTTTGTTGTTTTTGCTGCCAATTCAATTTTATTTCGTGCTATTGATCTAATTTTTCTATTGCTCATTTTCTACTCGTGATTAAATTTTATTCTTGAACCAAAACCAAAGCTGTCTAAATCGCTTTCCTGTTCATCAATTGGAATTGTTGGCAGGTCTAAAGTGACGGTACCTTTTGATAATTTGATTAACCAGGACACAGCCCGGTCATATCTTTCTTTTGCTTGCTCGTAAATGATGTCTGCATTGCATAATTCTACGATATACCATTTTGCTACAGTAATCGTATGCGTTAAAATCAAAGGATTTCTTTGATTACCAGCCGTGGTAAAAATGGCCGCCACATCATAAGATGATGCGCCTGCTAAATAACCGCCAACCTCTTGAATTGCTGCGCCAATTGCCTGTAAAACTAAATCGTCGTTTCCTTCGGTGATCTGATCAACTTGATAGCCATAAATGGCACTTCCTAAATCGCTTTTCTCTAAAAACATAATCTAATATTTTCTATTGTTAACAGAACCAAAACTATAACCGCCTTCCATTTGCACGGTTTTGTTTTCTAATATCCAAACACCACCTTCTAACATATCGGGTCCGTCCATCATTTTGGCTTTTTTTGAAACTCCTTTCATTTGGTCCTTCATTATTTTCATGTCAGGGTCGTTCTGTTCTGCGATATTAAATATTAAATTACCCAATCGATTCTTGGGTTCTAGCGTTCCTTCTATACGCTCGAACTTATCTGATTTTTTACGTGTATCTTCTGTCATAGGCAAATGAATTATTCCGTTGCCTTGTTTTCTGATTTCAGGTAAAATAACCTGCTGATAATGGGGGTTTTGTAACGAGTTGTTTTCGATGTGAATTCTTTTTATATCGACCTCGTGAGCGACTAAATAATTGTAAGCTTCATATAAGTAGCTTACAAACTTGGAGTTGTTGGTTTGTTTAATCCAAACTTTATATAAATAGTATTTAGTGCCTTTTTTGCCAATTACACCTACTGATTTATAAGAGGCTTGTTTGTTTACACCTCGATCTTGATTTGAGGTTGATGGGTCAGCATAAACCAAAACATTATCACACGATTTTAAAGGAGGGCATTTATCAAATTTTATCTTTTCAAAAACATCTCCTTCAATTACCGGGTTATTAAAATATTCTTTTTGCTGAGCACTCCACGATATTTTTGACAGTACTCGATCAATTAAAGCTTCGGTGTTTTTTTGTGGCCAAGTAGAATTTCCATCTTTATCCCGAATATTGATTATTTCATGATAATCGGCTTTTTTTGCCATTTCGGTAATACAACAATACTCAGCAATTATATTTCCACAGGCAATCCATAACAATGGATTTGAAATAGAACGGGTACCATATAAGGCCTCTTCTAGCCATTTCATTTTATCTTTTATTCTTTGCTCATTTCGGCATTCTTCGTCAGTGTCAATGTCATCAATTAAAATTGTATCGGGGCGCACTTCGTCTTTTCGGGTTCCCCTTGGAGACTGCCCGGAACCAAGCGCACGAAAGGCAACCCCTTTCTTTGTAGTGAATTCGCCCGCCTCCCAATTCCCTAGGCTTTCTTGTTCGCCATAGTCATTAATAATACGGTTATTGCATTCTAATATTACTTTGTACGGCAAAAGCAAACGTTCAGCATTATCATAAGTACTTGATACCATTAAGACGTTTTTCTTTTTCCCCGTCATGGTTAAATAAAGCACCTCCATCATAGTACGACCCGACTTAGAAAGCTCACGAGACCAGGAACGTACTTCATACCATTCGGGATTGGCTAAAATCCTTTTGGTAGCTCTTATATGCCAAGGCGTTGGCTCTGAAGTATAGAAGTTCGGAAAATAGTATTTAAACCATTCCTCCGGGTTTTTCTCCAGTTTAGCAATACGGTTGGTTTTATCAACAATACTTTCGTTTAAGTCAATGGGTGTTGCTTTTCGGGTGTTGTCCCGGAACTGTTGCCATAACTCAAAATACTTTTTATCCTCTGCTTTAGTAGCCATTTATTTCATTTTTGCAGTGATGTATACATCAAAAAAGTTTGTAATTGTTTTAGCGAGTTCTAAATCTTGATGACGCACAAATTCAATAAAGTTTCTGGCCACTTCTACAGTGTCGCCAATTGATGTTTCAGTTTCCAGGCGATTGATAGAAGCCGTTAATTTTATGATGGTATCGGCTTCTTTGCCTACGGCTACTTTAAAATCTCTTTTTGAAATATCAGTATTCAGAAAGTCGAGCTGATCATATAAAAATGACAGCTGATTTTGCTTAGTGGTCAGTAATGACTTTTTGAGATTATCCCATTTACCTTCCTTTATCCACTTTGTCAATGTTTTTTCGGTTACAGAAACTCTTTCGGCTATTTCCTTTTGAGTTAATCCCCCACCTATATATAAGGATTTTGCGTACTCCTTTTCCTGTGCCTTTCGTAATGCCATAGTGTGAATTTTATAAGCAAAATTGACGTAATAAAGGCGGTTTAAAAAAATGCTGTTCAGGTGCTTTACAACTGTATAAAGCCAATAAACACAAGTGTTTAGCAACTGTTCATATTCTTTTTTTAGGCTTTTTTACTTCTAATCTTTGCTATCTCAAAATGAAATAAACACACACATTAGCTTATGCCTAAACCATTTGTTTTTAACGATCAGACACAAGCCAATAGTTATGGGTTTAGAATCCTAACTGCCGGAATAAGTTTGAAACGATTCAAGAATAATCCTATGATGTTAAACCAACATTGGAACTCTACAAATAATGTATTGGGCAAATGGGAAAACATGACTATCGATAAAGATTTGCTTTTAGGCGAACCCCTTTTTGATATTGATGATGAAGAGGCTTTGAAAATCTCTGGTAAAGTTGATCGCGGTTTTATCAACTCCTGTTCAATGGGAATCACATTTAAACGCGAAGATTTAAAAATTGTCGGTGAAGAGCTGATAATGACCAAATGTGAGCTTTACGAATGCTCAATTGTTGCCGTTCCTTCCAACGCAAATTCTATTCGCCTTTATGCCGATAGTGGCGAACTCTTAAAAGATGAAGAGGTTAAGCAACTGTGTTTATCACTACAGCCTGAACCAGGCGAAACCCAAAATTTGGATTTAAACCCTAAAAACGATATGAAAAAAATCACATTAACACTTGCTGTTCTTACAGCACTAAGTTTTGATAAAGCTACACCGGAATTGGATGTTGAAGCTGTCGAAGCTGCTGTCTTGAGTTTATCAAAAGACAACACCAAAATGAAAGCCCAACTTTTGGCTTTGGAAACTGAAAAAGAAAATGCCGCCACTTTAGCCATTGAGCAAATGGTAACACTGGCTATCACAGAAGGAAAGATTCCGGCAACCAAAAAGGAGGATTTCGTAAAACTTGCTGCTGCTGATTTTGATTTAGCAAAAAACACTCTTGCAAGCATCCCGGCAAAAGTCACATTAGCTGATAAAACAGTTGTAGCCGTTGGTGGTGGTGCTACTACTAAAGCAGAGTTTCAAAAATTAAGTATTGATGCTCAGTTGGCATTCAGAACCATGCAACCAGACGAGTACAATAAATTGTTTAACGTAAAAAAATAAAAATATGCCAGCAAATTTCCCAGAAATTTGGTTAGATCGTGTGATCGAAAACCTTGACAATGCAGACCAAGCTCCGTGGTTAGATGGAGTTGCCGAACTTGACGCCGATGTTAGTCAATTGGGCGAAAACACCGTTACAGAAAAGAATATTATTCATATTGCAGCAACTGATTTTGAGGTTGACGTGTTGATCAATAATACAACCTATCCTATTCCTGTTCAGGTTTATGATGACGGTGATTTGCAATTTTCACTTGATAAATATCAAACAAAAGTTGTTACTGTTTCCGACGATCAGGTTTTGGGAGCATCATACGATAAAATTGACAAGGTTACCAAAGCAGGTACCAGAGCAATTTTGACAGAAAAATTCGAAAAAGCAATCCACTCAATCGCTCCACAAGAAAATACTGCTAAAACGCCAGTTATTTTCGCTACTGGTGTGAACGGAACTGATGCTCCATTAATGGATGGAACTCGTTTGCGTCTTACTTACGATGACTTAGTTAGGCTTAAAGCGGCTTGTAAGTCAGGTAAATTTCCGTTAAAAGACAGACGGTTGGTTTTGTCAGAAGATCATTGGAATGATTTATTATTAGATCGTAAAAACTTTGGTGACAAGCTTGTTAATTATGCTGAAGGAACGCCAGCTCCTAAAATAGCAGGATTTAATTTATATACCTACGAAAACATGCCATACTATACGGCTGCGGGTGTTAAAAAAGCTTATGGAGCTGTGGTTGCCGGAACTGATAAAGTTGCATCAGTTGTATTCTGTAAGGATGGAATTGCTAAGAAAACGGGTAATACTAAACAGTATTTTGCCCCAGCTGCAACAAACCCAACAGGACAAACAAACGATTTGGCTTACCGTCATTATTTCCTTGCAACTCCTTTCAGAGCTGAAAAAATTGGAGCGATTCTTTAAGAAAACACAATCGATATAAATATGTAAAAGGCTCGATAAGTCGAGCCTTTTTTTAAAAAATATTAAATGGAACAATTTGTTTACCCAGCTCTTTCCGCTTTATTTTCTGCATTAGTTACATGGTTGCTTTCACGAAGAAAAACGCTCGCTGAAGACAGAGCCGCTGAACTTGATAACGCTGTAATGGCTGTTAAATATTACCGGGACATGCTGGATGATATGGCAACACGATTGACCGCAGCTTACGAGACTATCAAGACAATGGAAATTCAACACAGGGAATTGATGTTTATAAATCAGCAGTTAGTAGATGAGTTACAAAAGTTCAAGCAATTAAACGGAAAGCCTCATGACACTACAAAGTAAAGCTCTCGAAATAGCCCAAAGCCAAATAAGCGTACAGGAAATACCCAAAAACAGCAATGCTGGACCAGCGGTTGAAAAATATCTAAAATCAGTGGGACTAGGAAAGGGTTACGCGTGGTGCATGGCTTTCGTTTATTGGTCAATAAAATCAGCTTCTATTGAATTGAATGTTACAAATCCATTAGCAAAAACAGCTGGTGTTTTGGACATGTATAATAAAATGAAAAATAAAAGAGTGACCAACCCACAACCAGGAGACTTTTTTGTAATGGATTTTGGAAAAGGTGCCGGGCATACCGGATTTGTAGAAAAGCTTTTGCCTAATGGCAAGCTCCAAACAATCGAAGGTAACACCAACGATGAGGGAAGCCGTGAAGGTTACGAGGTCGCCCGCAGATCAGACCGGAAAATATCACAAATGAAAGGTTTTATAAGATTTTAAAACCTGTTTAAAAAGCAATTAAATATGAAAAGCATTAAAAATACTCTCTATTCATTTTACTTTTTGTTTTTTGTTTTCTTGATTGGAACGTTCGTTGCTTGTAAAAGCACCGGCGTTCCTTTATCAACCAGGACAGAAGTAAACACAATTACAACTAAAGTAATTGTAAAGGACACCGTTTTCGAAATTAAACCAGATAGCTCATATTATAAGTCCTGGTTAGAATGTATTGACGGTAAAGTCAAGTTTAAGGGAGTTCCAGAAATTAAGCCAGGAAAGTTCCTTAATCCGCCTAACGTCAGTCTATTTAATAATCAATTAAAAGTCGACTGTACAACAGAAGCACAAAGGCTTTTCGCCACTTGGAAAGAAACATACATTTTAGAAAACAAACAGGGCGAAACAACAATCCCAGTTCCTTATGATAAACCTTTAACCTATTGGCAACAAACCGAAATATGGTGCGGCAGGTCATTTATGTTACTGGTCACATTAGGACTGATCTATTTTATTTATAAACTCAAAAAACCTATTTAAAATGAAAATAGCAGAACATTATACAACCTCAGACGGGCAGGAATTTTACAAAGAAGACACGGCGCGTAATCACGCAAAAACCTTGTCTAATAAAAAAGTAACTACTCCTGGTGAAGAGATCAAAGAAATTGATGTCAATGACATTGAAGTTGATGGCGAAGAATTAGTAGCTGATGCAACTGGAACTGATGCAACTGGAACTGATGCAATTGCAACTGATGCAAAAAAAGAAATTAAATCTAATACCAAAAAATAGATGTTACCAGGAGTAGAAATTGAATTTCAAAACGGACAGCTCGGAACGGTTACAGATCGTCCAGATGGGGTGTTTGGAGTGTTGGCCAGTGCTATAGCTGTATCAACTACTTTTTTGCTTGAAAAGGCATACGAAGTGAAAAGCATGTTAGATGTTGCCGCTTTAGGAATTTTACCAAGTGTAGGAAACTATCGTTTGTATAAATTCTGTGAAGAGTTTTATAATGAATCCGGTGAAGGTGCAAGCTTGTGGATTATGGGATTTGACAACACGGATAAAGTAAGCGATTTTTTTACTCCTGATGTTGTAACTCAAAAAACACCTGCTGAAAAATTACTTGATGCTGCCAATGGTGCTATATCAGGTTTATTTGTAAGCTTTGACCCTGCAAATACTTATGTTCCTGTTATTACAACAGCTATTGATGCTGATGTTATAGCGGCGTTGCCAAAAGCGCAATTGCTTGCAGATAATTACACAGATAAAGAGTACGCTCCGTTTTTTGTGTATTTAGAAGGGTACGCCTTTAGTGGTGTTAAAAGTGATCTTATTGATTTAACAACTTTAGAATTTAACCGCGTTGGTGTACTCCTTGGCGATACTATTCCTAAAACCGGTAATCCTGCATCTAAAGGCGCAGCGATTGGAGTTTTAGCGGGTCGTTTAGCTTCTAAAGCGGTGCATATTAATCCAGGCCGTGTGCGTGATGGCGCTATTAAGCCTACAACTGCATTTATTGTAGATGTACCGGTTGAGCTATACGATATAGCTTCATTACATGACAAAGGTTTTGTTTCTTTTAGAAATCACAAACGTAAAACGGGTTACTATCTTACAGATGGTCCTTTAGCGTGTGAGGTTGATGATGATTACCATTTTATCACACATAGAAGAGTAATCGATAAAGCATATCGTTTGGCTTATGATGCTTTGGTTGAATTTACGTTGGATGATCTTGATGTAAACCCAAACGGAACTATTCAGGCACTTTCTGCCAGTGTTATTGAGCAAGCTGTAATTGCTAAAATCTACAGCGAAATGACAGTGGAAGGTGAACTTTCTTATAACCCGTCCGAATCAAGTGATAGAGGTGTGATCTGTAAAGTTGATTTAGCGCAAAACGTGACATCGACTTCTAAAATTAAAATCAAACAATTACAGGTACGATCAAAAGCGTATGCAAGATTTATTGACGTACCTCTTGGGTTTGTGCCTATAACTTCTAATAACTAAAAAATGGCTTTTAATAGTAGAGAATTTGAATGGGCTGATCTAACATTGATTGTTGGCGGTCGTGATGTCACAGGCGTTCGTGGTGTCAAGTATTCTGAAAAAATAGAACGTGAGCCAATTTACGCAAAAGGTCGTAAACCAAAAACTATTCAGAGCGGTAACATCGCCTATGAAGGTGAGTTTATGATGTTACAATCAGAATACGATGCCTTAGAAATCAGTGGCGGTGGTACAATATTAAGCCTTTCAGTTGATGCTTTGGTTTCTTTTGGGAATCCGCTTGAAGGTAACTATATGAAAACAGATGCGCTTGATGGCATCCGTTTCCTGGAAGGTGTAAAAGAATATAAACAAGGAGACAAATTCGCAGATATTACAGTTCCGTTCATTTGCCTTGACATCCGTAAAAACGTTTAAAAACAATGCAAAAAACAACGATAGAAACGTTCGCGGATATTACTCCGGAACAAATAGCAGAGTGGAAAGAAAAGCACGAAGACATTTATAAATTAGGTTGTGATGGTAAATTTTGTATCGTCAAATCTGTTGACAGAAAAACTTTGTCTTATTCGTCCAGTGTTGGAACTAAGGACCCGATGAAGTTTAACGAAATGCTTTTAAAAGGTTGTTGGCTTGGTGGTGACATCGAAATACAAACCGTTGACAAGTACTTTATTTCTGTTGGCCAAAAATTGGCTGAATTACTTCAAATTAAAGAAGCAACTCTGGAAAAGCTTTAGAGGTTGCCGAAGTTCAAGACAATGATTTTTTCCGAATTAGTAACGCTCAACTCCGGTACTATTTTAAGATTGATCCCGACAACCTCAGTGATGAAGAATGGGCAATGAGATTACAAGAGTTGAAATGGGTTAGACAATCTGAAAAGAATAAAGAAGAGTAATGAGCAATAACTTATTTGAATATATGTTTAAGATCACTTCCAATGCGGAAGCCATTACGGCCAGCATGGGAAAACTTAACGCTACTGTTGAAAAAGTTGAGGCAAGTACTGTTCATATGGACCAAAGTTTTAGCAAAGCTTTTGATTCTATACAAAAAGACATCAAAACAATAAAGCTTAGTTCTATCCTTGATCAGGTTGACCGTGTGGCAAATTCATTTACAAGCTTAAATAAACCAGGAATGGAGTTAAGCACGTCAATGTATGATTTATCAGCCATGACCGGAGTGGCGGGCGAGAAGTTGGAGCAAATCGAAAAGAACGCCCGGAAATCGGGTTTAGCTTTTGGAAATTCTGCCGCCTCCGGTGCTGAGGCCTACAAATTAATTTTAGGACAATTAACCCCTGAAATCGCCAAAGTTCCAGATGCTCTTGACGCAATGGGTAAATCAGTGGGTACCACCAGTAAATTAATGGGCGGTGATCAGGTTGCTGCCACAGAACTGTTAACTACTGCAATGAATCAATATCAGGTTTCACTTGATGACCCGATTCTAGCGAGTGAAGAGATGGCAAAAATGATGAACGTTATGGCCGCTGCTGCGGGTGAAGGTTCTGCCGAATTGCCACAAATTAAACAGGCTCTTGAACAGGCTGGAATGGGTGCTAAAATGGCAAATGTTTCATTTGAAGAGACAAACGCCGCTTTACAAATTTTAGACAAAGCCGGTAAAAAAGGTTCAGAGGGTGGTGTTGCATTACGTAACGTACTTGTAAAACTTGGCCAAGGGAAATATATTCCGAAAGAATACCAAAAGCAATTACAGCTCTTAGGTGTTGATACATCAAAACTGGCGGACAAAAACTCTACACTTTCGGAAAGATTGGAAGCGTTAAAGCCAGCAATGAAAGATAGTGCGCTATTGTCTGCTTGGCTTGGTGAAGGTGCTGACGGTGCTACAAAGGCATTAATGGAACAAATTCCAGAACTCGAAAGATTAACTGGAGCTGTCACCGGAACAAATGCCGCTTATGAGCAAGCGGCTATTGTCATGGAAAGTCCGTTAGAAAAAAATAAAAGGTTACAGGCTCAAATTGATGATTTTAAAATATCATTATTTAACGGCACTAATGGTTTAATTGGTTATGCTGATGTTTTAGGTGGGTTAGCTCGTGATGTGTCTGATATGTCACCTCTTTTTAGTGGGATGGCTTCTGTTATTACAACTGTAGGTTCAGCCACAAAAAGAGCTGCAATGTTAGCTAAACTATCATCAGTATGGAATGTTATTGCTACGGGTGCAACATCGGCATTTACTACAGCACAGTGGTATTTAAACGCGGCAATGGCAGCAAACCCGATTGGTTTAATCATCGTAGCAATTGTTGCTTTACTGGTCTATGTTACAATAGCCATTAAAAAATGGGATGAATATGGCGCAGCAATGTTACAATTATTAGGTCCTATAGGATGGTTAATAAATGCCTTTATGACATTAAAAAAACATTGGGACAGTATAACTGAGGCTTTTAAATCCGAAGGAATTTTAGGCGGACTAAAAAGAATTGGTCAGGTTCTGTTAGATGTTTTACTATATCCGATGCAACAACTTTTAGAAATATTAGCAAAGATACCTGGCATGAAAGGTCTTGCCGGTGGTGGTGCTGAAAAAATAAAAGGTTTAAGAAAATCAATGGATTTGGTAACGCCTGGAGAAACAAAAAAGGAAGTTGAAGCCAAAGCCGGAATCAAACAGCCTAAAATACCAGGTGCTAAATTAGATGAAAACGGAAATCCTACACCTGATGATAGTACAAATAAAACCAATGAAGCTATTGCAACCGGAGGGACTAAAAACACAGTTGTTAATATCACATTAAAAAACCTGATTGAATCTGTACAGATCAGCGGAAAAGATTTTAAGGATTCAGCAAACCAAATGAAAGAACAAAGCCAGGATGCTTTAATGAGAGTTTTAGCATCGGCAAATACAGCAGCAGGATAATGGAAAACAAGGAAATATTATTTGCATCATTGGTTGGTTCTAAGGTTGTGGAACAGATACCGCGCTTTAGTGCTATTCAAAATGAATTAGCAAAACATGTATTGCCGCCAATCCCTTTTCTGCCTTTGCGCAACCAGGATAAAATAAAAAAAGCTTCTGTACTTGGTTTTGAAGATTCATGGTGGCTTAAGGATTCAGCACCTAAGGAAGATCAGCAGTTTTTTCCGCTGTCATTTTCTTTAACGCCAAACGGTCAAAAATATTTATTGCCTTACGAAACAATGATTTCAATTAACGGTAAAAACCAAGTTGTAAAACGAAGTGTTGCTAAAGGAAATAAGATACCAGGGAAAATAAAAGAACGTTGGTCACAAGACGATTATGATATTACAATCACGGGTGTTCTGCTCGGAGACTATGAAATAGGAACTGTTGAAAACTGTTATCCTATTTCTGATTTTAGAAAATTGAAAAGCTTTTTAACAGCTCCACAAGCCGTATATGTTTTTTGCGAACCATTGCAGTTGTTAGGAATTAATAAAATAGTAATTGAAGATTTTAGCTTCCCGTTTACCAAAGGTGAAAATGTACAGGCATACGAGATAAAGGCTGTCAGTGATTTTGATTACGCATTGATATTAAAATTAAACGAGGTGTAATTATGTTAGACATGGACTGGAAAATCACTTTTAAGACTAAAGAGGCATCATATCAGTTGATGTTGATTTCTGAGGTTGAAATTGATGAATCCGTTGAAAACTTAGTTGATACCGCTATAATAACATTACCTGAGGCGGTAATGAATCAGGTTTTAAATTTTGAAGAAAAAATTGTACGTGGTTCTGAGGTTCTTATTGAACTAGGATATGATAAGAATTTAGAAAAAGAGTTTGTTGGCTACGTTCAGGATATTGTTGCAAATGACAGCAGTTTGCAAATAGTTTGCGAAGATGCTCTTTTCTTATTTCGGGTTGGTGTAAAGGATGCAGAAATGAAACCAACATCATCAAAAAAAATTGCTGAATCAATTGTTGATCAGATCGACAAAACATTTAAGGTTTCGTGTGATTATGACATCGGATTTGAAAAATTTATAATTCACCAGGCTACAGGTTACGACGTTCTTAAAAAATTGCAGGAAGAAACAAAGGCTAACATCTATTTTGACACTGATAGCAAGGTTTTGCACATCCATGCGCCTTATTTAGAAAAGGGCGGTGACGTGGTTTATTCAATGCAGGAAAATATCGGAAAATCTTCTTTAGACTATAAACGGGCTATTGACAAGAAAGTTGAAGTAACAATTGAAAGTATTGATTTAAAAGGGAATGTAAGAAGCTACACAACCGGAACCACCGGAGGCGACAAAATCACAATTAAGGTTGGAGCTGTAACCGAAAGCGACATGAAAAAAATCGCAGCTACCGTTTTACAGCAAAACAACTATGACGGCTTAGATGGTTCAATAGATACATGGTTAATTCCTTTTGTTAAACCAACATATTCCGCACATTATTCTGATGATGACTACCCGGACAAAAAAGGAATTTATTATGTGGTTTCAACCAAAACAACATTTAGTAATGCAGGCGGTAAAAGAGTGGTAAAATTTGGAATTAAATTAGGATAATGGACACACCGGCTGAAATAAAAGAATTAATAAAACAAATTGTTGGTGCAAACCCAAATTTACCAATAACCGGGAAGGTTGTTTCTGTTGAAGGTGAAAGTTGTACTGTTAAATTAATTTCAGGTTTAAAAGTATCTGATGTAAAGCTAAAAGCAACAATTAACGGTCAAGATGATTTTATCCTGGTAACACCTAAAGAGGGGTCAAGTGTTATTATGCTTTCGTCAACTGGAGACTTAAACAATCTCACAGTTATAAAAGCTGATCAGTTCGAAAAAATGGAAATCAGGCAAGGTGGTTTAATTATGCTGGTTGATTCCTCAGACGGTAAAATAAGTATTAAAAACGAAACAGTTACGCTTAAAGAAATATTGACAGATTTAGCAACATTGCTAAAAAGTATAAAAGTATATACGGGAGTGGGTCCGTCAGGAACTCCACTACCGGATAGTGTTTTAGCTATTGAAAGTTTTGAAAGCAAAATTAATCAGTTATTAAAATAGGTTTAAAATGGCTTTAAATAAGGAGACTTTAAAACAGGACATAATTTCTATTATTACAGATATGCGTGCTCGTGATGAAAATTCAGATCAGGAGTTTGCAGAACGACTTTCGACAGCAATTGATACTTATGTAAAAGCTGCTAAAATAATTTATCAATCGGGTCTTGTGGCACCAAATGGAGCTGTAACCGGAACCTTTCAGGGAAAATTAGAATAATATGAAAAGCATTGGAATCCAGATAATAGACAACAGCTTAGATGGTGAAGTAATGGACTTAAAAATCAAACCTGTTCGTGATGCTAATGGTAAAATAGTATCGGGTTTGGTTATCGGTAATACTTTAGAACAAAACAAAGCTTTGATTTTAATTGGCTCAGAAGGCGATTTTAAATTCAGGCCTGATATAGGTGTAAATTTTGGCGATGTATTATTGAGTGATAACCTCTTAGAATATCGACATAAAATAAATGAACATTTCAATAAGGACGGTTTAAAAATAACAGAATTAAACCTCTACAGAACCGATAATATTAAAATAGTTGCTGATTATGAAAGCTAAACAAGGACAAAGTTTTTGTGATCTGGTCATTCAAGAGACGGGAGATATTGGAAACGCATTTGCAATGGCTTT
>NZ_JAGFBV010000044.1 GCF_017948595.1 Flavobacterium geliluteum | reverse complement strand
AGTCGATAGCATTCATGCAATGATTGCGCCTTTAAGGGGATTGTTTCCAGATCGGAAACTCAATCCGCAGACCATCAGAATGAGCGTTATCTGCAACTGGCTCAATGAGAAAAATATTTCTTTGGAAAAGGTTCAGGAGCTGGCGGGACATAAATGGCCGGGAACTACGGAAAAATATATTAAAGTTAACAGCTCGCATCAGAGAGAAATGATTAACCGCTATTTTCCAAGTTTATGATAGTTATTTTTGGGATGAAAAAGTTTTAATATCGCAGGATTTACTAAGCTAAAAAGAAGTATTAAATAATTTATAAAAAACAAATAATTTACAAATTTGTAAATTATTTGTTTGTATTTTTACATTATGGAAATAACCCATGTGAAGAGTTCGCAAAAGAAAGATGTTGTTATAGAGTTAGTCTCAGAAGAAGACTATCTTTTTATAACAGAGGATGATTACCATTTTGATTGGGAATTAGAAAAAAAGAATGTCGTTTACAAATTGAAGTTTCCGGATGATGATGAAATTTTAGGATTAATGTCCCTTAAGGATATTCCAAGTGAAAGCAGGGTTGAGATAATATTGTTGGCATCGTCTGTTATAAATACTGGAAAGAATAAGATTTATGATGGGATAGCAGGAAATTTGATAGCCTTTGCATGTCGTGAATCAGTTAGGTTGTACGCTGATAATGCTTTTGTTTCTCTGCATCCGAAAACGGAGTTAAAAAGTTACTATATGGCACAATATGGGTTTCAAAATGCCGGAATACAAATCTATCTTGAAAGTACCCCAATGTTTAATTTAATGAATAAATATCAGATATGAAAACTAAAAACATATACGAAAAGTACAGCCTTGAAGAAGTAGCGGATTCGATTGTATTTAAGAATCCTCTATCTGAAAAGGAAGAAAAAGAATCCTCTGCAGAACTAGCGGAAGTTAGAAGAAAAAATAGAGAGAGCCTGACTGAAAATCAAAAATTATATGCTAAAGTTCTGCAATTGCGCTTCTTGATGGAGGATTATGCTAAGTCAGGAGAATATGATAAGAATAGATCATTTGCATCTTTTCTTAAAACTTATATTAAATTTAGCTATAAGGTACAGAAAAAATTTGCTGAGGATATCAATTTAAAACAAACGGAATTAAGTTTAATTTTAAATGAGCATCGCTTGCCCAATGAAAAAACTATTGTACGTTTAGAGATACATTCAGATAATGTAATTCCGGCGTTAAGCTGGTACAGGGTAGTTGAAAAACAAAGAGAATATGAGCTTGAACAAGATATTAAATTTAAACAGGAACAGAAGAAATTCGTGAAAAATCATCTTGAATTTGGAAATGCAGTTTAAATTTATGCTTCATAAACACGTTAGCCCCCATTTTAAATGGGGGCTTTTTTTATAGCTATAAGTGAAAATTTATTAGGAAAATAGTTGAACTAAATCTACTTTCGTATTGTAGAAAAATGTAACCGGACGTTCTTTATATGGAGATTTTTTGCAAGGGGCTGTTTTATATAAAAAAGGTTTACAGAACCCTATAAGTATAAGTACAACGGAAAAGAACTGCAAGACGAGCTGGGGCTTAACTTTTACGACTATGGAGCACGTAATTATGACCCTGCACTTGGTCGATGGATGAATATTGACCCATTAGCAGAAATATCAAGAAGATTTTCTCCATATACTTACGCACTTGATAATCCAGTATTTTTTATTGACCCAGATGGTAGAAAAGCTGAAGCTGGACAATCTGGAAATTATTATGATTGGGATGAAGGAATTTATAAAAATAAAGATACGGGAGAACAAGTTGATGCTAATGTTGCTATTGCAAGCCATACCAATGGTATTGACCCGCCCAAAAAAGGAAGCTCTTGGGGAGATAAATTTAGAAGTATGGCGGACTCAGCCAGTAAATGGGTTGATAATGCTTTTGGTAACGATGCTAGAGAGATGGCAGATAATGCTAGTCAATGGGCAACGGATTATAGTGAAGCTCATTCGAGTATAGGTGCAGGTGATATTTGGGCTAGGCAGATGGAGCCTATCAAAGAGCTTTACGAATTAGGCTTAGGTGCGACGGGTGTAGGAATATCAAATACAAGAAGTTTTGCAAAATTTGCACCAGATGGCTATACTATCGCAGCAGAAAAGTTTGATTATTTCTTTGGAAAAGTTAATTCTTCCCCTGATAATATGAGAAGGTCTTTACAGAATCTAAGTGATTTAAAAGAAATGGGGTTAGCTTCTAAAGGTGCGTTGATAAGAATGTTTAATAAGGCATTTTCTTCAGGAACTGAAATAGGTACGAAGATTACTCCGCATGGAACAACAATAACAAAGCAGGTACAAGTTGGTGAGCATGCGTTAAATGTAGGTTTTTTCTATAAAGCGGGTAATATGGATGCTACTCCAGCTGTAACAACTATTATTCCTAAATTAAAACGTTAAATATGAATATTAAATTTGAAAGAATAAAAAAAGCTGAATTTAAAAATAAGCAAAATTCTATTGTTTTATTCGAGAAAATATCAGATGACAATTTCGGAGAGATTCAATCGAATGGATGTGTTTTTCAATTTGGTTGGAGAGGAGATTTTATTTTGCCTGTTGTAAAAGAGATTGATTCGATGAGATTTGGTTTAGGAGTTGACTTTAATTTTATTATTGTAGATAGTGAAAAAAAAGAAATTATGTATAAAATAGAATTAGATGACTACTTTATTAATTTTATTGTTATCGGTAATGTGATTTATATTGCTTCTGAACTAAAAGTAATTCAACTAGGGATAGATAATTTTGAAATTTTAAATGAGTTTTATTTACCTGAAATATTTGATGATTTTGTTATAACAAATGATTCAATTATAGCTTCATGTATAGACAATCAAACCATCAATTTGAATAACTTTTAGGTAGTGTTTCAAATAGACCCACCAGGAAAGAAAAAACTAAATCAGTCTACTATTGCAACTCTCAATATCGAGCCAAGAATGCAAGGTGGTTTGGCTATGTAGGCCAAGGTTTATACGAAATTGTAACAGCTGGTATCCAATGGTTGGGTGGACAAATTAGTGGCAGTGATGTTCCCCACTGGTGCTCGTTTACAACGAGTACCTACTTAAATTAAAAGACAAAACGTAGCGTTTGCAACGCGGTTAAAGCTAAAAAAAAACAATTAATTAAGAAGTGGCTTTGCTTTTATTGGTTGTTAACAAACTATAGTAACCCGTTGGGTGTAATTAAATGATTTGATTTTTAATATTATTTATTGGTCTGTCAAATATAAATTTATTGACATATTGTATCAATGTTAGTGATGCAATTTTTGCTAATATTCTAGTTTTAAATCCTTCAAAAGTCTTTGCATAATTTCTTCGAATTAAAAATTGGTCGCATAATTGAGAAAATAATGTTTCGATTCTTTTCCTTGATTTTCTGAAAATATATGGTTGTGGTTTATAATTTTTTTGATTGATTCGTTTCGGTGTTTCTAATTTGATATTTACCTTCTGGAATAAATCCAATTGAATAGTTTCTGATAAATATCCTCTGTCTCCAAGAATCACACAATCAGACATTTGTTCTTTTATGTTTTTCAAAAAATTCACATCATGGACTTCTGCTTTTGTAATATCTAATGAATGAAAAACTCCAGTAACTGAACAAACTCCATGAAGTTTATAGCCATAAAACCAACTGTTTTGAGAAGCACAAAACCCTTTTGAAGGTGCAGTTTCAAATTCAGTTTTACAAATTTTGATTCGGTTGTGACGAGAAAATTTACAGATTTCTAACGGCATACTATCAACAATAAAATAGTCTTCAAAATCAAGAAAATTGGATGCTAGTTTAATTCTAATTTCTTCAGAAAATAAAAACAATTTTCTTCTTCTTTTATTAAATTGACTTCGCTCTATCAGATTTGGAATCTCATTAGAACTTAGCTGTTTGAAAAGGGAATTTTCACTGTCAATTGACATGAATTCAGCAGTTAAACTTAATGCAACAACTTCTAAATCAGACATTTTATCTTTTCTTCCAATGCCTGATTTGAATTCTAATTCACAATTCAATGAACTTATAACTTCTAAAACTCTTAGATAATTTTTTACTATATTTGACATAGATATTGTATTGTTTAGCGACATCAAGATGCTGAATTTCAGTATCTTGAGCAATATCTAAGCTCTGTTTTTTACTTCAAATAATTACACCCAACGGGTTATAGTATACTTTTTATTGTTCCTAAACAATTAGTTATTTAATCGTACGTTTCTCCCGCTCCTGAACGCAATATGTCTCGTCCTGAAAAAAGTTTACATATTTGCACTTAATCTTAAAATAGATTTACATTCCCTAGTTGCTGGTCCGAGTAGAAATAATCACAACGGCTAGCGCGATGCCTCTGGCTCGTGCTCACAATTTAAAGTAAACAAAAAAAGGCCAGTCCACATTTCCAGAAATATTCTCCTGAAAAGCTCGTAACTATTTTTGAAATTGATTACGGTCTTTTTCAGGAATAAAACAACTCCAATGATGGGGTTCGTAACCTCATTGACGAGGTTTACAACCCCAATGATGCAGTTCACAACCCCGTTGATGAGGTTTGCAATCCCACTGATGAGGTTCACAACCCCAATGATGCGGTTCACAACCCCGTTGATGGTATTCATAATCCCGTTCCCGGAAGGATTCTTATAATACGCCGTGCAAATTTCTCTCTCTGTGCATCTACAATTAAAACAAAAAAGCCATTCCGTAATCACTGTCTGGCTTTTTGCTTTCTCAACTACCAGCTGAAAAGCAAAAGTGTTGGAAAGAGTATTGGTAACCAGCTCGCCAGCTCGCCAAAGTGTTCTCATGAAAAGCTGCGCAAATGTCTCTGACTTTGCGCAATTTTTTTACATCTAAGGAATTGTATACCTAATAAAAGTCTCCTGACTTTTTACGATTACTTCTAAAGAACAAATACAGTAAGAACAATCATTATTTTAAAAAAAATAAAAATAAAAGAAGGATATACAATTCGGTATCAAAATCTGCCACATTTTATAACACCAACAGTTGTAGGCTGGATTGATGTTTTTACATATCAAGCATGCAGAGATATTGTAATTGAATGTTTAGATTATTGCATTAAAAACAAAGGAATGATTTTGTATGGTTATGCGATTATGAGCAATCACATCCATCTAATAATACAATCTGAACAGGGAAAATTATCAGATTTAGTAAAAGATTTTAAAAAGTTTATTGCAAAAAGTTTCTAGATAAAATTAAAAACAGTCCTGAAAGTAGAAGGGAATGGATGTTTTAACAGTTTTTATAACTCAAAACGTGTGCGTTTTCGTGTTCTTTAGATAAGAGGTCGTGTATTTTAGGCATAAAAAAACGGTTTTAAATCACTCTAAAACCGTTTAACTTATTGTTTCTTAAAAACTTAACCATTTGTAGCCCTAACGGGAGAATTCTCGAACCATTTTAGGGCTGATTTACAAAAAATAAATAGTACATATTCTTAAAATACTTTGATTTTAAGAATATGTGGTAAGGATTTGGTAGTCTCTAATAGGTTAATAACCAAGTGTGCCTTTTTTTGCTTTGTAAGCTAGTTTAATTTTTTTTCATATGTATTTTTTATTTTGATGCCCAGCTTTTGCAGAAGTTCATTTCCCTCTTTTTCATTCACAAAAGAGCTTTTTTTATTTTTATAAAAATTAATTAAAATATTCTCCGCCTTATCATTTTCCATAAGCATCAGTGGTACCAGATCATAGCAGTACGTGTTGTATGTAGTTTGATCATTTATTTTGGCAAAAGATAAATCGTAATTTTTGATCTCATTAATGTTTTTGCGTTTAGCTGCCATAATCTGGTTTAAATACTTATCATCTGCTTCTTTCATAAGATATTTTAAAGTGAAGTATTCGGTGAATGCCTCCGTTAAGACTGGGTTTTCAAAACGTATTGAATTATCCCCCCACCACATATGCAAAATTTCATGTATCAATATCCTCTTGTTAAAATAATCATTTTTTAGAAACTTTTCATTTAAGGCTAGCGCTCCATATATATTTTTACCTGCAAGATTTCCCTGAAATGGCATGAAAACTATTTTTGGGTTTTTACTTACTGGTTCAAAAATCTGCTGAAAATTTTCAAATGATTTGGCTATAATATCAATAATCTGATACTTTCTTTTTTGATTTTCAGGAAGGACTTTCCTCTGGTAAATTTTGTACTCTTTGTATAATTCTTCTTTGAAATCCCCCGCAATAACGGGAGGAGCAGCATAAAAAGTCTGCTCTAAATCTTCTTTCGCAGGGTATATGAGCGTTAGGCCGGAAGGAAGCGCAATATTGAGAACAATTTTCTTTTTTGAATTAAAAGTACTTTTTTCTATTGCGAGGTAATTCTCAGCAATAAAAAATACCGATTCCTTTAAAAAGAAATTATCGTAATGCGCAGTGGGCAGGTTTATGGAATATTCCAGTCTGCCGGCAGATTTTAAATACTGCCGGTAAATACCTCTGTATAAATCTTTTTTGTCTTTCAATGACTGCTCATTACTGCCAATAAAGGAAATGTTTTTGTGAAGAAGAAGTGTGTCTTTTTGCGTTATCCCACTGATATTTTCGCTTACATTGATAGAGCCTGCAGTATTAATTTTTAGATTAACTTTAATTTCCTGGGAATTTCCAGGGATGAAATGAAACAGAACAAACAGAGAAATTATTTTACATATATTTTTCATAAACAGTGTATTTAGGTTTATAATCGACTTTTTCAGGTAAAGTCTCATCGTTGAAACTGTAGACACGTAATTCTAACTTATCGATACCTTTAGAAATTAATCGCTGCTCCATATCTGTCATTAACTGCCTTCCTATGCCATTTCTCTTTTGCTCTTCATGTACAGCAACATACAGTACTTCCCCGATTACCGAATCTTTAAAAATAAAATTATTCCGAACCTGTGTTATTTTAGCCAATGCAAAGCCTACCACTAAAGTGTTTACTTCAGCAACACTCAATATTAAATTGCTCTCTTCATTGAATACATTAGTAAAGAGAATGTTATAGCGGTCCAGGTGAATTTGCTTTTTTACATCCATACTGTTCCTGGCGTGTTTGGCATCAAGTTCCTTAAATAATGGCAATATTGAAAGGCAGTCTTCTTTTTTGGCTAATCTAATTTTCATTTTTAAGTATATCTATTAAAGTAATAAGTTCAATTTCAGTAATTTTTTCATAGCAGTTTTTTAGAATATCAATACGTTCACTGACTGTATTAAAATATTCATTTTCAATCTCTGAGTATTCTTTGAGCAGAATATTATGAGCAAACAGGAGCGTTTCCATCCTTTTTAATTTTATTGTGAGAAGTTTCAGTCGATCTTCTTCAATTGCCAGCGATTCGGAAAGATCCTTTACTTCTTCATATAGAAAGTTAATCCGGTCAAGAGTTAAGAGTTTTTCCTGTTTTAAGTTTGATGTTTCAATATCATACTGAGTTCTGCTGATTTCAAGCTCAGTGCGTTTTCTGCCAAAATCCAATAGGGGAACACTTAAAGAAATTGAAAAATTCTGGCTCTGATTTGGATTCTGGAAAATGTCGTAGTAATAATTAGATGCATTATTAAATCCTGCGCCTATAGTTACATTAGCAGAGTAAAATCTACTACTTTCAAGCCTTTTTACGCTTTTCTCAAGTCCCAGCAGACGGCTGTTTTCCATAACCGCAAAAAGCTCTAAGTAACGGTCCATATAATATTGTTTGTCTTTTAAATCAAGCTGGAGTTTCGGGGTTTCAAAATAATCATTATCATTAATGATCTTGGAATTGAAAAAATGATTGATGCTCTCCGTTTTCAAACTTTCTGATTTACTTAAAAAGCGGGATCTTTTCTGAAGGTCTAATACTTTTAATTCTATATCTATGGAATCATAAGCAATTAATCTTCCGGCATTAATGAGTTTTTTGAAAACTTTTTTATAGATGTCTGCCGTTTGTAGAGCCTTATCATTAATAATTTTTTCATTCTTTATCTCAAGTATTTGAAAATACTCTTCAACGGCTTTCTTTTTCACTTCGATCTGTACTCTTTTATATTCAATTTCGTTACCTTTATATCTGGCATGCTGTATTCTTTGATCCCATTTCATATCGTTAAAAAAGTTTAAAGGCTGTGATAGACTTATCCCTAGCCACGAAGCAGAATAGGAGGTCGTTACATCGCCCTGGTCAAAATTGTCCAGACGATTAAAAGAATTTGTTACTGAAAGCTGTCCCCCTGTAAAGGGAAGCTTCTGAGATACCGTCAGATTCACACGTGAGTTGGCATTGTTAGATTCTCTAAAGGCGTAGGTCCCATCTGGCTGCAGAATTTCGGAAATAGACCTGTTATAAGAAGGAAGGGTAAAGCCAAGTGAAACATCTGGAAGAAAACTTTTATTAAACAAACTGTTTTCTTTAATTTTTATGCTTTGATTTTTGTTAATATTTGAGATTTCAGTGGAACTGTATATATTATTTATAAAATCGTTTACCCTGTAAGTTCGCTGTGGATATAATAGTTGGGAACAAAAAAATATACTGATGAAAATTATTTTAGAATTCATTATTTCTTTAAGAGAAAAAGGCAGGACTTTTATCCTGCCTTTTATATGTCAAGACATTTGAACAGCAGTAAAATACACACTATTGCAGCGGTCTAAATTGTTAATTGCGAATTTTGACTCAAAACCTACGAAGTTATATACTATTTTTTGTTCTTTTTTTTTTGAACGTTATAAGTTATATATCCTAGCAATACAGCTACAGGAATTAATGTAAAAGGAGCAAAAGTTCTGGAAGTATCATGTGCAACTTTTTCCATAGCTTTTTGCTGTTGTTCTGACATTTCATTTTCCGTAAAAAAACCATCTTGGTTTAGATCAAATTTCGAAAGTTCCTTTTTATAACGGTTTCCATTAAAAATTACTATCGAATTTAAAATAAGATAAGATAGTAAAGTAATTAAAACAGCAGTTTTTAAAGGAGTGAAGAATTTCATGTTTTATTTTGTTTTTGATAATTTTGAATTTAGTAACCATACTGGTAGCCAGAACCTCCGCCTTCGTAATCATATTCAGGAGTGGTGCCAGCCTCGTAGTTGTAAATAGTACCGCTAGCGCCTTCATCCCAGTTTCCAACAATCTCGAACGGTGTTCCGGTCGGATCCCACGAACCTTCAAAACTATTAAAAAGATCCCACGGGTCTTCGAATGAATCATGAAAATCAATATTTACATTTGCTGACCATGTAATATCGCCAACACTGTCAACTGTGAAACTTCCCTGTGCATTACCATTAATTGTTGCGGCCCCTATGGCAAAAGCATCACCTGTAAAGTCGTAAGCATTATTGAAGTTATACTGCACAGGTCCGCTTGAATTAGTCTGAATGCCGTGAGATTGAATGTATGAAATAATTGAAGCTTCAATTTGAGCATTCACTCTTCCCATCATGTCTGTGTATTCGTCGCTTTCTCTTATGTCATCTATAAATCCAATTTCATCTAAAGAAACTGCTTCACCGTTTCCATTATTGTAGTGATTGAAAAATTGGTTAATACTCCATTCCATTTCACTTTCTGAAGGAAGATCAGTGCCTCCTCCTCCTCCTCCATAATTGTCTCCGCCGCCTTGGTATCCGTCATTACCGCTGCCATATCCCCAGTCAAATCCGCCGCCTCCGCCAGAGTCGCCGCCAGAACTGCCGCCGTTTCCAGGTCCAATAATCACTTCGTCGAGTTCTCCTCCGTAATAAGTATTATCAGATTGCCCGCTTCCCCATGCGCCAAAAATACTCTGTTGAATTTCTTTTGAAATTTCTGGAAATTTTAAATTTTTCATAATATATATAAATGTGGATTAATTCAAAATATATTTCTTACAAAATATGCTAATGAAACATGCTGTAATTATATTGCTTTTAAAATAAAAACCTTGTTAAAAGAATCGTGGCAAATATAAATATTCAATTTAAAATTATTCAATGTGAATGTTAATTTAAATTTAATTATCCATTAATATTGCAATGATATAATTTAACTTGCTTTGTATTTTATTTGTATTAAATTTGCAAAATTAAGAAAAAAAATATTTAAAATATTAAAATAACATTGATAAACTTACTAATATAGATAATACTTTGAATATTAAGGCAAAAGAAGATAAAAAAATACGAAATAATATTTTGTTTTTTTTAAATGAATACTATCAAAATAATTATGCATGCATATTATCAGGAAGTTATGTGGATGGAAAATATAACGAATATTCTGATATAGATGTGTTAATTTTCACCAAAGACAGAGCTGTGGTTTTTAATGAAACGCTGTCCTACAAAAATTTAAAAATTCAAGCGATCATAATCCCCGTTCAAAATATCCAGGAACTGTTGTGGGTGGACTATATTACCTGTAAGGGGGCTTTTATAAATATGATTTCTAAAGGAAAAATTATATTTGATACTGCAAATTTTTTATCCGATCTTCAGTCGCATGCCGCAGAACTTCAAAACCAGGGAGGAAGACTTTTGTCAAGTCATGAAATTTACATGATGAGAGTAAAAATAACCTCTTTGCTGATGGATATAAAAGGTGGGCATGATTTAAATGAGCTAACATTTTCGATAGCATCAGCACTGGATCTGTTGACGGAACTTAAGCTTAAATTTGCTGGAAGCTGGTGCGGGGACGGCAAGTACAGGGCAAGGCATATCCAAGCGCTGGATCCCTTGTTTTATAATGAGATGAATAATGCAATGTATGAAATCTATGCAAATAAGGATAAAACGCCATTAGTAAAGGTAATAGAAAAAGAATTGAATGTTCATGGAGGATTGATTTCATACTACTCTAAGGCAAATACTCTTTCAAGTGTGGCTCATAATTATATAGTGATCGAGATCAATACGGAGAACAAACTCGATATACTTAAGATTAAAAATACAGTCAAAATTCTAAGTGAATTTATTCAAAGCATAACAACGCACCATTTGAAGTACTATTTTTTTTCTTCAAATGCTGTTGAGACCAATAAAAGAGAACCTAACATCTACATGGTCATTGATGCTGATATGCACTTTATAAATGATTATTTAATTGACCGCTTAAATTTTCTGGTGCACAACAAACCTGGAATTTCAAGAGTATTATTCCCCTTTCAATTTGATACGCGTTTTAAATTCTCCAGTGATGATCTTTACAGTTTTATCGCTCCTTTGTTTTATAAAACATCTTGGTTTACCATTGAAAACAATCATAATGTTCTCAGTCCTTCTTTTCAGCTTGATTTTTCCATCCAGTTAATGAAACAGATTAAATTGCTGTGGTTTGCAAATGATAATCAACAATTTGTTTCATTTTTAGATTATCTCCTGGAGTCATGGCTGGTTTTAAGCTATGATGACGGAACAGTATCCACAACTTTAAAACTTCTTCATAATAAAAACATTGTTTTGGATAAATTCAATTCGATGTTTTTAGATCAGAAAACGGTGCTTTGTAAAACTTATAAATCAAAGTGTTCCTTTGATAAAGATTTTTTGGTACTATTAAAAAGCATTCCCCAAGCTCCAGGCATAGAAACTATTCCCGCGTTTAAAACTTATCTTTTGGAAAAAAATACACTGGAGTACAAAAAAATTAGTTTATTTAAAGAAGTTCTTTTCAGGGTTTTATCTGTAAATCTTATTGACAGCCGTTTTGCAGCGTACGTTCCCTTTGTAATTAAAAAGATTGTATTAAAATGATTGATAATTTTCCTCATTACCCTCAACATAATCAATTTAGCTGCGGTCCAACCTGTCTAAAAATTATTGCAAAACATTACAGTAAAATTATTGATATTAATCCCTACAGCAAAAAACTCAATGAAAAGGGCCTGTCAATTTATGAACTTTGCGTAGCTGCTGAAAATTTAGGTTTTAGGGTTTCTGCACATGATCTATCATTGGAGAACCTGAAAACTGTTAAAAAACCAGTAATACTTTACTGGAATAAAAATCATTACTTGGTTTTATATCAAATAAAAAATGATGTATATTATATTTCGGATCCCGCGGCCGGATTACAGCAGTACAGCCAAGCAGATTTCACAAGCAGATGGTTGGATGGACCAGAGACGGGAAAGGTAATTTTGATCGAACCTGCTGAAAAATTTGCTCAACATAAAAATAATAAATCAAATTATTTAGCTGCTTTAGAATTTTTATTAAGACATCTGTCTCCGTATAAGAAAAATCTGCTACAGTTGCTGCTGGTAATGATTATAATTGCGCTGGTTTATGCATCTCTGCCCTTTATTACAAGATCTATAATTGATGTGGGAATTGCCGGAAACGATTTTAATTTTATAACAATTGTACTGGCAGCAAATGTTTCGCTGCTTATTTTCAGAAGTGTGGGCGAATGGATCAGAGCCTCTATTTCACTTCATATAGCAAGCCGCATTAAGATTTCAATTATAACAGATTATTTAATTAAGGTATTTTCCCTTCCCGTGAATTTTATAGAAAGCATGCTTATGGGAGACATTATCCAGCGCTCTAAAGATCAGGAAAGAATACAGCAGTTTGTTTCAAATTCAGCTATTTCTGTTGTAATGTCCCTGATAATACTGAGCATATACAGTGTGATTCTTTTTACATTTGATTATGCACTTTTTTTTCTTTTTTTCTCTGCCACATTACTATATATAGGGTGGATTATGATTTTTTACGGAGTACGAAAAAAGATGGATTTAAAATATTATCAGCTTCAGGGACAGAACCAGAGTTCATGGATTGAAATACTACGAAACTTTGAAGATATCAAGCTCAATAATTATTCATTAACAAAAAGATGGAAATGGGAGAAAGTTCAAAGCCAAATATATAGGTCAGAAATAAAACTGCTTAATATTGACAGGCTCCAGCAATTAGGAGCGGATTTTATCAATGGTATAAAAGACATCAGTTTAACTTTTTACGGAGCTTATTTAGTGATTCAGGGAGATCTTACCCTTGGAACACTTATATCAATTCAGTTTATAATCGGACAGCTAGGCTCGCCGGTTATGGAGCTTATAAATTTTATTAAAACGGCTCAGTCTGCATTTATAAGTTTCACAAGAGTAAATGAAATTAATAACATGCCCGATGAACAAATAAAATCGGAGTCCTTAATCAACAGCTTTGATGCAAATAATAACGATATTGTTTTTAAGAATGTGTCTTACAGGTATCCAGGTTCTGATAAACCTGTTTTGAATAATGTGTCTTTTTCTATTCCTGAAAATAAAATAACTGCTTTTGTGGGTGTCAGCGGGTGCGGAAAAAGCACCATTTTAAAATTAATTACTAAAATACATGAAGAATACCAGGGTCAGATCTATATTGGAAAAAATAATCTAAGAAGTTTTGATAATGATTATCTTAGAAAAAAAACGGGCGCCGTTTTTCAGGAGAGCACACTATATAAAGATTCAGTTCTCAACAATATCGTATTATCCGAAGAGAAGGACTTCAATGTAGAACTGGTAGAAAAAGTGCTGACCTGGGTAAATCTCAAAAATGAGCTTTATAAACTTCCTCAGGCGCTTCATACAGAACTTAATGAAGGAGGAAAAGGGCTTAGCCATGGACAGAAACAGCGCCTGCTGCTGGCTAGAGCGATGTATAAGAGGCCAAAAATTTTAATTTTGGATGAGGCAACCAATGCAATTGACTCCATAAGCGAGAACCGAATATTAGATATTTTTGTTAACAGTATGAAAAACCAGACCATTCTGCTTGTTGCCCATAAGTTATCAACGATAAAATGTGCAGATCAGATTGTTGTGATAAATAATGGAACTGTCGTGGAGATCGGCTCTTTTGAGCAGTTAGTTAAAAATAAAAAATTCTTTTATAAACTTTTTGAAGATCAAATACCTAAAGATAATGAGCAGTAAGATTACTAAATACGCTTCCGAAGAACTTCAGGAAATATCTTTGGTCAGCAATGTTAAGAGCTATAGAAACGTCCTGATATTTGTGATCTCTTTTATAATACTTGCTGTTAGCATTGCAGCGATTATAAAATATCCGGAAAAGATTATCGGAAGTGCCTATATTGTAACAGAGTCGCAAATAAATAATATTTATGCTCCGAGCAATGGAGAAATTGATATTCTGGTTAAAGAAAATACCACAGTGGAAAACGGGCAGCTTTTAGCGCTTATTAAAAACCCCACTAACTATAATGACCTCATAAAATTAAAAAAACAGCTGGGACAGATTGATGTTAATAATATGGAGCGGAACATCTATGATTTTAAATTTGAGAAAGGGTTGAAACTGGGTGAAATCGAGAAATATTATTATAATTTTCTTCTGGCTTTAACAGAATGCAGCAGTGTGCTAAAAATCGATATTTCAAGTCAAAAGATTGAAAATATAGCTGGTAAAATAGGACGAAATAATGAAAAATTAAAAACGTCCTATTTAGAGAGAAAAATCTATGATAAGAAAAATAATATGATTCAGAGTTCGTTTGAAATTGATTCTTCTCTATATGCCATGAATGCCATTGTAAGGGAAAAAATCGATCAGTCTAAATTCAATATCTTAGACTCTAAGGAGAAAGAACTCTCCATTGTTAAAAAGGGGCAGGAACTTATGCACTATAACAAAGAACTAAAAGACGATATATTACTGCTGCAGAAGGAAAAGGAGCGTGACGTGGCTACTGTAATATTTGGACTCAAAAAAGCCTTTTTTGAATTGAAAACGGCCATAGATTTTTGGGAGCATACCTATGCTGTAAAAGCAACTGTATCGGGGAAAATTGAATTTTATCAGCCCTTTCTTAATTCTACACAGTATGTAAAGAAGGAAACACCTTTGTTTATTCTTCTTCCTAAGGCTGCTAATTTATATGCAAAAGGAATAATGTCTGCCAACGGTTATGGTAAAATTAAAATTAAAGATACGGTGTATATTAAATTAAAAGATTTTCCATATGAAGAGTATGGTGAACTTACCGGTACTGTCCGCAATAAATCAAAAGTGTATCATGACTCGATATATCTGATTGATATAATGCTACCCAAAGGTTTAAAAACCAATCATGATAAAACAATTGATTTCTCTTATAATATGGCAGGTGAAGTGGAATACTACACAAATAAGAGAAGTGTGTTGCAAAGGATTTTTAATGATATTCAAAATTCGATTGAAAAATAAAAACAATATTAACCGGCATTATAGGGTCAGCTTTTGGAATTCACTGCTTTTCACACGAAACTTTTATAAAAAAGAGTTCCATATAAGGAATTTTCAATAAATATGAGGGTTTAAACGAATAACTAAAATAAAGAAAAGCCTTTCTTTGGAGATAATCCAGAAGAAAGGCTTTTTGATTTAGTGACTGCAGGCTTTACATTTATTTTGTTGGTTTGTCTTTATTCGTTCTGCTTTTTGCTGTGCAAAATGAGTTTTATAGTTGCTAAAAGTTATCGGTTTACCGCCAAAAGTTTCTTTTGGAGTATTACCTTGTAATGAAAATTGAGGTCTGACGGTATTGTAAGTATGAACATCTTCTGATAAAGCATCTTCTATTGGAATGGTTTCTTTAACCAATTCGATAACGTTTACGACTTTTTCTTTATGTTTGCTGATATGTTTTTTTATTGACTTGAAGCTTTCTAAAATTACGTGGTAGGTCTCAGATAATTTGAAATAAGCATTGATAATTTTTTTGCTTTTATTTGAAGTTCCAATGCGCTTTATTAGTTCTAATTCTTCTTTTATGAACGCATAAATTTCACACCCTAAATATTTATCATCAGATTCCTGTTTCCAACGATGCTTGTTTGTTTTTGAAATTCTTGATTTTAATTCCTCGGGGATATTGTCATATAACCCATTTCTAATATAGTGTTTAACATTAGTATCCCATGAATTACGATTGATTGAAGAGATCATAAAATATTTGATAGCTAATTTTTAAAAATAAGCAGTAAAAATAGAACTCTTTTGATTCGTTTGAATTAAAGATTTCTTGAAATTTTATTTTGAAATTCTCAGGCTCTAAATCTTTCAATTTCACTGCCCCACGAGCCCCGAGTATAGAGCAGTAAAAAGCTGTTGTTTAACAACAGGACATCTTGCAGATTGCAGGAACGTGGCAATCTTTGAGACATTTAAAAGGCAAGCACTAAATTAAATAGATTATTTGAGATTAGACTAATATGGACATATTTCGACCATGAGACTCAATTCGATTAATCGGCAGAGTGGCTATTTTTGTTTCAATAAATTGCTTTCGAAAAGAAAAAGGAAAAAAAGAAAGCAGTTTAAAATGGGACATTCAGGCAATGGAAGTGCTATAAGTCCCGAAGGGTGACAGGGCGAGGAACGAGGCTTGTCATTATGCGCACTTCGCTTGCCTGAATGTCCCATAACTTGGCTTGCTTTTTATTCTTTTGGAAGGATTTTTAAACGTCTTTTTTAAAGTCATTAGTTCTTAAAAGAAAAAGAAAAAATGCAAAAAAATAAGTGTGTTTTTTCAAACAATAAAACTTTTAGAGTTCACAAATTCCGGAGTGTTCTATGAAGATTTTTGCGGATGATCTAAAACATAAATATGATCTAAAATTATTTTTTCAAAGTATTAAGTAAAGTAATTGTATCGGTTAGATTATTTATTGAGATATAATCTAACACAAAATCCTCAGCTTCTTTTTTGTGGTCAGCAGAAGTGGAAAATGAGTTGAGATAAAAGTCTTCATTTTCATCTGCAATGTGAATAATTTCAGTGTAGCCTTTAGTAATTAAAGAACCTTTTAGTTTTAGTACTTTAAGTTCATTATCTCTGTCGATTTCCTTCTTTACTCGGAGCTTTATAGTTTTAGTCATTGTTAGTTTTTTGGTAATATAATAAAGCAAATAATGTTCCAAAATAAACAAAGAGACTCGAATGGACTTGCAACAAAAAGTGGGACAAATTTTCTAAGACCTATGCTACACTTTTAATTTTATAAAATTCTAGTTCGATTTCTTTAGGTGTTTTATATCCCAAAGAAGAATGCAGACGTTTTCTATTAT
>NZ_JAGFBV010000043.1 GCF_017948595.1 Flavobacterium geliluteum | reverse complement strand
TGTTGTTTTTTAAAACTTTATTTATACAGCCAAGCTTAAACTCATAATCATATTTTCCTCTTTTTTCCATAAAAATGCCCCCAAATAGTGTCTAACTTTTTGGGGGCAGTTCAACTTATCGGGTTTTCTTTTTTTTTTCACAATTGACGCAACCTTTTCTAAATACCTTCATCTTTATAATAACTAGGTTAAAATCTTGAAGGTTATTTTGCCATGAAGTAACCGATTTTGCAGATTTTATTATAGAATTAGGTTGATTTAGGTTGGTTGTTTTTGATCAAATCCGTTAGCTTTTATATCTAACGGATTTTTTATCCTCTAAAAGAACACTTTTTTTACGCAACCTTTTGATTATTAAACCATCTAAATAGTAGTAACTAACCTGAGTTCGAAAAAACGCTTTATTATAAACTATAAATGTTTTAGAAATGAAAGAAAAAATGGAACTGTTATTCAACAAAAACCGCAAAAAAACAAAAAGAACTTTAAGAATAGTGATGCGATTTATTTCTCAAAAAATAATTCACCGTTAAATTCTTGAGATATCAAAAAACAACTTTTAATCAAAAAAAATCCGTTAGCTTTTTAAGTCTAACGGTTTTTTTTATTTTAAATCTTCCTTTTTAAAAACAAGTAACTGTTTGTAAATCAATTGTCTTACTTGATCTCGAAGATCTTTTCTGTTTTCGCTGCTCAAATCCTTGGTAGCTATAAATGGTAAAACCTTAACCCGCATTTTTCCTGGACTTCCACTCATAAACGTATACGAAAAACGTTCTTTATTATCTGCAAAAACCACAGGAACGATCGGTATTTGATGCTCAATTGCGAGACGAAAAGCACCGTCTTTAAACTCATCCAACAAAATAGTTTCGTCATCCGGAACTCCTCCCTCAGGAAAAATACAAATGCTTAAGCCTTGATTTAAGCGACTTTGTGCTCGCTTAAAAACTTCATTTTTACTTTTTGAAGAATTTCGATCGACCAAAATACAGGTTCTTTTGTAGAAAAATCCAAAAAGAGGGATCTTAGAAAGTTCTTTTTTTCCCACAAAAACAAATGGATTTTTTACCAGCACCAACATCAGCATAATATCTGTCATAGAGGTATGATTGGCCACTATCATATAACTTTTCCCTCTTTCTAACCTTTCATCACGGTCGATTTTATAATAAAAACCCATTCCGAAAAGGATGATTTTTGCCCAGATTCTGGCCATTCTAAAGAAATATGGGTAACCGCTTTCGGTGATAATCGAGGCCAATAAAAATGGCAGCATTAGCAATATCGGGATGGCCATTAAGACGTAAAACCAAATGCGCCAGATAATCCAAAAAATAATTTTAATTCCTTTCATGGATTCAAATGTAAGAAAACAGAAATGAATTTAGAATTTTCGAACCTTAGAATTTACAAAATTTAAAATTCTGAAGGAATAAAAGTTTAAAAACACTAAGAAATTTGCGGAAAACTTCACGAACTTTGTGGTCAAGAAAAAACTAAACGTAGCAGATTTTGTAAAAAAGTTTGCAATCTTTGCGGTTAAGAAAAAAACGAGAATGGCAAAAATACTTACTGGTGTCCAGAGTACTGGCACGCCACACTTAGGCAATCTATTGGGCGCAATTATCCCTGCAATTGAATTATCGAATAATCCGGCAAACGAATCTTATTTGTTTATCGCTGATTTGCATTCGATTACGCAAATAAAAGACGGTAAAACATTACGCGAAAACACCTATAGTACGGCAGCGGCCTGGCTGGCTTGCGGATTAAATGCTGACAAAGTTACTTTTTACAGACAATCTGATGTAGTTCAAACTACCGAATTGACTTGGTATTTGAGCTGTTTTTTTCCGTTTCAACGACTGACTTTGGCACATTCCTTCAAAGATAAATCTGACCGTCTGGACGATGTCAATGCGGGGCTTTTTACCTACCCGATGTTGATGGCCGCAGATATTTTGTTGTATGATGCAGAATTCGTTCCCGTTGGAAAAGACCAATTGCAGCATTTAGAAATCACTCGTGATGTCGCTTCGCGATTCAATCACCAAATGGGCGAAACATTTGTAATTCCTGAAGCTAAAATTCAAGAAGACAGTATGTTAATTCCTGGTACAAACGGTGGAAAAATGAGTAAATCGGCCAATAATATTATCAATATTTTTCTGGATGACAAAGCGTTACGCAAACAAGTGATGAGTATCGAAACCGATAGTACACCACTTGAAGAACCAAAAAATCCGGACACTTGCAATGCTTTTGCTATTTACTCGCTTTTGGCAAATGAAACTCAAATTGCAACTATGAGAGCCAATTATTTGGGCGGAAATTACGGTTACGGTCACGCCAAACAAGCTTTGTTTGAACTGATTACAGAAACTTTTAAAACCGAAAGAGAAAAATACAACTACTACATCAATAACCTTGAAGAAGTTGACGCACTTTTGAAAAAAGGTGCCGAAAAAGCCTCTGCTGTTGCGACAGAAGTTTTAGACAGAGTTCGTGAGAAATTAGGGTTTGGAAAATAACAAAGCATAAGCAAACCTAATAGGCTTTAAAAACCTGTTAGGTTTGTTGTTTAAAATTTCTATTCATAATTCCATTTTCAAAAGCTATTTTAAAAATTGAGAAAATTATTCACCAAATATCTTTTTCTTCTCTTAATAATCCTTTTTGGATTTGGCTTTATATTGGCCTCTTTATTTGGTGATGAGCAATCTTTCGCAATAAATAAAACTGTTGGCTTTGCATACGATATTTCACATCAGATAATTATCACGGCTCTAGTTTTTGCTTTTTCCCAAATTCTCTTTATCATTGGATATTTGATCCTTTTTCTCCTTCGTCGAAAGACAAATTATTTTGTTTCAATTGCTCATTTTGAAATTATCATACTGAGCCTCTCTTTAATGTATTTCGAAAATTTTATTGTGAATATGACTTTATGTGTGATCTCAATAATTTTATTTTTTATAAATATTTTCAATTCTAAATTGCCTCAAACAACTTCCCTGGCAAAGGACGAATCACACCTTTAAGCTCCATATTCAGCAGCATTCCTGAGATTTTAAAAATTGGGAAATCACATTGGAGCGCGATACTATCCAGTAATTCTTTGCCGTTTTTTATCAGAAAATCATATATTTTTTGTTCCTCTGGTTCAAGAGTTACAAACAACTGTTTCTGAATGGGTTTCGTCTTTTTTTCGATATCCCAATTGAGAATATAAATCAGATCGGCAGCGCTTGTGAGCACATTTGCTTTCTGGATTTTTATTAAATTATTACAGCCCTGACTGTACTTGTCGGTAACGCGACCTGGCACTGCAAAAACATCTCGATTATAGTCATTGGCCAGATTGGCCGTAATGAGCGAACCTCCTTTATCAGCAGATTCTATCACAATTGTGGCTTCGGACATTCCGGCAACAATGCGGTTTCTGCGTACAAAATTTTCTTTATCAGGATTGGTCGAACTCCAAAACTCAGTAATAAATCCGCCGTTTTCCTCTATTTTAGCCATGTATTTTTTATGGTTTTTTGGATAAATTTGGTTCAAACCGTGGGCTAAAACTCCGACGGTCTGCAAACCGTTTTCGATTGCCAACTGATGTGCCACGATATCAACTCCATACGCAAAACCACTCACAATAACAGGATCCAATGGTGCCAAATCTTCGATAAGTTTTTTGCAAAATTCCGTTCCGTACGACGTAATTTGTCGAGTGCCCACTATACTGATTATCTTTTTATTTTTTAAATCAATATTTCCAGCGGTAAAAATTAAAACGGGTGCATCGTAACAATGTTTTAAACGTTCTGGATAATGCTCGTCTTGAAAAAAAGCAACCTTTATATTATTTGATTTAATGAATGTTAGTTCGGCATTGGCTTTTTCGAAAATAGTTTTGCTCTTGAAATTTTTTAGTAAAACTGCTCCAATACCATCAATGGCCGCTATTTGCGCATTCGTGGCATTAAAAACTGCTTGTGCATTTTGAAAATGAAACAATAATTTTTTGGCCATAATATCTCCAACACCTTCGACACGAAGCAAAGCCAATAAATAAAATAATTCCTGATCAGACATAAAAATTGAAATGTTTTGTCCTTTTATTAGAAAAAAAATGCTTTCTATAAAAAAATAATAAGGTGCAAAATAGTAAATTTAAAGTTAATTCGTGTTAAAAATAAAGATAAAAGACAATTTACTTAAATTACACTAAAAAAGGAATTACACTAATTACTTATAAATAAGTGTTTTAAGTCGATTGTACGATTGTTAATAAAAATTGTGAATAAAATCTTGATAACTATATTCGTTGCATAACTTTGTTACTATGAAAATTGAAATTTATATAGCACAGTTATTGTATCGTTATCAGTGTGTAACGGTTCCAGGATTCGGAGCATTTTTGACAGAAATGCAGTCGTCTCAGCTAAATCAGTCAACAAATACGTTTTCTCCGCCTAAAAAAATGATTTCGTTTAATAGCAAGATCAAAAACAACGATGGTCTGCTGGCAAATCATATTGCTCAAACTGAAAAAACATCTTACGGCTTTGCTGTAAGTGCTATTGCTTTTGAAGTTTTGAACTGGAAAAAAGCACTTGAAGAACAAGAGGTTTTAACTATAAAAAATATTGGCCAAATTCGTTTAAACGCAGATAAAAACCTAGTGTTTACTCCAAATGACCAAAACAATTACCAAACAAGTTCTTTTGGTTTGAGTCCGTTTGTTTCTCCTCTTGTAAAGAGGGAAATTTTTGAGAGAAAGTTAGAAAAATTAGAGCAAACGCAAAACATCGAGGAGCACGAAGAAGAGACAAGATCTTCCCGACCTTACTTAAGATATGCAGCAATTTTTATTTTAGGCCTAGGGATTACAGGAAGTATAGGATATCCTTTGTATCAAAATCAGATTGCGACGCAAACACTTATTGTAGAGAGTAAAGTGCAAAAAAAGGTAGAAAGCAAAATACAAGAAGCCACCTTTTTTATCCAGAATCCTTTACCAGCGGTAACCCTTGCTGTTGATACCGCAACAGTTGTTGTAGCTACAGAAGAAAAAATGCCGTATCACATTATTGCTGGCGCGTTTAGAAGCGAAGCCAACGCAAAAAAAGCATACAATCAACTGATAAAAGATGGTTTTCCTGCCAGAATGCTTGGTGAGAACAAACATGGTCTTTACCCGGTTTTGTACGGAAGTTATGCTACTATGGCTGAAGCCGAAAAAGCACAAAAAGAAATTCATAAAGGAGAGAATCCAGACGCATGGATTTTAGTCCAGTCTTTATAAAATATCATAAACCCTATTCTTTTTAGAATGGGGTTTTTTATTTCTATAAAAGTTAAATGTTTTAAAAATAGGAGTATCAACACATAATAGTCCTATTTTTGTTTTGAAGAATCCCCTAAAACAATAAAAAAATTAACAAATATGAAAACTACATTAAACCTTCTTTTTATTTTATTTCTGCTTACTTTCTCTCAACAAAATTTTGCACAAAGTGGTGCACAAACCGAAAATGTTGAGATTAAACTAGCTAAAGAGCAATCTAATAGGGGCTACTTAATGAATTGTACAATAATACTAATATAAAAAAGGTCGAAAAAAGAGCAAAAAAGCCAATAAAACCAACACTTTAGACCAAGACAACCCCAAAAAGGCTGAAATATTAAAATGTACTTTTTGCCACCATTAACTACCATTATACTACCGTTTAAAACACCATAAATTACCCATATAAGCAATGAACTACCATTACAGGGTAAAACTACCCACAAAACTACTATTTGCAACGCATAAAGCCATATTTACACCCACCAAAAGCCCCAATTACGAGGGCTTTTTTTATGCCCGATGATGACAAATGACAAAAACAGCTATTTAGGTAAAAAACACTATACATTATCAAATAGATTGTCAAATACATTGTCAAAAAGCATTAAAAAACAATGCTTATAAATACTATGAAACAACACATATACTACACACAAGTACCAAAAACAGTTCTATAAGTAGTGTGAAACGACACGATTTTTAAATAGTAATAAACATTAAAGTACTGAAATTTAGTTATTTAGTTTCTTTTTTAATCAGTTTAGGTGCTGGTTCAGCCACACGTGTATAAATAATGGGTTCGCTCTTGGTATATTTCATTTCCGACAACTCCTTTTCTAATGTCTTTATTTTAAACTCTAAACCCTCGATAATCTTATCTTTTGCCGCCAACAATTGGGATTGCATAGCTATTGTACCCGAATCCTCTACAACAACATCTTTTATAATCGGGCTCTTAAGCATTTCGCCCTGACCAGTGATAAGCCATTCAAGATTAATTTCTGAATAATAAGAGTAAATTATCTCGCATTTATCAGCTCCAATACTGCCTTTTTTATCTAAAAATCCATTAGAAAGTCCAGTCACTTGGTAAAATTTATACCTAGTAATACCTTTGTATTCAATAAACTGCAATATTCTATCCTGTATCATTGTAAAATAATTGAAAATTTACTCGTATATATTTGTTTTAATAGAAAATTAGCTATTATATTTGCATAACAAAATTCAAACAACAAAGTAATGAAAAAAATAAGACTGCATCCCGATTTGAAGAAACAAATTGCCAAAGAATTTGATGTTACCTACCAGACCATCAATATGAGTCTTCAGTATGTGTTTTTGTCTGACAAAGCCGAGGCCATACGCAAGAGAGCTTTGGAACTAATGCAACTAGAAATAACAACAAACACGACAATCAATGAATCAACTAATTAACATCACAGAAAACAACGGCACTAAAGTAGTTTCGGCTAGAGAATTACACATTTTTGTAGAAAGCAGGCAGGAATTTGCTTCTTGGATTAAAAACCGAATTGACAAATACGGACTAATTGAAAATGAAGACTTTGAGGTTTTTGATAATTTTATCAAAAACCCCGAAGGTGGCAGACCACTCAAAGAATATGCCTTGAAAATCGACACTGCCAAAGAACTTGCTATGGTAGAGGCAAACGACAAAGGCAAGCAAGCCCGCCGTTATTTCATAGCCATCGAGAAACAAGCCAAAACACCACAACCGGTAATGCTGGACAAAAACCACCAACACCTCACGCTATTATCGCTAATGAAGCAACAATTGCGAAAAGGCGATATGAAGGCTATTGCCCTAGAGAACGGTTTTACCTATGATGCGGTTCGGAATATTTTTTATGGTAGTTCTCGACGCCCCGAGGTTATCAAAGCGGTTTTTGAAAAAGCACTCGCAAACAAAAAAACAATAGGCGTCAATACCCAAGCTATGATTAATCAATTGAACTAATATGAAACCACTAGACTACTTCTTTGACGATGCTGTATGTACCGCCGAGACCATTGAGGAATTAAACCAACTTTTAAAAGAAAAATTATGACAACTAAAATCATCCACCACGTGAACGAAGATTTCACAACCGAAGTAATCGAAATGCACACCCTTAACGGTAGAGGCGTGACCAATATAGAATTTAGTAAACCAAAAAAATTGTAGTTATGAAACCGACAATCAATATCAATATAGATCGGATAACCGACAGCATCGAGGTGACCGGAAAAAAAGGAAAAATATCTAAAAAATTTACCGAAAAGGTATTTTGCAAGCTAAACAAAATAATAAATAGCCATTCTTTTGTTTTTCCTGCTACAGAATCAATCGATCCTCGAAATTCAAATGAATCTCTTCAAGCCAAGACAAACTTTTTTGAAGCTGCACATCAGCTTGAAGAATATTTAATACGTAATGAAAATTTAAAGGACGTCGAAATTCCTTTGACAGCTTTATTTGTAATGAAGGAATCTTTTCTTGAGACAACTCGCACCAATGAACACCATCAATCAGGTTGCAATCTAACTTATAAAGCTTGGAAATCATCTCGTAGCGGTCGGCAATCTTCTGACGATGGTTATAATTTCTAAAGACTATAGATACTGTATAAGTAACACCCATATCACTATTATTTTAAAAGGTTAGATGTTTCAAATATAGTGAAAATCCCGCCACGGTGCCGATAGCAATCGGTACGTGGTTTCGACACCACGGCGGGAACCAATTCATAACTCATAATTCAAAATTGAATATGTACGAATACCATAACAACACATTATCCATACCCGCTAAACTTCTTTACGAGGATTGGGGATTGATTACATACACAAATTATTTGAATTTATGCCATCGAGGAAAACTAGTCCGTACCAAAGAAGGACGTGGACCAGGAAACGAACCTTTCGTAAGCTTTCACGATTTGCCAGTACATCAGGGTGTAGATTTCAAGAAAGTATGTGTAGAAAATCTCAAAAACCCTAAAGATGTCATTGTGCGTAACCAACTCGAAGCCTATATACTTCCAGATGTAAAAGCAGCTCGTTTTTTTGCAGAACACCGCAAGCCAAATGGGCGTCCATTATCTGACGAAGACCAACGAGAGAAAGCCACCAATGCAATGATTTTAAACGGCATTCAAATGTTGTTTAATGGTCCTAAATTGAAGAAAAAAGCATTCGGAACTAAAAGCACAATGGTTTGGAATGAAGTAAGCATAGCCGTTAACGGTATCAATCCTAAAAGATGGACATTCTCGTTACCAGGAAACCCACGAAGATTAAAAGCGAAGTATGAAGAGTACCAAAAAAATGGTTACGAAGTATTCTTGCACAAAGGCGAAGGCCAAAAAAATGCTCAAATCATCAAAGACGAAATAGCCGATTTTCTACTTGCAAAATATTGCTTGCCAAATAAGATGTCTATTCCAGAAGTTTTAGCCGATTACGATAAAGAAGCCATCAAGCGAGGTTGGAAAGATTTGACCGAGCAGGGCATTTACAACTGGTTATATCAGCCAGAACAGGAGCGCATCTGGACATTGGCACGCCACGGATTGAGTGCCTACAACAAAAAATACAAACACACCATCACGAGAGATCGCTCGGACTGGTTTCCTAACGCTTATTGGGCGATTGACGGTACTAAACTGGATTGGATACATTACTGGGATGATTCAAGTAATAAAATGGGCGCAAAACTCAAAATTGATGTGATGTTTGATGTGTACAGCGAAAAGATAATAGGATGGGATTTATCCTTTACAGAAAGCCATATCGAACACTTCAAAGCTATCAAAATGGCAGTCAATGAGTCGCAATGTCGTCCTTATTACCTCACTTATGACCATCAAGGAGGACACAAAATGGACAGAATGCAATCGCTTTATGATTCATTGATGGCAGTTGAAGGACACGGAACGCACCACCCGAATAAAGCGAGAAACCACTCTAACCCGTCCGAACAGTTGTTTCAACGATTCCAACAGCAAGTAATTACCAAATTTTGGTTTTCTGACGGTCAAGGAGTAACGGTAAGGCGTGATGACAACAAGATGAACGTTGATTTTATCCTCGAAAATAAAGATCATTTGAAAACCGTAGAGGAATTGCAAAAAGCGTGGCAAGCGGCTGTCAATATCTGGAACTCTAAACAACATCCCAAATTTGAAGCTTCACGAAACGAAGTCTATCAACATCAAATGCCAATGCAAGAACCGCTAACGCTCTGGGATATTATGGATAAAATGTGGATCGAGGAAACCAAACGCCTAGTAACATACAAATCAAGCGGAATGTATCTAAAAATTGGAGGCGAAGATTACGAGTTTGAAGTTTATGACAAAACGGGAGCGGTTGACCTTGATTTTAGATACAAAAACATCGGCAAAAAATTTAAAGTCCGCTATGATCCTGATTTTCTCGATGGTTATGTTCAACTCTATGACAAGGACGAAAAAGGAAATTTTGTTTGGGTGGCCAATGCAGAACCGAAACGGAAACATCAAAACATACCTGCCTTGATGAAAGAAGGACAAAAAGAAAGTTGGCACGCTGATATGCAAGTTCGAAAATTAGAACTGGAACGCACACAGCGAGAACTCAAAGCCCTAGAAGACAGAACAGGAATAAACCGCCAGTCATTGATAGAAGATACCGACCTAATGATAAAAATGGGCGGAAATATGACCAAAGTAGAGCAATTAATAACCGAAGCCGTAAATCAAGAGTACGATTTTTAACCTAAAAAACCAACAATGACCACAGAACAAAAACATCAGATAGTAAAAGAAATCAAACACCTATGCGCATTGACTTCGCAAAACAAAGTCGCTACCAAAGCAGGTGTATCATCGGCAACGATTAGCCAAATGATAAACGAGAATTGGGCATTGATTAAAGACGAAATGTGGAGGAAAGTAAAAGTGAAGCTTCGCATTGAGTTGGATTGGAAAACCGCCCAAACCACCAATCTGGAATACATCTATCGCCACGCCGAAAAAGCTAAAGAAAAATCAATCAGTTTCGGGATTTCGTACGATGCTGGAGCAGGAAAAAGCCAAACCTACAAGTTAATCGCCAGCACATTGCCGAATGTGATTTACATAGAATGTAAAACCTTCTGGAAGTCAAAAAGTTATGCCAAAGCCTTGGTTACAGCCTGCGGATTAGACGATTTCGGAACTACCGAGGATTTAGTGGAGCGTTTCATAGATCATTTGAGTGGATTGGATAAACCGCTAGTAATCATTGACCAAATGGACAAACTGAAAGACGGCTCAATGGATTTCTTTATTGACTTCTACAATGATCTAGTGGGGCATTGTGGTTTTTTACTCTCAGGAGTTCCTGCACTCGAAAAAAGAATCAAGCGAGGCGTTAAAGCTGATCGTTCAGGATATTTTGAATTATGGTCCCGAATAGGTCGAAAGTTTTTAAAACTGAAACCACTAGTACTGGATGATGTTGCCAAAATCTGCCAAGAAAACGGCTTGCAGGATTCCGAAAGAATTGAAATCATATACAGCAACTGCGAGGGCGATTTAAGGCGAGTAAAACAAGATGTCGAGAGTTATTTCCTAAATCATAAAAAAGTGGCTTAAAAATGCAAAAAGTACCCAGAGCCTACAGTTATGAAGACATTGAGAAAATTAAGTTTAAAACCATCAAAACAGCAGACGAATGGAAATCACATTTAGGCGAACCGCAATTAGGCAATAGTCATTGGTTAGTTTTTGGAGGTTCGGGTCACGGCAAGACCTCTTATGTTTTGCAAGCGGTAAAGCAGATGTGTCAACAAGGTCAAAAAGTACATTACAACACTTCGGAAGAGGGAATGAAAAAAGGGTTTCAAATGGCTTTAAAACGAAACAATATGAAAGGTGTTTCTGGATTCAATTATCATCAAGAATTGGTACCACAATTAACAGCTAGATTAAGCCAAAAACGCCAAGCCAAAATAGTAGTCATTGATTCCGTTCAATACTTTTTTAGGAAAATGCGAAGCGAGCATTATTTTGAATTCATAAGCCAGTTCAAGGACACGACCTTTATTTGGATTTCGGCAGCCGATGGAGACAAGCTTAAAGGAGCAATAGCCGACGATATTAAGTTTGATGCAGACATAGTAGTAAAAGTAGAGAATTACAATGCCGAAATTATTAAAAACCGATTTGAAGCCTATGAATCCCGAGTAATATGGCAGGAGGGATATAGCCAAAAAATGTCTAAAATTTTACAAAAAGGATAACAAAAAACAACAGATATGAAAACAACAACACAAAACCAAATTCAAGACTACCTGCAATGGTCAACAGAAGAATACGAAGACCGCCTATTGCTGGCTATTATGAAATGGTGCGAACATTACGGTCAATACCCGAGTGTAGTACAACAGCTGTTGGCAAATTCCAGCATCAACAAGTGGTTTATGATGGAGTATGGCAAATGTGAGCTTCACTTTTTGAAAATTGTCAATGTAATCCCACCACAACCCGACCACCTGTTAGCACATTACAAAGCTTGCACCGCCCAGATGATGATTAGGTAACCTAAAGCATTGCTAGAGAAAATTAAGCGAAACAAGGAATTTTCTAACCTATTAGTAACCCACACGCCCGTGTATTATTTCAACTAAATGAAAATTCGCGAAAAAATCCAAAACCAGCGAGAGCAAGACTTACTTTCTGTGCTCGAATACTGTTCGGAACAAGAAAAATGGGGACGTTCCGCCGTGTTCTCGGTTTACGAAAGGATGTTGATTAATCAGGAGCGAGGTTCCCTACTCTCACAGTCGAACAATGACACGCCCGAAGCCGAAAAGCGATACTACCAAGTATCGGAAAAAATAGAAAAAAGAATAGCCTTCACACTAACAAAAATTAAAAACAACGAAGAATTATGAACACAGAAACTCAAGAATTACCAGTAAAGCCAATCACCGCATTTACAGCCGCCGAATTAAAAGAACAATTGGCAAAATTAGAATCCAAAAAAGACCAAGACCGTGATGCCTACAAAGCATTAGTACTCGAAACTGTGCCCAAAGCAATGTTTCAACTCTGTGCTGCCTCGGAAGTAATCAGTGCCGCCAAAACCGCTACTTTCAAATATTTCGAGGATATTTTGGACTTGAAAAACCAAGTCTATGGCCTGAAAGAAAAACAGCAGTCACACACCTTTTCAACCGATAAGGAAGAAATTCAAATCGGGTATAGAATCAACGAAGGCTGGGATGATACCGTAACGGCTGGAATTCAGAAAGTCGAAAACTACTTATCGTCATTGTCAAAAAACGAGGAAACCGCCACTTTAGTGTCAATGCTTTTTAATATGCTCAAAAAAGATGCAAAAGGCAATTTGAAAGGCTCACGGGTTCTGGAGCTGCAAAAAGCCGCTGCCGATTCTAAAGACGAGGAATTTATAGATGGCGTGGCAATCATTGCCGCTAGTTACAAGCCTGTCCGTTCGTCGTGGTTTATCGAAGCCGCTTTAATTAATGAAGATGGTTCTAAAACACCTGTACCGTTGTCTATGTCGTCTGTTGGTTTTTCTGCCAATTATAAGTTTGATTTTTTTAGCGAAAAAATACCAACCGATGCAGTCGAGTAACGGAATTATAGTACTGCTGGTAATCTTACTGGCTGTACTCAACGGAAAAGACATAGCCACTTACATTGAGTGGCTTAGGTTCAAGATTAGAACTTTTTTTAAACAAATGCAAGACTATGAACATAACGATACTGCCCCTCGAGGATCACAAAAGGTATAACGTAAACGGCCACACGGTGTATAAAGACCAAAACGGACGTTGGGAAAGCAAAACCGGAATGTCCACAATGGAATGGAACGCTTTTCGAAATTACGAGAATACGGTCATCAATAACCCGAGATTCAAAAAACACACCAAGTCAACTTTTAAAACGAAGTAAAGTGACTGTGCTAGTAATTTATGAAAAATGGATTTGCGCACCACACGCACTTCTGAATGACTATTTAGAAAAACGTTCAGAAATAGTTGAAGTTGCAAAACTCATCGATTTGAACGAAAAGTATAGTCGGATTCTTGATGTTAAAATTTTAGAAAAATAAGGTTAGTTAATTTGGTTTCCCGTGTGAAAATGGCTTTTGCGAGTTCGAATCTCGTCACGGGAGCAATATTAAACAAATACGTAATAATAGCGATTATTACACAATAAAGGAATATTAACAAAAATAAACAAAATGGAAGATTATTATAACACAAAAAGACTTGCGCTAATTCTAGCCGTTCAGGCAGAAATAGAAGGAATGAAATCCGCTAATGAAGATAGAAAACAGCAAAACCATACTATGGCTCATCCTAGTGAAGATTTTCAAGAAAAAGCGATGGATTTGAGAAATTTAGCTTATGCACATAACGAATCTTTATAAGCGAAGAGATGACAAAAACTAAAACAAAACCACCCGTAATCTACGGCGACGATTTGCCTATTACAACCCATCAAATCAATACCATAAACCGTAATTGTCAATGGAATGTCGGTATGAAAGAGGAGTGGGTGCAATGGGTAACTGGCGATGTGAACCGCACGAGTTTGAAAAGTTTGACACAAGCACAAGCCGTCAAGGTTATCAGGCAACAAACAGGAGAACCCCACCCCCAACCCCTCCCCAAAGGAGAGGGGAGCGATAACTGGGGCTATTTTGACAGTAAAAACCGTCAACACCTTACCCTGCTAGCTTATATGCGAACAGCGCAATGGACGACTGAAAATGGCAAACACGGCGAAGTTGCCGACATAGAACGACTGAGCGACTTTTTGAAAAGTGACAAATCACCAATAAACAAGCCACTCAAAAATATGGAACCGTGGGAGGTTTCAAAAATTATCGAAGCATTTAAAGGAATTGTTAAATCAAAATACAAATAATTATGTTAGAAAATATAGTAATAGCAGTGTTCGGACTGATGCTTCTTAGCGCATGTTTTTTTATCGGTCTTTTTGTTGGCGTTGGCAGTGCATTAGATATTATTGACGCAGATCATCAACGGGAAAATGACCTTGATAGTTTTGAGCGGACTACGTCATTAATGGAAACTCGTAGCATCATCGAGGTTTGTCTGCACGACATTGCCGAAATTAGAACCATATCCGTCGAATGCGGATGCGAAACCACTCAATTAGTTTGTGCCGAATGTGGCAAAGAACTTGAACCACCAAAAACCGAATGTTAAGATGAAAATAATCATAAAAACCAACGCTGACGGACTTCAAGCCGTAAATAAATTACTGGCTACATTAGAATATTACGGTATGACCACCAGCGAGCAATTAACGCTAAAAAGCATTGCCCGGGATGTAGCTCTAAAGTTTGAAAAAAAGTGGGAAACGGCCCGGGACAATCAAACGCTTTTTGATGTCAAAAAAAAGTACAGCATTGCCCTAAAATATCACGAAGCTTATGCGCCCGAAAAATTGATAATGACACTAATCGGCACTTGCGACGATGTTCGATCCAAAACTGCACTTAATAAAATAAAGGATTTTATCAATCAAAAAATGGTCTAAAATGCCCAGAAACAAAAAACAAATCAATCCGCTGACAAAGAGAGAAACCATATTCCAGACGGAAACTCGTTTAAAAAAGGAAGCCATCGAAATAGTTCAAAATCACACTCACACCAAACCCATTAAATACCTGTTGAAAAGATGAAATCAACGATTCACGAAAACCAAAGTTTAAATAAAAGTATGAGTAAAAAAATATACATCGCTGGCAAAATCACCAACGAACCATTTCACCACGTAGTAATCAAATTCAAAGAAGCGCAAACCACCATCGAAAAGCTAGGCTTTGAAGTGGTCAATCCCATAGTAGTCGTCAACAACTCCACCGAACCTTGGGAAAGTGCAATGAAAACCTGTTTAAAAGCAATGCTCGATTGCGATGGAATAGTAATCCTACCCTGTTGGCAATTGAGCCGTGGCGCACAAATAGAACGCCAATTGGCTGAGGATTTGGATATGATGATTTTTAATTATGATTCTTTTGGTTTAAAAGTTTTAAAAGCAAGATTATGCAACAACTCACAACCACTTATACAGTAAAAATAGAATGTGGCGATATATGGCAGTTTAAATATAATTTAAACGGTGTTTTAATCCATTTTAATGTCCTCGCTGGCGACTTGAATGAGAGACATTCCGACTGGTTGTACATCAAAGGAAAATTTCCTTATCTCGAAGCTCATATAAAAAAATGGCAAAACGACCTGAAACAATTGACTATTGAAGTTGGCGAAGCCGATTTTAGTTTCGAAAGCCTGTGGAATATGTACGGCAATAAGGTATCGAAATTCGATGCCGAAAAGACCTTTAAAAAGTTATCCAAAGCCGATCAGATCAAATGTTTCCTTGAAGTGCCACATTATTTGGAGTATTTAAAGAAAAACCCGGGCATTGCTAAATTACACCTCGCCACCTACATCAATAAAAGAAGATTTGAAGATGAACGCCCACAAGTAGTAATGAAAGTCGGGAAAGTATTTAATCCTGTTTTGAAAGATTTAGCAGGTAAATTGACAAATAAGTAACGGACTAAAAACATCAAAAAAAATGCTTACAGAAATCACTCAACAATTATCAAAAATTGGAATTGTTCAAGTAATTAAAAACGATTTTGTTTTTTTTCTTTTTATGACAAAAGACAAACAAGATTTATCATCCAATCAAATACCTTTCCAGGTTTTAGAAATTTGTTCAAATTATTTAGGTTATGAAAAGCCTATGATTGAAATAATGAAAAATGAAGAAAATTATTTGATTTTAATTTTAAAACCGAAATCTTTAGCGACTCCAACCGCATAGCAGATAACGTTTTGCAGCCTTGTCCTGCCGCTATGCGGTTGCGTAGATTCGGCGGTAGTTCAAGACTGCTGTTGTAGGCTGGTGTGGGTAATTAAAAAAAACGAACTTATGAAAATAGAACAAATAATATACGATACGACTAGAGATGTATTAAACTTAGACGACAAATTAAGTATTGCAACATTGTTTTTGTTTTGCGAAAAACTAGGAAGCAAAAGGCTTTCGGAATTACTTTATTGTGATTGTCTTGAGACTTTTATTGGTGATTTTCAGGATGAATATAAATCATTTGATGTTGATTTTACGATTAGGTTAGAAAAAAGAGAGGTAAAAGATGCTTTTTTTAAAACCTTAGACAAATACAAAGAAAAAAATGACTCAAATGGATTTTTAAAAGCAATCTACGAAAAGGACCCTTTCGCTTTAGTTATTTGTGAAATTATAGATTATAGATTTGATAAAATAGAATTAAAAAAATTTACAAATAATTTATCCAAACAGTTGATTTTGGATTTTGAAAACGAAATGTAGCACTTGCCTATAACTAAAGGCTTGGCGATCGTTTTAATGTCGCCAAACCAACGTTATACTAAAAACAAACAAAATGGAAAATACAAAATATGCGGCTATGAAAATAAGGCAAAAAGTAAGTAGCCTTAATTCGGAATTATTAGAACTGAATTTTACAATAGATCAGATTATTGAATTTTGGAAAGAATCTTTAGCGGAAGCAAGTATTAAAATTAATTAATAAAAACAACTATGATTTTAGGATTTAGCACAAAAATAAAAGACAAGCCTACTTATTTTGTAGAGAAAATTGACCGTGGTTTAATTCAAGAAGGATTACCCCTTTTATCGATTGATAAAGATAAAAGCAGTTATGCTTATGATATTGGCAAACTCGAAGAATGTTTCCCCAAAATCCACACCATTCGTGAAGACAAAAATGATCGCTGGAAAAAAGGTAATAAGATTGATTTTTTTATTAATGTGCGTCAAAAAAATATGTTTCGATTTGCCCCAGTTCTGCCAGTGGTCAGTACTCAAAAAGTTATGATTGTATGGTATGATCTGTTTGGAAAGCTAATGGTAAGAGTTTTTATTGACGGTAAAAGTTTTGCAACGGTTAAGTTTGCCGATAAGTTAATCATAACAGGCAATATCCTAGAACTCGCCCAAAACGATGGCTTCGATACCGTTGCCGAATTCTTTGAGTACTTCAACGAAGATTTCAAAGGAAAAATAATTCATTGGACGGATAAACAATATTGACCAAACAATACAATAGCAATATAAACAACTGCCATAGCAGCTGCATATAAAAATAAAATACCCATTTCTTTAAAAAACTCCTTCATAATTCAAAAGTATTAAAATAATTTGTATGTTTGTCGTGACAAATCACTTTAGGAGCAATCCTAGAAAAAAAATTTAACGATAAGAGTTCGCACAAGGTGCTTAGTTCAGAAATGACTATAATTCCTCTCCTAGAGTGGTTTGTCACACCTGACGGCGAACTCGCATACAATCTAAATGACAAATAAGATGAATGCAACAAAAACAACATTGGTTGAAGTGATGGAATTTCACGGTCACCAAATCGCCTTTGAAGAAATCAACGGCAAAATGATGGTCAATGCCACACAGATGGCGAAACCGTTTGGTAGAGCAAAAAAACCAGATAACTGGCTTAGAACACAGCAAGCCAAAGACTTAGTAAATGTGGTTTCCGTTTCTCATATATGCGCCACGGCTGATTTACAAGTGATTAGGCAAGGAGGGGTAAATCAAGGTACTTTTTTTCAAGAAGATGTGGCTTTGTTTTTCGCTCAATGGTTAAGTCCAGAGTTTTATTTGGCTTGTAATAGGAAGTTAAAAGAACTTTTAACCAAGCAAGCATTAATACTTCCCGCAAAAAATGGTGTTACACCAATGATTTGCGAACAGCAGTTTCTTTACAACTACAATGAATCCTTACTTTCTATGGGTGCAAGCATCAAAGGAAGTACAAGTAAACGAAAATCGAAGTTTCCAGAACATTTCTTTAAAATTTATGGTCGCAACTTCATAACAGCTCAATACTTTGACTTACTTCAAGGTTATTACAACTACAAAAATGCTACTAACCAATTATCTCTAGCGTTATGAAAAAAGTAATCATTAAAAAAGGCAAGTTGTGTTATAGATACACCGCCTCTGAATTAGTTAAGGTGTTGGTATTAGTAAATAAAATTGATGACAACGAATTGCGTTTAAGTTTAATCTCTAAATTAGGCGTGCAATGATACGATATAACCTTCCTGAAGACGAAGATAATTCTAAAGAGAATATTAATGATTATAAACGAAAAATCAATCATTTAAGCGAAATGCTTGATATGAAAGAATCTATCTCAAAATTGAGAGAAAAGCACGTCGAAAGGCTAGAACACCAGCTTAAAGATATGTCTAGAGAAAAGTTTATTTTTGTAAACTAAAAATAATCAAAACCCACTCCTTAAAAGTGGGTTTTTTTTGTCTATCAATTCGTGTTGCACAATAGATAAAAACTATTTACTTTTGCTTATATGTCTATCACTCTTAACCGTTCCCTTGGTGTTCAACGCAATAAGCTGTTACGTTACAAGCTTATCAAAGAACTATACCAAAAACACAAGACCGAAGATATTCCTACAACCGTAGTTTGGCGCAAATACATTTGTCCAATTTACCCAATTTCAAGAACTACTCTTTATGAAGTGCTTTGCACTCCAGTAACATCGGAACTCAAAAAAATTGAGGACGCTATTGCTATTCAAATGAGATTGTTTTAAACATTAGTCATTCCAATAGTATAAGTCACTTCATACTCTTGAATTCCATCATCCCGTTTTACTTTTCGCATATTGGTGCGCATCATAGCACCTGCGGAACCACCAACGGCTACACCGTGTAATTTTCCGTGAACACTTTCTACAATATCCCAAATAGACCACGCTTTGTCTTTTTGAGGCTGTGGAGCTCGTGCGCTGGTGTTAGTCAGTTTCAGGTTAGCAATACTCAAGACAATCGTACCCGTTGCCATTTGGCGGTTTTGTGGTGTGGCGGTTCTGTCCTTGCCAATGTCACTAAATTGGAGGTTTCCAATATCAATCAACACCAGGGGAAACTGCGTGGGAGGATTTGGACTATAATCGTCCAATTGTCCCCAATCTTCGTCCACATAACGAAGTGCTGGAATAGTGGATAGAATAGTTTGAATACTTTGTAAAACTGCCTTGCTCATCGTTTTAATTTATTAAAAATTGTTTTTTCGAGTTCCTTCATATTCAAATCGACAACGTGTTCAATGCGTTGCCTTACTTGCGGATGGTCGCCAATGAATTGACGTTGTTTGATTTTCATTTTGGCACCTACTTTTTGTAGGGCTAAATTTTTCCATATTTGGGCTTCCTGTGATAGCCTTACATTTCTGTCGCTTTTGGTTTTGGTCACAGCTCCAGAACTTTTGTAGAACATCGCCCAAAAAAAGCGTTTCATTTTTTCGGTTACAATCACTTCCCCACCTTCATTTTGCAAGCTCGCATACGGCAAGGAACTAGACCAACTAATGCCGTTGTTGGTTTCTCGTGCCTTAATAGAACGGCGCAATTTGCCTGAGCGCATCATCACACTACCTTTGTGGTTGGGAATACTGGTGTTAGGCCACGGTTTGTCAAAAAAGGCTTTGCGCTCAAAGTTCTTGTCAAACTCGTCGGTTAAGTCCACTCGAATGTCTTGGAGAATATTTTTTATAAAGTCTTGCATATCAAAAAGTTTTGTATATTTGCAGTGTAAACGCTTTAAAATTATATCCGCGATCGCAGTGGTTCCCTGATTTTGGAGCGTTTATTTTTTGTTGAATAGAATAGCATACGGTTGTTCGTAGCCGTTTTTCATTACTTCCATATTGATTTCAACATCTATATCATTCCATTTTGATTGATAGTAATTATAACTTTCTACACCTCTTGCTACTTTAGCGCCATAATTTTTCGGGTCTTTGTTCTCTAATGCCCTGCTTTCGGTAAATTTAGAGTTGGATATGATTTTTTCAATATCTCGAACCGCCTCTTTGTCATTTACATTTGAAATGTGTTTTACAAGACTTTCAATATTAGATCGTGAAAAAATCGCTAGGTCATTCAAGCGGTTTTCTTACTTTTGAAAATTAATATAAAATGATAAAAATGAAAAAAATACTATTATTACTTAGCTTTATATTACTGAGTTGTGGTCATTCCATACCAAATGAG
>NZ_JAGFBV010000042.1 GCF_017948595.1 Flavobacterium geliluteum | reverse complement strand
TTAAAAAATTATTCCCCAGAACAATACATGCTGTTACATTGGAAGGATTTCTAATAAAGCTTACATTGTTTGTATTCGGATTACAATTAAATAAAACAATTAACTAGCAACTTGAATTAATTAACAATGATACCGTCAAAAGTTTTAGCTTGAATTTTAATGAATTTGTAATAAAAATTAATAATCAAGTCGATAAGATTATAAAATCTGATAGAATTGCATATTACGGATTGGAAAAACTTAGCGCAAATTTTTTATTTTATAAAATTGAAGATGAAATTTATCTATTCATCATGACGCCACTAAAAGGGAAAAATGTCATAGAGCATGATACATTATATAATTATTTATTTCCTGTCTCGTAACAAAGACTAAATGGCTAATTTATTACAGACTAAATGTGAAGTTTTTTTTAGAAAAAATCGCTTAACGGGAAATTGGTTTTATATTCAAGATATTTTGGTGAATCCGAAAATAGGCTTAATTTAGTCCCAAACCCAATGTAATAGCTGTACGTTAGCGACAAGATCAAAAAAATGGATACACACGACTTTAATGACGGAATGAAAGTTACTCAGAATGGAGAATTTGGAGTGGTTGTTAAAGCTGAATCAGACTGGCCAAATAAGTATGGAATAATTCGGTGGGATAATTCAAGAGAAAATGATTTGGAAGATTGGAGAGGACAATTTGGTACTTTTATACAACTTGGTGGAAAAATATTGGATGAGAATTATTCATTTAAATTTATAAATGACGACGGTTCATTAAAAAATAAATAAAAAAAAGAAGAATTTAAAAAATAGAAATATCTCAGGAACAAATGGGCCTTGATTTAGAATGATTGAAAGAATAATGCTTGTATTTAGTACATTTTGGCAAATCTGGAAATAGGGCTTAATTTAGTACAAAACCCAATGTATTATCAGAACGATATGCTCCTTAACCGTCTTAATTAATGAAATCGACTGAAGAAAAATTACTAATTGAAACTATTGTATCGTTTGGGAAAACAGCAAACGAAATGATAAAATTATTAGCACTCGAATATAAGATAGATTTAAGCGAACGTTTTCCTTTTGCTAAACTTATGTCAAGACAGAATAATCTTTGGAAAGGTAGCCTGAACACAAATTGGTCTTATTGGTTTCACGGTGATGCATGTGATTTTGAAAACTTACAAACTAAACAATACTTGCACGTAAAAATTAATCGTGAATCGAATTACGGAGCAATTGATAATTTTTATCTTTTTAAATTTATGCAAACAACGGATTCTTTGAAACATGCTTATGAAATTTTAAAATCTGAAAAGGTCTTTTATGAGATATTGGCCAATTTAGAGAAAAAGAAAATTATTATAAATATTGATGAGTGGCCTTTGAAAACTCTAATATTAAATAAGAAATACGATGTATAACAGCTAATCCTATTTATCTAAGCAATAGTGGTCTACTATAAAGTTTATTATCCTCCGTCAAGTAGAATTAGACCGACTGAAAACTTGATTGAAGCGACTGAAAACACGATTGAAGCGACTGAAAACTTGATTCGACCGACTGAAAACTTGATTTAACCGACTGAAAACATGATTTGACCGACTGAAAACTTGATTCGACCGACTGAAAACCTGATTTGACCGACTGAAAACCTGATTGAAGCGACTGAAAACTTGATTCGACCGACTGAAAACTTGATTGAAGCGACTGAAAACTTGATTGAAGCGACTGAAAACTTGATTCAACCGACTGAAAACCTGATTCGACCGACTGAAAACTTGATTGAAGCGACTGAAAACTTGATTTGACTGACTGAAAACCTGATTAAATCGACTGAAAACCTAATTGAAGCGACTGAAAACTTGATTCGACCGTATGCAAGTTAGATTTAACCACTGTAAAGTAGCATCCTACCCACTGAAAAAACAATAACGATTTGTGTTTTGCTGCATCAAGACTAATATACTTGATAAAACGTTAGTCTTTTTTATTTACAGCTGTGCAAAGCCAAAAAATAGCGTTCATAAAGCTTGCTATTGCTGTAACCACATCAAAATGAGATGTAAGGTTGCAAAACACACTAACAACTTTTTTAGAAACATTTTTGACTATTAAAAAATAAGACCTAATTTGGTCCTACATTCCTGGCAATAAAAAGAAATTAGATCAATCTACTAAAACAAAATACTACATCGATGACGATTTTAAAATACATTTTTCAAAATAGGTATTGACAAAACCTACCTCTTCCAAAACCTTGATAAGCGTGGCAAGCAGTAACTAAAAAACTCCTTAAATCCTATTCTGATCAAGATACCCATGATTGCCGAAATGGTTGATTTAAGGATTTAAAATCAAGAATTTAAGGAATACTGGAAAGGATAAACTAAAAAAATAATATGAGCAATATCCCTTTTGAAACAATAGATTGGAATGCTATTCCGAAAACCGAACATGCAGGAGAAACCGGAATTGCTTTTTGGCAAACGGTACAACACCAAGGATTACGCACCCGAATTGTAGAATATTCTGCCGGATATGTTGCCGATCACTGGTGCCAAAAAGGACATGTCGTGCACTGTTTAGAGGGCGAAGTGACAAGCGAACTCGAAACTGGCGAATCTTTTTTATTGAAAAAAGGAATGACGTATATCGTTTCGGATGATTTGAGTTCACATCGTTCCATTTCAAAAAACGGCGTCAAACTATTGATTATCGATGGCGATTTTTTAAAATTAGATGAAAAAGCTGCAAAATAAACGTTTCCTGCTTTCTAAATTAAACAAGTAAATTAATAAAATTCATTTTAAAATGCCAAAATCAAACTTCAATTTACAACCCGAAATTTTAGAAGATGAGTTAACAAAATTAATTCCGTTAGAAGAAAAACATTTTGAAGCACTTTATAAAATAGCTTCAGACCCTTTGATATGGGAGCAGCATCCAATTAAAGATCGTTATAAAAAGGATGTTTTTACGCTCTTTTTTGAAGGAGCTATCAATTCAAAAGGTGCTTTTTTGATCCTCGACCAAAAAAATAATGAGATCATAGGCAGTACCCGATTTTACAATTATGACCACGAGCAGTCAAGTATTGCGATCGGATTTACATTTATTTCCAGAAAATATTGGGGAAGTCCTTATAATAATTCTTCAAAAAAATTATTGATTGATTATGCTTTCAAAAGTCTCAATTCGATATTTTTTCATGTTGGAGCAGCAAACATTCGTTCGCAAAAAGCAGTTTTAAAGCTAGGCGCAGAAAAAGTAAACGAAATGACGGTTACGCATAACGGAGTAGCATTACCTCATTTTGAATATGAATTAAAAAAATAAATTAAGAATGAAAAGAATAACAGTTTTTTGCGGTTCCAGTTTTGGAACCGAAGAAAAATACCGATCTCAAGCTTTTGAACTTGGTCAAACATTGGCCAAACAAAATATAGAGTTGGTGTATGGTGGTGCAAAAGTAGGTTTGATGGGCGCTGTTGCGGATGGTGTTTTGAGCGAAAAAGGAAAAGTTATTGGTATATTGCCCAATTTTCTTCGATCGAAAGAAATCGCTCATGAAAACCTAACCGAACTTATTTTGGTAGAAAGCATGCACGAAAGAAAAACCAAAATGAATGATTTATGCGATGGCGTTATTGCGCTTCCAGGTGGTTTTGGTACTTTGGAAGAACTTTTTGAGATGCTTACCTGGGCGCAATTAGGATTGCATAAAAAACCAATCGCTATTTTGAATATCGATGGTTTTTACGACCCTTTATTAATGATGATTCAGACAATGACTGATAAAGGTTTACTGAAAGAAGTCAATCAAAAAATGCTATTAACGAGTGCTACTATTGATGATTTGCTTGACAAAATGCAACATTATGTGGCCCCTACTGTAGGGAAATGGATTGATAAAGAAAAAGTTTAAAATAAAAGTTTAAAGTAAAAAATCCTTATTTGTTAAACGTCCCAAAGTGCCACAAAATTCCAGCTGGATCATGTAAAAAAAATTCGCTTCCCCAGTCTAATTCTTTGACGGGAAGCAATTTTGCACTTTGATACTTCTCTGTAATATTTAAAGCCACAATTTCTTTATAAAATTGATGCACATCATTTACTTCGATAAAAATCATAGAATTATCGATCCAATCTTTGACATAGGCGTCTTGCAGATAAAATGCTATTTCATTTGTTTTAAAAACAGAAAGATTAGCTGCTAAAACCGTTTCTTCAAATCCAAGATCGCAATAGAAACTTCTTGAAACCTGAAAGTCTTTAGCACCAATAAAAGGCCGGATTGATTTGATATTATGTTTCATTTATAATTTTGAAATAATGAGTCAAACTTATTTTTAATTATCAAAACCCAACTGTTTTCTTAAATCTAAATTCAAGCTGTATTGTTCGCTTATCGGGATCACTTTTCTTGAATTTTTATCGATATCGTTTCCTTCTTTACTCCAAAGAAACGGATAAAAATTAAATACTTCATCGCCTTTCAATTTTGAAACTTCTTCTCTCCATCCTTTCCATCGATTCCCTTCATAAAACTTGTCTAAGTCATTATTAAAACAAAATTGCAGAAATTCTGAATACGTAATATCAAGTGGCTCATATTCCAGATTATCTGGCGAAAAATAATAAATCTTGCCAGTATCAGTGCCTAATGCTCCCCCATTCAAAATATAAAAACCTCCGATCGCATCATCGGCAATTAACAAGAAAGAAGCTGAGTCACCAAACTCTTTAAATGATTTGCCTTTATTCCAATCAGGAAGTGTTCTGTTGCATTTTGCATTTCCGGAACCTAAGATTCTAATCCAGCCGTCATCAATCAAAAGTCCGCCGGTCATAAAAACAATTGCTCCCATGGGTGAATGCGTTGTAACTTGTGTTTGATATAAAGCTTCTTTTGCTTTAGACAAATCTGCTGGTAAAATTTCTACTTTATTTTTGGCTTTCTTAATCCAATCTTCTACAACAGTCCATCCGGGATCTGTTTTGTTTATAAGTTCGTCAGCTTTTTTCATTTTATTTTGTGCCAAGGCAATTACGTTGATGAACAATAAAACTGCGCTAAAAAAATTTCTTTTCATGGTAATTATGCTAACCTTTCTTTAAAATATTCCCTAAACCTCTACCAATTTGTTCAATAGCTTCGATACCTTTTGTAAGTGGCGTTGCAGTAAAATCTTCGTAAGCATCCATGGCGCTTTCCTGACGATCATCATGTGGATACACCAAAATAAGGTTGTTAGTACTGAATGACTTTTCGAATTTTTGTGGCAATTTATCAAAAATAGATTGGTAAGAGATCGAGCCTTTACGCGATAAATTAAAAACAATCAGATCGGTTGGTTTAATTTCATCCGAAATCGCTTCAAAATCATCCCAATACAATATACTTTTAAAACCTAATTTAGGGTTTAGCTTTAAATGATTCGCAATTTGCTGAATGGCCTGATGTGTTTTATATTCTGCATAAATTAAAATCGGAATACTCAATTCTTGCGACAGTCGGCATATTTTCTGCAATAAAAGCTGAAAACCAATTCCTCTTTCTGAAAATGGCGGACAAATAAAAACCAGTCTTTTTTCTTCTATAAATGATTTTTCAAAACGGCAGATGAATAAACTTTTATCTACATTATTGATGATAGAATCGACATTCTCACCAAAAATCTTATCTAAGAAACCTGTTTTTCTTGGCCAGCCAATAATCACGATATCAGACATAATTTCTTTTGATGTACGTGCGATTCCGCTTGCGGGATTATGGTCAATTCTGGCAATAGTATTTATTTTTACTTCGGAAGCAGATCCCTGAATGATAAATTTATCAACTGCTTTTCGGTATTTCAAAATATTTATTTCTGCCTGATCATTATTCGGAACAATTGTCAATAATGTAACAGGATTGTTTGATTTTTTATCTTTAATTAAAAGAGCAAAATCCAAAAGACCTGCTGTGGCTGAGGTTTTGGCCAGCGGAATCAAGATGTGTTCCTCTAAAATCTGATCTTTCTCGGTGTCCTGAGGAGAGACTTCTTCTTCGCAAATAGCGATTTTCTTGGCCGCCTTTTCAGTAGCAAATGAAGCGACAATACACGTAATCAGGATCAGGATAATGGTTCCGTTTAAAATATTTTCATCCAGAATTTTGGCTTTAAAACCAACCAATATCACAGCCAAAGTTGCTGCGGCATGTGCGCTGCTTAAACCGAAAATCAATTGTCTCTCGGTCTTGGTATATTTAAAAACAATTTGGGTAAAAAATGCTGCAATCCATTTTCCGAAGATCGCGACAACACTTAATGTTCCGGCTACAATCAAGGCGGTTGGCCCACTCAGGATCACACTTACATCGACCAACATTCCGACAGAAATTAAGAAAAACGGAATAAATAATGAATTCCCTATAAACTCAATTCGATTCATCAAAGCAGAAGAATGCGGAATCAATGGGTTTAAAGCCAAACCAGCAACAAATGCCCCAATGATGGGCTCTACTCCTGCTACTTCGGCCAAAAAGGCGGCAAAGAAAACAACCGAAAGCACAAAAATATAATGAGCATGTTTCTCACTTTCTAACTTCTTAAAAAACCATTTTGCAATTCTTGGAATAACTAAGAACATGATCGCAGAAAAAATAAGCAAAGAAACAGTCAGTTTTATCCAAAAAGCCTGATTTAGATTGCCTTGACTACTGCCCATAATAATCGCCAAAATGATTAGAACGGCTGTATCTGTAAGGATCGTACCTCCTACTGTAATGGCCACAGCCTGATTTTTTGCAATACCTAGCTTACTCACAATTGGATAGGCGACCAAAGTGTGCGTGGCAAACATACTGGCGGTTAAAAAACTGGCGTTAAAATCGTATTGTAAGATATAGAAACACACTGGAAAACCAATAGAAAGCGGAAAAATAAAGGTAAAAAATCCAAATAATAAACTCTTGTTTTTATTGGCTTTAAACTCATTCATATCGAGTTCCAGACCCGCAATAAACATGATATAAAGAAGGCCAATCGTCGAAAACAAATCGACTGCCGAGCTTTTTGCCAAAATATTTAACCCATGAGGACCAATAATAACTCCTGAAATAATTAAACCGATGATACCCGGAATATTTATTTTTTTTAACAATATAGGAGACAACAAAATAATGAAAAGGATTAACGAAAAAATCAATACCGGATTACTCAGTGGTAGTTCAAATTCGCTTAAAAAATGCCTGAAAAATTCTATCATAATATAACTTTATATGCTATTTTGGTAGTTTAATTTTCAAAAAATAATCATTCAATAAAAATTAAAATACCTGAAATTGCAGTTCTCTTGAATCTGTTTAAAACTAAAAAAAAGATCATTTGAGCCACTACTTATCTACAAAAATACCTAAAAAAAACTCGAACACTCTATGAAACTTCTATATTAAACAATAAAATTTGTTTCGTTGACAAATTATTAAAATTTAATATTTTTTTTAACAAATACGCAAGATTAGTAGTTCGACTATTAAATTCATTGCATTATTCAATTATCTTTGTTTAAATAAAATTTGAACAATGGAAGAATGTATCTCTGTTTTTGATATGCTTAAAATTGGTGTAGGCCCATCCAGCTCGCACACTCTAGGACCTTGGCGCGCCGCAGAACGCTTCTTGGAGGAGTTAAAAAACGAATCTATTTTGGACCAAATCACACGTATAAAAGTAGATTTGTATGGCTCACTTTCCTTAACAGGCAAGGGTCATGCTACAGATTTATCGGTTATGCTTGGATTGAGCGGTCAGGATCCCGAATACATTCCTGTTGAGAATATTGCAAGTATAATTAAAATCATTGAAACCAAAAATGAAATTATTTTAGGCAATCAAATTACGATTCCTTTTTACTTTCTTCAGGATATTGTTTTTAATAAAGAGTTTCTTCCTTTTCATGCCAATGGTCTAAAATTTACAGCTTTTAAAGCGGATGGTTCTGAGTACGAATCTACCTTTTATTCGATCGGTGGCGGATTTGTTGTAAAAGAAGAACGCATTAATGCCAAAAAGAAAGAAGAGATAAAATGTGCCTTTCCTTTCCCGATTCAAAACGCTGAAGAGCTTTTAAATTATACTATTTCTGAAAAAAAATTAGTCTCTGAAATCGTTTATGAAAACGAAAAATCAATGCGATCAGAGGAAAAAATAAACTCAGAATTGATTCGAATCTGGAACACGATGCTCGAGTGTATGTACATTGGCTGCCACTCTGAAGGCATTCTTCCGGGAGGTTTAAACGTGCGAAGAAGAGCTTTTGATATGCATCAAAATTTAATTGGTTTGTCTAATTACAGCAGTCCACAAACGTGGCTGGAAGAAATTAGAAAAACGGAAGTGAAATTTCGTCAGATTCTAAAATGGGTAAGTTGTTTTGCACTTGCCGTGAATGAAGTAAATGCATCTTTAGGCCGTGTAGTTACGGCTCCAACCAATGGAAGCGCAGGCGTTATTCCGTCAGTTTTGATGTATTATTTGGTAATTGAAAATCATGCTGCGGGAGAAAAAGAAATCAAACAATTTTTGATGGTTGCCGGCGAAATTGGTAGCATTTTTAAAAAAGGAGCTACAATCTCTGCTGCAATGGGAGGCTGTCAAGCTGAAATTGGAGTCTCATCTGCAATGGCAGCGGCAGCGTTGTGTGAGTTAATGGGCGGATCACCGGCTCAGGTACTTATGGCGGCCGAAATTGCCATGGAACATCACCTTGGTTTAACATGCGATCCGATAGGCGGATTGGTTCAGATTCCTTGTATCGAAAGAAATACAATGGGTGCCATAAAAGCCATTAATGCTGCCGAACTTGCGCTGGAAACCGACTCTAAAAACGCAAAAGTACCCTTGGATAAAGTAATTAATACCATGTGGCAGACTGCTAAAGACATGAATTCTAAATACAAAGAAACCTCTGAAGGCGGATTGGCAATTGCCGTTAATATGGCCGATTGTTAGAAATATATTGCTTAATTTTGCGGAAAAATTTCGTTTTAAAAGTACTATTTGACTTTTAAAACCATTCAAAAACTAAAAACTCACTGATAATGTCTGTTGCAAAAAAAGATTATAAAAGAATCACCACAAAATCATTAATCGAAATGAAAAGCAACGGAGAGAAAATCTCTATGCTTACTGCTTACGATTTTACCATGGCAAAAATCGTGGATACCGCTGGAGTTGATGTGATTTTGGTTGGCGATTCAGCCTCAAATGTCATGGCTGGGCACGAAACGACTTTGCCAATTACCTTAGACCAAATGATTTACCACGCTTCGTCTGTAGTTCGCGCTAGCGAAAGAGCTTTGGTTGTAGTTGACTTGCCTTTTGGAAGTTACCAATCAGACCCGAAAGAAGCTTTACGCTCGGCTATCAGGATTATGAAAGAAAGCGGTGGTCATGCAGTAAAACTCGAAGGAGGAAAAGAAATTAAAGATTCTATCAAAAAAATATTAAACGCAGGAATTCCAGTTATGGGGCATTTGGGTTTAACACCCCAATCTATTTATAAATTTGGCACTTACACCGTACGAGCCAAAGAAGATGAAGAAGCCGAAAAACTAATGGAAGATGCTCAAATGCTCGAAAAAATTGGTTGTTTTGGTATAGTTTTAGAAAAAATACCTGCTCATCTTGCCGAAAAAGTAGCCAAAAGTATTTCGATTCCCGTAATCGGAATTGGAGCGGGTGGCGGAGTTGACGGACAAGTGCTCGTTATACACGATATGTTGGGAATGAACAATGAGTTTAGCCCACGATTTTTGCGTCGTTATCTGGATTTATACCAAGAAATGACTGGCGCAATAGGCAAATACGTAGCAGATGTAAAATCTAGCGACTTCCCGAACGAAAAAGAACAATATTAGTTTTTTTTTAAGATTCAAAGATGTAAAGCAGCAAAGGTTTTAAAAATGAAACTCCTTCTATCTATTGTAAGGGGTTTTATTACTATGATTCAATCAGAAATTTAAAATTCCCGAGAAATCTAAAATGAAAATTATATCAGATAAAAACAATCTTCAAATTCTGCACGAAGATAATCATATTATTGTGGTCAATAAACGTGTGGGCGACATCGTACAGGGCGATAAAACAGGAGACAAGCCATTATCTGAAGTAGTCAAAGAATACATCAAAGACAAATACAATAAACCTGGCGAAGTTTTTTTGGGAGTGATTCATCGTTTGGACAGACCCACAACAGGAATTGTAGTTTTTGCCAGAACCAGCAAGGCCTTATCTCGCATGAACGAAATGTTCAGTAACAGGGAAACTCAAAAAACCTATTGGGCAGTTGTCAAGAATAAACCTGAACAAACAACTGCCAAATTGGTTCATTATCTGAAAAGAAACGAAAAAAACAATACTTCAAAAGCACATCTTAAAGAAGTTCCGGATAGTAAAATAGCGAGTTTAGATTATACTGTTTTTAAAGAATTACAGAATTACGTTGCTCTCGAAATCAATTTGCATACAGGTCGTCATCATCAGATTCGTGCGCAATTAGCTGCCATTGGCTCACCTATAAAAGGTGATTTAAAATATGGTTTTGACCGAAGTAATCCTGATGGTGGCATACATCTTCATGCCAGAAAATTGTTTTTTATTCATCCTGTGTCCAAAGAAGAAATCACCATTATTGCTCCTACTCCCGAGGAAACAATTTGGAATGCTTTATAGTTTTTTATGATTTATTTGATAAAGATTAAAATTTTATCAAGTAACTTGCATAGTCAGAAATTAACCTGATTACAAAAAGATGGATTATAAAAACGACATTGCATACCGCAAAGAAACGCTTAAAAAATTATTGCACACTATTCAAAAAAGCGAGGATTTGATTGTCAAAGCTTTGTACGATGATTTTAAAAAGCCAGAATTTGAAGCTGTTTTAACCGAGACCAATTATGTTATTTCAGAGCTCAAAGACACCATCAAAAACATACACAAATGGGCAAAACCAAAACGTGTTTTTCCTTCTATTCTCAATTTCCCCTCAACAGATTATATTTACAAAGAACCTTATGGAAATGTTCTTATAATTGCACCTTGGAATTATCCGTTTCAATTGGCTTTATGCCCTTTAATTTCGGCTGTTGCAGCAGGAAATAAAGTTGTTTTAAAACCATCAGAACTTACCCCAAATACGGCCGCCATTATTGCCAAAATTATCGAAGAAACATTTCATATTAACCATGTAGAAGTTATTCAGGGAGGTGTAGAAGTCTCTAATACTTTGCTTGCAAAACGCTGGGATTATATTTTTTTTACAGGAAGTGTAGCAGTTGGAAAAATTGTCGCCAAAGCCGCTGCAGAGCATTTAACTCCTGCTACTTTAGAACTAGGAGGGAAAAATCCTTGCATAATTGACGAAACAGCCAACCTAAAATTGGCCGCCAAACGCATTGTCTGGGGAAAATTTATTAATGCAGGGCAAACTTGTATCGCTCCGGACTATATTTTGATTCATAAGGACATGAAGATTCCTTTCATTACTTATCTTATGGAAGAAATAACTTTAGCGTATGGAAAAAAAATGGAGAAATCCCCAGATTTTGCACGCATCATCAATACCAAAAATTGGCTCAGACTGACCAATATGATCCAAAACGAAAAGATCATTTTTGGAGGAGAGACAGACGCTGAACATCATTACATAGCACCAACACTAATCGACGAGCCGGATTTGGAAAGTGCTGTAATGCAGGAAGAGATTTTTGGCCCTATTTTACCCATTCTTAGTTACGAAACAGAAGCAGATATAGCAAAAATTATTAATCGTTATGAAAAACCATTAGGCTTTTACGTTTTTAGTGACAATAATTCTTTTGCCAAAAAATTAATCACGACTTATTCATTTGGAGGAGGTTGCATCAATGATACTGTTATTCATTTTTCGAATAAAAGATTACCATTTGGTGGCGTTGGCCATAGCGGAATTGGAGCTTATCACGGCAAATTGAGTTTTGACGTATTTTCTCACCACAAAGGTGTGGTTAAAAAAGGAAATTGGATCGATCTGCCGATGCGTTATGCTCCGTACAAAGACAAATTAAGCAGTATAAAACGAATATTAAACTGGCTATAGTAAGCAAAAATTGATTTAGTAGTATTTCACTGTTTTTGATGTAAAATTGATTTAAAATATTATATTTACTATTTAGTATTCAAATTAATTTAAGGAAATATAAAACAACTCTACTCAAAATGAAATCTACCCTCGACCAAATTGAAGACATCAAAACGAATGGCTATTCTCTGGATTTTTCGAATGTTTTTAACCACGCATTCGAAAACTATAAAAAAATAGCATTGTATGCCGGATTGATGTTATTAGTTTTTTCTATCCTGTTTGGAATTGCCGCTTTTGCAATTATAGTTGCTATTTATGGTGCCGAAAGCATGTCTAAAGATTTTATTCAAAATTTACAAAGTGAAAAATTAACGTATGTACAATCTATAATTTCGACTTTGTGTTATGCACTATTTGGAGCTCTGGTAGGACCTATTAGCGCAGGTTTTCTAAAAATGGCTGACTCTGCAGACAAGGATGAAGAATTTAATGCCTCTACTATTTTTTATTTTTATAAATCGCCATATTTTGCACAACTCTTTGCCGCTTCTTTTATTATAGCCATTATTGGCAACGCTATCAATGCCGTATTACAAAGTTTTGATATCATATATTTTGGTCTTGTAGTATCATTGTTGATATCGTATTTTACTTGTTTTGTTATTCCTTTAATAGCTTTTGGAAAATTAAAAGCAATTGATGCTATAAAATCAAGTTTTATAATGGTAAGCAAACAGCCTCTAACAATTCTTTTTTTATTGATAGTAGCCGGCATATTATCTCTTATAGGCGGTTTTGCTTGTTGCGTCGGAATCATCTTTACAGTACCATTTAGTTATTCTATGTCTTACGTTATGTATTACGAAATTATTGGTGTAGAAGAAAAAGAAGATTCTATCGATTCTATTGGTCATTCAGATTTATAATAAAAACTCAATCGAGTTTGACACACTCTTTTTTGAAACATAAAATACCAGAACCTAAATAATTGTTATGGTAGCTTACTATAGTCTGTTTTCGTCTATTATTAAAGGGCAGTTATTTATTAAACTAGCCATAGAATCTATTGTGACCAATTGGTTTATGTTTAACTCAGAAATTATATTTTATCACAACCCTAAACTTATCATTTTAGGGTTGTTATTATTTGGTTTTTTAGGAGTCTTGGTATATCAATTCTTTAAAATAAAGGCCAAAATAGGTTATTTTATAGAAAAAAGAAGAGAAATTGAGACCGCTAATAGAGAATACCAGCTTTATCTCCTATTTTTTGGGATTGCTATTATCGTTATAGAAATCATTAACGAAATTTTTAAAATCCGGCCAACGAGTTTATTGGTTTTAAATGTAGGAATCGGTTTTCTGGTGCTCCTCTTTTATTTGGTTATCGTAAGAGTCAAATTTTTACGCAGTAGAATTCAGTACATTTTTATCACATTATTTTTAATTTATGTGGCTTACGTGGGTCGAAATATCATTTTTTTGACCAATGATATTGTACCAATTATTGCTTTTTTAATATCCTTTTTCTTCTCTTATACCATTTTAAAACCCATCCAAATTTATTGGGCTTTTGTTGCTACTGTATTTATCTACCTAATTATCACGATAATTTTTCATCTAATACCAATAAAATCATCTATTTTATTAATCAATTATTGCATCATGGTTTTTATCATCAACCATGTAAAACATGCAATACTAACAAGCAACAGAGATAATTTTAGATTTACAAATGAAATCGTTCACAAAGGAAATTCGCTAACAATTGCTACCAATAAAACCGGAGAAGTATTATTTTGCAGCGAAACCATAACATCCATTTTAGGTTATTTGCCGGACGAAGTAATGGGACTCGAATTCTGGAAACTCACCGAAGACATTGAATTCATTAAAGAAAAACAAGGTCTCAACTACATTACTAACAAACTATACATTAGAAGATTAAAGTCTAAAAATGGAGAATACAAATACATTCAATGGAAAGATAAAAAGTTTTCTGATGATTTGATAATTGGAATTGGGCAGGATGTTACAGAGCAAATCAATGTTCAAAATCAATATGAAAATTTAATCCAGACTGCCACAGATATTATCTTCGAAATCAATGCAGAAGGCTATTTTACTTTTATAAATGAATTTGCTTTTTCTATCTTAGGTTACTCAGAAAAAGAAATCATTTTACAGCATTATTCTAATTTTATTCATACCCATTATATTAAGAATGCAGTTGATTTCTATGAAAATTTAGAATTAAACGAAAATAAATTTCCAACAATCGAAATTCCGGTTATCAAAAAAAATGGGGAGGAGTTGTGGATTTCTCAAAAAGTTATCATTCGAAAAAATGATTTGGGTGAAATTATTGGTTACGCCGGAATTGCCCGAGATATTACAGAGCTGAAAAATATCGAAAACGAGAAAAAAAGACGTCTGGAAAAAATTGAATCTTATAATAGTTCGACCAAAAAACTGTCTACGACCGATTTTAGTAATTACGACAGTCTCTCGACTGTAATTGATTATATTATAAAAGAAGGAGCTTCGGTATCCAAATCAAACAGAGTGAGTTTCTGGAAGTTTTCGGCCGATACAATTACTTGTAAAAACCTTTTTAGCATAGACAATCAAAGTCTCAGTGACAAAAACGTTTTAGACAAAGAATCTTATCCAATTTATTTTGAAACACTCAAAAGTAAAGCTATCATAAATGCTCCCGACGTTTTTAACAAACTGGAAACCTCTGAATTTGAAAGACTTTATTTTAAAAAAAATAAAATACAATCGATGCTGGATGTTCCTATTTTTTTTAGCGGTCAATTAGCTGGTGTTGTTTGTTTTGAAAGTACCGAGGAAAAAAGAGAATGGGATAACGAAGATATTAATTATGCCCGAACTATTTCTGATGTTATTTCGCTGGCTATTTCTTCTCAAATGCGTTTGAAAGCAGAGAAAAAATTAGAATTAAAAAGCGAATTACTCTCTGCATTAGCCCTTTGTACAGAGAAATTTTTATTAAGCAAAAGCACTGAAAAAATGTTTGCTGAAACTTATGAAATCATAGGAAAAGCGTCCAATGTGGATCATATTTTTTATTACGAAAAAGATTTTGAGACTAATACTATCAGCCAAAAATACAAATGGTCAAAAAAAGGAGTGGTACATCAGATAACAGAATTGCAGAAATTTAGCGAAGAAAACTTAAAAGAGATTGTTTTTCATTCACAAAATAAAAAAGTCTTAAACTCTCTGACAAATGATCTACAAGATGGTTTTTTTAAGAATTTATTGATCGCCAATCAGATAAAATCGATACTTATTTTACCGTTGTATTCTAATAGTGTATTTTCAGGATTCATTGGTTTTGATGATTGTACCAGAGAAAAAAAATGGTCTGATGACGAAATCTACATTTTTCAAACATTGGCCAACAATATTTCATCTGCATTAGATCGCAATAAAAATATTGCCAAAATTAAAGAAAGTGAAGATGCCATAAAAGCAAAAGAACTCGCCGAAGCTGCAAACAAATCAAAGTCGGATTTCCTGGCCAATATGTCACATGAGATTCGAACTCCTCTTAATGGTATAATAGGTTTTACACATTTATTGATGAAAACCAATCTGGAGGAAATTCAGGAAAAGTACATGACCACGATCAATCAGTCGGCACATTCTTTGCTCGAAATCATCAATGATATTCTTGACTTTTCTAAAATCGAAGCCGGAAAATTAGACTTATTTATTGATTTGTACGATGTTCAAAAAGTCTTAGGCCAAATATTTGATTTGATCATTTACGAATCCAATCAAAAAAACCTGCAGCTGGAACTTCAAATTGACACGGATGTTCCGCAATACATTTGGACAGATATTGTTCGATTAAAACAAATTTTGATAAACCTTTTATCCAATGCGATTAAATTTACAAACGAAGGTTATATAAAATTAAATGTTTCGGTTTTGGAAAAAATAACAGAAGAGAATTACATCCTACGCTTTTCTGTAACCGATACGGGTATTGGAATTTTAGAAAAAAATCAGAAAAAAATATTCAAAGCATTTTCGCAGGAAGATAGTTCTACAACGAGAAAATTTGGAGGAACAGGCTTAGGACTCACCATTTCAAATCAATTATTGGCGTTGATGGAAAGTGGCATGCAGCTCACAAGTAAAATAAACGAAGGAAGTACTTTTTATTTTGATTTGAATTTAAAAACCAGCAATCAAATCCTCAACGACAACAACACTCTCGCTTTACTTAATCCTAGTCCGGAATATGCTTTAAGTTATAATTCTAAGCGAAATAAGTTAACCGTTTTGATTGTAGAAGACAATAAAGTAAACATGCTTTTACTAAAAACTATTGTAAAAAACCTAAATTTTAATACCCATATTTTCGAATGCGAAAACGGATACGAGGCCGTAAATCAAATTGAAAACATCAAACCGGACATCATTTTTATGGACATTCAGATGCCAATTATGAATGGTTATGAAGCGACAAAAGCAATCCGAAAAATTAATATTGGAAAAAAAATTCCAGTAATTGCGGTAACCGCAGGAGCCGAAAAAGATGAGCGCAATAAATGTCTAAATGCCGGAATGAATGATTATATCTCGAAACCAATTATCAGAGGAACTGTAGAAGAAGCCTTAGCCAAATGGATAAAATATATTGAAGTAAATTCTGCAGGATAGAGCAAAGTATAAAAAAAAAATATAAATTCGTGTAAGATAAATTTTAACCCACATAAAAATAACACACTATGAAATGGCTAGGTAGAAGACAAAGCGACAATGTCGAAGACAGAAGAGGAATGTCATCAGGAGGAAAAACCATCGTAGGAGGCGGAATTATTGGGATCATCATTTTATTGGTGAATGTTTTTGGCGGTGAAAATGCTCAGATGATAACCCCTATTTTGGAGCAATTACAAGGCTCTCAATCCTCGCAAACCGAAGCTGCAGCTCCATTGAGCAAAGAAGATCAGGAATTAGGAGACTATGTAAAAGTCGTTCTTGCCGATAACGAAGACATCTGGAGTAAAATATTTACCGAGCAAGGCATGACATACAAAAAGCCAATATTAGTACTTTTTAGAGGCTCTGTACAAACGGCTTGTGGAGGAGCTTCATCTGCGTCGGGACCTTTTTATTGCCCAGGTGATCAAAAAGTATATATGGATTTAGACTTCTTTGAAGAGCTTAAAACAAAATTTGGAGCTAAGGGTGGCGACTTCGCAATTGCCTACGTTATATCGCACGAAATTGGGCACCACATCCAAACCTTAATGGGCACCTCGACAAAGATGCGTCAAGCGCAAGAAGGAAAAAGTGAGGCAGAAGCCAATAAACTTTCGGTTGCCTTAGAGCTTCAAGCAGACTTCTATGCGGGAGTTTGGGCACATTATAACAAAGAAAATTTGGACACAGGTGACATTGAAGAAGCATTAAGTGCCGCTAACGCTGTTGGTGACGATGCAATTCAGAGTAAAATGCAAGGACAGATTGTACCTGATTCATTTACTCATGGCACATCAGAGCAGAGAATGTATTGGTTTAAAAAAGGATTTACCTCTGGAGATATGAGTCAGGGAACAACTTTTGAGGAAATTAGATAATTCATCAAACCATTATAACAACCATAAAGCATGATCCCTAAAAGTCATGCTTTTTTTATAAAAATGTAGAAAACAAAAAAAGCCTTGAATTTCTTCAAGGCTTTAAATTTCTGGGTGGCTGACCGGGTTCGAACCGGCGACCCGCGGCACCACAAACCGCTACTCTAACCAACTGAGCTACAACCACCATTTTGCTTAGCGGTTGCAAATATATAACAAAGGTTTACTTCTACAAAGAAAAAATTAAAAAAATTACATCAAATTTCCTAAGCTATTGACTGCCAAACACCTTTCTACAGTAAAACCTTCCGCATAATCTACCCCAACGAGCCTTCCTAAGTCCTGCGCACGATAATTTAGGCTTTCCAAGAAATTTTTACTGGTTATGGGCGTGTCAGGTTCTTTGGAGTCTGGATCATAAAACTGAGTTTTATATGCCAAAATAGCGGCTACTTTTTTCTCTACAAAACCGGTAATGTCAACAACAAAATCGGGCTCAAGATTCTTCCATTGCATATAATGATACACTACTTTTGGTCGCCAAGCCTCTTGCTTTTGTCCGTCAATAGTGGTTTCAATTTTCATTAATCCAGATAAAAAGCAGGCGTCAGAGACTAGTTTACTGCCTTTTCCATGATCAATATGACGGTCGTCAACAGCGTTACACAATACTATCTCAGGTTGATACTTTCGAATCATTTTAATCACTTCCAACTGATGTTTCTCATCGTTTACAAAAAACCCATCTCGCATAGCCAGATTTTCACGTACCAAAACCCCTAATATTTTTGCAGCATCGACTGCCTCTACATCACGAGTTTCGGCCGTTCCGCGGGTTCCTAACTCACCGCGTGTCAAATCGACAATACCTACTTTTTTACCTAGTGATACTTCTTTTAAAATCGTTCCTGCACAACCCAACTCAACATCATCGGGATGTGCGCCAAAAGCTAATATGTCTAACTTCATTTTACTTTTTGTTTTTTCTTTCAGGTTTCACGTTCCGTGTGTGCTAAACTGAAACTTGAAAATCTGATTTTTTTTTCTAGTAACTATATTTTTTTAATATTTAAAACTCTCTTCATCGTCATCGATTTATTGACACTTTCCTCCCACTCTTTTTCAGGAACACTTTCTTTGGTAATGCCACATCCCATATATAAAAGAGCAGACATTTCTTTGATTTGCATGCAACGTAAATTTACAAATAAATCAGTGCTGGCCGTTTTATTGGCAAAACTGCTGTTTAATTCTCCCAAAAAACCAGTATAAAAAGTCCTGTCATAATTTTCATTTTCGATTATAAATGCTTTTGCTTTTTTCTTTGGCAAACCGCAAACGGCTGGCGTTGGATGCAATGTATCTATGACTTCTTCCAAGGTTGAACTTTCGTTTAAAATACCCGAAATATCAGTTTTAATGTGCCAGATCGATCCTGCTTTTATGCTGTAAGGCTCTGTGATTTCTACTGATGAAGCCACTTCGCGTAATCTTTTTACAATAAAGTCAGTAACATACTGCTGTTCGTCTTTTTCTTTTTGCTGCCATGAAATTTCAGCTTCCAATTCTGCTTTTTGAGTTCCTGCCAAAGCTGTTGTTTCAAAAGCCTTTCCATTGGCTTTTAATAATTGTTCAGGCGTTGCTCCTAGCCAAAGCCCTATTGCGGGATGAAAAAAACAGTAGGTAAAAGTAGAAGGATAAAGATGAATTAAACGTTGAAAAGTAATAGCGAAATCAAAATCAGTTAAATCAATTTTTTCACATCTTGATAAAACAACTTTTTTAAACTCATCTTTTTTAATGGACTGAATTCCATTTTCAATCAAACCTTCGTACTGCTTTTTTGCTTCAGCATCAAAAGCTACATCATCAACTTCACTGAAATTAAAATCAATTTCCGTTTGTTCTGCACTTATAATTTTCGATTCTTTTTCCGGAATTAAAATCAGTTGTTTTTCATCAAAAGAAGCAAATACAAAACCTTTTTCGCTGTAATCAGAAACTTTATACAAAGTATCATCTTGTTGCAAAAGCGCATAAATACTCGAAGAATTAGGTTTCGAATAAATTACAAAAGGCAATTTTTGCTCCTGATGTTTTCTTATGGTAGAAAAAAAGTCATTCATAGTTTCTATTCGGTTTTCTTTTTTTCTAAAACCATATTTGTTAGTTTGCAAAGCGAAATTAAGTTTCCAGCTTCATCTGTAATTTTAATTTCCCAGAGATGAATACTTTTTCCTTTATGGATGATTCTAGCGGTCCCAAAAACAATACCTTCACGAATACTTTTTAAGTGGTTGGCAGAAATCTCAATACCTCGCACTTCCTGCTCTTTCGGGTTAATAAAAAACTGTGATGCGGCGCTGCCAACACTTTCAGCCAACGCTACAGAAGCACCTCCGTGAAGTAATCCCATTGGTTGATGAACTCCTGAATTTACAGGCATTTTGGCCACCAAAAAACCTTCTCCTGCATCAATATATTCAATTTTAAGAGTTTCCATGAGCGTATTCTTTGAAAACTCATTGCAATAGGCTAAAATTTGTTCTTTTGTAAAATTCATTTAAATTGGCTTTAAAATCGTAAAATTAAAGAAAAGATAAGATACAAATTAGAAAATACATTTCTAATATTAAAAATCATTTATAAACCTGTCCGTTTTTTATTATTTTTACAAAAAAATCAATATCAATCCTTGGCTGAAAACTATTTTTTGCCGCAGATTTAGACTGATTTATGGAGTTTGAATGGATTCACAAAAGTGAAAAATCATTTTAATCCTTTAAATCTGTAAAAAAAACTTATTCAAATGCGACATTATATTGTACTTTTTATTTTCGGTTTACTTTTAATCAGCACTTCTTGTCGCACTGACTTTGATACTGTTGCGAGTTCCGGCGATTTAAAATTTTCAAAAGATACGGTTTATCTGGATACTGTTTTTAAAAATATTGGTTCAAGCACTTACCAGCTTAAAGTTTTTAATCGGAGTAAAAATGATATTTCGATTCCGTCGATTCAGCTAAAAAAAGGATTAAATTCTAAATATCGCATGACGGTTGACGGTATGAATGGTGATAATGGTAAAATTTTTAAAGATGTAACACTTCTAGCCAAAGACAGCCTATATATTTTTATAGAAACCACAGCAGATATCACGGATGCAAATCCTACAGATTTTTTGTATACTGATGAAATTCAGTTTGATAGCGGCCTTAATTTACAAGAAGTAGCTTTGGTTACCTTAATTCAGGATGCTGTTTTTCTTTATCCGAAGCAAAATCCTGATGGAAGTAAAGAAAAAATTCAAATAGAAGGAAAATCTGTTGACGGATTTTATTTGGATGAAAATGATGCTGTAAATGGTAATGAATTACTTTTTACCAATCAAAAACCATACGTAATCTATGGCTATGCGGGCGTTCCTGAAAATAAAACCATAACTTTTGAAGCCGGTGCAAGAGTTCATTTTCATGCTAATTCCGGACTTTTAGTTGACAATAAAGCTTCGCTTCAAGTTAATGGAACTATTTCTACAACTGATAAATTGGAGAACGAAATTATTTTTGAAGGAGATCGTTTAGAGCCTGAATATGCTGACATTCCAGGACAATGGGGTTCTATCTTACTGGCCACATCGAGCAGTAATCATTCTATCAATCATTTAACGCTAAAAAATGCAACGATTGGTTTATCTATTCAAGGACAAGATGGCACCACTTTTCAATTAAAAAACACACAAATTTACAATTGTTCTCAATATGGAATTTTAGCCAAAAATGCTCTGCTCAATAGCGAAAATCTCGTGATTAATTATTGTGGTTTAGCAAGTTTGTCCTGTATTTACGGTGGAAACTATGTTTTTACGCACGCGACAATCAATAATAATTGGCAAAGCAGTACACAAGTGGCCGTGCATTTGAGTAACAGTCTGGTAGGTGCAAAGCCCGAAAACAATGCTTTGACACAGGCGACTTTTAACAATTGTATTATTTATGGCTCTAATTGGAACGAATTCAATCTGGATAAAAATCCCAATGCTGCTTTTATTTATCAACTGAATAACTGTTTGCTGAAGTTTGGTGGTTCAGGCACCAATCCTGATTATCAATTTGCTACAGATCCGGTTCATTACAATCAGATAATTTTAAATCAGGACCCTAAATTTTATAAAGTTTCTCAAAATAAATTCAATATTGATAAAAATTCCAGCGCTTTCGCGAAAGGAAATCCGGCATTTGCAATTCCTACCGATATTTTAGGAAAAACAAGAACTTCTCCACCAGATTTAGGGGCGTATCAAAGTGCTGATTTTCCAAAATAATTTTATTGAGTTATATACTTAGCCTCTGTATTATTTGATACTGATAAATTGGCAATGCCGTAATCATTCGTTGAATTGTTTTGTGAAAAATAGTTTCTTTGAAAATTGATCTATTAATTCTAAAGGTAAATT
>NZ_JAGFBV010000041.1 GCF_017948595.1 Flavobacterium geliluteum | reverse complement strand
AACGTATATCGCTGTTGCGGGTGCAAAAGTAACACCTTTATTTACATTTACAAGACTTTTTGTTACATATTTTAACCCTTTCTTAAAACTTTTTCTTAACTTTCTGATAACACCAAACTTAGCTTTTTAACCTTTTTAGCATTTGTGAGTATTTTCTGGTAGATATTGTCTTTGTCCTAATTAGTACTATCCAAAACACCCCCGTTTTAGGGAGTTTTTGGATGCAGTGCTCCTTTTTTAAGATAACTGCACCATTCTTAAATCTTCTTTTTTAAGCACAAATGTGGTTTTAATACGTATTAGAAGGGTGATTCTTGATAAAGTTCCATGTCCTTATATATTATAGACACATCTCTTCCTATGAAAACAACTCCCCTAGCCCTGATAGCAGTGGAAATCCTTTTGTGCCGGCGTTCGGAACAAAAGATTGGAACGAATAGCAGGAATAAGCTACTGACTAAACTCAAAATAAAGGAATATTAAAACACTCCTTATATATAGGTGTGAATGAAAAACCCGGCACCTTTGTGAAAAATGCCGGGTTGTACCTATATATCTATGTTATTTTTCGAGAGGCTTTTTTGCCATTGCTTCCCAATGCGTCATCAAATCATTATAATTTACTGGATTGGCGGGTTTCTGATTTATTAATCTGCCAGATTCGAAGGCTCTGACAAGAATGGTTTCTATGAGATAGTCTTCGTTTACTTCGTAGGGTTTGTATTCTCTCTTTAAACTTATATCAAATAAATTGGCAGTCGAGTTGGATACGAAAGCCTTAAAACCACTTTTTAGTTGTTTGACCAACTCGTATGTTGTGATTCCGGTTTGGCGATGAATGAGCTTTACGAGAATTTGACCTTGCTTGCGTGACAACTTTTTGAGCCTATCTTCGAACTCATTATTTAAGTAGTCTTCTACGATTTTAAAATATTTTTTCTTTTCGCGATTGGTTTTCAAACGAGCCATTCCGCGGTTTAGTGCGGTTAATCTGTCTGAAGCTACTTTTGCGTACGGATATGTTTTATAGACTCTGTTTTGAAGAATCATAAATTGTTTTTGTGCTTCTGGATCTAATTTCTCTCTAGAAATAATAATCTCCGGCAATTGGATGGTATCATTTAAGATCGAATCGTTTTCGGTGAGTATATAACCCATCTCGGTATTTTCTTTGGGCGTAACCTGAGCTTCACCAACAAAGCAAACTAACATAAAAAATAAAATAAAACTGGCACATCTCATAGAGTCATAATTTAAATGTAAAATTATATATTTATATACAACTCTAATACCAAATTTATAAATTAGCAAAAAAAAATATTTTATGAGCACACAATCTATCTTAAAAGATACCTCTCTCGCTTTCTTGGAAAGTTACCTTAATAACGCCTCTCCTACTGGCTACGAAAGCGAAGGGCAAAAACTTTGGATGAATTATTTAAAACCCTACGTGGATACTTTTATCACGGATACTTACGGAACGGCCGTAGGTGTTATTAATCCGGACGCTCCCTTTAAGGTTGTGATCGAAGGTCATGCCGATGAAATTTCGTGGTATGTTAATTACATTACAGATGATGGTTTGCTGTATGTGATTCGAAATGGTGGTTCCGATCATCAGATTGCACCCTCGAAGCGAGTTCATATTCATACCAAAAAAGGCATTGTGAAAGGTGTTTTTGGCTGGCCTGCCATTCATACTCGTTTGCGCGATAAAGAAGAACCGGCAAAAATTAGTAATATTTTTATCGATTTAGGTTGCGAAACCAAAGAACAAGTTCTGGAAATGGGCGTGCATGTAGGATGTGTAATTACCTATCCGGACGAATTTATGATTCTGAACGAAAACAAGTTTGTCTGTCGCGCGATTGACAACAGAATGGGCGGATTTATGATTGCCGAAGTAGCTCGTTTGCTGAAAGAGAATAACAAAACACTTCCGTTTGGTTTGTACATTGTTAATTCTGTTCAGGAAGAAATTGGTCTTCGTGGTGCCGAAATGATTGCACAAACCATCAAGCCAAACGTAGCGATTGTAACCGATGTTTGCCACGATACCACTACGCCAATGATTGATAAAAAGGTAGAAGGCGACCTAAAAATGGGTAAAGGCCCCGTGATTGCGTATGCGCCAGCTGTGCAAAATAAATTACGTGAATTGATTGTCGATACAGCCGAAGAAAAGAAAATTCCGTTTCAGCGTCATGCTACTTCAAGAGCGACCGGAACCGATACCGATGCTTTTGCTTACAGTAATGGTGGTGTGGCTTCGGCATTGATTTCGTTGCCTTTGCGTTATATGCACACCACGGTAGAGATGGTACATAGAGAAGATGTTGAAAACGTAATACAGCTAATTTATGAATCGCTGTTGAAAATTGAAAACAACGAAACTTTCTCTTATTTTAAGTAAAAATCAAAAATGATTTAAACACTACCTAGAAATTTCAGTTTATGTTAGAAAAAAAATAATGTGGCTATTTTTCAGGAGCCAATCCCACTGTCCGCTGTATCTTTTGTGGCGAACCCCACCACAAAAGGATGCCGCTCCCATTGGGGCTAAAAAAACACTAAACAAAAAAGACCTTCTTGTACAGAAGGTCTTTTGATTTTTGTCTACTAACTCAAAAATATTAAAATGTATGTGTCTGACTATTTTAAGTCTTTCAAAACAGCAATTGCTTCTTTTGCATTAGATAATTCAGCATATTTTAAAGCTGTAAAACCTTTTTCAGTTTTATCTGAAGGACGAGCTCCGTTTGCCAACAAAAATTTAATGATTTCAACTCTGTTATAACGTGCAGCCGCCATCAAAGGTGTCATATCTTCAGTTCTTTCGTTTACATTTGCTCCGTACTCAACAAATTTCTTAACTACTTCTATGTCTCCTTTGCTAATTGCAACGTGTAAAGGTGTAATGTATGGTGCAGTCACAAAATGACTTTTCACTAGTGGGCTTGTATTTGAAGCCATTGAAACATTTGCAAAAGCTACTAAAGCTACTCCTAAATAAATAATTGATTTTTTCATGATGATGTTTATTAATTGATTAATGATGATTTTTAATTTCTGTGTAAAAGTAATTCAAATTTTATTATTATGTATTACCAAGTACTGTGTTTTAACTAATTCTTAACTTTTAATTAATGTTAAAGCAATAAATACAGTCCAGTTTTACTATAAGACTAATAAAAGCCTCTTTTGTTACAGTTATTTTCAAATTTTATTAAAAAAAATCATCCCCAAATATCAAATTCATAACATTTGTTTTTTAACTTTACTCTTAATTACAACTCTTATACCCTGATAAATATGCCTTTTACTAGTTAACAAAGGGTTTTTACGTACTTAGTTTTTAAACTTATTTTTATAGAAAATAAATTCTTTATGATGAAAACTCTTTTCAAAACAGCTTTAATTTGTATTATTTTATTTCTTCTTTGGAGCTGTACATCTTCAAAAGAATACTATTATCCTATTACCAAAAATTACAAACCAGACGATCCAAAGTTATATGAGACGATTGTAGTTCTGGACAGTCTATTTTTTAATGCTTACAATACGTGTGAAGTCAATTTAGAAAAATACGGAAATTTCTATGCTGATGATATTGAGTTTTATCATGATAATGGCGGCATTATGACATCAAAAAAAGCTATTATAGAAGGAACCCAAAAAAATATTTGTGGTAAAGTAACTCGAGAACTTGTAATATGAAGCATTGAAGTCTATCCTATAAAGAACTTTGGAGCTATCGAAATCGGGCTGCATAAGTTTCATAATAATACAGAGCCCAAAAATGCAAAATCCAGTATTGGGCGCTTTATGATTATTTGGAAAAATGACAATAATAATTGGAAAATAACCCGAGTAGTCAGCTTACATTAAAACCAAGAAACAAAAAACAGTAATTAACCTTAAAACCAAAAGACTATGGGAATCATTAAAAAAATTCTTGTTGTGCTAATTTTTATTTTAGCCAGCGCTTTAATTGCGGCGTATTTTATGCCAAAAAAATATGAAGTAGAGAAAGAAATTACCATTAATAAACCAGTTGATTCGGTTTTTAATTATGTGAGATTTCTCAAAAATCAAAACGAGTTTAATGTTTGGACAAAAATTGATCCAAAAATGAAATTGACTTATTCAGGAACCGATGGTGCAGTTGGCTCAATTTCTGCTTGGGAAAGTAAAGCAAAAAAAGTTGGTGTGGGCGAGCAGGAAATTACCAAAATTACAGAAGGTAAACGCATTGATTTTGCACTTCGATTTAAAGAACCTTTTGAGGATACTGCCGTTGGATTTACTTCTACAGAAGCTATTGGTGCGAATCAAACCAAAGTAAAATGTGGTGTTAGCGGTGTTATCCCTTATCCTATGAACATCATGCTTCCTTTCATGAAAATGGAGGAAATGCTTGGAAATGATTTGCAAAAGGGATTAGAAAACCTAAAAACAAAAATGGACAACTAAATTTCTAATAAAAAATCCCAAATTCTCAAAAAAAATAGAATTTGGGATTTCTTTTATTTTAACTAAAAACTATTCTCTTGAAGCCAAATAGTCTACTACATTTTTATTGATGCGTTCATCAATATTGGTAATATCGGCTTTTTCGAATTTTTCTCCCAAAATATTTTCGTATAACTCGATATATCTTTCAGAAACAGATTCTATGTAAGCAGTTGTCATATCTGGAATTTGTTGTCCTTCCTGACCTTGAAAACCGTTTTCGATCAACCAGCGACGCACAAACTCTTTAGATAGTTGTTTTTGCTCTTCATTATTATTTTGTCTTTCCTGATAACCATCTGCATAAAAATAACGAGAAGAGTCCGGAGTATGAATTTCATCAATTAAAACAATTACACCGTCTTTTGTTTTCCCGAATTCATATTTTGTATCTACCAAAATCAAACCACGACTTGCAGCAATTTCAGTTCCTCTTTGAAACAAATCACGTGTATATTTTTCTAAAACGATGTAATCTTCTTCAGAAACAATTCCTTTTGACAAAATATCTTCACGAGAAATATCTTCGTCATGAGAACCGTTATCTGCCTTTGTAGTTGGCGTAATGATAGGTTCAGGAAACTTATCGTTTTCTTTTAAACCTTCTGGCATTGTTACTCCACAAATTTGTCTTCTACCCGCAGCGTACTCGCGAGCAGCATGTCCTGAAACGTAACCGCGAATGACCATTTCTACCTTAAAAGGTTCACACAAATGTCCAACAGCTACATTAGGATCTGGAGTTGCAATCAACCAATTGGGTACAATATCCTCGGTCAACTCCATGAATTTTGTAGCAATTTGATTCAGAATTTGTCCTTTGTACGGTATTCCCTTTGGCAATACCACATCAAAAGCAGAAAGTCTGTCTGTCGCAACCATTACCAAAAGTTCGTCATTTATGTTGTAAACCTCCCTAACTTTTCCGCGATAAATCGATTTTTGATTCGGAAAATTAAAATTTGTCGTTGTAATTGTATTGCTCATTATGCTTAGTTGTGTTGTTTTTTAGAATGCAAATTTAAAACTATTTAAAAGAGCAAACAAAGAAAAAAAATATAATCATTTAGGATTCTTAGCGACTTCGTTGAGTTCTTGAAATTAGACTGAAAGCGAGGCTGCATTATGGTTTCAAAAGTGTCGAATTAAACAAATTTAAAATTCTGCTGTATTCATCGATCCATGAATAGGTTTCTTTAAAACCATGCGCCTCTACGGGAAACGACGCCAGAGTCCAGTTCTTTTTTTCTAATTCTATAAAACGTTGCGACAGACGCACAATATCTTTATACTCGACATTATCATCGACCATACCGTGAAGCATCACCAAATTACCTTTTAAATTATCCGCAAAATAAATGGGTGAACTTTTTTTGTATGACTGTGGATCTGTTTCCGGAAAATTTAAAATGTTACCTGTATATCCATGATTGTAATGTGCCCAATCTGTAACCGAACGCAAAGCAGCTCCCGATTTAAATTCACCTGGACTAGTCAACATTCCCATCAGGGTAATAAAACCGCCGTAAGAACCACCGTAGATCCCTACTCTATCTGCATCAATTCCGTATTTATCTACCAAATATTTTTTACCATCAATTTGATCAGAAAGGTCTTTTCCGCCCATAAAACGATAAATACCCGTTCTAAAATCGCGTCCGTAACCATCGCTTCCTCTGTAGTCAATGTCTAAAACCGTGTATCCTAAATCTGTAAGCAAATTATGAAACATGTATTCACGAAAGTACGTACTCCAATAATTATGAGCGTTTTGCAAATATCCCGCACCGTGTACAAAAATAATAGCAGCTTTGTTTGCATTTTCGGATTTCGGAGTGTACAATCTTGCGTTTACCGGAGTTCCGTCTTGTGCTTTAAACGTAATAACTTCGGCTTCTCGCCATTTGTAACTGTTGAATTTTTCTGAAGTAGAAGAACTAATTTGGGTTAATGTGGTATTGTTTTTATTCTCGGCAATATAAAAATCCCAAGGTTTATTTTTATACGAATAACGTACCAAAAGCGACTTTTCGTCAGGAGAAATGACTACTTCGTGCGCCCCGTCTTTTGTTAAAATCGGTTGCAAAATACCATCGGCTACAGCCAATTTATAAAAATTTCTATTTCCGGGATGCGTTGTATTGGTGGTTAAATAAAATACTTTTTTGTCTTTGGATAAAGCTAGATCACGTACTTCCCAATTGCCTTTTGTGAGTTGCGTTTTCTTTTTTGTTTTTAAATTAAAACTATACAAATGCGAATATCCAGTAGCTTCAGATTGAAAATAAACAGTTTCATTATCTGCCAGAAAACCAATATTCCCTAAGTCGAAAGCATAAGACGGAATTCCAGGTCCGCCAATCCAGGCATCGTCATGCTGTTGTTCTATTTCCTGAAAAGTTCCGTTTTCGAGATTCAAACTCACCAACCATCTGTCTTTGTTGTCCTGACTTCTAATTTCGACAATAGCGAGCGATCCGTCTTGATTATAAACAGGTTCCTGAGCCACAACCCATCTGTCTTCTTTTGCTTTATTTTTTAATTTATCGTATTCCTCATAATATTTTGGCGTATCCTGAATGTGGCTTAATGATGAAAAATTAACATAATAAACAGAATCTTTTGCTACAGAATAAATTGCAAATTTGGTTTTTATAAAGTTATCTATGGATACTTTGTCTTTAGTTTCCGGAGTTTGATTATAACCATCTTCTGTTATAAAAACTTCCATTTTTTCCTTTTTGGTTTTGCGTTCTTCAACCAAACTAAAAGTGGCAAATTTGCCGTTTGGATTTACTTTCAAACTGTATAAATTGTCTTCTCCGTAAAAAAACTCTTTGGCAAAATCAGATTTTACGGCTTTACTTTTGGCTAAATTCCATTGTTTTCTGGCTTCTTTATCTTTTATAAATTGAAACAATTCTTTTTGTTGGTCTTTCAAAAAAGACTCTTTTTCGGGAGCTTTAGCTTTTTTGATTCCCTTGGCAAAATTGGTAATTTGAAGAACAGTTCCTTCTTTAGTGTTGTACTTAAAAAGGTTACTGTTTTGTTCAAAAAATACAATTCCGGCTTCATTTCCTAATTCGATATTTGAAATTGGCGTACTTTGCTGAATCAATTTTTTGGTCGATTTTGTACTTATTACATACGAATACAAAGCGCCTTTATCCAAATAATAAACAATGTCTGATGTTGGCTTTCTTTTAAAATTAAGCTTAGAAAAAACGGCTTCTTTAGGATCTGCAATGGCCGGCTGAGTCATTCCTTTTTGCCAGTAATACGTACTATTTCCTAATTCGTCTTTCGGATTCCATTCAAAATAAACTTTCTTTCCATCCAGCGACCAACGTCCGTATGTAGGCTGGTTTCCGATGAAAGACTCTCCTTTCATTATTTCTTCTAACTTTAAATTTTGACTAATTCCTGTTATCGAAAAAAACAGAAAAGAAAGGATAAAAATGTTTTTGGTCATGGTTCTTGTTTTAGTGAAACAAAAATACACTTTGAAAACTATTAAAAAAATGTTTTTTGCGTTTGGAATTATTTCAAACAAAAAATCCCTGAAAAATGAGTCAGGGACGCTATTTTAGATACCGATATATTATAAAAAAATTAACCCGCTGCGAATTCCTTATTCAAGATTTTAGAAGCGATGTATTTTGCAACACCATCTTCGGCATTGGTTTTAATAACTTCCAGATGCGGCAAAGTTTCTTTTAGTACTAAGGGAGCATTTCCCATGATAAGGCTTTTTCCGGTGGCTGATAACATCTGAACATCATTAAAACCGTCACCAAAAGAAATCGCTTGATGCATGCTGAGGCCTTCTTTTTCGAGCACTCTCTGAATCGCAACAGCCTTATCTACAGATTTATCCATAAATTCTAAGCAAGTTGGCAAACTAAAAGCGTGATGCAATTCGTCTACGCCACTTTGCAAAATAGCATCTTTTAGAACCACTAATTTTTCGTGATTATCGTGTGCAAAAAATATTTTAATCGACTCAAAATCTTCTAAAGTTTGATAATCCACCAATTCTGGAAGGTATTTTAGATCGGCTTGAAAAGCATTTAATTTTTCGCTCAGTTTATTGGTTTGCCAAACACTTTCTTTAAACAAAACTACTGTAATTTCAGGATCGATCTCTACGCTTAACGCTGCTTTTACGACTTCACTTTTTAGATTAAAAGAAAAAAGTTCTTGTTTCTCGGGAGAATGAATTCTCGCTCCGTTTGAACTCACCAGATAAACAGGCACACCAAGCGCATCAATAATTGCCATAGCATCGAGGTGATGACGACCTGTGGCCACGATAATAAGGTAGTTTTGCTGGTGTAGTTCTTCAAAAATAGATTTGGTGTAATCTGATATTCTGTGTTGTGGATTGAGTAACGTTCCGTCTAAATCGGTAACAATGACTTTTATAGTAGAGAGATTCGAATTCATATTATAGTTCAAGTATTTATGGGGCAAATTTAAACTTTTATGGCCAGAAGAACAAAGGTCAAGCATCTTTAACCCTTTTATTTAGACAAGTTTGTTGTTTATTTAACGATTTCTCAATACTTGGTATTATTTATCATTTATATATAATTTTAAGGCTTTTTGAATAACATTTTCTATTATTTCCAAAGGTAAATCTTCATCAGGATTGAGTAACATGATTTTCATTCGGGACCGTTTTTCCTGAATTAAAAAGGGTTCTTCAAAACTCTTTCCTTCCACAATTCCAATGTATGGTTGTTTGAGTTTTTTATGAAACCACAAATAGCAAAACATTTTTCCTTTGTAACAAAAAAAGGGCATTCCGTATTTGAGAACATTTGTAATGTTACTGTCTTGTTTTAAGATAATTTCTTTAAGTGCAAGAAATATCCCTTTTATAGGTTCTTCTTGGTTTAAATAAAAATCATCTAGTTGTTTCATTTATTTTAATACTCTCTAAGAATGTAAAACTATCATTTAATTGGGGGTTGAGATTCCTGCGAAATGACAAGATTGTAGAAATTTTTCTTCCAAAAAATATTCGTTTTACTCATTTCTGTAAAAGAATATAAATAAAACGAATATCATTCAACGTCAAAAAACATTTTACGATTTACATTTGACATTTTATTAAATAAAAAACTTAATCGTGATTCTCTATTTGTTTGTAAGCATCGATTACCTTTTTGACCAATCTGTGACGAACGATATCTTTATCATCTAGATAAATAATTCCGATTCCGTCAACGTCTTTCAGAACCAGAATAGCTTCTTTAAGCCCGGAAATGGTCCTGCGGGGTAAATCAACCTGACCGGGATCACCTGTAATCATAAATTTGGCATTTTTTCCCATACGGGTCAAAAACATTTTCATTTGCGAATGTGTTGTATTTTGCGCTTCATCGAGAATTACAAAAGCGTTATCCAGGGTGCGCCCACGCATAAATGCCAATGGCGCAATCTGAATAATTCCCTTTAAAATATAATCTTCGAGTTTTTCGTTGGGCAGCATATCACGCAAAGCATCATAAAGTGGTTGCATGTACGGATCCAGTTTCTCCTTCATATCACCCGGTAAAAAACCAAGATTTTCTCCTGCTTCTACCGCCGGACGCGTTAGTATAATTCTTTTTACCTCTTTTTCTTTAAGTGCTTTTACAGCCATCGCCACACCCGTATAGGTTTTACCAGTTCCTGCCGGCCCTACTGCAAATACCATGTCATTTTTTTTGATAGTATCGACAAGTAATTGCTGGTTAGGCGTCATGGCTTTTATTATTTTTCCGCCAACGCCATGTACCAATATTTTATCATGATCGTATGATTTTCTTTCATCCTGACCATCCATAATCACGCGTTCAATTACATTATCGTCAATATTATTGTATCGGGTAAAATGGAGCATCAGCCTTTGAAATCTTTTTTCGAATTCATCTAAAACTTCTTTTTCGCCAAATGCTTTCAAAGTGGTCCCTCTTGCTACTATTTTAAGCTTTGGGTAATACTTTTTGATGATTTCAAGATGAGTGTCTTGAGCGCCCCAAAAGTCTTTTGGAGCGATGTCTATGAGCTCGATTATTCTTTCGTTCAAATGAGGTAGTTTTAAATTAAAATTAAATCTTTTTATAAATCAATTGGCTGTCGGGTATGTTTATATCTTTAAACGCAATTTGTCTTTTGTTTCTTGCATTTATGACTTTACTATTATTAGCTTTGCACTTCTCAAATTTAATAAAAATTAGATTGAAAAACTACCAATAGTTATAAACAAAAATATGTCAATAATTACCCTTACTACCGATTACGGCTTAAAAGACCACTTTGTTGGTTCCCTTAAGGGTAAAATACTTTCTGAATATTCTGAAGCACAAATTATTGACATTTCGCACGATATTGATCCATTTAACACTGCCGAAGCAAGTTACATTGTTGGAGCCTCCTATCTAAGTTTCCCAAAAGGAACTGTACACTTAATTGGGGTAGATATAGAACGCAATAAAGAAAACCAGCACATCGCCATGCAATGGAACGATCATTACTTTATTTGCGCAGACAATGGAATTTTGAGCATGCTGACGCAAAGAATTGTTCCTAAAAAAATTGTTGTCATCAATATTCACGATCGATTTCCTGCAGAATCAAGCGATTTGGATATTTTTATACAAGTCGCATGCCATCTTGCAAAAGGCGGTTTATTGAATGTGATCGGAAAAGAGATTCAGGAAATCAAACAAGTTACCGAGCTGCAAGCGGTTGTAAGCAACGATGGTAATTCGTTAAAAGGATATGTAATTTACATTGATCATTTTGGAAACGTGGTCACCAATATTTCTAAAAAGCAGTTTATGGAAGTCGCCAAAGGTCGTCCGTATGAAATTGTAATGAAGCCCAAAAGCATTAAAACAATTTTGCCTAATTATTCGGCGATCGCAACTTCAGAAAAATATCCCATTAAAACGTATGAAGGCGAAAAACTGGCTATTTTTAATGAAGCTGGATTTCTGGAAATTGCCATTTTTAGAAGCAATCCTTCAAAAGTAGGCTCGGCCAATAGTTTGTTGGGACTGAATTATCGTGATGTGATTACGATTCAGTTTATTTAAGATTTTAGATTGATGCAGACTTAAAAAATATTTCTCGTCTTTTTGCCATTTCGACGAAGGAGAAATCTCCATGAGAAGCTCTACAAAGATTGGATTATCGCTAACGAGTTACTTGCGGAGATTTCTCCTTCGTCGAAATGAAATATTGTGGAAAAGCATTGTCAAATAAGCTTTTCAGAATATTTTAAATTTTGCTAAAAAGAACAATCAATTTTGGTATTTTTGCGCACCTTTAGCGTTTGAGACATCAATACTTAAAAATCTAAAATTAGAAACCTAAAATTGCAACGCATGTTTGTTCGAATAGTAAAAATGAGTTTTCACGAAGAAAAAATTCCGGAATTTCTGGAAAATTTTGAAAGTATCAAAAATAAAATACGAAATGCGGAAGGAAATCGTTTTTTAGAATTGTATCAGGATAAAAATGATAAATGCATCTTTTTTACTTACAGCTACTGGGAAACCGAAGCCGATCTGGAAAATTACAGACAATCTGAACTTTTTGATACCGTTTGGAGTTTTACAAAACAATTATTCAATGCAAAACCAGAAGCCTGGAGCGTAGATAAATTGGTTAGTTTAACTTAGTTTCAAGTTAATCACCTAACGTGAAATTTGAAACTTCAAAGTATTAAAAACTAGATTTAACCGCAAAGAGCGCAAAAATTATATTTAAAAGGTTTTAGGAAACACAAAGTTCGCAAAACGGCGTTAACTTGAAACCTGAAACCTGAAACTTGAAACCTGAAACAAAAAAACAAATCAACGATTAAACGAATAAACGTTTTTTACATGAAATCAATACTATTACGAGAAATAAAGTCTTTTTTTGGGTCTCCCATTGGCTACTTGGTCATTGCTATTTTTTTAATTAGCAACGGACTTTTTTTATGGGTTTTTGAAGGAGATTACAACATCTTAAACTCAGGCTATGCTGATCTTACACCATTTTTTACATTAGCACCTTGGATCCTGATTTTCCTGATTCCGGCTGTAACGATGAGAAGTTTCTCTGATGAAAAAAAACAAGGAACTCTCGAATTACTCTTAACCAAACCATTATCGATTTGGGAAATTGTAAACGGCAAATTTTTGGGATCGCTTGTACTAATTATACTCGCAATTATTCCAACCTTTATTTATGTAAAAGTAATTTCGAACTTAGGTTTGCCACAAGGAAACATCGATATGGGTAGCACCATTGGCTCCTATTTTGGCTTATTGTTTTTAATAGCGGCTTATTCGGCAATCGGAATCTTTACTTCTACCCTATCAGAAAATCAAATTGTAGCGTTTATCATTTCAGTTTTTTTATGCTTTTTCTTTTATTTTGGTTTTGAAGGTTTGGCTTCATTGATTCCAGGTACTTCCGAAATTATTTCGGCTTTCGGAATGCAAGATCATTTTAAGAGCATCAGCCGAGGCGTGATAGATACTCGCGATGTTATTTACTTTCTGAGTATTACCGTGTTGTTCTTGTCTTTCACAGTTTATAAATTAAAATCTTTTAAAGCCTAATGAAAGCAGCTACTCAACAAAATATCAAAACATTAGGGATTACTATTTTTGTTTTAATTGTTCTCAATGTACTCGGAAGTTTATTTTTCAACCGATTTGATTTGACCAAAGACAAACGCTATACTTTATCCGAAACTTCTTTGCAAATTGTAAAGCAAGTCAAAAATCCGCTTTCAATCAAGATTTATATGGAGGGTGAACTTCCCGCAGATTTTAGACGTTTACAGCAGGAAACGAAACAGTTATTAGAAGAATTTCAAGCCTACAACAGCAATATTGTCTTCGAATTTGTGAATCCTTTAGAAAATGAAGACGAAAGCATGGCTTTGATCAAATCATTGTATCAAAAAGGACTTACACCAATAAATATCACTGTTGATGATAAAGGAAAACAATCACAGGCGATGGTTTTTCCGTGGGCAGTTGCGGTTTACAACAATAAAGAAGTAAATATTCCTTTGTTGAAAAACATTATGGGCGCTTCGACTGAGCAAAAAGTTAAAGGATCGATTCAGCATTTAGAATATTCGATTGCTGATGCGATCAATAAAATTAGCAAAGACAAACAAAAGAAAGTTGCTATTATAAAAGGAAACGGCGAAATGAAAGAAATTCATATTGCCAAAATGCTAATGCAAATTCGCGAAAGCTATTACATTGGACCTTTTACCTTAGACTCGGTAGCAAAAAATCCAACAGGAAGTTTAGATGCACTAAAAAAATACGATCTTGCCATCATCACCAAACCTACCGAAACTTTCTCTGACGAAGAGAAACAGGTTCTAGATCAATTTATCATGAATGGCGGAAAAACGTTATGGTTAATCGACCAGGTTTCGGCAGATATGGATAGTTTGTACAACCAAGCGGGCGCAACTTTGGCATATCCTAGAGATTTAAATCTGAATGATATGTTTTTTAAATACGGATTCAGAATCAATCCTGATTTGGTAAAAGACGAACAAGGAAGCCCAATAAAATTAGCCACTGGCGAGCAAGGTAGCGCGACACAATATCAGGATTTTGTCTGGAAATTTGCACCGCAGGTTTATCCGGAAAGTCAACATCCGATCGTGAAAAATTTAGGTGGTATCAAATTTGATTTTGCGAGTCCGATCGATACTTTAAAAAACGGAATTAAAAAAACAGTTTTGTTACAATCTTCCCCCTATTCTAAGAAAATTGGAACTCCTGCCGAAATTAATCTGAATATTGTTTCTGAAGAAAGTTCCCCAAAAGATTATGTTGGAAAAGGAAATTTGGTACTTTCTGTTTTATTAGAAGGAAATTTTGATTCTGCGTTTGAAAATCGTGTTTTGCCATTTAAAGAAAATTCATTTACAGCAAAAGGAAAACCAACCAAAATGATTGTGATCGCCGATGGAGATTTAGCTAAAAACCAATTGGATAAAAACATGATACCGGTAGAATTGGGTTATGATCAGCGCACAGGAAATCTGTATGACAATAAGGATTTTATGATGAATTGCATCAATTACCTACTGGATGACACAGGACTTATTAACATTAGAAGTAAAGATTTGGATTTGCCATTACTGGATAAAGAAAAAGTTTACGAAAATTATAGCCTTACGCAATTCATAACTATCGGGCTTCCAATTCTAATTTTACTCGTTTTTGGACTTGCCTTTACTTACATCCGAAAAAGGAGGTACGGCAAATAGTTGTTGATAAAAAATTTGCAAAACTAAAATTGTTTACGATATATTTGTAAAACGTATATTTTGCAACAAAATGCTCAAAATACAGAAAAAAAATAAAACATAACAGATGAAATTTATAGTATCGAGTTCGTACTTATTAAAACAATTACAGGTTTTAGGTAGTGTAATCAATAGTAACAATACGTTGCCTATTTTAGACAACTTTTTATTTGAACTAAACAATAATGAATTGACCGTTTCTGCTTCTGATCTAGAAACTACGATGTCGGCAACATTATCCATTGATTCTACAAGTACAGGAAGTGTTGCTGTTCCAGCAAAGCTTTTACTTGAAATTTTAAAGACATTTCCAGAACAACCTTTAACATTTACAGTTGAAGACAACAATACAGTGGAGATTAGTTCAAATTCAGGAAAATATGCTTTGGCGTATGCTGCCGGAGAGGAATTTCCAAAATCGGTAAATCTTGAAGATCCTTCGGTAACTTTGGTTCCTGCACATGTTTTGGCAACTGCGGTAAGCAAAACTATTTTTGCTGCAGGAAACGATGATTTGCGTCCAGTAATGTCAGGTGTTTTCTTTCAGTTTTCACCAGAAGGATTGACTTTTGTAGCAACAGATGCACACAAATTGGTAAAATATGCGCGTACAGATGTAAAAGCATCTCAAGTAGCCGATTTTATTATGCCAAAAAAACCTTTGAATATTCTAAAAAGTATTTTAGGAACTTCTGATGCGGAAGTAAAAATTGAATACAATGATTCGAATGCGACTTTTTCATTCGACAATTATATTTTAATGTGTCGTTTAATCGACGGAAAATATCCTAATTACGAAGCGGTAATTCCAAAAGAAAATCCAAATAAATTAATGATTGACCGTTCTTTATTTTTAAGTTCTGTTCGTCGTGTTGCAATTTTCTCTAACAAAACCACACACCAGATTCGTCTAAAAATCGCAGGAGCAGAACTAAATGTTTCTGCCGAAGATATTGATTACTCTAACAAAGCCGAAGAAAGATTGACATGTGATTATCAGGGAGATGATTTACAAATTGGTTTCAACTCACGTTTTTTAACAGAAATGTTGACCAATTTACAATCAGATATGATTATGCTCGAAATGTCACTTCCAAACAGAGCCGGAATTCTTACTCCCGTTGATGGTTTAGAAGAAGGCGAGAGTGTTACAATGCTTGTAATGCCAGTGATGTTAAACAGTTAACATCAAAGTTTCTTTTTGTTACAGGGCTTTTTTTTTATTTCGAATGAAAGAGCTATCATTGTAAAAAAAAATATCGCTATTAACCAACCATTTTTTATACCTGGAAACCGCAATTCTTAAATTAAGAGTTGCGGTTTTTTATTTAGATTAAATTTTTAATCGCTCTTCTTTTTAAAACCAAAATAATAATTCAGTCCTAATCCCAAAGTTCTGCTGTCGTATCTCGTCTCAGTACTTTCAACTTCAGTCAAAGCCTTACCCATATTAACACCTGTATAATATAAGTTAATAGCCAAAGAATCATAATTTTTATCTGAAAGAATAATATCAACACCTATTCCAATACCTATAGAATGCTGCCATTCTGTAACAATTTCCTTCTGGCTTTTTGATTGAGATGGATTACTCTGATTGACGACAGTACGATTTTGTTGCGCTTCAATCCTTGAGATATTATAACGAGGCAATATTTGCAAAAGTGCATCTCCAGCACTAAATTCACCACAAGAAATACATATTTTAGGTGTAAATCCAAAATTTAAAGCGCTAGCATTTACTTGTGAGATGCTAGTCACATTACCTAATTGATCTAATTTATTATAATCTTCTAATCTACCATAATAATATGTAACGGATAATTCTGGTTTAAAAAATGAGTATAATTTGACTTCCGCCCCCAATCCTCCCTCAATATAACCCGAAGTCTGAAAATCAGTATGTCGATAAAGTGACAAATCTACAAGGCCTCTAACTTGTGCATTCAAATTTGCTGAAAGTAAAATTAATAAATAATAGAAAACATTTTTTTGTATCATAAAATCCGTATTTCGTTAAAAATCAATAAATTAAATTTTACTGAATTGATGATTTAAAAATACTTTATTTTTATAGACTAAAAAGATATTTAGACAAGAAATTCTTAATAATAAATAACTTTAACCTTAAAATTTTGTTTAAAAAAATCTCTCTCTAGACTGAGCAAAAGTGAATAGTTTATTTTATGAATTGCTTAACTGCTTTCCGATAACACCTGAAACCTTTATACCTAAAATATTTTTTCCGTATTTTTGTATAATGAAAATAGAAATTTGGTCGGACATCATGTGTCCGTTTTGTTATATCGGAAAAAGACAATTGGAAACTGCTTTGGCAGAATTTCCAGAAAATGATTTTGAAATCGAATGGAAAAGCTTTCAACTTGATCCTAGCATTACACCTCAATCGGGCAAAGACGTTTACACGTTTCTAGCCGAGCGAAAAGGCATTTCTCTTGAAGAATCTAAAGAAATGCATAAAGGAGTCACAGAACGTGCAAAAAGCGTTGGCTTAGAGTATCATTTCGATAAAGCTATCATCTCAAATTCTTTAACCGCTCATCGAATTATACAATTGGCTAAATCTAAAAAGTTAGGAGATGAAATGGAAGAAATTTTCTTTAAAGCTTACTTTACTCAAGGACGAGATTTAAATGATGGTCCTACTCTAATAGAATTAGCTGTAAAAGCGGGTTTAGATCAAACTCAGGTACTCGAAGTTTTAAAAGATGAAAACTTATTTTTAAACGAAGTTCAAAACGATATTGCCGAAGCGCAGGAAATTGGTGTTCAAGGCGTTCCGTTTTTTGTTTTTGATAGAAAATATGCTGTTTCTGGAGCGCAACCTGTAGAAGCTTTTGTCAATACTATCAAAGAGGTACTTAAATAATAACTCAATCTTGTCATCCCAAGGAACCAGGGATAACATAGTACACAAGTAAAAAATCTAAAATCAAATAACCCCCATTTTCTGCATCAGGAAAGTAGCACTCTTATTTTTACAAATTCCACTTCTGAGTTTGTAATCAAAATGCAATTCATCATTCTCAATTTCTACTTCAAAACATTGATTCGTTAAAATTTCCGGATAATCATTAGTAGTCAAACAAACCTCGATATCGTGAGTTGCAATAGCTCCGATTGCTTTCTTCGCAATTATTTTCTTTACCACTTCGATGGTTCCGTTGCGTTTATCATCAGAATTGGTTCCTCTTAAAATTTCGTCTAATAAAACAAAAGCCGGTTGATCTTGCAGGGCATCCATAATTTGCTTCAAACGTTTAATTTCGGCAAAAAAATACGATTCGCTGTCTGCCAATGAATCCGATAATCGCATCGAAACCAGTACAGGCAATGGATGCATATTTGCTTCAGAGGCACAAACCACAGAACCAATTCCGCCCAAAACCATATTAATTCCTAAACTTCTCAAAAAAGTACTTTTTCCGGACATATTCGATCCTGTCAAAATCATAAACGATTCTGGATAAAAATGAGTGTCATTCCCTACCCTTGTTGCTGGATTTAGCAAAGGATGACTCAAATTAGAAAATCCAATTTTATAGTCAGAATTTATTTTAGGAAAAACAAAATCAGGATTATTATACCCCAAATTTGCAAAACTGTTCAAAGACTCGACCTCACCTATAATGTTGACCCATTTTTCAAGTTCATCAGCATAATTTTCTTTCCATTTTAAAAGTGCTTTTAAAACATGCAAGTTGAATAAAAATGTACCGTTAAAAACGATAGCCGTTACAAAATTATTTATAGTATCCATTCTCGAAAACAATTCAGACAACTGTTTTAAATGAGCGCTGGCTTTTTGGTTTTTAAAAATCAATTGATTTTGAAGTTCTACTAATTTCTTCGATTGAAAAGTTTCATTTTCGATTTTCTCTATCAGGAGACCGTATTGTTTGATGATTTTATCAATATTATCTGCCTTTGCAATTTCTGACTGAATTTGTTTAAAAGCCTTACCCATCACCATCATATTGGCGATAAAAACATACGTCAAATACGAAAGTAAAACCGTCTTTGAAGTAATAAAATATCCAACCAAAAGCCCCAGAAACAAAGTTGGTAATACAATTGAACTTATAATTAAAACTTTAGATAAAGAACTATTTCTAAATGATTTCCAGTAAATTAAAGATTCATAAACATTTTTAGTGTCATGACTGACAGTAGCCAAAGCCAGAAAATCTTGTCGCCAATCTATTTTAGTTTTCAATTCATTGATTGCTTCCTGATTTTCTAGAATAGCTGCATTTGAATTTAGTTGCAATAATTGATGAGCTAAAGTTTTTTTTCCTATAAAAGTGGCGGTTCTATTTAAATTCTGGAATAAAGAATGGTCTCCAAAAATATCCAGATCATAGGCATACGGATGATGAAAATCGTTAAATTCGACACCATTTTCAAAAGGATTTTTTTCTCTCTTTAAATATGAAATTTCATTTTTATTAATTTGTAAAAGCGCTATCGTAAGCTGTTTTTGAAAAGACAAACGAGCATGAATTCGCATTAAAAAAATAAAACCAGCAAAAGACAAAAAAGCAAAAGCTACATACAGCATTTCATTGGTTTTGATGTAATAAAACATCAAAACTAAAAATAAAAAAACGGTTAAAAGCCTTAGAAAACTTATGCTATTGTATTTTTTACTGATTTTTTGAAAAGCTTCTGTGTAATGTGCAACCTTATATTGATATGAATCCATTTGTGTAATTTAATGAAATGCAAATATAAGTGTTCCATCGCCTGAAATGATACCAAAAAACAATAGAATTTTATGTTTCATGCATTATTAAAACAGGTACAGGAACTATTTTTGACAATTTTTTAGTAAAACTTGAATCAAAAATACTTTCAAAAAAAGAGCGTTTGTGTGTAATCATTGCTAAAACATCAATATCTTTAAAAAGTACAAAATCAAGAATAGTGTCCTTTACTTCGTCACTTGGCAAAACTAAAAAATCTACGTTTTCTCCAGCAAAATCTTTCTCCCATTGTTTAACGGTAGTCTCTAAAACATCTGAATCAGAAGTTCTCACGTACAGCACTTTTACCTTTGCATTCATTTTCTTTGCAATTTGCAGTACTTTACGCAATTCATTTTTATCTTTTTCACGATAACGAGTGGTAAATCCGATTGTTTTTATTTTCTTGAATTTAGCTTCCAAAGGCACGCATAAAACAGGCACTTCAACTCCGGAAATCACAGAACTTGTATTCGATCCGATAAAAAAAGTTGTCCAGTCTGAGATGGCGTTTGTGCCCATAATCACAAAATCTATATGATCTTCTTTTACAGCATTTTTCAAATTATAAAGTAAATCCCCATCCATCAAGCGATGTTTTAGTACAATATCATCAAGCTTTCGTTCGGCAGCGATAGCTCTTAATTTTGGAACTTCATCCTTAAACATTTCAAAATTTGCCAACTCAATCGAGTCGTAAATCGAGGCATAATTTTGCGGGAAAAATTGGCTGTCGTATACAGGAATTTCAAAAGTGTGCAACAAAACCAGTTCTCCGTTGACACTTTTAGCAAATTCTAAAGCATGTACAAAAGCATTTGTCGCAGCTTCAGAAAAATCAGTTGGAAATAATATCTTTTTCATGTTAATTTATTTTTAGAGGTTTGTTTCTCAAATTTAGTCATTCTAAACCCGAAATAACCTGATAATTATCAGTAATTTAACACTTAACCATTTCTTAAAACACGTAATCTATTTTCTTCAAATCACTGTTTTGGCTGTACTTAACATTCGCAATTTTAAGGCTTTTTTTATACCTTTGCTACATGATAAATCAAGATTCTATAGTTGCTTTGGCCACTCCTTCGGGAGCCGGAGCGATTGCCATCATTCGAATTTCGGGTTCTGACGCCATCACCATCGGAAATAGTGTTTTTAAATCTATTAAAAACAAAGATCTGACCAAACAAAAAACACATACTTTGCATTTAGGTCATATTGTTGATGATACCAAAACGCTGGATGAAGTTTTGGTTTCTGTATTTAAAGGGCCAAATTCGTACACGGGCGAAAATACTATCGAGATTTCATGTCACGGTTCGACATATATTCAGCAGCAAATTATTCAATTATTACTAAGAAAAGGTTGCAGAATGGCCGATGCAGGCGAATTTACCCTCAGAGCCTTTCTTAACGGAAAACTCGATTTATCGCAAGCAGAAGCTGTTGCTGATCTTGTTTCGTCTGATAACGAAGCGTCACACCAAATTGCGATGCAACAAATGCGCGGCGGTTTTAGTAATGAAATTGCCAAATTGAGAGAAGAACTTTTGAATTTTGCTTCGTTAATCGAATTAGAATTAGATTTTGCTGAAGAGGATGTTGCATTTGCCGACAGGACACAATTTTATGAATTATTGAATAGAATTGAGTTTGTATTAAAACGCTTAATTGATTCGTTTGCAGTTGGAAATGTTATTAAAAACGGAATTCCAGTAGCCATTGTAGGAGAACCCAATGTTGGTAAATCAACTTTATTGAATGCTTTATTAAATGAAGAACGCGCTATTGTTTCAGATATCGCAGGCACGACACGTGATACGATTGAAGACGAATTGGTTATTGGTGGAATTGGTTTTCGATTCATCGATACCGCCGGAATTCGCGAAACTAAAGATGTTGTAGAAAGTATCGGAATCAAAAAAACATTCGAAAAAATAGAACAAGCGCAATTAGTTATCTACCTGATGGATGCTTTGAAATTTCAGATTTCAAGTACTGCCTTTATAGTTGAAATTGAGAAAATAAAAAACAAATATCCTTTAAAAGAAATTCTGATTGTTTGCAATAAAATAGACCAATTGAGCCCGGAACAACTTCAGAATATTCGTCTGGAACTTGAAACTTTAAATCTAAAACAAATTTTTCTTAGCGCCAAAGCCAAAATTGGTGTTGATGATTTGAAGAATGAACTATTATCATTTGTAAATACTGGTGCACTTCGAAATAACGAAACTATTGTCACTAATACAAGACATTACGATTCTTTACTTAAAGCATTAGACGAGATTATGAAAGTTAAATTTGGCCTTGAAACAAATCTTTCGAGCGATCTAATGGCACTCGATATTCGCGAAGCTTTATATCACTTTGGAATGATAACAGGTCAAGTTACCAATGATGAGCTATTAGGCAATATTTTTGCTAATTTCTGCATCGGAAAATAGGTTTCACAAAACATCACAAACTAAAACAAAGAATCCCAGTTAAAATGTTATAAAACAGCATTTTAACTGGGATTTCTCTTTCTGTTTATATAGTTTTATTTACAGATAGTTTGTTCTTTTTTGTACCATAATTGTACCACGAAAAATATGGAGTTGCTACATTTACTGGGACATAAATTTTAAGACTGTTTAAATAAAAATAAATATCTTAGAATTATGAAAAAACGAGTTTACAGTGCTGAGTTTAAATCATCAGCAGTACGATTAAGTTACGA
>NZ_JAGFBV010000040.1 GCF_017948595.1 Flavobacterium geliluteum | reverse complement strand
AAGCCTTACAAGCATCATCATTTGGGAATTCTTTTACCAGATTGAGTATATTTTGACCTTTAAATTCTTCCATAAGTACTGTTTTACAACTACTAAGATACAGAATCTAAATTAATAACTCAATAAACTTTTATAAAATATTTTTTCATTTACAATTGGTAATTCACCTTCATTGCCTGAACCTAGAATTTTATAAATCCCTTCTTTAGAAATTGACAAAAAGAACATAATTTTTTGTCCTTTTTTATAATTTGTCCATCGAGATGCGCAAGTCCAATTTTCAAATTTTTCAATTTTCAAAGTTCGGTTAGTTAGTTTCCCTTTAATTAAATCGCTAAAAATAACTAAAACATTATTGTTTTCGATACTTTTTATTTCTCCAATTCCTATTATTTCGGATTTATCGATTAGTTGACTTACTAATAAAGGATCATATTTTGCATGACAAATCGACGTGAAAATTAAAAAAAAACATATCAAATAAATATTTTTCATATTCTTGTTTTTCGTTTTTTAAGTCGCATATCTGCCAACGTTCCGCCGCTTCACCCAATTCCAAACTTCAGAACCGATTATTTTCGTTTAAAGATAAAAATTCTAGCCAAACGCAAACTTACCACACAATTCGCAATTGCTTGAAACGGCAGTTAGCGGTAGTTTTTCTTTTTGTCAATCTCATCTTTAATTCGCTTCTTGATGTCAATTTTTGCACCTGTGAAAGCAAATATTGTAGTTCCAAATTCTCGTGAATATTTATTGGCAATAGAGCCTGAAATCAATGAAGTTTCAAAAAAAGGTGATGTTTCTTTAAGTTCTGCATCTGTTTCATTGGCTTCTTTAATTCTGATTAAGTTCTCGTAATTTTTGGTTAGGTCAAACCAATCTATATAGTCAGCATTGAATGAAACTGCTTTGATATTTTGTTTGGTATAATAATTTATTGCTCCTGCTTGTCCATAATTGTCGCAGAGTACAAGTGTCTTTTCTTTATTCGGGAGTTTTGAATAAACACGATCAACTTTTAAAGCCAATTCTTCCCAACCTAACATATCTGCAAAGTCTTGCGGTAGTTCATGGTTTTTTCCATCTTCCCAACGAAGAAAGCCGAATTTTTCGTATTTTTCTGAATGTTGAACAATGTATTCTGGACTTTTATTAGGAAAAGCAACATTGAAAATAGGAATAAAAAGCAGTATCGGAATAGCAATTGCTATGGGTTTCAAATATATTTTCCAATTGCTTTTCAGAAGGTCTGCAATATAAACTGAGCCAAATGCAATATAAATAGGATAAATACCAATTGCATAGTAGTCTTTTGCTTTGAAGTAGACGAATGCAATTAATGTAAAAAGTATAGAGAAAAAGAAAGGTTTGTACTTACGGAATGGCTTATGAAAAAGTAAAGCATAAAATGAAGAAAAAATTACTGCAATTGAACCTATGTAAAAAAGTAGTTGAGATTTTAAGAAATTTAATCTATCTACATTTACTAATTGAGTTTCTGCTAATTCGTTTAAATGGTGAATTACAGGAAAGTTATTTTTGTATTGCCAAATAAGATTTGGTAAAACAATTAAAAGTCCAACCAAAATAGAAAAATAAAGTTCTTTTTTCGCAAACATTTTACGTTGTTCAGTCAATAAAATAGCAGGTAAAAGTCCTATAATAAGAAAAACAACGTTGTATTTGTTTAGAAAGCCAAAAGCAAAAACAACAGCACTAATAAATAACCATTTTGTGTTTTCAGTTTTAAAATATTTGATTACAACAAAATAAAAAGTTGTCCAACTTAAAACGTCAAAAGAGTTGGGTTGATACAGCGTGTTGAGTCTTAAAAGTGCAGAAAACAAAATACAAGTAGCACCTAATATTAGAGCAAATAAATTTCCATTAAGTTCTTCAATCGCTTTCCAAACTACAAAAATTGTCAAAGCCCCAAATAATGCTGGGAAAAACTTTATCCAAAAAACAGAATTACCAAGCAAATGAATTAAATAAGAAACCCAAGAAGTGAAAGGAGGTACTGACTGAAAACCCCAAGCCAAGTGCTGTCCTTGGTCAAGGTGCAAATATTCATCTCTCTGCAAGTCGTATTCTGAACTTAATAAAAAGTATTGCAGAATAAATTTTAAAAAAATAAATCCGAGTAAAATGAAGGTCTTCTTTGTCATTCTGGGTTTTCTGTTAAAATTATCGCTAACTTCACGCTACTACAGCGGGTTTGGGACTAAATTAAGCCCTATTTTCGGAATTGCCAAATCTCCCAAACTGTCAAAATTTGTTCTTTATAATTGTCATTGTATTTAGTTACCGTATAATTATCTATACCTATTTTGTTGAAATTATTTGAAGGATTATTTTTTTAGTCTTAGTGTTTTTTATTTTGTTAGTGTATTTAATAAAACTTGAAAATTAAATTTAAATATATCGTTAATAGTAAACAAATTCCTATTATTGATAGGTTTACTAAGGCTCGTAAAATCCATTTTATATGCGATAGGTCATAGTTAATCTGTTTTGAAATAGCTACAAAAAATCCCATTACAAAAAACCAAACGGTAAAGAATAATGAAATTTTTTCTCTTATTAGAGTGGTTACCAAATCGTGAACCAATCCACAAAAAATAAATGTAAAAATTACAGCGACCTCAATTATGAATACCTTTTTTAGAGGTTTAAATATTTTTGTGCCTAAATAATATCCGAATATTGGATTCCAAAAATTCCAAAATGCAGAAAAGTTTTTAGCGCCAAGCGACCTTTGTAAATTATTACGCAGTGAGTTTGAATGACCTATCGGAACACCATTTTTCTTTTTTATATACTCTGATAAATTCATTTGGTTTTACTCTGCTTTTCTTTTATTTTTCTATATCACAATTTGAAAAATCCTCTATCAACTTTATTTGATTTGTTAATATTTGCACGGTTGCTCATAGCGTGACCGCTAAAGTTATGGCAATTAACGAAGTAGTGAACTTAGGAACTGATTATTTTCTGTTAAAGATAAAAATTCTTGCGAAACGTGAACGTGAACTTACCATAAAATTCGCAATTGCGAGAAACTGCTGTGCTTGTTGCACAACTCCTCAAATATAACAAAAAGGAAACATAAAGAAGGGTGCTTTTATGTAAATTTAAGCATGCAAGGAAGAAAAGAATTTACGCCAAAAATGCTCTATCAAGTACACTTAACAGACTTGATTCCAGCTCATAATTTTTATAGATTATTAGATCAATCCATCGATTTTCGATTTCTATATAAAGCTACTGCAAAGTATTATGGAGACGAAGGACAAGAGAGTATTGATCCCGTTGTATTTTTCAAAATCTGTTTAGTTGGTTATTTAAACAACATAAATTCGGATAGGAAACTCATCGAATATTGTTCGAATTGTTTAGATGTACGTTTGTTCATTCGTTATGACATTGATGAAGCATTGCCATGGCACAGCACCATAAGTCGCACGCGTCAGTTGTATGGTGAAGAAGTATTTTTAAGTTTATTTAAAGAGGTTTTAAAGCTGTGCGTTTCCAAGGGTATGATTCGAGGTAAACGTCAAGCAGTAGACAGCGTTTTTATCAAAGCTAATGCCTCTATGGATAGTTTGGTGGAGAAAGAAGTATTGGAAGACGCCAGTGCTTTTGTAGATGAATTAGAAGAAAACAGCGAATTTAAAACAACTAGTACCAGAAAGAAACTAGTGGAACAACATCATCAGTGGAAAAAAGAAGCTTATAAGAGTCAACCCAATCCCAGTTTTAAAATTGATAAAGTAGATGAACACGGTAATTTAATACGTCCGAGATTCGTATCGAATCACACTCATTATTCGCCTACAGATTCTGATGCCAGGGTAAGTGTAAAACCAGGCAAAGCAAGGCAACTAAACTATTTTGGACAAATCGCTGTAGACGATGCACATCATGTAATAACAGGCGCATGTTCTGATTTTGCAGACAAACGCGATAGTCAATGTCTAGAAAAAATAGTTGAACTAACAGAGGAAAACCTAAATGAAAATGGCATTGAATTAGAAGAACTCTTAGCTGATGGAGGTTATAGTAGTGGAGAAGCTTTAAAGTATTTGAACCAGAAAAACATCAGTGCCTATATTCCAAACTTCGGACAGTACAAACCCGAACGAGAAGGTTTTATTTTTAATAAAGAATTGCATCAATATGAATGCATAAAAGAAGGTTCAAACAAAGCTCTTCTACTCTTTAAAGGAGAAAAAACCGATAGTAAAGGCTACACCAAACGCACCTATCGTAGTAGTGAGAGCGATTGCAAAAACTGTCCATTACGCGAGCAATGCTGTGGAAAGAGTACTAAGTTTAAAAAGATAGACGATAGTATTCACAAAGAACACTACGATCGAATGCACGAAAAACTCACACAAAACCCATACTATGCTAAGAAAATGGTACGAGTGAGAAGTAAAACCGTAGAACCAGTAATTGGAACATTGGTCAATTTTACTAATATGAAACGTGTAAATACTAGAGGAATCCAACAAGCGAATAAACATGTTTTGATGGCAGCATTAACCTATAATTTGAAGAAATACTTGAAGTTTATCACCAAAAAAACAAAAATAAAAGCCGGAGTAGTAAGTGAATTACAAGCAAAAGTGTCAACTTTTCTAAAAACTGCCATCTATAACCTGAGAAACATGTTTTTAAGCATCTCCATTTTTAAAGACTACAACTTACAACCCAAAATAAACCTCGCTTAAATATCCTTAAACGAGGTTGTTTTTTAAGCTTATCTTGAAATTTTACTTTTTTTAAGAGAGTTGCGCAACAGCTACGGCTGTTAGGCGCTGGCTTATATCTTTAGTGTTTGATTCCTAGTTGATAATTCTAATTTTGGTATCAACTCTCCTTTATATTCAATTTCGGGGTAAAGTTGATTATCGTGATTAGGAAAAAGTAAATCATCAGCTGAAAGATTACCAACGATTTGATAGTATTGTACCAATCTTTTCATTTTAGAAAAAAAGAGACAATTGTAAAATAAAAGATATAATTCACTTGCACTCATTTGAGCTTGAACAAAATCAGAGTATTTGGAGTATTTCTTTTTAATTTTCTGCACTTCAATGTCCTCCTCATTAATTATAATACTTAATTTTTTCCCTAACATTTGATCGTGTAATTCTAATCCGATTTCGGTTTCTTCACTTTCTTTTAAGTAAAGAAGAATATGGTATAAATTTCGAAAATAATGACCTAACTGATTATCAAATTTATCGAAAGTTTCCTTATAAACAACTTTAGCGGAAAGTTTTGGATTCTTTATAATATTATCATATTTTACTAAGTGAACTTCCTCAAATTTTTCTAAATATTCTTTTTTTTCTTCTTCTGTATGTTCTTCTGCTAAAAAATTTTCAACTTTTTTTAGATTTTTATTTAGATTTTCTCTAACTGTGAACATAAATTTTTTAATTTCTGTGAATGCTGTTTGGGAATTATAAATAGTTGGATTGTCTTTCTGCCCAAGTTCATTGTACCTTTCCACTTGATAAACTATTCCTTGTCTTATGTCATTTTGAGTTTTTAAAAGATTAAAAAAAGTACTTTCAAATTGTTGCGTTGTAAATACATTTCTTGTGTCTTTTAATTCTTGAAGTTGAAGACTGAGTTCTTTGCTTTGTAAGCGAAGAGCTAAAAAAAATAAAATAACACCTGCAAAAGACCAAATCGTACCAACAACACCCGACATAAATTCAGCTGCTAATTGAGTTGTTTGATTATCAATTTGGTTAGCATTTTTAGCAATAGTAAAAGATGTTGATAGTGTTGAGCAAAATTGAAAAACTATGTACAATCCAATAAAAATACTAAAAATCGATATTATTAGTAAAAGAATTCCTGTCAGTCCATATTTTCTAAAAGACCTTAATAAAAAATATTTAATCATATTTAAATTACTTTATATTCTTGATTTCTAGTGAGTTTCAGAAAGCTTGCGCCTAACGTTCCCTTGCTACAAGAGGTTTGGGGTTAAATTAAGCCTTATTTTCGGATTTGCCTAAACATCCCAAATACAAGACCATTTTTAAATTAAGCCAATTGACCAAATCTCTTGTAGCAAGTGTTATGGTGTGTAGCGACACGCATGTTAAGCACGAACGAATTAACATTCCAATAATCGATTCCAATTAGGAAAGTTTTTCCGCCTTTCGATTTCTGCTTCAATTAGTTTCCGTTTGCTGTTCGTTAGCGGAATAATACAGGATTATTTTGAATTGCTTGATCCATTGTTTAATTTTTTCATTTGGAAGAAGCATTCGTCGCAAATGAGCTGTATCTGCGCAAATGTTTCAGATTTTTCGTTCCATTCACCTTCTTTAATGAGTATTTTGTCACATTCATCACACCATGCATTTAATTCGCCATCGGGATATTGTCTTGTCGGGTCTGAATCAAACGGTTCCCAAAATTCTTTTGCGTCACCACCTATTAAATGTTTGCAAACGAACGCTCGATTTCTTAATCCATGATTGAAGCATTCAACTTTTTTATTTTCGGACATAAATATTCTTTGTTTTTCGTCAACTGAGCTATACACCATAACTTGTTTATACCAGCCATAAAATGGCTTCAATCTACCTAATTTTGGTTAGCTTTGTGCCATAAATAAGCTGATATTTATTTAGCTAATATAGGAAAAACTTTCATAAATCATCAAATGGACTTTTTATTTGTTGTATATTTTTTGTGCTTACATGCGTATAGATTTCTGTGGTCTTACTACTAGAGTGTCCTAATAATTCTTGTATGTATCGCAAATCAGTTCCGCTTTCCAGTAAATGAGTTGCAAAACTGTGTCGTAGCCAGTGTAAGCTAACAGGCTTATTTATACGTGATTTTGTTAAGGCTTGTTTAAGTACATTAGATAAACTGCGTTCGTCGTATTTGACGCCTACGATTACACCTTCGAACAACCAAATTTTGGGTTTGTAGCTAATGTAATATTCTCGAAGCATTTTTAATATTTTTAGCGATAAAGGTGCAATACGGTCTTTTTTGCCTTTACTTTGACGAATAATCACAATCCCTCTTTTAGAATCTATATCTGCAGGTTTAAGATTTAGTAATTCATTTCGTCTCAAGCCACAGCTATAGATCAAACTTAACATGGTTTTGTGCTTGAGGTTAGTATGAGCTTCTAGAATAGATTTAATTTCTTCTTTACTTAAAACATTGGGCAACAATTTTTCTCGTTTCGGACGATGGATTTTGTCTATTTCTATTTTTCTATTCTGAATCGTTTGAAAAAATAGTTTTAGTGCATTAACTATTTGGTTTTGGTAGGAGGAGGAAAGCTTATTTTTGAAAATATACTCGACATTATAAAAAATAACATCGTCATTGTTGATTTCTGTAATTTGTTTTTCTTTAAAAAAGATTAAAAATGATTTTAGAGCGTCAGTATAGGTTTTGATAGTGTTTGGACTGTATCGCCTTGAAATTAACCAATCATTGAATTTTTGAATCTGATCGATTCCATCCGACGAAAGAACCGGTTGCTCTTCTATCCTGAAACGGATGCGGTTTTGTAATGTGTCTGGAATATGCCAAAAACTTTGATTTTGACTCCATCTTGCACCTTCAATCTGTTTTATTCTTTCAATTAGAATTTGATTTTTTTCAAAAAGAACAGTAATTCTATTTTGAGTTTTATATTTTATCAATTTAGCTGACCAATTCATAAAAAAATATTTAGTGCAAATAAACATAAGAATTTTCTTTATTTAAAATAATGTTTTGACTTTCTTTTTACAAAAAGTAATCTTTTGAAAATGAGTGTCGCGTGAAGGATGGGAGCGGCATCCTTTTGAGAAGCGAAGCGGAGCAAAAGATACAGCGGACAGCCTGACCCGGAGTTTACGGAGGGACACGCCCAGAAAATAAAAGTCCGACTTGTTTGCACAAATCGGACTTTTTGAAATTTATAGATGTGGTGAGATACTTTTATATTCGCTACAAATCCGTTTTATTATAAATGAATTACTTCGCTGTAAGCATCAGTAAACGCTTCAATAACAGCCTCGCTCATGGTTGGGTGAGGGTGTGTCGATTTTAAGATTTCTGTAGTTTTAAAAGGGATATTGCTCCTATTATGTTATTTAATTTAGTCCTTTCCACCATTCTTTAAATTCTTGATTTTCGTCTCTTAAATTAACCATTTCGCCAATCATGGGTGTCATGATCGGAATAGGATTTTTGGAGTTTTTGTTTAATGTTGTCACTTTTATCAAAGGTTCGTCCCACGGATGATTGGCCAACACAAATTTGGAAGAATGTAGCGGAAGAAATCTTTTTGCATTTAAGTCTTTTGCAGCCTGTATCACATCTTCGGGAGCATTATGAATGTATTTCCACTTGACGTCGTACTGACCATTATCGAGTATCGCAAGATCAAACGGCCCAAATTGTTGCCCTATTTCGGCATAATGTGTGTCATAACCACTATCACCACCCAAATACATTTTAAAAGTAGGTGTTTCTAATACAAAAGACATCCAAAGTGTGTTGCAGCGATGAAGACCTCTTCCTGAGAAATGCCTGCTGGGCGTGGTAAAAAAAGTAATTTTCGAATCGATTTCTATTTTTTCGAACCAATCTTTTTCAATAATTATGGAGGCAGGAAAACCCCAATGTTCAAAATGGGAAGCCACGCCCAAACCGCAAATAATTTTTTTGGTTTTTGATTTTAGCTTCAGGATCGTTTTATAATCAACATGATCGTAATGATCGTGTGTAATGAGTAAATAATCGATCTCGGGAAGATCATCAACGGTATAAATATCGGTGCCGTCAAACGATTTATTGGTTCCCGGAATAGGAGAGGCGTTGCCGCTGAAGACGGGATCTACCAAAATACGTTTTCCTTCTATTTGAATAAAATAAGAGGAATGCCCAAACCAGACCAAAACATCCTGTTCTTGTGCGAGTTCAAGTAAATTGGTCTTAACAGAAGGAATAGGGTTTACAGGAGTTTTTCGTTCTTTTTTCTTGAAAATAAACTCGTAAAAAACTTCAAGATAAGTATAACCTTCTGTAATTTCGGGAGTAAAATGGATGTTCTGAAACTTTCCGTTTTTATAATGTGGTGATTTTTGAAGTACAGCTAGTCTTTCGCCGGAAGGTTTTTTTCCAAATTGTGGATGTTGTAAAAAGGCATAGATCGCAACTCCTAAAAGTATAATAAGTGTTAATGTCATTTTATTTTGATGAATAGAATTTGTGTGGATAGATTACCGAAAGAGAAATTATTTTGTTCAAATTTAGCTAATAATTGTGGTACCGTAATCATAAAGTTTTTCAGTTCTTAGTTTAATTTTTTACGTTCAGTACCCAAAATTTTAGGTTACAGACCTAAATTTTCTGTCTAAGAATCTAAAAATATAGCCTAATCTTTCAATTAGAAACGTTTTTTTACCTCAGCCTACACAGAAATGTTTTCAATTGTTCAAAATTCATTTCCTCGACTTTGTGGGTATATCTTTATTTTTTTAAGATGTTTTTATAAATAATGCCGTCTTTCATGATGAGTAAAAAGTTCTTTTCTGGATCGTCTACTAATTTTATGTTTTCTAAGGGATTACCATCAACTAAAAGCATATCGGCATAGGCCCCTTCTGTAATTTCGCCCAATTTGCCTTTTTGATAAGGATCTCTTTTCTTGCTCATTCTAAGTAATTCTGCATTGGTTGAAGTTGCCATCTTTAAGATTTCAAAAGGAGTGTACCAACGCGTCATTTTAGATAATTTTGTACCTTGTTTAGAAGCAATTTTAGAGTCAAAAAGTACATCTGTTCCCCAAGCAGTTTTAACATTGTATTTTTTTGCCAGAGCGTATGCTTTATCAGTTCCAGAAGTCATTTCAATTTGTTTGATTCGGTTTTTAGAACCTGCAGGAAACGGGGTCACTTCTTCATCATCTAAAAAAGGTTGTAAACTCCACCAAATGTCTTTTTCAGCCATTAATTTTGCGGTAGCATCATCAGCGAGTTGCCCATGATCAATGCATTTTACACCTGCGTTAATAGCGGTTTTTATAGCCATTGGAGTATAAGCGTGAACGGTGACATAAGTTCCCCAATTTTCGGCTGCCGAAACAGCTGCTTTAAACTCTGCTTCTGTATATTGAGTTACATCGAGTGGGTCATAGTCTGATGAAACTCCGCCGCCAGCCATCAATTTTATTTGTGTTGCTCCCTGACGCAATTGCTCTCGGGTTCGCATTAAAACATTATCTGCACCATCTGCAATGGCTACCATTCCGTTTCTCTCAACATACGAAAGTTCACCTATTTTACGAGGAACATCTGTAGGTAATCCAAAATCGCCGTGTCCGCCTGTTTGTGAGATAAATGCTCCGCTGGAATATACTCTTGGTCCTGTGGCAAAGCCCATATCAATTGCTTTTGCAAGGGATAATGACCCGCCTCCTAAGTCTCTCACGGTTGTAAAGCCTCTCATTAACTGTTTTTCGGCCGACTTGGCTGCCATTAAATTAAGCATTGCAAAATCACTCACCATCGCTTGCATTTTAGGTACGCTTTCAAATAAAAGATGAACGTGCGCATCAATTAAACCGGGCATCAAAAATTTACCTTGTCCATCAATAACTTGAGTGTCATCACTTCGATCAGTATTATTACTTTCGGTAGAAATTTTTGTAATGATATTATTTTCTACGAGTACGTTTCCTTTGGTCGTTTTTTGGTCTTTACCATTAAAAATCTCAACATTGGTAATGAGAATTTTTGTCGGTTTTACTTGTGCAAAAGTTGTGGTGACAACTAAAAGTAGGAATGTAAAAATTGTGGTTACGAGTTTCATTTTTATATTTTTTTGTGTTATATCTTTTTTTTTCGAAAGGATACAAACATAAAAATCCCAAACGAAATTTCGATAAGCGAGCCTGTTGCCAACGTACCAAAAGAGGATGCTTTGCTGTAAAATAAGAAGTAAGCGGCAACAGCCAAAGCGGCTCCTAAAATCCAGTAAAGTCTGATTCCGTAAAGGGAAGAAAATGTGAGATATCTTCCGCCGATAATGAGAAGCATACCCTGAAAAAACCATTCTGCGTGCAGCAACGAGAGTCCGTATGCTAGAGGTAAACACAAGATCATGAAGAAGGTTCCTTCCATGGCCAAATTTCCTAATGGATTTCCTTTGGTATGATTTCCTCTTAAACCCATTATTTTGTACAGAAGAATGCTAACAGGGTGTATAAGAGTTCCTCCGATTAAGAGTGTCCAGACTGCGTTTTGGGTCGAATATAAATGACTTACAGTTGCAGAAATGAGCCACATAAGTCCTGAAACAATAATGCCTACCGAGCCATTTGCATAGCCTGTGCGCATGTCTTTTTGGGCTTGTGCAATAGTTTCTGTACTGTTTATTGGATCATTTAGTAATTTTTCAGCCATTTTTTTTATGTTTTGATGCGTTAATAGTTTACCGGATTTTATTGTTTTTTATGTGAAGGGTTTGTTTTTTTAAATTATCAAGTATTGATTGAACGTTATAGTCAGATTTGCTTGCCATTTTTTTATGAAGTCAATTGTTACGATCAATAGCTGAGTGAGCGGGCATATAATAGATGTAAAAAAATCGATACTTTCTCTTTATTTGAATGTCTCTGAGAAGATTATCTGCTTTTTAGTACATCAAATATATTTATTTTTTCTTACAAATCTTTAAAAGGATTCTTTATTTATTGAAAGTGTTTTTCACTAACACGCACCTTAATTTTGGTAGTTGTGATGCTGTTTTGCCGAGTATTTTTTTGAGGATTTGATGTTTTTTTAATTTCTATTGGCGAAAAATAGTGTTTTGAAAACCGGTGTTGCGTGAAGGATGGCAGCGGTATCCTTTTGAGAAGCGGAGCGGAGCAAAAGATATAGCGAACAGCCTGACCCGAAGTTTACGAAGGGACACGCCCAAATAATAAAAGTCCGACTTGTTTGCACAAATCGGACTTTTTGAAAATATATTTGGTAGCTTTTACTTGCAGTAAATTTTGACTGCAAATATTTGATTACAAGTGAATTACTTCTCCGTATGCATCTGCAACGGCCTCCATAACAGCCTCGCTCATGGTTGGGTGAGGGTGTATCGATTTTAGGATTTCGTGACCTGTAGTTTCTAATTTACGGGCTACAACTGCCTCAGCAATCATATCGGTAACGCCAGCGCCAATCATGTGGCAACCTAACCATTCTCCGTATTTTGCATCAAAAATTACTTTTACAAATCCGTCAGCTGCTCCGGCTGCTTTTGCTTTTCCAGAAGCTGAGAAAGGGAATTTACCAATTTTTAATTCGTATCCTTTTTCTTTGGCTTGTTTTTCGGTTAATCCTACAGAAGCAATTTCTGGAGTTGCGTAAGTACAACCTGGAACGTTTCCGTAATCAATTGGGTCTACGTGTAAACCAGCAATTTTTTCTACACAGTTAATTCCTTCGGCAGAAGCTACGTGAGCCAAAGCCTGACCAGGAGTAACGTCTCCAATTGCATAATATCCTGGAATATTGGTTTGGTTGTAAGCGTTTACCAAGATTTTGTCTCTGTCAACAGCAATTCCAACTTCCTCAAGACCAATGTTTTCTATGTTTGTTTTGATTCCAACTGCCGAAAGTACGATGTCAGCTTCTAGGATTTCTTCTCCTTTTGCTGTTTTTACAGTTGCTTTTACGCCAGTTCCAGTAGTATCTATTTTCTCTACAGAAGAGTTGGTCATGATTTTTACACCTGCTTTTTTCATAGAACGTTCCATTTGTTTCGAAATGTCTTCGTCTTCAACAGGCACAATGTTTGGCATAAATTCTACAATGGTAACATCTGTGCCCATTGAGTTGTAGAAATGTGCAAATTCTACTCCAATTGCTCCAGAACCTACAATGATCATAGATTTTGGCTGCGTTGGCAAGGTCATTGCTTGGCGGTAACCAATTACTTTTACACCATCTTGTGGTAAATTTGGCAACTCACGAGAGCGAGCTCCTGTAGCAATAATAATGTGGTCTGCGCTATATTCGGTAACTTTATTGTCTTTGTCTGTAACGTCAAGTTTTTTGCCTGGTTTTAGTTTTCCAAAACCTTCAATTACGTCAATTTTGTTTTTTTTCATCAAGAACTGAACTCCTTTGCTCATTCCGTCAGCAACACTGCGGCTGCGTTGTACTACCGCCGGGAAATCTTTATCAAATTCAGAAACTTTTAATCCGTAATCAGAAGCGTGTTTTAGATAATCAAAAACCTGAGCCGATTTAAGTAATGCTTTTGTTGGGATACATCCCCAGTTTAAACACACACCACCAAGGCTTTCTTTTTCAACTACAGCTACTTTAAAGCCCAATTGTGAAGCTCTAATTGCTGTTACATATCCGCCGGGACCACTTCCTAAAACAATAACGTCGTATTTCATTTTTTTGGTTTTTAGTATTTAAAGACCGAAAATGAAGTTTATATTTCCGAAACTCATTTTCCGATTTTTCTTTTGTTATTTGTGTTTGCGAATTTAAGGATTTATTTTAAAAAAATAGTAACAAGTAAAAAAGTATAGAGGTAAAAAGGTAAAATGTGGAAAAGTGAGATGCTAAAATGTGAAATGTGAAAAGTGAGTTGTGAAATGTAAAATCTGAAAAGTTGAAATTATGAGAGTTAAAAAAGTGAGATGTGAAATACCTGTCAATATCTCTCATCTCACTTTTTACATTTTACTTTTTACAAATTAGACTTTAACATGTCCCCAGTTTTCACCACTGGCAATGCGTCTGATTTGCATTTCGCTTACGCCGAATTGTTTTGCAATCATTTTTAAACGTGTTTTTTGTTCCGGTCGTGCCAAAATTTTCTTGATCAACATCACTTTGGTAGTGGTTAATTTTCTTCCATCTGCTTTTAAGTTGTGTTCGATGAGGTTCTTTTTTGCCTGAATCACACGCGGACTCTTGCGACTGTGCGCCATCATTTCGGCTTTTGTGGCCCATCGTAAATTGTTAACGTCATCGTTGCTTCTATTGTAATCTAAATGCAACACGTACGTTTGTTCTTCGGAAGTTTTTGGAATAAAGTATTGGGCTACTAATTTGTATAAAAAAAGATATTTATTGACAATTTTATCGTCTTTTTTGACCTTAAATCTAAAAGTTGGATACCCATCACTCAGACCTCCTTTTAAGAGGCGTCCGTTCTTAATATCATCTGTAAAACTAATCAGTCTGCCTTTGTTTGAAATGGCATATCTGAGTTGTAGTGAGGCGTTTATTTCTATTTCTTTGAATTCTTCGTTTGGATAAAATCTATTTTGTGGCATTTTCTATTTCATTTAAATTTTGTCTCTCAAAGATAAATAATTCAAAAAAAAGGAATGCCATTTTACAGACTGCCAAGGGACAGTTTTATGATTCTTATAACGCTAATTTAACTTTTTTAAGAACTTTTTTAGCATTTGTAGAACTATGTTGCAACCGAAAATTGAGAATCATATAAGTTTTTGTAATAGCCATCTGCTTTATTCAGCAATTCCTGATGTGTTCCTTGCTCTACAATCAATCCTTTATCCATTACTACAATTTTATCGGCATTAACTATTGTTGCCAATCGGTGCGCAATAATTATCGAGGTTCTGCCTTTGGTAATCGTTTCGGTGGCACCCTGAATCAGTTCTTCAGAATAGGTGTCAATAGACGAAGTGGCTTCATCCAGAATCAATATACTCGGGTTGCTCACATACGAACGTAAAAAAGCAATTAACTGTCGCTGTCCAGACGAAAGCATCACTCCACGTTCTTTTACATCAAAATCATAATTATCGGGCAAACTCATGATAAAATCGTGCACGCCAATTTTTTTTGCTGCATCTAGAACCTGCTTGCGAGTGATCTCAGGATTGTGCAAAGTGATGTTGTTGTAAATCGTATCGGCAAACAAAAATACGTCCTGCAAAACCACGGCAATTTGCTTTCTCAAAGAAGCCAAAGTGTAGTTTTCAATATTTTGACCGTCAATAAAAATGGTTCCGCTATTGATTTCGTAAAAACGATTCAGCAAGTTAATAATCGTCGATTTTCCTGCTCCTGTAGAACCTACAATAGCAATAGTCTGCCCGGAATCAACAGATAAATCGATTCCTTTGATGACTTCTTCTTCGGGAATATAACTAAAACGGACTTCCTTAAACTCGATACTTCCATTAAAAGTAGGAGCTTCAAGAGTTCCGGTGTCTTGTATATGATCTTGTGTGTCTATTATGTCAAAAACACGATTGGCAGCAATCATTCCGAGTTGCATCTCATTAAATTTATCTGCAATTTGTCGCAACGGGTTAAACAACATTCCGATGAACATCGTATACGAGAATAAATCTCCAAAAGTCGTAAAATGATCGCCATTCAAAATTCTAAAACCGCCATAAACTACTACCAATCCTAATGTTATCGAAGAAATAATATCAGCAATTGGAAAAAATATCGAGTTGTACAAAATTGTTTTTATCCAAGCCACACGGTGCTTATCGTTGATATTTCTAAAATTTTCGGCTTCAATTTTTTCACGGTTAAAAAGCTGCACAATCTTCATCCCCGTCACGCGCTCCTGCACAAACGAGTTCATGTTGGCAATTTGTGTTCGCACTTCTTCAAAAGCAACTTGCATTTTTCGCTGAAAAATTCTCGTAATGTACACCAAAATAGGCATGGCAACCACGACAATCCAAGTCAGTTTCCAATTCATGTAAAACATAAAAATCAATACGACAAGCATTTTCATCAAGTCACTGATAATCATAAATAAACCTTGACTGAAAATTCGTGCAATCGACTCAATATCCGAGACCGATCGCGTAACCAACTGTCCCACCGGAACCAGGTCAAAATACTTCATTCTAAAACTCAAAATATGCTTAAAAAGTTTGGTACGAATGTCTTTTACAATATCCTGCCCGAGCCAGTTGGCCCAATAAACAAAATAAAACTGAGAGAAAACCTCGCATAAAAGAACTACGCCCATCAAAATAATGTACATTAAAAGTCCGTGTTTGTCATGCGTCTTGATGTAGCCGTCAACCGTTTGTTTTAGCAAATAAGGGCGAAGCGCAGCAAAAACAGATAACGAAACTGCAAAGGCAATCACGCCATAATAACGCCATTTGTAAGGTTTTGTATATTGTAATATTCGTTTAAATAATCGGGTATCAAATGCTTTTGCTTTCATTTATTTTTCTATGCTTTATGCATTATGCTTTAGGTTTTAGGCTTAATGCCTATAGCCTACAGTCTATAGCTATAAATAATCGTAATCAATTTTAGTTAAATATAATCCGTGTGCAGGAACCGAAAAACCTGCTTTTTCTCTGCTTTTACTGATGATGATGTTTTCAAAATCGGTCAAAGTAATTTTATGCAAACCAATATTAATAAGCGTTCCCACAATGGCGCGAACCATATTTCGTAAAAAACGATTGGCCGAAATCATAAAAACCAAATTGTTATTTTTAATTTCCCAGTACGCCTCAAAAATAGTGCAATCAAAAGTATTTACATCGGTATTCACTTTCGAAAAACATTGAAAATTGGTGTGTTCCATCAAAATTCTGGCTGCCTGATTCATCAAATCTACGTCTAAATTTCGATTAAAATACCAGCTCAATTCTGCCAAGAACGGATTTTTAACCGTATTAATGTGGTATTCGTACGTTCTTTTGGTTGCATCAAATCGGCAATGTGCTTCATCGTGAACAGGGATAATATCAAAAATAGCAATGTCTTTTGGCAAATACGAATTGAGTTTGTGTATAAGATTCGGAATATCGATCGAAGTTTCAAAATCAAAATGGGCATACATTTCCTGTGCATGAACACCTGTGTCTGTTCTTCCAGCGCCCATTGCATTAACAGGAGCATGCAGCAAAATCGAAAGTGCTTTGTTTAAAGTTTCCTGAACAGAGGCTGCGTTGGGCTGAAATTGCCAACCATGATAATGGGTTCCGTTATATGCAAATCGAATAAAATATCTCAAAGTAAAGGTTCAAAGGTTCAGAGTGACAAAGGTACAAAGGTTTTTTTAAGTTACTAAGGTTCTGAGTTGCTAAGGTTCTGAGTTTTTTTCTTTTATTTAGAGGAAGGTTCAGAGTGGCAAAGGTGCAAAGGTTTTTTTGAAGTTACTAAGGTTCTGAGCTGCTAAGGTTCTGAGTTTTTTAAATTATAATAATGTAGAGGTTTAACTTGCAGTATGCCTCCGTAGAAAACTTTCTAACTCTTAACTTTAAATTTTAGAAATGAAAGCTTAGAAACTTAGCTTCTTAGAATCTCAGAATCTTAAAAAAGAATTGTTAAAACCCAAAATACCAATCATAGTTGACAAAGCAAAAAATCGTGTCAGAAATTGACAATTCTAACGATTTAGTTTCGGGCTAATTTTCAATTTTTTTTGAAAAAATATCGAATTGTTAATTTTATTTATTTTTCATTTTAATAGGAAATATTTCCATTAATTTTGTAGTTCAAATAACAAAAACTATGAGTGAAATTACTTCTTATTGGTGGATAATCTTGATATTATTCTCCATTATTTTTTACAAATTTATTTTACGTGTTTTCTTCGGAATGGTCATTGTTCCAGAGGATAAAATTGGTTTGGTGACCAAAAAATTCGTCTTGTTTGGTGCAGACAGGTCGCTTCCAGATGGCCGTATTATTGCAACAAAAGGGGAGGCAGGTTATCAAGCACAAACACTTGCTCCTGGTTTGTACTGGGGAATGTGGATCTGGCAATATTCAATAGATATGTCAGGTTTTACTATTGTACCGGAAGGTAAAATTGGACTTGTTTTGAGTAAGGACGGAAAAGAAATTCCAACAGGACGGATTCTGGCCCGAAAAGTTACCAGTGACAACTTTCAGGATGCTAAGGCTTTCCTGGATAATGGCGGGCAAAAAGGACGCCAAACCGCTTTTATTACTACAGGTTCGTACCGTATTAATACGTTTCTTTTTGAAATCGTGATTGTAGAACAAATCAAGATTTTCGAAAATATGATCGGTATCGTAACAGCACTTGACGGTGAACCAATACCGATTGGTCAGATTGCAGGTAAATATGTAGAAGGACACAACAATTTTCAGGATTGTGATGAGTTCTTAAATCTTGGCGGAAACAGAGGTTTACAGCCTCAGGTAATGTTGGCAGGTTCTTACTACATTAATACTTGGGCAATTCAAATTGAGCAAAATCCAATGACCGATGTACCAATTGGATATGTGGGTGTCGTTATTTCGTATATTGGTGAAGACGGGTTAGATGTAACCGGAGAGCATTTCAAACATGGAAATATTGTATCAAAAGGACAACGCGGTGTTTGGATGGAACCTCTTGGGCCTGGAAAATATGCTCTGAATAAATATACAACTAAACTGGAATCTGTTCCTACAACCAATTTGGTTCTAAATTGGGCTGATGCACGCAGTGAGTCTCACAATTTAGATCATAATTTATCGACCATCACTGTTCGTTCTAAGGATGGTTTTCCATTTAATCTGGATGTATCACAGATTATTCATGTTCCTGCCAATGAAGCCCCAAAAGTTATTGCCCGTTTTGGAAGCATGACCAACCTCGTTTCTCAGGTTTTAGAGCCTACTATTGGTAATTATTTTAGAAATTCGGCTCAGGAAAGTGATGTTATTTCGTTTTTAAGTACAAGGAAAGAACGTCAGGAATCTGCCAAAAATCATATTAAAGTAGTTCTTGACGAATATAATGTAAACGCTGTAGATACTTTGATCGGTGATATTGTTCCGCCAGATTCGTTAATGAAAACTTTGACGGACAGAAAACTAGCAGAGGAGGAGCAAAAGACCTACCAAACGCAAAAAATGGCGCAAGAACAACGTCAGGGAATGGAGAAAGAAACTGCTATTGCCGACATGCAAAAAGAAATTGTACGAGCTTCGCAAAGTGTTGAAATTGCTCAGCGTACCGCCGATGCGACTGTAAAAAAAGCAGAAGGAGACGCAACCAGTTTAAAACTGAATGTAAACGCTGAAGCCGAAGCTACCAAAATGCGTGCAAATGCTGAAGCTGAAGCAACAAAAGCACGAGCAGGAGCACAAGCCGAAGCAACAAAATTAAACGCAAGTGCAGAGGCCGAAAGAATTTCGAAAACAGGTTTGGCTGAAGCCGAAAAAATCATGGCAATTGGTAAATCTACTGCAGAATCATATCAGTTGCAGGTAAGTGCAATGGGCGGCGATAATTTTACTCGTTATAAAGTAACCGAGGAAATTGGTAAAGGAAACATCAAAGTGATTCCAGATGTTTTAATTTCGGGCAATGGTGGCTCTGATGGCTCTATCAGTGGTTTGTTAGGTCTTAAACTAATGGAAATGATGGATACAAAGGATTCCAATGAGACAAAAAATCCTAAGAAATAGTAATTATTGTAAAATGTAAAACGTTAGATGTGAAATAAAAGATAACGTTAACATAGAGGCGCACAGCACTGTGTCTAACCTTAAATATGAAAATCCGATTTGCGAAAGCGATCGGATTTTGTATTAAAAAACTTAGCAACTTAGTATCTTAGAACCTTAGCATCTTTAAAGAAAACCTTTGTACCTTTGCACCTCTGAACCTTTGCCCCTCAAAAAAAATGAAAAAAATTCTCCTCCTTTCTGATACGCATAGTCATATTGATGATACTATTTTGAAGTATGTTGCTCAGGCCGATGAGGTTTGGCATGCTGGCGATATAGGCGACTTGATCGTGACAGATACCATTAAAAAACTAAAAACTTTACGATGTGTTTATGGCAATATTGATGATGCTCAGGCACGATTAGAATTTCCGTTACACAACAGGTTTTTATGTGAAAATGTTTCGGTCTGGATCACACATATTGGCGGTTATCCGGGAAAATATAATCAGGCAATTAGAGAAGAAATGCAAAAAAATCCGCCACAATTGTTTATTTGTGGTCATTCGCATATTTTAAAAGTAATGTTTGATAAAAAGCACAATTTACTTCACATGAACCCAGGTGCTGCAGGAAAAAGCGGCTTCCATCAAGTGAGGACAATGTTGAGGTTTGTCATTGATAACGATAAAATAAAAGATTTGGAGATTATCGAAATCGAAAAGAAGGCCTTAATATGAAATAGGAACTTTTATGACCACCGTGGTTCCTTCATTTTCGATAGATTTGATAGCAAAAGTGCCTCTTAGTTTCTTGATTCTTGCTCTTATCCTGTTTAAACCAAATCCTTCAACTGAATCCAGTTTTTTTGCATCAAAACCATTTCCGTTATCATAAACGGTTACAATTAACCGATCATTTATTTCATTCAAAATTACTTTTGCATTTTGAGCCGTGCTGTGCTTTACAATATTATTTAGAAGTTCCGAAATGATAAAATAAACTCTTATTTCAAAACGTTCGTTGTATCTTTTTTTTAGCGAAACGTTACTAGAAAATTCAAAGTGAAGTGTGGAGTTTGAATTTCTTTCGCACAAATCATCAACAGAAAATAATAAGCCAAAACGAACCAACAACGCCGGCAAAAGCTCATGAGACAAGTCACGAACACTGTCATGCGCGTTTTCTAGTATGGCCTTTGTTTTTGCAATTTCCTCAGATTCTGTATCTGTTTGTGATGAATAAGCATTTAAATGTAAACCAGCCGATGATAACATCGCACTTACGTTATCGTGCAAAAAAGAAGCGATTTTTTTTCGCTCTAATTCCTGACCGTCAATACTGGCATTGATAATATTGAGCTGTATGTTTCTTTGTATGTCTTTAAGTTTGTTTTTTTGTCTTAATCGAGCATTTTGATACAAAAGGTAAAACAAGATGACAATGATAACAAAAAGCAAAATTACAACACTAACAATTTTTTTATTTCGGTTTTGCTCAGCCTTAAAAAGTTGCTGCTTGGTTTTGTATAATTTGTCTATTTTTTCAAGTTCTCTTTTGTATTCATCCAGTTCAAGATCAATTCCGGCAATTTTAATTTTTTTTAATTTTTCTTCAGAGCGTAACTCTTCATCTAACTTTTTGTATGCATTTAAGTTACTGTAAGCGTTTTTATAATCTTCAATTTTATTTAAAAATTTAGAATATTCTTCATAAGCAAAACATAAATCTGTTTTTTCACTGCCTTGAAGTCCTGCTTTTATTGCTTCCTGAAAGTATTGTCTGGCTTTATCATTTTCTTCAGAATAACTACAATACATACCGTTGAGCATGTTTAGCGCGACATAAAGAGTGGGTTCTTTTTTTGTAGTGTAATAGTTGTTTATGGCTTTTAGGTAAGGGTAGCCGCTCTTGTAATCTCCAATATCAAAGTAAGCCCATGTGATATTGAGTTTGGTGAAATTTACTTGGTAATTATCCTTTTGCTTTAAGCTAATATTAAGTGACTTTTCGTAGTATAATATTCCTTTTTTATACTGTTTTTTGTCAAAACAATAAATGTTTCCCAGGTTATTATAAATAAGTTTTTTAAGTCTTTCATTGTTCGATTTCTCTGCAAAATAGAGGCTTTTGTTATAATAAAAAAAAGCTTTTTCGGATTCTTCCAGTTCGTCAAAATTTGCCGCAATTGTATTGTAGGCCTCTGCTGCGATACTGTAATTTTTGGATAAAATTGCAAAACTTAGCAGTTTCCTTGCCTGAATTAATGATTTTTCTAAAAAACCATCTTCATAATTCTTCCCGGCCTCATAAGAAAGTTTCTTAAGCTCCTCCTGAGATGGAATTTTTTCTTGCCCAAATACACAAATAAAATTCATTTGTATAAATATTGACAGAAATATCAAAAAACGAAAAATTGACATGTTTATAGCTGAAATTAAGAAATATTTTTAAAAGGCATTTAGTTTTTTCGGTTTTTGTATGGTTCAATTAAGACTTGATCAAATTGTTTTTTATAGCATATTTTACGAGTCCAATTGTGTTCTTGGTTTTTAACTTTTTCATGATGTTTTTACGATGTGTTTCCACCGTGTTGGTACTAATGAAAAGCTGTTCACTAATTTCTTTTCCGCTGTATTCCAGCGATATTAAAGTGATTATTTCTAGTTCTCGGGCACTTAGTATCTTGTCTTCCTGAGTGATTGATTTGTTTAGTTTTGGATTGTTTTCGGTAAAAGTATTGAATATTTTTTCGCGTACCGAGTCATCAAAATATTCTTGGCCAAGATGTACAATTTCAATGGCTTCAATAATATTTTCTCCGGCACATTTTTTAGTCAAATAGCCGCTGGCTCCGAGTTTCATAACTTCTTTTATAATTTTCAAATCATCATAACTGGATAAAATAATGACTTTGCAGGGAAATCCTTTTTGATGAAATTCTTTCAGCACTTCAATTCCGTCTTTTTTAGGCATACTAATGTCGAGAATTAATATCTCGGCATTGTTTTTTGTAACGTCTTCAAAAATATTTTCTCCATCTAATGAAGTTCCGGCTACTTCAAATTCCTCGACTGTATTGAGCAAATTTGTCAAGCCATCAATTAAAACCTGATGATCATCTGCTAAGTGAATGCGTATTTTTTCTTTCATCTTATCGAAGTATTTGTAATCAAATTTATAAAATTATTTTGTACAAAATGTAAATGACTTGCCTTTAATCAATTAAAGCGCGATTTACTTGGCTTTATTAACAAAAAAACCCGAATTAAAATCCGGGTTCTCTTCGCACAAATAAATTAAGTTTATAGGTTTATCTCAAACGATCGACAGATTTTACCAGATCTTCATCCTTCTTGATGGCCTTATTAGCCAAGACTAATAATACGATAGCAACAATTGGTAGAAACATCCCAATACCTTTCTCAGAAACCTGAGTTTCTCCAGATAGATTTAGTGATCGATATACAAACAATCCTAATAAAATTAAATTTAAAATTATATTTAGTCTGCCCAAAACAAACTGATTTTGTCTTTTTTTGTATGAAATAATACTTACTATGGTAAGCATCGTACTTAAACCTAACAATATAGTATACAATTGATCTTGCATAAAATAGAAAGATTTCCCTGTGTTTGATGTCCAGAGCGGTATAAAAAACAGTAAAACCCCTGTAATTAAAAAGGTAAGGAGTAAATATACGGTTTGAATTCTTTGTATCATCTTTTGAAAATTGTTTTACAAAAATATATTTTCTTTTTTATAAATACTATTGTATGATAAAATTTTATTCGTATTATTGCATTATAATACCGTAAGCACTTCATACTGCGGTCAATTCAAAAAAAAATATCTACCTATTCTTTTTTACAATATTTCCTTAAAAATAATTAAATTCATAGAACATTCATGTTTGATATTTCTGCATTAAAAGAAATGAAGCTTTCTGAGCTTCAAGAAATAGCTAAGTTAGCTAAAACAATTAAGTTTAATGGTGTCAAAAAAGATACTTTAATCAGTCAGATCTTAGCACATCAAGAGTCTTCTGTAGCGCCCCAGGCGAATGCTGTGACAGATATTGAAAAAGGAGATGATGATAAACCAAAAAGAACGAGAATAGCTCCTGTAAAAAAAGCAGACATTAGTAAAAACAATCCCGTTCTTGAATTTGACCAAGTTGCTGAAGCTCCTGCGAAAGTAGAAAAAGAAGTTGTTCCTGAAACAAAGATTCAACCAAAAGCAGACTCAGAGCAGATTGTAGAAAAAAAGGCTGAAGAGAAAAAAGGACCAAAAATTGTAAAATTTAGTAAATCTGCTTACGAGAAAAAAGTCGCTTTGCAGAAAGAAAAAGAAATCTCAAAAGAAATAATTTCTGAGGGAGATGTAGCAGCAGAAACTCCAACTGCCGAAAAAACAGAAGCTCCGGTTATAGCAAAAAAGGTTAATCCAAACCAAAATAAAAATCCAAACCAAAACCCGAATCAAAATCCAAATCAAAACGGGAATAATGGTAACCAAAATCCAAATCATAAAAACAAAAAGAATAATTTTAGAGATTCAGACTTTGAATTTGATGGAATTATTGAAAGTGAAGGTGTTCTAGAAATGATGCCAGACGGATATGGTTTTTTACGTTCATCAGATTATAATTATTTAGCATCTCCGGATGATATTTATTTATCGACTTCACAAATTAGATTGTTTGGCCTTAAAACCGGCGATACTGTAAAAGGAGTGGTTCGCCCTCCAAAAGAAGGAGAAAAATTCTTTCCTTTAGTTCGTGTACTAAAAATCAATGGTCATGATCCCCAAGTTGTTCGTGACAGAGTTTCTTTTGAACATTTAACTCCTGTATTTCCTTCAGAAAAATTCAAATTGGCAGAAAAAGGAAGCTCGGTTTCTACTCGTATTATCGATTTGTTTTCACCAATCGGAAAAGGGCAGCGTGGTATGATAGTCGCACAACCGAAAACGGGTAAAACAATGCTGTTGAAAGATATTGCCAATGCCATTGCTGCCAATCACCCAGAGGTATATTTGATCGTGTTACTGATTGATGAGCGTCCTGAGGAGGTGACCGATATGCAACGTAGCGTACGTGGTGAAGTTATTGCTTCGACTTTTGATAGAGAACCTCAAGAACACGTAAAAATTGCTAACATCGTGCTTGAAAAGGCAAAACGTTTGGTAGAATGTGGTCATGATGTGGTGATTCTGTTAGATTCGATTACACGCTTGGCACGAGCTTATAATACCGTTCAGCCAGCATCTGGAAAAGTTTTGAGTGGTGGTGTGGATGCTAATGCCTTGCAAAAACCAAAAAGATTTTTTGGAGCTGCTCGAAATGTAGAAAATGGAGGATCTTTAAGCATTATCGCAACGGCATTGACAGAAACTGGTTCTAAAATGGATGAGGTTATCTTTGAAGAATTTAAAGGAACCGGTAATATGGAGCTTCAACTGGATCGAAAAATTGCCAACAAACGTATTTTTCCTGCAATCGATCTTACGTCATCAAGTACACGTCGTGACGATTTACTTTTAGACGAAAAAACATTACAAAGAATGTGGATTATGCGTAAATATCTTTCTGATATGAACCCTGTAGAATCAATGGATTTTGTAAATGATCGTTTTAAGAAGACCAGAAACAACGAAGAGTTTTTGATCTCTATGAATGATTAATTGCTAGATGAGGTTTTGAAAATAGAATTTTGAAGCCTTACATTAAAATAATATAACACGACTAAATTTTAGAATGCAGCCAAAGTTTAGACGAAATTATAACTGAATTTGATTAAGAAAAGCCCGATAATCTGGACTGCACCCAAAAGTTTAGACGAATTTATAATTAAATTTGATAATAATGAGCTCGATATTGTATCGGGCTCATTCCTTTTAAATTAAGTTTTATTCGATCATTATTGTAATAGTCTATATATTC
>NZ_JAGFBV010000003.1 GCF_017948595.1 Flavobacterium geliluteum | reverse complement strand
TCTATTAAACAAAAAATTGATATAATTTTGTCTTTACAAAGCATTGGTGAGGTTTATTGGTTCGCAAAACAAATTTACTAAACCTCTGCTTTGTTTTTTATACTATAGAAACTAGCAACTTGAATTAATTAAAAGGGTAAGTATCTTATTCATATATTTCTTTGGTTATTTTATAAGAAACAAAAATTTAATTTCATGAAAATTGTCCTTGTTAACCTAACTTTGATAACGAGGATTAATAAATTAGTGTCTGTCTCTATAAAAACATAATTTTACAAATAAAGCTGACTCAAAATATAACATGGTTAATTGTATGGTCAGAAGGATGTTGTTTTCAATCTAAATTTGCCTCGAAGAGAACATTTCTATTATATAAAATTTTTATTTCAAACATAAAAAAAAAGATGTTTAAGAATTGATACTATATAGTCAATTTACAATACAAAGAAAACTATTGGGCTACCCTTTTTGGAACAGTGCTTGGAAACACCAGTAAAATCAACGAATTAAGGAATAGGCATGTAATCCTGCCACCCCTACACTAACGCATTCTTATAAACAGACAAAAGAAGCTTTATCAAAACTGAGTTAGCTTCTTAGAAATTAAAAGCCAAAGTCTTCCTTTTAAGGACACAATTTATTACTGACATTATTAGTGTATACTTTTAGATCGAATTAAAATAGCCATCACATGAAGCCATTTACTTTTGATCAGATACCTGTTATGATGAACAAAATTCATGATAAATTGGAACACTTAGAAAAACTGATTACAAGAATATCTGCCACGGGAGAAGATAAAGATGAACTTCTAAATATTGAAGAAGCATCTAAACTTTTAAACTTATCGGTACCTACTATTTACAGCAAAGTAAGCAGAAAGGAAATCCCAGTTAATAAACAAGGTAAACGTCTTTATTTTTACAGGCATGAGTTAATGAAATGGATTAAGTCAGGCCGAGTAAAAACCCATTTAGAAATCAGAAACGATATTGAAAAAAGGTCAAGAATCTAAAATTAATTTCAGATTTTGACCTTTTTTATTTTATTAAACTTTCGCATTACAATATCTCAGTGATATAAAAAATATTCCCAATTTATTTCTATTTTTGTATTAAACAACTCCCATGAGTTATGTTTGCTCAAGGATACTTTGTTTTAGTTTGCATTAGTGTGTTTTAAATTGTACCATAATTGTACCACTGTAGTTGGAAACCCTATTTAAATAAGAAAAGTTATTTTCTGCATCGGAAAATAGCAAGACAAAATAACGCAAAACAACAAGAAACAAACGAGTTAAAGTATTGATGAAAAATATTTTAACTCGTTTTTTAATTCCTTTTTCTTTTAGATATTAAGTGATATTTTGTTTAAATTTGTACCGATTTTGTACCTCGGGATTGTGAGGTACAAATAATATTTTTTTTGGCCAAATTATGGCACGGGTAGACACACATAGTCACATTTCTATGAGTACAAACATTACCTCATGCCTTACTTGTGTTATTCCGTTTACTTTTTCAGGGAATTTTATGTTTGCAGCATCGTAAATTGTGATTGCAATATCGATTACATCATAAAACTGCGAACGAATGCCACTGTTTGCAGAGATTTTTTTAGGCAAGTTGATAATCATTCTGTTTCTTGTTCCTCCAAAATGCTACGCCACTTGTTTTGTCCATTGAAAAGGTGTATCAACTGCTAAGGACCATCCTACAGAAAAATGATTATCCATAGAATCATCTCCTAAATGATCTATATGTTTCATCATATCATTGACATTGTCCGGAAATCCGTTCATTGTGGCTAAAATCTTTAATCGTTCCTGTGAGACCTACTTACGGACTTGCTCCATTATCACCAATAATACAGATTATCATTGTATTATAAGCAGTTGGAAACCTTTTTACAGCATCAATTAATCGTCCAATTTCATAATCGGTTTCAGCTGCATAGGCAGAAAATACTTCCATTTGTCTTTTGTATAAAGCTTTTTTTATTAGCATTTAAAGAATCCCAAGCAGGAATTTCTGCTGATCGTTTTATCTATATCACTAAATTGAAAAACTACCAAAACAAATTGCTTTTTAAAATAAAAATCCCCAATATTGGAAATAAACACCGATAAGTAATAAAGAAAATAAAATGGTTGCAATAACGCTTTTATTCGAAATAGACTTAATTTTAAGAGCAAAATAAAGTATTGAAATCATAGTAAATACTATAAAAGTCCATTGAACTATAAACAAGTAATCAAATTGATTTGGAATCCCAAAAGCAAGTATGTAAAAATTGTCTTGAGCCGTACTATTTATAGTCAAAACAAACCCAATAATTGCAAACAAACCTAATAAAGAAGTTAATATAATTAAACACTTCATGAATTTATTTTGGGCAGCATTTTTCCTATTTCTAATTAGTGCACAGCAAAAATTGAAAATTGAAATTAACAGGATAATAATGGCGATTAAGAATGGTGCAAAAAATAGAAGGTTGAATTCATTTAGGCTATTGGCAAAATTAGAAACTCCTCCATTAACCTTTACATCAGTAACAAAATGAACTTTATTATTTGATTGAAATCCTTTCACATCAGGATTCTGACCTGGATTATTGATAAATTCATTTAAAATTTCAGATCCAATTTTCGAAAAACTAGGTGCATGACCAGAAACTGGAGCATTTACCAAAAAACCATTTTTAAACTTCCCAACAATAGTTTTCCCGTTTGAAGCCGGAGTGATAGGATCAAATGATCCCGAAAATACTAATACTGGAACTGCCAATGTTGGCAGGTTAGATAAATCATTTAAAATCTTAGACGACTTATCAACTCCTAAATTCCATTTATCACACACTAAAAAGTCTGATTTATAAAAAGATAATCCTCCTTTTAATTTTTTATAATTAAGTGTCTCCTTGTTAAATTCTGATATCGAATTATATGGAATTGCCTCGTTACAGCTCACACAATAATACGCTCCATAATCTAATCGTAAAGCCCCTGAAAAAGCAGCTACAAGTGAACTCAAAGTACTTTTGTTTCCTTTATTAAATTCTGTGATTAATAAGGGTAATACTTCAATTAATTTTTTTTGATATAAGGATTGTTGAATAGCAATTTTAAAATCTTCCGCATTATAAGTAAACTCGCCGCTAGGAATGATTCTCTTATCAACTTTAATCGTAATAGGCTTTTTATCTAATCTTTCTATTGTTTCATAGTAGGTGCTCTCCAGATTTGGATATTGCTCATTACAATTAGGATCATTTTCACAGCCGTTAAAAACTTTTTTAAGGCTGTTCATGTAATTTTCAGTATTATGATTATAATACATAGAAATATCTGAAATCGAAGAATCCAAAATTAATGACTTAATATCTTGAGGAAAATCATTTGCATAAACCTGAGCTGTGTAAGTTCCATAAGAAACCCCATAAACATTCCATTTATTATACTTTAAAGCTCTTTTTAAAGCATTTAAATCTTTAGCAATTGATTTACTATTATAAGAGTTTAAATCAATCTCTCTATTTAATAAATCTTGCTTACAGGCCATTGCAGCAATAGTTTTTTGCTGTTCATCTTGCATGCTATTCTGATTTTTTGATAGTATTTCCAAGAATTGTTTTCCTAAATCAGGACAAAATTTAGGTAAAGAATTACCAGTACCCCTAACATCAACTAAAACAATATCACTATTTTCTCTTAATGGATGTCTCAGCCAATTCCATATTCCTTCAATACCTCCAGCTCCTGGTCCTCCTTCTACATATACAACAGGATTTGAATCTGTATTTTTTGAGGTGGATTTCAAAACTGCGACTGCAATTTTAATTGTTTTACCCGTTGGTCTATCCCAGTTTTCAGGAACATTTAAGTACCTCCATTCTATATTCTCTTGATTAATGATTTTTTCTTCTGGAAAGAAAGTGTTTGTTTTTTCTAATATAAAAGTATTTGTTTGAGAAAATAAACAAGCTGGCAGCAGGCATAGGAGCAAAAATAGTCTCTTTAGGTTTTTCATTTTGTTTTTTAGTTAAATTATTGGATTTATAATATGTTTTTTTATTGATATTTCACTAATATCCATTTTTAGTGAGATGTAACATTTATATTTTTTATCTATTTTCAATTCCTTCAAATAGTATTTTTCGTCATCGATTTTGGTCGTATTATCTAAAATTTCAAAAGATTTTAGAGGAATTGACAATCCGTTGCCATGCGCCTTTATCACGGCTTCTTTTTGTGTCCAATAATCAAAGAAAGAATCTTTTATATTACTCGACAACATAACATTATTCCTTTCAATTTCAGTCATTTGACTTTTAAATTCATCTATTTCAATTTCAGTTACAATTTCAACATCAATTCCTATTTCATGTTTATCACTTAACGCACAGACAACAATGTCGCCTGAATGTGAGATATTAAACCGGATTAAATCATTATCAAAATAAGGCTTGCTATATTTTGTATGTTTTATGACTTTGTCATGAGGATTTTGCTTGTAAATTTCTTCAATTCCGTTAAACAATAGTATCCGTCCTAAAAGTGACAATTGTGCATCTTGCCATCTTCGGTATCGCTTAATTTTCTCTTGATAATCTAATGGAAATTTTGGCAAATCATTTTTTAACAAGCTTTCGTGATTTTCTTTAGACAGATAAGAATAATAGATGTAAATCAAAACTATAGGTTTTTTTAGAAATTAAAATCAAAATCAAATGCTGTGCTTTTCTCAAATTCTAATTTAGCATCAATTAAATCCACTTTCATTAATGGATTTTTTATTATTTCATTTAAAATTTTACTGTATTTAAGCGCAACAATTTCTATCGTATTTTCCTCAAATAAATCACAGTTATATTCTATAATACCTTTCAGCCTATTATCACTTTCAAACAAATTAAACACAATAGGTATCCTGCTGTATTTGTTGTCAATAGGATATGACGTTAATTTTAAATCATTTAATTCATCTATATTCTCAAAGGAAAACTCTGGATTCTGATAGACCAGCATAACGTCAAAAACAGATTGAGACAGTTTCTCAAAAGGGACAGCTTCATAATCATTTATTTCCAATAAATCATTTTGGTTATTTCTCAATATACCAGCAAAAGTTTGCCCTGACTCAATTTGTGTTCTTAAAACAAGGGTTTTAACAAACATCCCAATTTGATTATGTAACTCTGGGATATTTCTTCCGGAGTTTACGGTTCCTATACAAATATCATTATGATTAGAGAATTTATAAATCAAAACATTTAAAGCCGCTATTAAAATGGTATAAAAAGTGACTTGCTCACAAAGTGCTAATTCCTTTAAATTTGAAGTAACACTGGTCGTTAGTTCAAACAAATACTTACTTCCGCTTTGCTGATTGTTTTCAATACTAAAATCCCTGTCAAAAGAATCTTTAGGACGATAATTTTTAAGATATTCTTCCCAAAACAATTTATTTTTAAGAGTATTATCATCCCATTTTTTATTAAACCATTCCGAATAATCTTTAAATTGAAATTTCAAAGTATTTACTTTTGATGCGCCTAGAGAAGCATTGTTATTGTAATTTTCAATAAATTCTTTGATAAAAATTTCTAAAGACAATCCATCCATTATAATGTGATGCGTAGAAAAGAGCAATATAAATTTATTTGCTTCTAATTCAAGAAGTTGAACTCTTATTAATAAATCTGTTTCTAGATCAAATGCTGTATTAACTAATTGGTTTATAGTTTCTCCTACTTTTTCACTTTTTAATTTATCAACAGCAATTTCAAACCTTGCGTTTTCGGGAGCATTAATTTTTTGATAAGGAATTCCATCCCTTTCAATAAAATTTGTCCTTAGAATTTCATACTTATTTATTGTTTCATTTATTGCATTTGTAATAATGGCCAAATTTATAATCCCCTCAATACTATAGCCAGCCGACATATTATAAGCGATTGAACCATTTTTTTGTTGAGACGCTAACCAAATATTGTATTGGGAAGGAGTCACATCGTAAAAATTTTTAGGTTCAGACCATGATATGGTAATCGATTGGCTCGGTTTTAGTTCTTGTAAATAACCAGCTAATAATCCAACTGTTTGATAGTCAAAAATCGTTTTTAAAGTAATAGTAAACGAAAGCTGTTTGGCAATTAATCCAATCAATTTAACGGCGTTTAGTGAATGCCCGCCAAGAGCAAAAAAATTATCATTTACACCTATAGCTTCTTTACTATTTAATACTTCTTTCCAATATTCAGAAAGTTTTTTTTCTAAATAGGAAACAGGAGCTTTAAAATCATCATAATTTGTATTTTGTTGAATGGCTTTTTGCGATAAAGATTTCCTATCCACTTTTTGGTTTGGAGTAAGCGGAAATTTTTCCAGAGGAATGATTGCATTCGGAATCATATAGTAGGGAAGATTTATTTTCAACGCTGTAATGATTTTTTCCGTATCAATTTCTTCTTCGCTTTTTAAAATATAAGCCACTAAAAAAGCGTCTTGTTGATTTCCTTTTTTAGCAATTACTACAGAATCATTAATTCCTTCTATTTGATTTAGTTGTGACTCTACATCCCCAAGCTCAATTCTATAACCTCTAATCTTAACCTGATTATCATTTCTTCCTAAAAACTCAATTTCCCCATCATCATTCCACTTTCCTACATCGCCGGTTTCGTATAGTAGACTTGCAGCATCAAATGGGTTTTCAATGAATTTTTCTTTAGTTAGTTTCTCATTTTTAAAATACCCTTTTGCTAATCCATCGCCTGCAATATAAATGTCTCCGGGTGTTCCTATAGGCTTGGGACTTAAAAATGGATCTAATATATAAAATTGCGTATTATTTATTGGTTTTCCTATATTGGACTCCTCTTTTGGATGTTCTATTTTTTTTATGCTGGACCAAATGGTAGTTTCTGTTGGCCCATACATATTCCACACTTCCAAACTACTATTGATGAGCTTTTCGGCTAATGCTTCGCTTAATAAATCACCTCCACACAGTACTTTTAATCCTTTGTCTCCATGCCAGTCGGCATTAAACAACATTTGATAAAAACTTGGAGTGGCTTGAATTAAGGTAGGTTGTATCTCCTCTATCTTTCGAATAACAGAATTAGGATCTGTTAAAATTTCCTGATTTGCAATATATAAAGCAGCTCCTGACAGTAATGGCACAAAAAACTCTAAAATTGAGATATCAAAAGAATAAGTCGTTACCGAAAACAATACATCATTTGAGCTAACTCCTGGTTTTTGCTGGATACTGATTAAAAAATTAAGCAAGGACTGATGTCCTATTTCAACACCTTTCGGGTTCCCGGTTGAACCTGATGTGTATATGATATAGGCTGTATCTTTAGGAGAAATGGCTGTGAATCTGCTGCCTTCGAATACATCAATTCCAGCTAAAATATTTTCTAATGACACAATCGTGACATTTTCAATGCCTTCTAATTCATACTGCTTTTCGCTGATAAGTATTTTACTTTGGCTATTATAAACAATATAACTTAATCGCTCTTTCGGAAAAACAGGATCTAATGGAATATAAGATCTACCTGATTTTAAAATGCCTAATAAAACAGCTACCATATTGGCAGATCTTCCTAATAAGACTGCAATTGGTGATTTATCCTTTTCTCCATAAGTTGCAATAAGGTATTCTGCTATTTGGTTTGAAACTTTGTTAAGTTCAGAGTAAGAATAGGATTTATGATCATCTTTTAGGGCTTCTTTTTCCGGGGTTTTCTCTACTTGTGCTTCAAATAAATCTACAATCGTCTTGTCTTTCGGGTAATCAGCTTTCGTATTGTTAAATTCAACCGTTACCTGATGCTCTTCTTCTTTAGATAAGTAGGTTAGCTCTCTTAGTTTTTTATTAGGAGAAACTAAAATAGCGTTAATTAAATTTTCAAAATGATTGATAACTTCTGTTATTCTTGAATCATCAAAATAATTCAGGTTATAATCAAAGTCTATTTTCACATCTTCCTGTTCATCAAACTCTCTAATATAAATAGCCAAAGCCAAACGCTCTGACTGATGGGTTAATGGAATTACCCGTGTTTGCGTGTTTTGGAAATCATTAGAATAATTTTGTTTTTCATAAGAAAGCGTGATATTAAATAATCTTTCTTTCTCATTAAATATTTGAAGTTCTTGAATTAGTTTACCCAAAGGAAATCTTTGATGGCGATAATCTTGTCTTAATTGATTTTTTATATCAATGATTAAATTTTCAAAAGTAGCCTCAAAATCCAGAGGAATTCTTAAAGGTGAAATCCCCATGAAGAGACCAACCGTTTTCTTGTATTTAGATTTACTTCTATTCAAAACGGGCAAACCTATTGCAAAATCATTATTCTGATGTTTTCTTCCGAAATAAATATATAAAACGGCTAGAATTAAATTAAATGTCGAGCATTTATTGATAGTAGCTAACTGATTTAATTGGTTATAGACTTCTCTTTTTACAATCAGTTCCTTACGATTACTTTTATTAATTTGAAGTGTATCGTCGAGTTTTTCAAACAAATTATCAGGTAAAGACTCAAACTTTTTAACCCAGTTCATTGCATCTTGTTTATACGATTCGGAATTTTGATATTCGGCATCATCTTCCGTAAAATCCTTATAACTAAAAGGATATATTGTTTTAATTTCGCCAAATTCAAAAATCTCGTTATAATTTTGAACCAATCTTTGAAACATTAACGAAGTACCCCAGCCATCAGTTATAATATGATGATAGACCGAAAATAAATAATGAAAATCTTCCTGAACTTTTACCAAAGTAAAAATATGCAAAAGAGTTCCCTTCAATAAATCAAAAGGTTTTATGAATTCCTTTTGCATATAGAGATTGGCATCATCAATTGCATTTTCATGTTTTGAAAAATCGATAAAACCTAATTCAGATTGGTGCTCTTCAACTATTTTGATTCTTATATCGCCTTCATTCTTTATAATAATACTTCTATAAGCATCATGCTGATTGATTAATTCAACATACGCTTTTTTTAATATTTCAATGTTTATTACTCCTTTAATTTCAATTTTAGCTCCAATATTATATATCGGTTCATTAGGAAACAACAATTGATCAAAATAAATATCTTTCTGGGGTAGGGTAAGTTTCATTTGCAAATAAATATTTTTTGGTTTAATGACTATCAGCTATTGGGGCTAAAGAATAAAGACGACAACTTATAATGTATTGTTTCACGCAGATTGGGCTCCTAAAAGATTTTTTAAAATAAAAATCACAAAAAAGAATTTGCGAAAATCTGCGTGAAGCTTTTTATTGATAACTTTTACATTTTATTTATCTCCGTTTACTTCACCTCATTATACCATAAACTTTCCGTTGACAAAACATTACTCTCCACCTTAAAATCTTTCACAATTTGACCATAATCAAATTTTATAATTCTGTCGGCATGTTTAAAATAAGCATCATCATGCGTAACCGCTATAATTGTTTTGCCTTCTTCTTTGAGTTTAGGCAATAGATTTTCATAAAAATATTTGCGAAAATGTGGGTCCTGATCTGCTGCCCATTCATCTAAAACCAAAATAGGTTTGTTCTCCAAAAGCGCAAATATCATAGACATCCTTTTGCTTTGTCCTTTAGAAAACGAACGTCTTGCCGATTCTTCTTTGTCATCTAACACGACTTTATCGAGTTCCATTATTTTTAACAATTCCTGATATTCCTCATTTTTTTCTAGAGAATAATTATCGTAATTATGAGAAAAAATATGATTTTCTGTAAACACAGCAGCTATCAAATTTTGTGTGGCTGTACTTAGATTTGTGTTTATCCCATTTAAAACTATTTCACCTTCCGAAGGTTGGTATAAACCTGTCAGTATATTAATAAATGTACTTTTGCCGCTGCCGTTTCCGCCAATAATAAATATCGTTTCGCCTTTTTTTATCGATGCATTTATTGGTCCCAAAGCAAAAGACTTCTCCATAGCATCATTGTCATAAGCAAAAGAAAGATTATGGAATTCCAAGGAACTAAAACTTTCAATAGGCACATTTTTGATTTCTAAGGTTACCGGAGAAGTATCAAAATCGCTCATGAATTTTTTAATTCTGGCATTAGCAACTGTTAGACGCGTATAAACGTTTTGCATATTAATCAAGTTGTTTATCGGTCCGGCAATAAACAAGATAATAACAACATACGAAATAACATCTTCTCTTTTAAGAATACCCAATTCCGGCAGTAAAAAAAGAATAACTCCTATCACTAAATACAAACCGTATTGACTTATCAAATTAATGGATAGAAAAACATAATTAATTTTAAAATCCAATTCTTTAGCGCTTTCTCTGTTAGGAGACAGGTGTGCACTCATTAGATTTTCTCTTCTCTGCCCGCTTAGTTTAAAACCTTTAAAACCTTTAATGACATCATCTACATACTTGTAATAATGTTCGTTGAACTTTCTAAGGTTCCCAACTTTTTGAGACATGGTATTGATTACAACAAAATAAAAAACGGCAATTAAAATTATTAAAACAATAACGACCAAAGCTGCTGCTATCGATAACGTAAACAAGTATATCATACAAAGTAACACCATCAATAAAGAATTGATAGAATGGGTGACTACCTCAGGAAAAGACGAAAATATTCGTAAATCTTCTATGGCGGTATAAAAACGTTGTGAGCCCATTTTTTCGAGGGTAATCAAAGGTGCTTTTAATATTTTGTCAAATATCTTTTTTTCATTTTCATACAATATCTCAAAAGAATATTTATTGATTCTTTTTTGGAATATGATATTCAGCAGATAGGTGTAAATTACGACTGATACAAATACGATTCCCATATAATCTGTCAAAAAACCTTCTTTGCCCGAGATTACATTGTTCATGATGTATATGATTCCGAAACTGAGAATGGTGTTAGGAATGGCGTAAAGCAGAAGGTAAATGGCCTGTGAAAATTTTAGCTTAAGCATAGTTTTTTTCTTGTATTAATTGTTTTTTAAATTCATTTTCAAAAATATTGACCAATTCAGCCACATGATTATAGATAAAAAAGATTTTCCTCGAGTATTTTAAATTCAAAACGATTTCGGGTAAAATTTTTCCAATTTCTAATTGAGGTACTTGTTTCATCAGCATCTGTCATAAGTGCATATATTGGAATGTTTGATTTTATCTCTTTCTCAGAAAAAAGCTTTCAAACAATTATTATTTAATTCTACTTCTTTCACTATCTATACTGCTGTTTTCACGCTCTTGCTTAGAAATTTTATCTCCAAAATTATAAGTAAATGACAATCTAATTTGTCTTGTATTACTCAAACTCTTGTAATCAGCTTCTGTATTGATAAGATTATTAATGGTTCCTTTATTGATATATGTTCTAAAAATATCTGTAAAAACTAATTTTAATGAGCTTCTGTTCGATAGTTTTTTACTGAGCGCTACATCAACAAACCAGTATGGGCTTGTTATAAATTGGGCTACATAGGACTTTCCTACATACTTGCCCAATAATTCAATATTCCAATCTCTCTTGAGTTTAAATTGAAGTATGGGATCAATGCTAAAATTATATCCATTGGTCTTTAATTCACCACCAAAGAATTCACTTCTACTATCTCTATAGGATAATTGAGCATTTCCGCTGAAAATTAACCAGGAAAAAATATTAAAAGAAGAACTAATCGAAATATTTGAAACCTGAGTTTTCCCTATATTTCCGGGGCTACTATAATATACACCATCTACAATTTTTATAGTTTCTTGAATTTCATCCTTAATTTTACTAAATCCAAGATTAACATTTAAAAGACTTTTATACGAATAGACAAACTCTATACTGCTGGCATACGATGGTTTTAAATATGGATTTCCTTCATAAAACGTTAGCTTATCTACCTGAAGAACAACTGGATTCAAATCTTGATAAAATGGTCTGTCAATTCGTTTTCCGTAATTAATTCCTATACTATTATTGGCTAACGAATCTAATTTATAAGATAAATACAGGGTAGGAAATAAATTATCATAATTCGTTGTATTCTTAGCTCTAGGCTTTATTTCATTTCCCAATTGCTCCCCAGTAAGTTTAACATTTTCATACCTAAGTCCTAACTGCATCGAAAACCTTCCAAAATTTGCATTCGAGTTGGCATATAAAGCAGTGATGTTCTCATCGTATAAAAACCTATTATTCTGATTTAGGTTAGGGGTTGAAACATTGTTCACAATATCAACATAATTACTCTCATTAGCTGTTTTAGTGTAGCTGTGTTTAAATCCTGATTGAAAGGTCATTTTTTCGCTCAGTTGATTGGAATAATCTAATTTTCCTGAGTAAATATTTACACTAGAAACAGATCCTCCTACCAACTTATCTGAATATTCCTGATTTGTATTTGGAAAAACTATCGTATTTGTAAATTTTTGAAAAGGATTCGTATCATATAATAAGTAATCCAAGTTCGCACTGACATCACTCTTCTCACTAAACTTATGATTGAGGTTTAGATTTATCCCGCTATTTATGAATTTATTATCAGAATCACCTTTTGTTTTTACAATTGAATCAAGGATCTGTGCCGAATTATATAAAAAATTACGACTATTATCACTGTCATTGCCATTCCAAATTAAACCATCAGTACTTATTCCTATTACGGTTTTTTTTGAAAGATTATAGTCTGCACCAAACTTAATGCTGATTAGTATACCATCTCCAACATTATTGGTTTCCTGTCTACTATAGCTGCCTGTATCTGTATAATCTCTATTGATATAGAGATCCTGAAAGCGTTTTTTATAACCAATATTTCCATTCAGGAAAATATTATAATTCTCTTTTTTCTTATTCAGATTAAAGGTGGTGTTATACTCTGTGTATTTATGCTGCCGTAATCCCATTACTACACTTCCGTTTTCTCCTTCTTTTTTACTCTTTTTTAATTTGATGTTGATCACTCCCCCATTTCCTGATGCTTCATATTTAGCCGGCGGAGTTGTCATTATTTCAATTTTGTCGATATTATCTGAAGACAAGCCGCTCAAATAACTTTCAAGTTGTACTCCTGATAAATATATTGGGCGGTCATCGATAAAAATAGTGGCATTTGCTTTCCCATTCAGGCTTACAACTCCCTGATCGTTTATACTGGTTCCAGGCGCTTTCTTTAATAATTCTAAAGCCGTTATTCCAGTATTTGACTCTAAAGCGTCAACATTTAGAATAGTTCGATCGATTTTAGCCTCTACAAAGTTCTTTTGCTTTTGAAATACCACAACCTCGTTCAAGTTTTCTTTTTTTATTGCTTTGAAGATTTCTATAGGCAGCAATTGTTTTTGATTATCATCTTTTATAGTAATGATTGCGGTCTTAAACGTATCGTAATCATCGTGAATAATTTTAATAATATAATTACCACTTTTCAGGTTTTTAAAATTAAAATCTCCTTTATTTTGAGATAATTCACTCTTTATTAAGGTTTCGTTCTCATTATTCAACAAAAGAATTGTCGCAAAAATGATTGGCTCTTTATTCTCAGCATCAATAACGCTTCCCGAAATTGATGTATTTGAGTTTTGTCCATATATTGGATTAGATAGAAAAATAATCAAACATAGTAAAGCGATATAATTTATACGCTTATAATAGTATTTCATTTTATTTATTTTTATTTTATTTTTTTAATATCTCACATTACGCAAAAAAAATTGACAAATAACCAGCTTTAAAATTTACACTATCAACAACTTATTCCGCATAAAAATAAAGTTATACCGTTCTTCCAGATTTTGATAATACAGCTAATTCTGCGTGAGCAACTTTTTTGAGCAGCTAAATAGATTTGAGCCTTCATTGCAAAATCATTTTTTATATGTTCTTTGTTTAGTCATTCCAGCTTTACGCAGGCTAAAATGGACAAAAATAATGGTGTAATGTAAGTTAATATATGTAACAAGTTAACCACTGAGAAATACCATGAAGTAGACTCAAGCTTTTTTTAGGTTGATAAAATTTAAGGAATGAAAATTTAGTATTAGACTCTTGAAAATATTGAATTGATACTAATTCTAAAAGTAAGAGCATTAATAAGAATCTATTAAAAAACAAACTTTAGCATAATTGCAAAAAGGCTTCGATTATTTCATCTTATAGTTTTTGCAAATGTTCCATTTTGTATTGTTCTTCATATATTTATTCATATACCTCAGGTGTATTTCAGATTTCTGCTGGACTCCGTTTATTATAAATTCTTTATTATTAAGCATATAAGACAAACTTCCAGCTCCCGCTACTGCCAATTTTTCTTTATATATTTCATTACTTATTTCTTCAATTAGTTTTTCAACATTATTTACCTCCGAAGACTCTTTTATAGCTTGTCCTGTAATACCGGTAAAAGTTCGTTGATTTACCTTTGGTTCTTTTTGATTGTTTTGTGCTAGGCTAACCCCCGAGATTAAGATCATTAGCGAAACTGCAATCAATGCTTTAGTTGTTTTCATAATTCATTTAGTTTTTTTAGTTAGGATTATTTGATTTTTTAGCATGAGCCTAAAAAGAAATCAGATCGTTTTATTTTTTTATTTTAAAATTATAGCATATACGCCAATCGCTCTTCTTTATATATTGGCTTTGGTATCTATTAAAAATCTTATAGGATTGGGCTTCCCCATTAATAATGAGTTGATTATTATCTAATAGAAATGATACTTTTTCAGCATCATTAATTATAAGTTTTTCATGACTCATTTGGTTTATCATTTTGTTTAAGACAGATACTATATTCCTGCCTTCTTTTTCAGATAATGTATTAGAGGTAATACCTGTCAAAATAATATAATCATTATCTACTGGGGTTTTGGCAATTTCATTTATCGAAGTTTCTGGCACTATATTAAATAAATTGTAAAGTTTTAATTGATAAGTAAAACCTATCAGTAAAACAAAAAGGAACATTGCGAAGCTATAAAATGTGGATATCTTAATTTTATTAAAAGAATTCTGTCCATCTAGTATGATCCGTTCTACTCTGTCCAGCAAAATCTCATTATTACTGGCAAAACTTAATGCCAGCTCCTGATTTCCTACATTTATTTCGGCACAAATGTACAAGGCACTGATATAATCTTTTTTATTATGGGTGATTTTTAAAACAGCATCATCACAACACTTTTCTCTTTCTATCCTGATAAGATTAGACAACCACAGCAAAGGCAAATTAAAAAAGAAGATTACTTCTAATAGATTTTGCGCTAAGTTTACAATTGAGTCATACCGTTTTATATGAATGAGTTCATGGTAGATAACTGCTTCAAGTTGATCTGAAGATAATCCCGTTGTTAGTTGGATTGGTATTAATACAATTGGTTTAAAAAATCCAAAAACAGCTGGAGAACTAATTGCAGACGAAAGATATACTTTGACATTTTTTTTGATTCCTATCTTTTTACAATATTGTTGAATTTTATTATTCCAGTCGCCATTCAACTCTATTTTGTTTTTGAATATTACACTTTTTATATTTTTAATTACCAAAAACAACTTAATCATTTTGTAACAAAATATGAAACTCCATACCAAGGTTATTTCTAATGCAAAATCATAAATTTTAAGATATAGTGTTTTAAAAAACAGGAAAGATTCTGATATTTGTACCACTTTAGGATTATAATTTTCTTCGTTGTGAGACAAAATGGGCAAAACAACCTGATGATGAATGCTTTCATAAGGATTACTAATATGAGTCATTCCAAAAAACACAATAGCTGCAACAAATACAAATAAGAATATTACCAACACATTATACCGCAGCTGGGCTTTGCAATGTGAAGATAAAAACATAAATACATAAGTTATAACTGCCAATATAATACCAAAGACAAAAGAACTAATAAATACATACAATAGTGTTTTATACATAACTTCCATTCGCTTCTAGTTTAGTTCATTTTATCTATTATATTCTTAATCTTTAACAACTCTTCTTTTGAGGTTTTTTTATTTCCAACCAACTGCATCACTAAATTTTCTACAGAACCATCAAATATTTTGCTTAAAAAAGTTTCTAACAAAAAAGTTTTAGTTTTTTCCTGATCTTCAACTACATGATATAAATGTTTAATATTACTTTCATCTCTATACAAAATACCTTTTTCTTTCATAATCTGCATTAGCTTTAAAGTGGTTGTGTATTTAACTACACGTTCCTCTTCTTCATTTAATTTATCATTTACGAAACGAACACTAGAAGCACCATGCTTCCAAAGTATACTTAAAATTTCGATTTCTGATTTTGTTGGCTCAACTTTCTTGCTTTCCATAAGTCTTTTTAATTTTGACTTTTTAAAGGTACGAATATTTTCGTACTAAAGAATATTTTTACAAAAAAAATAACTTATAAGAATGTTTCCCTACATTAAAATTTTATATTCCTTATAACTAGCTTCAAAAATTTCAATTAATTTATCAGCATTATTGTATATAAAAAAATGGTTTCCTTTTAATACATAGGAATTAAATTCAGAAAGTGTGTGTATTTTCCAATTGGTAATGCTGCCCACATATTTCTCCAAATCCCCCATTACAGCAATGATTGGAGCTTTTACAATCGTATTTTCAACAAAAGTATCTCCCTCAACTATTTTAAAATCGGCTCTAAGTATCGGCAACACAAAATCCAGCAGCTCTTCACTTTGCAATAATTCATCTGTTAGTCCACCTAATCCTTTAAGCATACTGATAAAATCAGCTCTGTCTAAATCAGATCTTTCTCTTTCTGTTACAACGCCAGGACCAGGGTTTCCACTTACTATTAAACATTGTGGCTGTGTATTATTTTTCTCTAATAAATCCGTTACTCCCAATGCCAAAGTAGCGCCCAAACTATGCCCGTAAATCATAAAAGGCGCACCATTGAGCATAGTAATGATTTGCGAATAAATATCATTAATTGCCTCTTTATAGGAGGTTAATAATTTTTCTTTTATTCTTTTTCCTCTGCCCGGAAGCTCTATTGGTATCATTTCAAAATCTGTATAAATAGATTTTAAAAATTCAAATGAGTATATATTTCCTCCTGCAAAATGTAATAAAAACAGTTGCTTTTTTTTCATATAATTAAAATTGATTAATAAAACCTTGTTTTGCCATATCAAAACAAGGTTTTATATAAGTTAATTCATTATGGATTATCCGTAAAATTAATTAAGCATTAACTCGTTTTTCATTTCATAATCATATAGTAATTCTTTTTCTCCAAACAGTCTTTCGGCAATAATCCCTTTGTCTTTACAGGTATTTATTAAATTATTTGATTCAATAATAGCAAGAGATTCCTCAGTATATTTTATGCTGCTTATAAATTCCAGCCAAGGTTCCATTCCCATAGCATAAACATAAGCTTCTTTAGGTTTAAATATATCTACTAAAGAAAGCCCTTTTTGACTATCACAACCTGCTAATCTTCTAGATTGATCATTTTCTCTATTTATATCCTGGGTCATAAGACAGCCATAAAGCCAACTTAAAGGAGCTCCTGCACATTCCATTCCTAAAAATAAAACATCTACATCTCCTTTAATTTTATGGATATGTTCGTAGAGTCTTGGCTCCATTACCCTTGAGTCGGCTACAAACAAGAAACTTAGTTCATTTATGGCGATATGGAAACACGATTTTGCTCTAATGTTAAGATCACTGTGTTCGCCAGTAAATGGTAAACCCGTAATAGTACAATTTTCGAATTTAATTTCTTGCATCTCATCTATTTCAATTACATTTTTAAACCCGATGCTTTCAAATGCTAATTTGATACTTGGATCCTGAAGTGCACCGCTTGTAGTTATAGGTACAATGATGTTTTTGATTTTATGCCTAAGAGGCAATAGTGTTTCCAGTACAATATGATCCTGATGATTATGTGTTATTAATACATAATCAATAACATCCGGTAAGTCAATATCTGAGAAATGTTCTACTGAAGATTCGTATCCATAATAACTGATTAAAGGATCTACAAGAATACTAACATCTTTGGTTTCAATTAAAATACAAGCATGTCCTAAATAACGCATTCTGGCTTTGTCTCCTGTATATTTTTTATAGGTTGGATGCTCTTTCTTCGTAAAAAAAGTTTTGAATAACTCCATTTGATCTTCTGTAACACCTAATTCTTTTGCAACGTCTTCAATAGATCCCGGATTTCTTTTCATCCTGCTTAAAGTATCAATTCCTTTATGATCAAACGGAATATCCAACTGTAATACCTTAGGATCTTCTAGTTGTGGCGTGCTTAAACAAAACGGACGTTCGTCATTTAATGTTTCCCATAAGGAAATAGATTGCGATTGTTTGGAATAAAAAGGGCTGCTGTACAATAACGATTCAAAAAAACGAAACGAAACGTTGTTATTTAAATCATAAACCAGTTCTACATATCCTTTTAAGATCTCTGGAACATCTTTGTACAATGGCTCCAGAGAGGCTCCTTTAGCTTTGGTTTTTAGCATTCTATCCAATTCTTTTATTGCATCAGATAATGCTATGGCGTTAGCCTGTTTATCAAGAATATCGGCTTTTAGTTCTTTTACTTCTTCTACTCTTCTTGTTTCATAGTCCATAAAAGGACCTCCCAGCATTTTAGGATTTTTAACTGCTGCTTCATGAATCATAGGTGCCTGAATGTATGAATTCATGATTTTTAAATGTCGTTCAACAATATTCATTGCTGCCGTTGCGGGTGAGATTAAATGTGTCCAGGCGTACCATTTATCTACTAATGGACCAATAATAACGTTCGGTTTGAAATAATACTCTTCTTTAATTTCCATGATCTTAATAATTTAATATTTTAAGTTTGTTTGATTTTAAATTGTTTCTATACTCGTTTTTTCATAAATACTATTGAATACTTCACGATAGATTTCAAAATTTTGCTCAGAGACTGCATCCCAATGTGTACCCAATAAATAATGGTGTGTGTAATTTCCAGTCGTGTAATTTTGCCAACTCTGCATATTACTCTTAGATTGATTATCGGCAGCCTCAAAAGCATAGATATTGCTGGAAATCTTCCCCTCAAGTTGGTACACATAATTAAGCATCAAATTATTTTTTAGAAAAGACAGAATATGTTTCTCTTGATCTTCATCCAGCTTTATAAACTTCTTGAATTCTACAATTAACCAATTGAGCTGAGTATCTATGTCTTGTGACTCTAGTTGATCTATGTCTATAACAGATGGCCTGTCTACCAGGATTAAATCTATCTTGCTATAGTGTTTTTCGAGTTCTCTCACTATTTCAAATGCAATAGCAGATCCCATAGAATAGCCGAATACTATAAATGGTATGTCAGGTTGATTATTTTTAATCTCTTCAATGAAAGATTTTGCCATTTCTTCAATAGATTGACAGAATTCTTCTTGGTGCTCAAAACCTTTGTATTGTAGTCCGATTGAATCAAATTCGCTGCTCAAAACTTTGGCTAAAGGATGATACAAGATCGGACTACCTGTTAATGGTGGAATGAAATAAATCGAGTTATTACGATTATTAACCTGTAAGTCAATTAGTAATGAATTTGATGTATCTGCATCTGCAGCCAATTTTTTTATGGTTGGTCTATTATAAATATCTTTCATGGAAAGATTCAGATCAAGTTTTCTTTTTAGCATGGACTGCAATTTGATCGCTCTTAAACTATGACCACCTATCTCAAAAAAGTTATCTGTAACACTTATTTCTTTTTTAGATAATACTTCTTTCCATATTTGAAGAATATTTGCTTCCAAATCGTTCTCAGGTTTTACTATTTCAATAGTCTGTGCACCCGATTCTATAGAAATAGCTAATAATTTTTTTGCATCTAGTTTGCCATTTAATGTAAGTGGCAGCGTATCAATCTTAACATAATAGTTAGGGATCATGTACTCAGGTAGTTTCTTTTGTAGGAAATTTTTAATTTCTTTTACATCCAGCTCCAAACTACTTATTACAAAAGCAACAAGGTCTAACTCATTTGATGAAGATTTTCTGGCTAATACAGCTGCAGAATCTAATGTTTCAATCTCTAATAAACATTGTTCTATTTCGCCCAATTCAATTCTAAATCCTCTAATTTTAAGCTGGTTGTCATTTCTTCCTGCATAGATGATATTACCATCAGAAGTCCATTTTCCAATATCTCCCGTTTTGTACATTTTTTCTCCCGGGGCAAAAGGATTTTCTACAAACTTTTCTTCTGTTAATTCCCTGCGGTTTAGATAACCTCTTGCTAGTCCTATTCCTGCCAGATAAATTTGTCCTGAACATCCTATAGGTACAAGGTTATTATTGGCATCCAGAATGTAGATAGAAGTATTCCAGACAGGTTTTCCAATTGGTATAACCGCATCTTGTTTTGAGGTAGTATAATACGTAACATCTATAGAAGCTTCTGTTGGTCCATATAAATTTTGTATAGGAGTCTTTAATTTTTCATACCACTTTTTAACGGTGTTTAATTGCAATGCTTCTCCACTGGTTATAACCTGTTTTAAACTTCTCAGATTGTTAAAATCATACGATTCAACAAATAAACTGTCTATAAAAACATCTAACATACTTGGTACAAAATGCAAACAAGTTACTTTGTGATTTTTTATTAATGATTCTATATTTTGAGGAATACTGACATCTTCATCTGAACATAATATCATTTTTGCACCCCAGCATAAAGGCATGAAAATTTCCCAAACAGAAACATCAAAGGTGAATGTCGTTTTTTGTAAAATAACATCTTGGTTCGTGTAATTAAATGTTTCCCACATCCACTGTATTCTATTTACCACTCCTCTATGCTCTAGTATACATCCTTTAGGATTTCCTGTAGAACCGGAAGTATAAAGTACATAGGCAATATCTGTAGGTTTATTGATTAATGTTAGATTCTCTTTAGAGTAATTTTCTTCTGCCACATGAAACTCCTTAAGTACTTTAGTATCTATGATTAATGCACTCGAACTGTCCTGAACGATATAATCAATACGATCCTGAGGATGTTTAGGATCTATTGGCACATAAGCGCCTCCTATTTTGTGTATTGCTAAAATTGATATGATCATCCACTCACTTCTGGGTAATGCTACAGCTATTAAGTCATTTGCACCTAACGTATAGTTGGATCTCAAATAGTTTGCTAATTGATTTGATCTTTCGTTTAGTTGATAGAATGTTAATTCTGTTTGTTGAAAGACCAATGCAATTTCATTTGGGGCATTTTCTACTTGTTGTGCAAATAAATCTGCCAGCGTTGTTTCAGAAGGAAATTCATGCTTGGTATCATTAAATTCATGTAACAAAGTATGTTTTTCCTCTGCACCTAAATAATCAACTGATTTTAGCAATTTACTTGGAGAAGCAATAAATGATCTTAGTATGGAAAAATACAAATCATTTACTTGTTCTACTGTTAATCCTGATTTCAGTTTTTTTGTTAACGAAAGACTTGCATGATAAAGGTCGCCTGTGGTGTTTACATTAAAATCTAAAAATGTATTCGTTTTATTGGATCCTATTAATGAAACGCTTTCTTCTTTTCCGTCCTGATTAACATTTTCATTGATTTCGCTTTTTATCTTATCGTAAGTGTAAAAATCAACATAGTTAAAATAAACATCAAAAAACGGATTCTCATTAGCATGTTGATTATTAGACAAACTAGCTATTTGTAATAAACTAAGTCTTTCATATTTTTTTAATACTATTAATTTATTCTGAACTTCAATTATAAAATCCTTTACTGTTACATTATAATCAATGGCAAAACGTAATGGAATTGTATTTAAAAAACATCCTAAAATTTTATCTCCATCTTCGCAACTTGGTCTGTTGTTGGTAACCAAACCTGTAACTACGTCCGGATCTGAATTTAAGATACTTAACATATACAAGTAAGCACTCAAAGAAATCTCTTTTATAGTCGTGCTAAGATTTGCGGCAAGATGTTTTAATTCGTTTACTTCATTTTCAGACAATACATTTCCGTAAATACTGTTTACAGGTGTATTGGTAAATATGTTTAGTTTACTATGATCCTGTAACTCTTCTTTCCAATACGACAGGATTTTGGTGTCTTTTTTATCAATCTCATGTTCAATTACATAGTTTTTATAACTGGCTTTTATTTTTTCAGGTTTAAATGTGATATCTGCTAAAAGAGTCAGATATAAGTTATTTAACTCTGTTAAAAGCATAGAATCACTCCAGCCATCAATAATAGCGTGATGACATTGAGAAACAAAAACAATATTATCATCACCAATATTAAAAGCTGCCATTCTAAAAAGCGGTGCATTACTAACATCAAACGGATTTAGTAATTCAGACTGAAGAAACGCTCCTATAACATTTTCTTTTTCTTTTAAAGAATCTAAATGAGATAAATCTTCGTATAAAACAGGTACCTCAACATTTTTATACACAATTTGAACTTCCTGCTCATAATCCTGCATGTTAAAACCTGTTCTTAAAATCTCATGTTTGTCAACCATCAATTGCATTGCCAGCCTAAAAACCGAAATGTTAAAATTTACAAATTGTCTTTGGTTAATCATTTGATCGTGATAGATACTTGTTCCTTCATATAATAAAGACTCGTATATCATTCCTTTTTGAATATCACTCATAGGATACAAATCCTCTATAGCTTCAGATTTATTTTCATCTAAAGATTCTAAAACATTGTATTTTAAAGTATTAATATAGTCCAGAACGTTCTTTCTGGCTTCTATACCCTCTTCTTTTTTGCTATCAAGTGATTTCTTATTATTGATTATGAATTCTGATAATTTTGATATACTGTCATACACATAGATATCTGAAATACTAATCTCTAATTGCATTGCATTATAAATAGCGTTAACAATTTTAAGAACCTTAATAGAGTCTCCCCCTAAATCAAAGAATCGATCATTTACACCAATTTTTTCTTTGTCAAGAATAGTTTCCCATATACTTACTAAGGCAATTTCTTCTTCCGTTTGCGGAGCAGCATATTCTTCTCCGCTTCTGGTTTCAGAACCACCAATTTCTAATAATGCCTTGGTATCTATTTTTCCATTTGGTGTTAAAGGGAAAGCTGCCAAAGTAATAAAGTGAGACGGTATGGCGTAACCTGGAAGCAAATCTTTTAGGTCGTATTTAAGATCCGAAGTATTTAAGATTTCATCTGATAATAAATAAGCAAATAGCTCATTGTCACCTGATTTATTTTCTTTTGTTAAAACCACAGCTGCTTTTACAAACTCAGATTGTTCAATCGCGTATTGTACTTCTCCTAATTCTATACGATATCCTCTTACCTTAACCTGATTGTCTTTTCTGCCAAGAAATTCAATTTCTCCTGCTACATTCCATCTTCCTAAATCTCCGGTTTTGTACATCCTACCCGTTTTATTAAACGGATCTTTTATAAATTTTTGTTGGGTTAATTCCGGATTATTCAGATATCCTTTTGTAACACCATTACCGCCAATGTGCAATTCGCCAATTACACCTACGGGAACCAGATCCTCTTTTTCGTTTAAGATATAAATATGGGTATTGGCTATTGGTTTTCCGATAGTTGGTGTTACCGGTTTTCCTTCTTCGTATTTATGAACACTACTCCAAACCGAACATTCTGTAGGACCATATTCATTAAATAACTGACAGCCTGACTGGCCTATATTGCTTTTAAAATGGTCTTCGATTAAGCTTATCGGGCAAGTTTCGCCGGCTACGGTAACTTCTTCAAGGGCTGTTTCTTTACCTTGCAAAGCCGTTAAAAGCAATTTGTAATAAGAGGGTACGGTTAATAAATGACTTACTTTTTGCGAAACAATATAATCTGCAATAAAATTTATATTACCAATATTTGCGTTCGTAGTAATCGCTAATTTTCCTCCATTGCTTAATGTACTGAATATTCCTGCTACTGAACTATCAAAAGCGACAGACGACAATAATAAGAAACATTTTATTGGAGCATAAACATAATTTCTTGGTGTCAATGAATGCTGCAAATTACCATGGGTTACCATAACTCCCTTAGGATTTCCTGTAGATCCTGAAGTATAAATGATATAGGCCAAATGCTCTGGTAAAATGGTTAATTCTGGAGTGGTAACTAGATCTGTTAAAGTATCCAGTTGTAAATCCATTGCAAATATTCCTCCCTGATAATACGATAAATCAAAGATATAGTCTGATTGTGTAAGCAGTACTTTTACGTTAGTATCTTGTAAGATGAATTCTTTTCTAGAAACCGGGTAATCAGGATCAATAGGCACGTAAGCGGCACCTGCTTTAAGGATTCCTAAAATTCCAATGAACATCAACTCTGATCTGTCCATCATTATTCCGACAAAATCATTGACCTGAATCTTATAATTTTCAAGTAAAAAATGAGCCAGTTGATTCGAACGTTCATTTAATTCACGATACGTTAGCTCAGTACCTTCAAAAGCTATAGCAATGGCTTCTGGATTATTAACAACCTGCTCGTTTATCATATCTATGACCGTTTTTGATTTGTCATAGTCCATTTTTGCTGAATTAAAATCTAATAAATGCTGCTTTTCATCTTGAGATAACCATTTAACTTCTTGAATTGACAGTTCTGAATCTTGTAATAAAGCATTTAATAAATGCTCCAGATGATTACCAAATTGTTCAACTCTCTCATAATCAAATACATCACTATTATAAATGATACTTGTACCTAAACCATGCGGGGATTCGACAAAATTAAATACTAAATCAAACACACTAGAATGAGGCAATTCACCCTCAAAAGTACTAACTGTTAAGTTCTTTAATCCTGTATGATTAGTATCCTGATTATTCTGAACAATAACCTGAACATCAAATAACGGGTTACGGCTCATATCTCTTGTGATATTTAGTGATGAAACTAACTCGTCAAAAGGATATAATTGGTGTTCGTGAGCGCCTAAAACAACATCTTTTACTCTGGATAAAACATTTTTAAAAGTATCGTTCTTTGAAAAATGGGTTCTTAGGGCCAAAGTATTTACATAAAACCCAATTTGATTTTCTAAATCGGCGTGATCCCTTCCTGCAATTGGACTGCCAATGGTAATGTCTTCCTGATTGGTGTAGTGATAAAACAACACGTTAACCGCACTTAGCAATCCCATGAACAAAGTAGATTCTTGTGTTTTAAGAAATTCACTTAATTTATGGCTTAGCTCAGTTGGTATTAACTTATTATAAACACCACCGTTGTATGTTTTTATAATAGGACGCTGTTTTCCTCCGGATAAATCCAAAACTGGCAAATTGTCTTTAAACTGATTGATCCAATATCCTTTATGAAATTCTAATCTGGAATCGCTTAATTCTTTAAGCTGCCATGATGAATAATCTTTATATTGAATGTTAAGCGGAGGTAATGCCGCTGATTCTCCAATTAATAATGTATTATAAAGATGTAATAATTCGTTCACAATGATTCCCATAGACCAGCCGTCACTGATAATGTGGTGAATAACATTACTGAATACCCAGCTATTTTCTGATTGTCTGTAGATACTCGCTTTTATTAATTCACCTGAAGATAAATTGAACGGAGCCAATACATCTTCTGCCAGAAATTTTTCAAGAACTGATCTCTCTGCTCCTCTCAAATCTATATTCCTTAATTTAAAAGAGATATTTTCAGGCTCAATAACATATTGCAATATTTCTCTTTGATCATCTTCTTTAAAAGATGTCCTTAAGATTTCATGACGCTTGATTAATTCTATAAATGCTTGTTCTAAAACAGCAACATCTAATACTCCTTCAAAAACATAAGCACCAGACATATTATAAGCAATGTTAGCTGCTTCATACTGGCTTAATATCCATAAACGTCGCTGCATAAGCGATAATGGATAACCATTTTGTTTCGCCAAAACCGGAATTTTGTTGTAACCGGAATGCTGTCCTTCAATAATTAATTTACTTTGAGAAACCAGAGTAGGATTAGTAAATAAATCCTTTAGATACAATTTTACTTGGAATTCCTTATGAATCTTACTAATTAATTTAGTCGCTTTTAAACTATGGCCTCCTAAATCAAAAAAGTTATCTTCAATACCTATTTGCGAAACACTCAAAACTTCTTCCCACAACTGCGCCAGTGCTTTTTCTATTGCAGTAGATGGTTCTTTATAGTCTGTCGTTCTGTTTGATGTAATGATTTCAGGCAATGGTAATTTAGAACGGTCTATTTTTCCGTTTACGGTTAACGGGAAACTATCGATAACTTCTACATAAGGAGGAATCATGTAAGCTGGCAAAAGAGTTGACATCCAGTGTTTGATGTCCTGAATATTTAAAGGGCTGCTTAGCGTTATATAAGCTACCAATACTTTTTCTCCCAGATTATCTTCGTGAACGACTACCAATGCCGAATTTATAAACTCATGCTGAGACAGTACGTTTTCGATCTCGCCTAATTCAATTCTGAATCCGCGTAGTTTTATCTGACTGTCTTTTCTTCCTAAAAACTCTACGGTTCCATCTTTCAGCCATCTTCCCAAATCTCCTGTTTTGTACAAACGTTGATTTTCTTTAAAAGGATTTGCGATAAATTTTTCACGTGTTAATTCAAGCTGATTAAGATACCCTCTTGATAATCCTGCTCCTCCTAGAGAAATTTCACCAACAACACCTTTTGGTACCAAATGGTTGTTTTTATCTAGTATATAAGCACTACTATTAGTAATTGGTTTTCCTATGGGAATATTATTACTGCTGACTTTTTCTACTTTATGAGTTAAAGAGAAAGTGGTGTTTTCTGTTGGACCATATCCGTTTATGATTTCTAAATCCGGATAATAATTTTTCAACTTGTTAGTATGAGTAACAGATAATTTATCACCTCCTGCTAATATGGTTTTTAGCCCCTGGAAAATTTGAATATTCTCATCAATTAACTGATTTAATAACCCAACAGTAAACCACATAATAGTAATGGATTCCTCCTTTATTATTTTTGACAAATCATCCGACAAAAGCTCGTTTTCATCACATAAAACTAATTTTCCGCCATTGAGTAACATACTCCAATATTCAAAAGTGGTGGCATCAAATGAAAAAGAACCAGTAGACAATAAGACGGAACTAGGTCCTATATTGATATAATTTGACTTTTTCACTAATCGAATAATACCTCTCTCTTCTATTAAAACGCCTTTTGGACGTCCTGTAGATCCTGAGGTGTACATCACATAAGCCAAACTCGATAGGTCCCTGGAGCAGATGTCTTTTTCTTTTGAATAATCTCCAATGCTGGATTCGAAATCGAATAGGAGTTCTGGCGTGATCACAATCTTACTTTTAGTATCGGATACAATGAAGTCTATTCGGTCTTGTGGATAATCCAAAGCGATTGGGACATACGCACAACCTGATTTTAAAATACCTAAGATCGATATGATCTGCCAATGGCTTTTAGGCAAGGCTATGGCTATTAAATCTTCCAAAGCCAATTCACTTTGCTTCTCCAAATAATGACTGAATTGACTGCTCAGAACATCCAACTCAGTATAGGTTAACGAGATTTCACCATAGATCAATGCGGTCTTATCAGGAACCAATGCAACTTGCTCTTTAAACAAACCCAGTAAAGAAATCCCTTCTTCATATGCTGTTTCTGTTGTATTGTAATCCACCAATAGTTCGTGTTTCTCTAAAGAATTTAAACAGGAAATCTCGGAGAGTTCTTTTTTTGGAGAAGACACTAGTCCTTCCAGCAGCTGCTCCATATGCAGCAATAGTTGCTCACACAGCCTTTTACTAAAAATATCACTATTGTATTCTATTACCAGGCTTAAGCTATCTGATACTTCAATAAATGTAAATGTTAAATCATATTTACTTGATTTATTTTCAATTAAATTATCGTATTGATCCAAATCAATTGGAAGTAAATTATTTTCATTTTGCACAGAAATCATTATGTCAAATAATGCACCCCTGCTTAAATCTCTCTTAATGTTTAAATCATCTAAAAGTTCATCAAAAGGGTAATCTTGGTGTTTAAACGCATTAAGTGTATTTTCCTTGACCCTACCGAAAAGAGTTTCAAAACTATCCCTTGACGTGAATGCAGTGCGAAGTGCCAAGGTATTTACATAAAAACCTATTTGATCGTGAAGCACAGGATTGCTTCTTCCAGAAACCGGACTTCCTATAATAAATTCTTCTTGGTCTGTGTATTTATGTAATATTACATTTAAAAGGCTTAGACACCCCATAAACAAAGTGCCTTCATTTGCTTTGTAAAACTTTTTGAACTGCTGATAAAGTGCCTTGTCGATTTTACGCTCTACTGTTCCTCCAGCATAGGTTTTTATTGCCGGACGGGGAAAGTCTCCAAAATGGGACAGTGTTGGCAAATCGCCTTTTAAATGTTCTAACCAATAGGTCTTATCTTTTTCTAAATGACCATTAACCAGCTGCTCTTGCTGCCATACGGCGTAGTCTTTATATTGGATTTCTAAGGGTTTATTTTTAAGAGGCTGACCATTTTTTCTGGTGTGATAATTTTCTAATAATTCATTAGTTATGACATTCATAGACCAGCTGTCAGTAATAATATGATGCATTACAAAAGAGAAAATCCATTTGGTGTCTCTAATGCGGATGAGTTTCCCTTTAAATAATGAATCCTTTTCTAAATTAAAAAGAGTGGTATATTCTTTTTCTATTATTTCTTTAAGCTCTTTCTCATCATTATCAACATCGATTTGCTCAAATGGAAAAATAAATTCTTCTTCTGATTGTATATACTGCCTAAGTTCTCCATTTTCATTTTCCTTAAAAATCGTTCTAAGAACTTCATGTCGATTTATTAAATCTCGAAGCGAACTCAAAAAAGCGTCTACATCAATTTCATCATCTATAATTTGAATTCCTGGCATATTGTAAGATCTATTCGATTCATCTATCTGACTTAGCACCCACAATCTGTGTTGAGATGATGACAAAGGATAGTCATTACTTTTTTTAGCAGCAGGAATTTGTTTGTAATCTGTTATTTTAGATTCTGAATATTGATTAATTAAGCTAATTAAACTTTCTTTATTGGTTTTAATTTCATTTAATAACACTTCATTTAAAACTCCTTTAGGTGCTTTAATATCCAATGTATCGTTAACTACTTTTAAAGTGATATTCAGTGTTTTTAATCTTGTAAATAAATCGTTAACCATGATTATATTTTTTACTTGTTTATATTTTGAAACTCAAAATTAATATCTATTAATTTTCAATTTGTAGATATATAGATTGATGTTTATAGAAATAGTATCTTTGAATTCTTAGGGATTGATTATTTGATTTTTATCAAATGTCTTTTTAATTTTATCCATTATTATTTGAGCTGTTGGTATAGCTTCTGCTATGTATGGAAGATTTATTTTTCCAATTCCATGTTCACCAGAAATAGTTCCTCCTAATTCTAATGCTTTTAAAAATATTTCTTTTACCCACACAACAATATTAACTTCCCATTGTTCAATGGTTTGTTCTTTGTTTTGAAAGATATTGACATGAAAATTACCATCTCCAACATGTCCAAAAACCGTATAATTAAAATTAAATTTATTAGCTATAATGACAATTGCCTTATACATTTCATCAATTTTAGAACAAGGCACAACAATATCCACATCTCTAAAAAAAGTGTGATTTATTACAGCTTCTCCAACTTTTGAACGCATTTTCCATAATGCTTTTACTTCGCTTGGATTATCCGCTACATGAATTTCCTCTTCTGTATATGCATTGATGTGCCGGCTGATTTTCAAGGCTTCATCTAAAAGTTTATCTGAATAATCTCCTTCTATCTCTATCCATAGAATTCCTTCGGTAGTCGATTTTATATGGTAGGAATTGTCTAAGTATTGGGATACTAATTTAAAGCCAACTCCATCAATAAATTCAATACTTGAAGCTGAGTACCCTTTTGCAAAAAATTGCTGAACGCATATAAATAAGTTATCAATTTTAGTAAAAGGAACCATTAATACTAATTCTTTCATTGGTGGCACTAATTTTAAAACAACTTTGGTAATAACTCCTAAAGTTCCTTCGCTTCCGCTGAATAATTGAGTAAGATTATAGCCTGTTGCATTTTTACTCACATTCTTTCCTGTCCAAATTATACGTCCGTCAGGGAGTACTACTTCTAAATTAACGACATAGTTTTTAGTAGTCCCATATTTTAATGATTTTGGACTACCGCTGGACACAGCAACGTTACCACCTATGAAACAAGAATCTGCACTACTAATATTCTGTGGGAAATTTAGGCCATCTTTTAAAACAGCATCTTTTAAATCCTTAGTAATCACACCGGACTCAACTATAGCAATTCTATCAACCTTATTAATTTCAATAATTTTGTTTAGTCTTTCTAAAGAAAGTATAATCCCAGAATTAACAGATAATGCTCCACCACTTACTCCTGTACCTCCTCCTCTAACCGTTATCGCTGTTTTTGTTTCATTACAAATTGCAATAATTTTAGAAATTTCCTGAGTGTTTTTGGGTAATACTACTGCAGACGGGATTGTTACTTTATTAGAAGTACAGTCTTTAGAATATTTATATAAAAGATCTGGCTTGGTTATTAAATATTTAGCTCCAACTATAGTCCTGATTTCGTCTAAAATACTAAGCTTATTTTCTATCATTATACTAGTATTCCCTTTTTAGTTTTAATTCTTGTTCCATAGCATCAAATAGTGCATAAATATTATCCAGTCCAAAACCATCATAATCATTTACTCGTTGTACGATTTCATAAAAAAATGTAGCTCTATCTCCTATTGGTACGGTAAATATTTGAAACAACAAGGCACCGTCTACCACATCACATAATACCCCATGTTTTCTTAGAATATCGACATCCAATTGTGGGTGTTTTTTTTCAAGTTTATCGTAATATGAATCAGGGTATTTTGTAAACTTCACACCATTTTCTCTTAGAGCTTGTACTGATTTAAATATGTTATTAGACTCAAAAGCAATATGTTGTATTCCAGTGCCATAGTTTTGATCAATAAATAACTGTACTTGTGTATTTACTCCATGTTCTGGTTCTACTAAAACATTATTTATGGATTTGTTTTCGGATTGTAATACTTTTAAAAGCATTCCTATTTTCTTTCCGCTTTCTTGTCTTTCATCAAATTCTAAAACTGTTTTAGATAGAAAAATGTTATTGAAATAATTTTCCCAAAGTGTAATTTCATTTAAACGTAAGGCACAAGCTACATGATCAATTTTCTCTAATGCAGAATCTTTGTACTCAAAATCCCATTCTTTTTCAACGTTTTTATAACCTGGAAGAAAATCTCCATTATAATTGTCATAATTAATTAAAACAATTTCATTATCATCGAACATTTTTAATGAGGCCTGTTCTACAAAACCCATATCATCTGATGTTAAATGTGGATGTTTTATTGGTATTGCGCCATTTTTCATAGCTCTTCCAAAAAATTCCTTTACATTATCAACACTAATAGCCATTCTCTTAATTCCATTTCCATGTAAGTCTACAAATGATACTATTTTATAGGAACTAGGTTGTGATGCAGATGTGATTACAAGTTTTATATCATTCTTAACAATATAATATGAACAACGATCTTCAACACCCGTTTCTGGCCCAGCATAAGCGATTACTTTAAACCCTAATGCTTTTACATGCCAGTAAACAACCATTTTTGCCATACCCACATAATACTCTATAAAGTCGTACTCTATTTTTAAAAGATCTGATACTATTATTTCATTTTTGCTTTCCATCGTTTAACTGTTATTTAGTTATTTATTTTTGTTTCTATATAATTTGCTAGTTGTTCTACACCTGTTTTAATCTCTTCTAAAGAGAGGTTACTGAATGCTAATCGTAATTCTTTTTCTCCGCCTTCCTCTAAGTAAAAAAATGACATGGGTGTAAAAATGACTTTAAATCTTTCTGCACAATCCAATACATCTTGTTTTGTAACTTCAAAAGGAAGCATTATTTTAATAAAAAAACCACCTTCTGGTTTATTCCATTTTATATGTTTAGCCCAAGTATATTTTTCAGTATCGAAAGTTTCTTCAAGACATTTTAAGAGGTGATCTCTCTTTGTTTTCATACCAAGTATTTTTTCTTGATTTAGTTCTTTCAGAGAATATTTATTCTGCCTTAACAACCCACCAAACATGGCTTGAATTATAGATGGCGTATTTACTGTAATGTATCCTTTTGTTTTTGCCATTAAATCACTCAATCTCACTATTTTTCCTCTAACAGATATTGATTGGGTTACTACCATTAATGAAAGGCGCAGGGAAGGATATAAAGTTTTTGAAAGTGATCTTAAATAGATAGCTCTATTATTTTTGTCTAATGATTTTAGGGAAGGATACTCTTTGTCTTCATATGAAAAATCGCCATAGGCATTATCTTCAAAAATTAAAAAATTATAGGTTTCGGCCAATTCTAATAATCGATATCTATTTGCTAAGGACATTGCTATTCCTGTAGGGTTTTGGAAATTTGGAATCACATATACTACTTTAACATTTTTGTCTATACTTCGGTAGTATTGAATTTTTTCTTCTACTTTTTCTAATGAAATACCTTCGGAAGTAACAGGAATTCCATCTACATCATATCCGTTAATTTTCGAGAAATGAGTTATTCCAATATAGGCAGGATCTTCAACTAAAATAACATCTTTGTCTTTATCACATACAGTCATTATCCCCATTGCAATACCTTCCTGCGCGCCAACAGTAATTATTATATCTTCAGGATCGGTTTGTATAGATTCGTCTATCGATAGATATTTTGCTATTTCATTATTTATTATCCCTTTAGTTCTATTATATTGTCCTAAATCGTTTAGAACTTCTTTTTCTGTTATTCCCTTCTCTAAAGCTGTTGTTTTTATAAAAAAATTGAGGTATTCAGAAAATTTTTCAATATCAAAATAATTAGCATCAGGACGCCCAGATGCAAATGAGATTGCTTTTGGATATTGTAATTGAACTTCGTTAAGGAAACCCATAACATCTTCGCCTAAATTGGTCAATAGCGGATTTACGACATCATAGGTATGAGTCGAAAGAGTTTTTTCAATCATATTTAGTATTTATTTAAAACCGTATTTTGAAGTGACATCATTTTTCAGCTGTTTATATGGTATAATTTTCAAAATCACTTTCTTCGAGTGCTTGCGTGTTTACCCATATCATTTTGTCTATCTCATCAGATAGGTGTTCTATTGTTAGATTATTAAATATTGTTAACAGATTAAGCCTTAAATTAAATTCTCTGTCGATATAACTAATTACTCTTGTAGCTTTTAAGCTGTGGCCACCTAAATCAAAGAAATTATCTTTTATTCCGATTTTATCAACTTCTAGGATTTGTTCCCAAACTTTAATTAGTTTTTTATCGATATCATTTCTAGGCGCAACATATTTAACTTGTGTTTGTATTTCAATATCTTTTAATGAAATTATTTTTTTTCGATCAATCTTGCCATTGGTAGTCATAGGCATTTCCTTTAATTGAACAAAATGAGAAGGAATCATATATTCTGGTAAGCTTACTAATAAAAGACTACGAAGCTTTGAAATATCTTGCTTTTGTTTGCTAACCACATAGGCAACTAATTCTTTTTCTTTTACTTTATTAGTCTTAACAACCACACAGGCTAATTCTATATCTTGTTGTTTTTGTAAGATGCACTCTATTTCTCTTAATTCGATTCTAAACCCTCTAATTTTTACTTGCTGGTCCTTCCTTCCTATAAATTCAATAGTTCCGTCTATTAACCACTTGCCTAAATCTCCTGTTTTATATATTTTTTCTCCTTTTACAAATGGGTTTTCAACAAATTTTTCATTTGATTCCTCTATCCTATTCAAATACTCATTTGCTATCATTGGTCCTCCAACACATATTTGTCCCACTATACCAACTGAATTTAATTGTAATTCATCATTTAATATATATAGTTGAACGTTAGGATTTGGCTTCCCTATAATACTCCCATTAAGCTTGTTATCAATATTTATACTTTCTCTTTTAATAGTATGGGTTGTTACAAATATGGTGCTTTCTGTAGGTCCGTATAGTACATGAATATTAGCATTAGAGAATATATTCCTCATCTCTATCAAAGTGTTAGACGGTACTATATCTCCTCCAATATATATATCCTTAATCATATTATAATCAGCCTCTGCTTTAACATTTTTTATATGATTAATTAATTGGATCATTAATGCCGGCACACTATGAAATGCATTTACATTTCTTAGTTTTTCAAGTAAAACATTCATATTCAGAATATCTTCACTAGCAATCATTACAGAGGTTCCTCCATTTAGTATTGGATATAATGATTCGAAAAGAAATATATCAAATGCGTTTGAAGCTAAAATTGGTGAACATATTTGTTGTTCCTTTTCTTCAAATACTTTTTTAGTGCTTTCAAAGAAAGCATACAAATTATTATGCGTTATAGGAACTCCTTTGGGTTTTCCTGTTGATCCTGAAGTATAAATAATATAGGCATTACTGCTAAATTGTTCTGGCAAATTAATTGAATCAATTAGAACTTCCTCTACTTCTTCAATTGATATTATTTTTAAGTCCTTTGTATTTGGTATTCCATTTATATAAGATTGCTGACTTAAAATATAATTAGCATCACAATCTTTCAGCATATACTCGATTCTTAATTTGGGATATGTTATATCTATGGGTACATAAACAGCTCCAGATTTTAAAATCCCCAGCATTCCTATTATAATTTCTAAAGACCTGTCTAAATAAAGAGCAACGACATCTCTCGGCTGTACTTTATTATGTATTAAGTAATATGCTACTTGATTAGACTTTTCATCCAGCTGCTTATAGGTGAGATATTCATTATTAAACCTTAAGGCGATATTATCAGGTGTATTCAAAACTTGTTCTTTAAATACATCGATAATAGATTTCATAATTGCAGTATTGTTTTTATTTAATACTAGAGCTTTAATTTCATTTTTATCAAGTTTGTTTTTAACAAAAATATCTTTAAGATTTGTTAGATGTTTTAAGCCATTCATGACATTTTTATAATCTATTCCAAAATCGATCAAACAAGCAACTTCATCTACTCCGGCCTTTTTTACATCATTTAATATTTTTTGACATGACTGCTCTGTTCCAATTAAACTATACTTATCAAAATATTTTTCTACAGTGTACGCTAGAAGTTCTGCTACTTCTTCATCTGTCACATCTTTAGCTTTTCTATCTATTTCTAATCCTTTTGTCTGTTTTTTTGACATACTTACAGATTTAAATAGATATTTACTCATGGGATCCCTGGCTATATTTTTAGCAGATTCCATATCTTCATCTATATATGTGTGCAGCATTAGTACAACATTATCCTTACCTATTGGATGTTTATTGTCTGCATAAGATTGACGATATATTTTTATTTTTTCAGCTAAATCTTCAAACGTAGTATTTAAAAGTCCAGTAAGAATTCCTACACCTATTTCACCTGCTTTTTTAAATGTTTCTATGCTCCCTCCACTAGCAATCCACATTGGGACTTCTTGCTGTACAGGTCTAGGAAGTGTTGATATGAGTACATCTTCATTGTACGCATTCTTGTATGATATAGAATTGCCTTTCCATAATTCTTTAATTTCATTAATGTTTTCATATAACAATTCATTACGTTTTTCATAATTCTCAGGAATTAAGACAAAATCATTAGCATTCCATCCAGAAGCTAAACAGATACCTGCTCTACCATTAGATAAATTGTCTACCACAGACCATTCTTCTACTATTCTAATAGGATGATGTAAAGGGGTTACAATACTACCGGATCTAATACTAATATTTTTGGTAATTGTTGCTAACGAAGCTCCTAATACACTAGGATTGGGGTATGGGCCTCCAAATTCATTAAAGTGTCTTTCTGGCGTCCAAACTGCACTATAATTATTTGCATCTGCATACTTTGCTCCTTCTATTAATAATTGGTAATTGTTTTTTTCGGTTCCTTTATTTCCAAAGTAAAAAAGACTAAATTTTAAGTTTTTTTCTTCTTGTTCTTTTAATAAACTTTTTTCATTAATTACTCCTCCAAATTCTAAAACTTGTTTTTTTTCGATATCCGTTACTAAATCTATTTTATTAATGCTTACTTTAGTATTATTTAGAACAATATCCATTAATAGTTCTATATGATTGGCTAGCTGTTCTATAGTCCTTTTATTAAAAATACTTCGATTATACTCAATAGCGTATTCAAGTCCTTCTTCTGACTCTCCACAGTTTATAATTAAATCAAATGCGGCATATCTAGTATCTTTGCCTTTAAATTCAGTTACTTTTAACCCCTCAAAACTTACTGCTGTTTCTTTTGAGGCAAAATGTTCAAAATTTTGAAGCACAACAAATACATCAAAGAAAATAGTTCTACTAGAATCTCTAATTGGATTTAATTCTGTTATTAATTCTTCAAAAGGGTAATCTTTATGCTCATAAGCTTCAAAAGCTCTTTGATTTACATTATTTAGTAATTCTTCAAAACTGTTTTCTCCATTAAATTTTGTTCTTAATGCTAATGTATCTGCAAAAAATCCTATTAGTTTTTCTAATTCTACAAATTCTCTTCCATACATTGGGAAACCCAAAATAATATCTGTTTGATTGGTATATTTATAGAATAGAAGATTAAGTAGACTCATTAAGCCTGTAAATAATGTCGCTCCTTGATTTGAGCAGTATTTTATGAATTTATTAGTTAGTTCTTTATCAATTTTTCTTTTGATCATGCCCGCTTCAACCATTCGCTGTGCCGGCCTTTTCTTATCTAATGGCAGCTCTAAGACTGGTAATTCTCCTTCAAATTGTTTTAACCAATATTCTTTTTGAGTTTTTAGTCCTTGACCTTTCAAATTAGTATCTCTCCATACAGCGAAATCTTTATATTGTATATCTAATGGTATTATGCCTTTTGAGTTATTATTTACTCTAGCATTATATGATAATAATAAGTCTCGTTTCAAAACATCAAAAGATCGACTATCACATATAATATGATGAATTACAAAAAGACAAACCCATTTATTTTTTGAAATCTGGTATAATTTACATTTTGTTAATGGGCCCGTTGATAATTTAAAAACAACTTTGATTTCATTTAAAATTAATGCTTGTAATTGCTCATGTGAATGGGTCTCTTCTTTTAAATCTACCGTTTCTAATGCAAAACTAAATTCCTCTGTTTTTCTAACAAATTGTCTAACCTCTCCATTATCATCTTCTTTAAAAACTGTTCGAAATATTTCATGTGCATTAATTAAATCTATTAATGCTAATTGCAATTTTTCCTCATTTAGTTCCCCTTCAAGCACAAAAGCTTCATACATATTGTATGCGAAATTATAGCCTTCCAGCTGACTTAGTATCCATGCTCTTTTTTGTGAAGGTGTTAGCGGATATCCATTATTGGAGTATGCTGCTTTTGGAATAGTTTGATTCGAACTATTTAAATAATCAATAATTTCAGTTTTGTTTACTCTTATTTCATTGATAATTGTCTCTGATAAATTATCCTTAAAGTTTACCTCTAGATTATTTTTATCTCCTGACAAAATGATCTCAATACCCTGATTTTTTAATTCTTCCAAGAAAATACTTACACTCATATTGTAATTGTTTTATATGAATTTAAATGAGACTTATTAGATTGAAATTGTACTATTTTAGAAGTAATATCTACTATTGATTCACATTCAAAAAATTCGTGCAGTGTAAGGTCTATCCTAAATTCTGTTTTAATATTTTTTAATAAAAGCATTCCGTTTAATGAATTTAATCCTAATTCAAAAAAGTCACTTTCAACCTTAACTTCCTCAATATCAAAAAAGTCTTTGAATATTTTTTTTAATTTATCCAGTACTATATCTTCTTCTACAATTGGCTCTGATACGATAATTTCATCTTTTTGTGTATGGAAAATATTTGATGCGGCAGAAGATGGTATTTTTGTTTCAAACATTGCTTTAAATGGTTCAACTTCTGAGGGAAATTGATTTGTTTCAAAAGGGTGTACTGGTAATGAAATTCTCTTATATTTACATTTATCATAGTAAGCTGCCCAATTTACATTTATGCCGTCATACCACAGTTTTACCAATGCTTTTTCTAACACATTTGAGTCCTCAGCATTATCTTTTGATTGTCTAGTTAAATTAATAATTGTTGCTTTTTTATTTATTGAAACGGCTTCCCTTTTTATTAATTTTTCAAGAGTATTTCCTGAGCCAACTTCTATAAAAACAAGATCATTCTCTTTTTCTGTTAATGCTGCTATACTATTATAAAATCTGCTTGTTTCTGTAATAAGATTTAACCAATATTCTGGTTTCGTTACTTCTTCCTCTTTTACTATTTTTGCTGTTATGCTAGAAACAAAAGGGACATTCATTTTATTTAGTGATAATTCATTCCAAAATGAAATAAATTGTTTTTTAAAAGCATCATTTACATTTGAATAATCTATGTGCTTTTTTTGAAGCTTAGAATTCATTATTCCCATTTCACTTAACTGATTACTAAGATCTTCTATTTCTTTTTGCTTCCCGGAGAAGGTTACTTGCTGTGTACCGTTTACAGCTGCTAATGAAATTTTCTTATTAATAAACTTTTCTGCTTCTTCTTCTGTCAAGAATACACTTAATAAAATATCAGTTTTTTTCTCATTTAATAAATTTGATTTTAGAATCATTAATTTTAAGCCTTCTTCAAATGTGAATATTCCACTCACGCATGCAGCAGCATATTCTCCAATATTTTGACCTAATACATAGTCTGGTAATACATTAAATGATTTTAACAAATAGGCTAGCGAATATTCTACTAAGAAGAGTAATGGCTCTGCATATTTTTGTTTCTCAATTTTTTCGCTTTCGGAAAATAAGATTGTTTTAAAATCTTCGCCTGTTAGTTCTTTTAGATAATTACATCCTCCATCAATTTTTTCTTTAAAGATATTTTCGTTTTCATAAACATCTTTTACCATCCCGCTATATTGACTTCCCAAACCTGGAAAAAGAAAAACAGTCTTTTTTTTCTTGGTTACATCTGCAAAAAGATCTGATCTGCCGTAATTTTCAGACAGCCTATTTAGAAGTTCATTTTTATCCTTAAATTCTAATGCTATTCTATGATTAAAAGAAGTTCTCCCTACTCTATATGTGTATATAAGATTATCTAAATTTACGTCTTCCGATTCCAGAAAAGTATGAAGCTTATTTAAATACTTTTTGAGTGAGCTGCTAGTTTTTGCAGAAACTGTTAAAACTCTATTTCTCTGTATTTCAACTAGATTATATGCTTGTTCAGGGGCTTCTTCCAGTATTAGATGAACATTGGTGCCGCCAATTCCAAAGGAACTTACACCAGCTCTAAGAGGTTGTCCATTACCTTCCCATTCTTTCAGTTCTGCATTTACATAAAATGGTCCTTCATCAAAATAAATTTCAGAGTTTGCTTTTTTGTAATGTAGAGTCGGAGGTATTTTTTTATATTTTAAGCTAAGTGCCGTTTTTATTAATCCTATAACTCCTGATGCAGCATCTGTGTGCCCAAAATTTGTTTTTACTGATCCTAAAGCACAATGATGGTTGTTATTATTATTGAATGCTAAATTTAAAGCTTCTACTTCAATTGGATCCCCTATTTTGGTTCCTGTTCCGTGAGCTTCAATATATTCAATAGTTTCTGCTTCTACATTTGCTAGTTTATGAGCTGTTTTTATACATTCTGTTTGGCCTATAATACTAGGAGCCGCATATCCTACTTTTCTATTCCCATCATTATTTGCAGCACTCCCTTTTATAACAGCATATATATGATCATTATCTTCAATAGCATCACTTAATTTTTTTAAAACTACCACTCCAGATCCTTCACTACCCACTGTGCCACTTGCCGCATCATCAAAAGTTCTACAATGCCCATCAGAAGAATATATTAGCTCTTCCTGATATTTATATCCTTTTTGTATTGATGTATCTAAGGAAATACCTCCTGCAACAGCTAATTTCGATTCTCCCATTAGTAACCCTCTACAGGCTAAATGAATGGCTGCTAATGACGATGAGCATGCTGTATTTATTGAGTATGCCGCTCCTTGTAAATTAAGTTTATAAGCTATTAGTGATGCTAAATGATCTTTACTTGAAATAAAATTTAGTGTCAAATCATCTAATAACCCGTCCATATTTTTCATCATGGCATAGGCCTTCCAATTTGTATCATCCCCTACTCCTGCATAAATGCTAATTTTACCATTAACTTGATCAGGAGTGTATCCCGAATCTTCTAGCGCTTCCCATACATTTTCGTGAAACATTCGGTGAGTAGGATTCATTAAAGCAGCTTCTTTAATTGAGTATTTAAAAAAAAGATTATCAAAACTTCCCTTATTATTCACAACAGATTTTGCTTTTACATAATTCTTTTCTGAAAATAGAGATTTATTTACCCCCAAATTTTCTAATTCAGCGTCTGTATAAAAATGTATAGATTCCTTTGCACTTAATAAATTATTCCAGAATTCTCTCCAATTATCCGCACCTGGAACTTTACAAGACATTCCTATAATAGCAAGTTCAAGCCCTGTTTTATCTTTATTATAATTTTTCATCATTACTGTCTAAATTGTTTAAAATTCTAATAGTATTTTGTATAGCCACTAGTGAAGATTCTATTTTTATAGTATCTGTTTTTATTTGAGCGGTATTGGCTTGATTTATTTTAAGGCTTAATAATTTTATTGTATTATACTTATACAAATCAACTACAGGAATTATAACCTCAAAAGCTTCTTTAATCAGCCTCGCCATAATCATTACTTTTATAGAGTTCCCTCCTAAATCGAAAAAATTATCATCAAGATCAATATTGGGATAGGATAATATTGATTGCCAAATCCCTTCTATTATCTGCTCTGTTTCATTAAATATTAAACTCTTTCTTGTTTCATTAGTTCTTGGAAGTGGAAAGTCATTAATGGCTATTTTTCCATTTGCTGTTATTGGGAATTCCTTTATTGTTAAAAAATATGATGGAATCATATGATTGGGTAATTTTATACTTATTTCTTCTTTTAATTTGCTAAGATTTAAGTTTTCTTGTCCTTTTATATAAGCTATCAATTCTTTTTCATTATTATTAATTGCCTTATATAGTACTATCGCATTTTCTACCAAAGGATTATCCTCAATAATACTTTCAATTTCATGTAATTCGATTCGGTGTCCTCTTATTTTTACTTGAGTATCCTTTCGACCTAAAAACTCTATTTTGCCATTATTAAGCCATCTCGCATAATCTCCTGTCTTGTATATTTTTTTATTTGAAACGACTGATTCTTTGAAGTTTGCGTCTTTCTTCTCATTAATATACCCTCTGGCTAATTGATTTCCTGTAACACAAATTTCTCCAGAGACACCAATTGGACATAATCTTTCTTGAGGATCTAAGATGTAAATTTTAGTATTGTCATTTGGCACACCTATGATATTCCCCTGGATTACCTCCCACTCATTATTTTCATATAACAATATCATCTGTTTCTACACCTTTAATATCAACAGCCGTATTAACCCAAATTATATTATCTATTTCATTAGATAAATCTCCTAAAATAGGTGCTTCAAATAATAGAGATATATTAAGTTCTACGCGAAAATGTTTATAAATTTCTGCGATTAAACGAGTCGCTTTTAAACTATGGCCTCCTAATTCAAAGAAGTTATCGGTTATACCTATTTTTTCTATTCCTAATATTCCTTGCCAGATCTCTGCTAATTTCTCTTCGGTTTCGTTTCTTGGAGCTGCATATTCTCTTTTAATAATGTCTTCTCCTGAGATACCCGGCAAGGCCTTTCTATCTATTTTTCCATTTGGAGTTAAAGGCAGGTTTTCTAATATGACATAAAAACCCGGAATCATATAATCAGGTAGTCTGGTTTGTAGAAAGTTTCGCAATTCTAATTTATCTACATTGATGTTCGATACCAGATAAGCGACTAATACTTTCTCCTGAATGTTTTCTTTTACTTCAACAACTACTTGTTTTAAATCCTCTGAATACTGCAAAATGGTATTCTCTATCTCTCCAGGCTCAATTCTGTAGCCGCGTATTTTTACTTGCTGGTCTTTTCTGCCTAAAAACTCAATATTACCGTTGGCTAACCAACAACCTAAATCTCCGGTTTTGTATATTCTACTACTTAAATCAAATGGATTTTCGATAAATTTTTCTTCCGTTAATTCTAGTTGATTTATATAACCTCTTGTAACTCCGTCACCTCCTACACATATTTCACCTGCTATACCCAATCCACAAGCTTGATTATGCTCATCAAGAATATATATACTTGAATTTGGATTAGGACTTCCTATTAAGGCTCCATTGTATTCATTGTCTTTTGAAGTACTATGATAATGATGAGCGGTAACAAATATCGTACTCTCTGTTGGCCCATAAAGTTCGTGTATGGCTGCATTTGGAAAGACTTCTCTCATTTCTTTGAGAATGCTTGTAGAAACTGCATCTCCTCCTATAAACAAGTTATTAATTCCTTGAAATTGATGCTGCGTATTTGTGCTTTTTATATAATTTAATATTTGAGTCATTAAGGCCGGTACAGCATGAAATCCATTTACCTTTTTCATGCATTGCGCTAAATAATTTATGTCTTTAATATTATTAGTGCTTAAAATTGTAACTGTTCCTCCTGTCGCTAAAGGATAAAACAATTCAAATAAAGAAATATCAAAGGCATTAGATGATAATAATGGTAATCTTAATTTTTCAATACTAAATTCTTTTTTGCAACTTTCAATAAACGATACTATATTTTTATGTTCAACCATTACACCTTTGGGTTTCCCTGTAGTTCCTGATGTATAAATAATATAAGCCAAATCATTTTGTAACAATCCTATTTTAAAATCATTATGTATTGGCGATATTTCGGTTTTATTTTTAAACTGGCTTATTTTTTCTTCATCGATTATCACTTTACAGTTACAATCTTCTACAATAAATTGAATTCTTTCTTCTGGATAATTTATATCGACAGGAACATATACCCCGCCAGATTTTAATATTCCTAACAAGGCTATAATAGTCCATTCTGTCTTTTCTAGTTTAACAACAACAGTGTCGCCTAACCCAATTTCATAATTACTTTTTAAGTAGTGAGTAAATTGATTCGATTTTTCCTCTAATATTTTATATGTAATGTTTTGGTCTTCATAAACCACCGCAATTTCATTAGGTGTTTTTTTTGTATATTCTTCTAAAAGAGTAATTAGATTATTTGCTTTATTATATAGTAATGTATCATTATTAAAATCTATTATTATTTGTTGCTTTTCTTCTTTTGACACATAATCCAGTGTGTCAATAATACAATCAGGATCTTTGGCAATTGCATGGATACAATTTTCTAAAAGCGCTTTTAATCTTTCTATTATTAAAGTATCATAGATTAGGCTATTATAATTAAACCTGATATCCAAACTGTCCTTTCCTGGAACAACAGCAACTGTAAAATCATAATTATTATGCTCATAAATTTCAGATTCTAACACTAAAAGTTCCTCGTCTGACGCAACTATTAAATTATCATCTATAGGAAAATTTTCAAAGACTAAAATATGATCAAATAAATCTCTTCCTAAATCACTCTCTTCTAATACGTCACTTAATTGAATGTAATGATGATAGGTACTGTTAATTGACTGCTGCATAACTTGTTTAAAAAGTTCCTTTGCTGTCATATTCTTTTGCGATTGTATACGAACAGGAATTGTGTTTATGAATAGTCCTATTATTTTTTCAACTCCTATTATTTCAGCTGGTCTACCAGATACTACAGAACCGAAAACAACATCATTAGTTCCATTATATTTTCCTAAAAGAATCCCCCATATTGTTTGAATAAAAATATTTTCTGTTATTCCCAGATTCGCGCAAACATGCTCTATTTCATTTCTTACAGATTTTTCAATCTTTAAAGTAATTTCTTTAGAAACAAAACCTTTACTGGCTACTGTTTTTTTAGGTGGTGAACTTTTGGTTTCATAATTTAATAAATAGTTTTTCCAATATTCCTTTGATTTGGACACATCTACTTTTTCGAGCCATTGTATATATTTTGAATAAGGAATAACATGATCTAATACAGGCTTTTTATTGATTTTTAAATCATTATAAATCTGAAAAAAATCTCTAATTAAAATACTTATACACCATCCATCCATTAAAATATGATGTTGACTCCAAACCAATTCGTATGTTTCGTGTCCTACTTTCAAAATACTTATCCTCATTTGTGAGCCTCTGCCCAAATCAAATCCCTTATTTCTATCTTTTTCTTTAAATTCTTGAAAAGAAAAGTCCGGATTTAAGCTTACATCTTCATAAGAAAATATTGATTCTCCTGTTTTTTTAACCACCTGCAGAACGTCTTCTCCAAATTTATGGGTAAAAAAAGTTCTTAGAGCGGCATGTCTATCAACCAAAACTTCATAGCTTTTTTCTAGTAATGCTATATTTAAACAACCTTTTAACCTATAACTTACTTGCTCAAAGTAAGATGTTGGAGAGGCTAACCAATGATAATACATTCCCTTTTGTAAAGGACTTAGCGGATATACATCTTCCATTTTTATTGAATTTTGTTTAATTGTTCCAATTCCTGCATGCTCAATCCCTTAAATGTAAAATCAGAAGGAGTTGCATAGGCTTCTTTTTCCATTGATAACTCTTCAATTAATCCTATTAAATTAATTTTACTTTGTTTTATTATTTCCTTTATGGTTTCATCATAAAATTGATCTTGACTATAACTTATATCTACATTTACACATCCGTGAGATATTATTGCTTTTACATCTAAAAGCTGCTCTCTTTCCATTACGAATGAACTCTCATTTCCTTTATATTTGTCCATTATCTCGAATAATTTTGTGTCTTGCTTTATCTCTATACTATCGTTAGAATTCCCTAAATAGTTAAAAGAAATCTCAGGATTTAAAGTATATTCTTTTGATGCTAAATATTTTAATACGCCATAACCAATTCCTTTATTAGGCACCCGTCTTAAAGTATCCTTAACCGATATTAATTCTAAAATATTTTTGTCTTCTTTTAGACTAAAAACGACTGGATATATAGACGTAAACCACCCTATTGTCCTGCTTATATCTATATCTGCATCAATATTCTCACGACCATGAGCTTCCATCCAAACAGCAACTTCCTGAAGGTGAAAAGTTTTCTTTATGGCAGTTACACAACTTGTTAATAAAATTTCATTTATTGTTGTACCGTATGCTTTATTACATTTGGTTAATAAAACTTCTGTTAACTCTTTGTTTAAACTATACGATTGAGTTGATTCATTCTTCACAAAATTATTTCCACTTTTTTTGTCTAAAGGAATTTTATCTATTGCTATTTTATTTACAGATGACCAGTAATAGTGTTCTTTTTCTAAAGTCGTACTCTTAGAATATCTTTGCAATTCTTTCTGCCAATGAATAAATGAATCTGTTTTTAGGGGTAATTTTAAAGTCTCACCTAGCATGTATTGATTAAACAATATTTCTAAATCTTCCAGTAAAATTTTCCAAGAAACAGCATCGATTACTAAGTGATGAATAACAATTAATAAATGGTCGCCAGCTGCACCTTTAAATAATCCCAGTTTTAATAGTGCCCCTTTATTTATATTTATGCTGGACTGTAATTGTTCGCATTTTTCATAAAAACTGTCTAAATCATTATAATTCCATTGTTTCAAATCATACTTTAATTCTTCCCCGTGATTCTTCTGTAGCCAAACATTTGATGCAGATTTATGATATGTCATTCGTAAAGCATCGTGATGCTGCATTATTTTGTCAAACACTTTTCGAACACCTTCTTCCTTGATCCCTTCTCTATTAAACAAGAGTATTGATTGATTAAAATGATGATAATTTATTGGGTGTTTTTCGAAGAAATAAGACTGTATTGGACTTAAGCCAACCTCGTCTTTTACGATTTCTTGAGAAATCGTTCGATCTACTTTTTTAACTATTCTAGATAAATCTTCTATAATTGGATTTAGCAAGATATCCTGAATCGTTAAGGAAAGGTTTCTTTGTTTTAAGCGAGCAACTATTTGAATTGATTTTATAGAATCTCCTCCCATAATGAAAAAATCATCTTTAATTCCTATTTTTTCTTTTCTAAGCACTTCTTCATAAACACCTACTATTATTTCTTCTATTTCGTTCCTTGGTGAAACATAGGTTTCTTGATCTTTTAAATCTGAATGTTCTGGGTTTGGCAGTGCCTTTATATCTATTTTACCATTATTAGTGAGCGGAAATGCATCTAATTGTATAAAATAGGTCGGAATCATATAAATAGTTAATGTTTTCTGTAGCATATTCCTTAAGGATTTTGTTTCTATTTCTTCATCGCTGATTAGATATGCTACTAATTCATCATTATTTTTTGATACTGCTTTTACTACTACAACTGCTTCTTTTACAAAACTTAAACTATTTAAAACATGTTCTATTTCTCCTAGTTCAATACGATGGCCTTTTATTTTAACTTGAGTATCTTTCCTTCCTATAAACTCTAAAACACCATTGGAAAGCAGCTTTCCATAATCTCCAGTTTTATATATTTTTTCGTATTCATTTTTGTATGGATTAGTAATAAAATTTTCAGCAGTTAATGCTTCTCTTTTTAAATACCCTCTTGCCACACTATTGCCTCCAATACAAATCTCACCTGGTATTCCTATGCCGCATAATTTATTTTTATTGTCTAATATTTGAGTATATGAGACTTTATTTGGTGTACCTATCAATGCACCATTATAATTATTTTCACTATGCGTTTTTGAGTAATGGTTTGCGGTAACAAATATTGTTGTTTCTGTAGGCCCATATAACTCATATATTGACGCCCTTGGAAACACTTCATGCATTTCTTTTAGTACACTGGTAGAAACTTTATCGCCTCCTATAAACAAATCTGAAATTCCATAATATTCTTCTACTTCTCCAGTGCTTTTTATATGAGCTAATATTTGTGACATCAGCGCTGGTACAGCATGAAATGCATTCATGTTTTTTAGAATATCTGCTAATAAGTACATGTCTCTAATATGTTCATTCGGAAGCATTAACACAGTGCCTCCTGTTAGCATAGGATAAAAAGATTCAAATAAAAAGATATCAAAGGCATTAGATGCCAATAAAGGCATTTTCATATTAGAAAGCCCAAACCTGCTTTTACAGCTTTCAAGAAAAGCGACGACATTTTTATGCTCAATCATCACTCCTTTGGGTTTTCCAGTAGATCCAGAAGTATAAATGACATACGCTAAATCACTAGGTGTATTTATAAAAGAAATGGCATCTTCTTTATAATAATGCGTTTCATTTTGGAAAGTTAAAATCTCCTCTTGATCTATAACTAGTTTACAAGAACTGTCTTCTAACATGTAATCAATTCGTTCTTGAGGGTAAGATGGATCTAAGGGCATATAAGCACCTCCAGATTTTAAGACACCTAACATTGTAATGATTATCCATTCATTACGTTCCAGCTTAATACCCACTAAATCTTCTTGCTGGATTTTATATTTATTTCTTAAATAATTTCCTAGTTGATTTGATTTTTCTTGAAGATCTTTGAATGTATATTCTTTTTCTTCAAATAATAAAGCAATCGCATCAGGGGTCTTGTTTGCTTGATCCTCAAAAAGTGATACTATAGTTTGTTCTTCATCATATGCCGAAGACTTAGCTCCAAAATTATTAAGCAGTTGTTCCTTTTCAAAATCATTTATATACTCTAAATCGTTTATCGAATTATTTGGCTGGCCAATAATACTTTCTGTAACCTGTAAAAAATGTAAAGCGATTCGTTCTGCCGTTTCTTTATAAAACAAATCTGAATTGTATTCTAAACTTAACCATAAGCCATCAGAACTCTGATTAAAGTTAAATGTTAAATCAAATTTTGTGACTTTAATCGTTGTTTCATTATAGTTCTCTATTTGCAAACCTGGAAATGATCTATTTTCACTGCTTATAACTGCATTTTGTAACGCTACAAATACATCAAATAAAACATTCCTACTCATATCTCTTTGTAAGTCTAATTGACCTACTAATTCATCAAATGGATATATTTGATGCTCAAGACCTCCTAAAGCTATTTCTTTAACTTTTTTTAATAGATCCAAGTAACTGTCATTTCCTTTAAATTGAGATCTTAAGGCTAAAGTATTTGTATAAAACCCAATTTGGTTTTCTAAATCTGAATGTGTCCTGCCTCCTACCGGACTACCTATAATAATATCATTTTGATTAGTATATCTGTATAAAAGTACATTCACTATTGCTAAAAGACTCATGTACAGTGTACCCCCTTCTTTAGTACTTATTTCTTTTAAAGCTTCTATTGTTGCTTTAGGAAGTTGTTTATTAATAATACCTCCATTAAATGTTTTAATTATTGGTCTTTTTTTATCGGTTAGAAGATTTAATACTGGTATTTCTCCTTCAAATTGTTTCAACCAATAATTTTTATGTCCCTCACTATCAATTTCTTGTAATTGTTTCTGCTGCCAAGAAGCATACTCTTTGTATTGTATACGGAGTGGAGTTAATGGATTTTCTTCTCCTTTAATAAAGGCGTTATACAATATAAATAGCTCTTTTGTTAAAATATCCATTGACCATCCATCACTAATGATATGATGTATTACATAACAAAATACCCATTCATTATTTTCTACCTGTAATAGTGTACATTTTAATAAATCATCAGAAGAAAGATTAAATTTATAATTACATAATTTATCTATAATTCGTTCTACTTTATCTCTTTTTTCTTTATTATCTGTTAAGTTTTTAAATGTAATTTTATTTTTAACGTCCTTTTGTTCTTTAATAAACTGTTTAATTTCCCCATCTTCATCTTCTTTAAAATTAGTCCTTAAGCTTTCATGGCGCAATATTAACGTTTGATATGCTAAATTAAATGCATCTAAGTTTAACTCTCCTTTAAAAACATAAACCTCTGGCATATTATAAGTTACATTACCGTCTTCCATCTGGCTTAAAACCCAAACTCTCCTTTGAGAAGATGATAATTCATAATGTTCATGTTTTTTTATTATTGGGATCTGTTTATCCCATGTTATTTTAGATGTTGAATATCGTTCAATTAATACAATTAAATTTTCTTTATTGACTTCGATTTCATTCAATAACTCTTTATTTATAATACCTTTAGGTGCTTTAATATCTAATTTGTCATTAACTATTTTTATAGTAATATTAAGTTTTTTTAACCTAGTGAGTAAATCATTAACTGTGTCTATATTTTTAACTTCATTAATGACCTTAACTTGGTCTTCTAATAATTGAATTTCATAAATATCTTTTAGTTCTAATTTTATGTGAAACTCTCTATCAATTAAGCTTATTAATCGAATTAATTTTAAACTATCTCCTCCTAAATCAAAGAAACGGTCTTTAACGCCTATCTTCTTTTTGTTCAGTACCTCTTGCCATATTCTTACCAATATTTCTTCCTCTTCCGTTCTTGGAGCCACGTACCCAGCTCCACTCTCTAATCCTGCAATTTCCATGGATAATAAGGCCTTGGTATCTATCTTTCCGTTGGGAGTTCTAGGAAATGAAGGTACTTGGGTGTAGTTGGATGGAATGGCATAACTTGGTAATATACCTCCTAGATATTGTTTTAGCTCCGATACATTTAAAGCGCCATCTCCTAGTACATAAACATACAGCTCATTATCGCCAGCGGGGTTGTCTTTGGCCAATACTACTGCAGATTCTATTGATTCGTAAGTTTCTAAGGCATATTGAATCTCTCCTAGTTCTATGCGATAGCCCCGAATTTTTACCTGATCATCTTTCCGTCCTAAAAACTCAATCTCTCCCTTGGCATTCCATCTCCCCAAATCGCCAGTCTTATACATTTTCTCTCCAGCACTAAACGGATCAGCTACAAACTTCTCCTCGGTTAATTCTGGTCGGTTTAAATAACCTTTGGTCACTCCTGCTCCGCCTATACATATTTCTCCGATTACTCCAATCGGAACCAAGGCATCTTCTTTGTTCAATATGTAGATATAGCTATTGGCTATTGGCTTGCCTATGGTTGATGTGACTTTCTCACCTGCCGCATATTTATGGACACTGCTCCATACCGTACATTCCGTTGGACCATATTCATTAAATAAACTACAGCCGGACTGCCCTATAGCGCTTGCATAATGGTCTGTTATTAAAGTTATTGGACAGTGTTCTCCTGCTACTGTAACCTCTTTTAATGAACTTGAGTCACCTTCTGACAAGGAATTTAATAGTAAACGATAATATGAGGGAACGGTTAATAAGTGACTAATCTGCTCGGTGATAATATAGTCGGCTATAAAAGAGACATTACTTATGTCAACCCCTTTAGTTACACACAATTGCCCACCAGTGCTCAAAGTACTGAAGATTCCGGCTACGGAACTGTCAAAAGCTATAGAGGACAATAACAAAAAACGGTCTATTGTACCATACACGGATTCGCGTGGGGCCAATGAGTGAATTAAGTTACCATGGGACACTAAAACGCCTTTGGGGTTTCCGGTTGAACCTGAAGTATAGATAATATACACCAAGTCATTTGCATTGATAGATATTGATGGTGCATGCTTGGAGTTAGTCAGCCCCAATAACTGTAGATCCATGGCGAACAGGTTCCCGCTATAATAGCTTAAATCAAAGATGTAGTCTGATTGGGTCAGCAAGACTTTTACTTGAGTATCCTTTAGAATGTATGCCTTTCTTGATTCCGGATAATCAGGATCGATGGGCACATAGGCTCCGCCTGATTTTAAAATCCCTAAAATACCAATAAACATTAGCTCGGAACGGTCCATCATAATACCAATTAAATCATTCCCAGAAACACCATATTCTTCTATTAAATAATGGGCTAATTGGTTGGAACGGTCTTCTAGTTCCTGATAACTTAAACGAATCCCTTCATAATATACAGCTATGGCATGTGGAGTCTTCTTTACTTGTTGCTCTATAAGGTTTACTATCGTTGTAGATCTATCATAAGGGATTTTCAAAGCATTAAAACTTTCTAATAGATGATTCGCTTCTTGCTCTGTTAAACAACTTAGCTGTGACAGCGATGTTTTTGAGCTCGCCAGCATCTCTTTTAATAACTCTTCTAAATGGATATGTATTTGAACGAGCCATTCATAATCAAAAACATCCGTGTTATAGATTGTACTGATATGAATACTGTCTTCGCTTTCTATAAAGTTAAATACAAGGTCAAAAATACTCGTGTGGGATACCTCTCCTTCATAATACGTTACAGAAAGTCCTTCTAATTCTTGTGAGGTGATCCTCTCTGTACTTGTTTTGTTTTGAACAATTACCTGCACATCAAACAAGGGGTTACGGCTCATATCGCGTTGTAGGCCTAAGCCCGACACTAGATCATCAAAGGGGTATAATTGATGGGCATGAGCATCTAAAACGACTGTCTTGACCTTAGATAACAGTTCTTCAAAGCTATCTTCTTTGCTGAATTGAGTCCTTAAGGCCAGGGTATTGACATAAAATCCTATCTGATCCTCTAAATCTCTATGGTCACGCCCTGCTATGGGACTGCCGATTATTATATCTTCTTGAGCGGTGTAATGGTAAAATAACGCGTTCACTGCGCTCAACAGACCCATAAATAGTGTAGCTTCTTCTTTTTGCAATAAAGCAGCCAAAGTATTACTTAAGGTTTTAGAGAGCTTACTGTTATAAACACCGCCATTATAGGTCTTTATTCCTGGACGTACCTTACCACCCGAGAGATCTAAAACGGGTAAGTCCCCCGAAAATTGATTGAACCAATAGGCCTGATCTGAACTGGAATCATTAAGGGTGTTCAGCTGCCAAGAGGCATAGTCCTTGTATTGGATTTGTAAGGGTGGTAAAGAGTGTGACACTCCTGTTACCAGACTATTGTAAAGTATCAAGAGTTCTTTGATTAATACCTCCAAAGACCAGCCATCACTTATGATATGGTGTATAACACTACTAAATATACAGCTGTCTTCTGATACTTGATATATGTCAACGCGTAACAAAGGTCCTTGTGACAGGTCAAATGGGGTTTTTAATGTCTTGGATAATGCTAATGAAAGGTCAGCCTCTGAGAACTTGCGGGCATCTACAGATCCCAAACTAAAATCCACCGATGCAATAGGTTGTATATATTGACGGATATCTCCTGAGGCATCCTTCTTAAAATAGGTTCGTAAGATCTCATGTCGGGATATTAAGGTCTTAAAGGACTGCTCTAACAAAGATAACTCTAAATGCCCCTTAAAGACATACACCGTCGACATGTTATAGGCGATATTAGCGTCTTCCAATTGACTCATGATCCATAAACGTCTTTGCATCAATGATAATGGATAAGAATCTTGCTCCTCCAGTCGAGGTATGGAATCGTATCTCACTGATTTTTTAGAGGATATCAACGCACTTTGTGATTGTAAATCGGGATGGTTGAAGAATTCTAATAATCGGAGTTTGACATTGAATTCCTTATGAATTCTGCTCATTAGTTTTGTCGCCTTGAGACTATGCCCTCCTAATTCAAAAAAGTTGTCCAACAATCCTACTTGAGGGACATTGAGGATCTCCATCCAAAGCTCACTCAATTTCTTCTCTATTTCATTCTCTGGTGCAATATATAAATCGCTGTTCACGAGTACTCCAGTCATGTCTGGCAGATTAGTTCTATCGATTTTACCATTTACCGTTAATGGAAATCGCTCCAGTACATGTATATAACTCGGTACCATGTAAGATGGTAATCTTTGGAACAACCAGTCGCGTAAAACACTCTCTGCTATTACTTCTTCACTGGTAATGTACCCTAACAACAGCTTATCGCCTTGACTCTCTTCTACCACTACTAACGTAGAATTTACCCCAGGATAGGTACTCAACAGGTGTTCAATCTCACCTAATTCTATACGATAGCCTCTGATCTTTACTTGGGTGTCTTGTCGTCCTATAAATTCGATCTCGCCATTTTGATTCCTCTTTACTAAATCTCCTGTCCTGTATAGACGCTGTCCTGCAATAAAAGGAGACGCTATAAATTTTTCTTCTGTTAAATCCTCTCTATTCAAATAACCTCTTGAGACTCCAGACCCTCCTAAATAGAGTTCGCCGACTACTCCTTTTGGAACCAAAAACATGGCAGTATCCAATATGTAAGCAGTACTATTGCTTATAGGGTTTCCTATTGGAATCGTATGGGTTCCTTCACGTACTTCTTTTACTGAATGACTTGTTGAAAAGGTTGTGTTCTCTGTTGGGCCATAGCCATTTATAATTTCCATCAAGGGGTATCTTGAACGCAATTTTCCAATGTGTACAGGTGACAGACGATCCCCTCCTGATAATACAGTCGTCAAGCCTTCAAATACCTCTATGGATTCGTCTATTAGTTGGTTAAGTAAGCCACAGGTAAACCACATGATTGTGACTCCTTTGGCTTTTATTAAAGAAGATAAATCTATAGGAGACAAGAAGAGATCTTCTTCACTTAAAATCAATGTCCCGCCATTTAATAGCATTCCCCAATATTCAAAAGTGGTGGCATCAAATGAAAAAGAACCAGTAGACAATAAGACGGAACTAGGTCCTATATTGATATAATTTGACTTTTTCACTAATCGAATAATACCTCTCTCTTCTATTAAAACGCCTTTTGGACGTCCTGTAGATCCTGAGGTGTACATCACATAAGCCAAACTCGATAGGTCCCTGGAGCAGATGTCTTTTTCTTTTGAATAATCTCCAATGCTGGATTCGAAATCGAATAGGAGTTCTGGCGTGATCACAATCTTACTTTTAGTATCGGATACAATGAAGTCTATTCGGTCTTGTGGATAATCCAAAGCGATTGGGACATACGCACAACCTGATTTTAAAATACCTAAGATCGATATGATCTGCCAATGGCTTTTAGGCAAGGCTATGGCTATTAAATCTTCCAAAGCCAATTCACTTTGCTTCTCCAAATAATGACTGAATTGACTGCTCAGAACATCCAACTCAGTATAGGTTAACGAGATTTCACCATAGATCAATGCGGTCTTATCAGGAACCATTGCGACTTGCTCTTTAAACAAACCCAGTAAAGAAATCCCTTCTTCATATCTTGTTTCTGTTGTATTGTAATCCACCAATAGTTCGTGTTTCTCTAAAGAATTTAAACAGGAAATCTCGGAGAGTTCTTTTTTTGGAGAAGACACTAGTCCTTCCAGCAGCTGCTCCATATGCAGCAATAGTTGCTCACACAGCCTTTTACTAAAAATATCACTATTGTATTCTATTACCAGGCTTAAGCTATCTGATACTTCGGCAAATGAGAATAACAAATCAAATTTACTTCCAAAATGTTGTTCATTTTTATAAGGTGATATAGATAGGGAAGTTCCTTCTAGTACATCTGCTATTTGTTTTTCTTTTGAATCTTGAACTACCAGCATTACATCAAATAATGCATTTCTGCTTAAGTCTCTTTTAATGTTTAAATCATCTAAAAGTTCATCAAAAGGGTAATCTTGGTGTTCGAAGGCATTAAGTGTATTTTCCTTGACCCTACCGAAAAGAGTTTCAAAACTATCCCCCGATGTAAATTTAGTACGAAGTGCCAGAGTGTTTACATAAAAACCTATTTGATCGTGAAGCACAGTGTTAGTCCTTCCAGAAACGGGACTTCCAATAATAAATTCTTCTTGGCCTGTGTATTTATGTAATATTACATTTAGAAGGCTTAAACACCCCATAAACAAAGTGCCTTCATTGGCTTTGTATAACGTTTTGAATTGCTCATTAAGTGCCGTGCCGATTTTACGCTCTACTATTCCTCCATTATAGGTTTTTATTGCCGGACGGGGAAAGTCTCCAAAATGGAATAGTGTTGGCAAATCGCCTTTTAAATGTTCTAACCAATAGGTTTTATCTTTTTCTAAATGGCCATTAACCAGCTGGTTTTGCTGCCATACGGCGTAGTCTTTATATTGGATTTCGAGTTCCTTTTTTGAGTCAAATCTATTTTCACCTAGTAATTTATACTGCCCTATCAATTCATTCATCATGACATCAATAGACCAGCCATCACTTATAATATGATGCATCACAAAACAAAATATCCATTTTTCATTAGTTAAACGAATTACAACACCTCTTAATAGAGGACCTTCTTCTAAATCAAATAGTAATGCACATTCTTTTTCTATGTATGTTTCTAATTTCTGCTTATAAGTATTGATTCCTCTAAAATCTATCTCTACTAACGAAAAATCTATATCTTCAATGTTTCTTATATACTGCTTTACATTCCCTAGCGTATCTTCTTTGAAAACTGTTCTAAGGATTTCATGACGGTATACTAAATTTTTGAAAGATTGATTTAATAATTCATAACTAAACTCACCCGTTAATTCATAGATACTAGGCATATTATAAGAAATACTAGCACGATCTACTTGACTTAATGTCCATAACCTTTGTTGAGATGATGACAAAGGGTATCCATTTAATTCTGGAGTTTTGTGTATTGTGTTTTTTATATTATTTGAATTATCAAGACTTCCATTTTCTAAAATAATTTCTGTTAACTCTTCTTTTCTTGCCTTTATTTCTGCAATTAAGTTTTTATTAATATCTGTTCCATTAGTAAACACTTTTAGTTTACCATCTATAACTTTTAATAATAAATTATTCTCTTGTATTTTATTTAATAAATCTTTCATTAATCTATATTTATTTCTTGAAGTTCTTTGTTTTCAGATAACTCTTTTTGCTGTAACATAAATTTCACATGTTCGGAAATTCCAGATATTGTAGGGTCTTCAAAGATTTTTTTTATCTTAATTTTAACTAGAAACAATTCATTAATTTTATTTATAAGCCGTGTAGTTTTTAAACTTTCACCTCCTAAATCGAAGAAATTATCGTAAATACCAATGGATTCTTTTTCAAGTAAATCTTTCCAAACTTGCGTTATCTTAATTTCAATTTCATTTCTTGCTGGCGCAAATGAAATTCCAGATTCTAAAAGAGTTCCATTTTGTTTATGAAGAGCTTTTTTCTCAATTTTCCCATTCGTATTTAATGGCATTTTATCTATTTTAATATATTTAGAAGGAATCATATAATCTGGCAATATTTTATTCAGATACCTTCTTATATCGAGTACATTAAGTTCTTCTTTCACTACAAAATAGGCTGCCAATTCTTTTATTCCTTCATTATTTAAAGCAACTAAAACGGCTGCACTTTCTATGGCAGGATGATTTTGTAAACTATTTTCAACCTCCCCTAATTCTATTCTATATCCTCTAATTTTTACTTGGTCATCTTGTCTTCCTATAAATTCAATATTTCCATCTGGCAGCCATTTTCCTAAATCACCTGTTTTATAGGTTCTGCCCAGCAATTCACTTGTAATAAATTTTTCTGATGTTAATTGGGATTGATTTTTATATCCTCTGGCTAACCCAGAACCGCTTATCCGGATCTCTCCAATAATTCCTATAGGTTGAAGCAGTCCTTTATTATTGGTAATAGTTATGGTTCTGTTTGTTATCGGTTTTCCGATGATACATTTTTCAGAAATATTATTAATTTTATAATAGGCACTGCAAACTGTAGATTCACTTGGCCCATAAGTATCATATACTATGGTTGTATCTAGAAATTTAGAGACATAATTTCTATTAAGTTTATCTCCCCCGCTTATTAATAATCTTAATTTGTTTACATTAAACTCAGACTCATTTAATGCTTTTATTATTAATGGCGTAGAACTTAAAACGGTAGCATTTTCTTCTTCTATTAGATATTGAATTTCTTTAATATCTCTACCTCCAGTTACTCCCATTAAAATTGTTGCTCCTGTCATTAAAGCGGGATAAATTTCTTCTACATGGGTATCAAAAGATATTGAAGATTGCTGGATGATAGTATCCAATTCATTTAACTTGAAGGTTTCGATAAAGGTTGAACAATAATCTAATACACTAGAATGCTCCACCATTACTCCTTTTGGGTTTCCTGTTGTTCCTGAAGTATAAATTGTATATGCTAAATCCGAATTATTAATATCCCTTTCTAAGTTATTTTTTTTAAGAGTGTCTATATCTTGTTCAAATTTCAATAATTCAAATTCATCAATTATACAACTACAAAAACTGTCTGATTTTATAAATTCTATACGCGCCTTAGGATATTCAGTATCTATGGGTAAATATGCTGATCCTGTTTTTAGTATTGCCAGCATACTTATAAGCAGCCACTCACTTCGTTCAAGTTCAATCCCAATTAATATATCAGATCCAACAGCATATTTTTCTTTAAGGTAGTGTGCTAATTGATTAGCTTTTTCATTTAACTCTTGATAAGTAAAATACTTTTTATCAAATAATAATGCTTTGTTTTCAGGATATTTCAATACCGTGTTTTCAAATTCTTGTATGACTGTTTTTTTAGAAATATTCCTTGAATCTGTAGAACTAAATTTTTCTAATAGCAGCTTCTTTTCTGTTGTAGTTAGAATATCTATATCATTAATTTTAATATCAGGATTTTCTATTACGCTTAAAATTACTTGCTCTAAATGCTGCAACATTCTTTGAGCTGTTTCTTGAGTATATATATCGCTGTTATATTCTATACTGGCTTCTATTTCGTCATTGACTTCCAGAAAATTAAATGATAAATCAAACTTACTTACTTCGTAATCAAAATCTTGAAAATCAGAAATATGCAGCCCTTCTATCTGGTGTTCTTTATTTTTAGTAAGTTGATTATTAGTTGCATTTTGCAATACCACCATTACATCAAATAAAGCATTTTTGCTCATGTCTCTTCGTAGTTTTAAATCGTTTATTAATTCATCGAAGGGATAGGCTTGATACTTATAAGCTTCTAGTGTATTTTGCTTTACTAATTGAAATAATTCTTTAAATGAATTCGTGCTGTCAAACTGTGTTCTAAGTGCCAATGTATTTAAATAGAACCCTATTTGATCTTCTAAATCTGCATGTTCTCTATTAGCTATCGGACAACCAATAATAATATCTTGAGAGTTTGTATATCTATATAGTAAAATCTTAACTATTGTGAGTAAACTAATAAATAAAGTAGCTCCTTCTTGATTAGTTTGATATTTAAGTTTCTCTGTTACATCTGCAGTTATTTTTGTTTGAATTATTTTACCATTGTACGTCTGTACTAAAGGTCTTGGCTTATCTTCGGGTAATTGAAGCATTGGTAATTCTCCTTGAAATTGTTTGAGCCAATATTTTTTATGAAGTTCTAATTTTCCTTCTTTGAATTGATTTTGCTGCCAAACTGCATAGTCTTTATATTGAATTTTAAGAGCTTCTTTTTCTATGTTTACACCTTTATTGTATTCATCATATGTTTCCAATAGTTCTTTAATTAAAATGTCCATAGACCATCCATCACTAATTATATGGTGCATAACATAACTAAAAATCCATTTATCATCTTCTATTTGATAGATAGAAGCTTTTAATAGTAGTCCAGACTCTAAATTAAAGTTAGTTTCAACGTCATTTTTTATATATGCCGCCAACGTTTGTTTTTTATTAGTAACTTCTTGAAGATTCTTATAGGTTACTTCAAAATCAACATCTTCAGCTGATAAAATATATTGTCTGGCTTCTCCTTCTTTATTTTGTTTAAAAACTGTTCTTAAATTTTCATGACGTTCAATAAGGCTTTCAAAAGCAAATGTTAAACTATCATAATTTAAGGTCCCTGTGAATTCAAAAACCGCTGGCATGTTATATGCAGTGTTGGCATCTTCAAATTGACTTAAGATCCATAATCTTTTTTGAGAAGAGGAAAGCGGATAATTGGATTGTTCTTCAACTTTCGGAATTTGATAATAATCACTTTTAACAGCATTATCAATCAGCATCGCCTGATCTTGTAATATCGTTGTTTCGAATAATTTTTTCAGTTCAATTTTAACGTCGAACTCCTTGTGTAACTGACTTATTAATCTGGTCACTTTTAAACTATGTCCTCCTAAATCAAAGAAATCATCAGTGATGCTTATCTGATCAAAATCTAATATTTCTTTCCAAATTTCAACTAATTTGGCTTCTGTTTCATTTCTTGCTTTTAATACTACTTTTTCAAGGTTTAAATCTAGTTCTGGTATTGGCAGTTCTTTTTTATCTACTTTCCCGTTGGAATTTAAAGGCAATGCTTCTAAACATATAAAATATTTTGGAATCATGTAATCTGGTAACTGCTCTTTTAAATATTTTGGAAGGTTGGATATTTCTTTAGCTTTACTAGTATAGTATGCAACAAGTTCATTATCCTTATTTTTAGTTTCTCTTGCTATGACTATACATGAAACAAGGTCTTCATGATTAGACAAAATATTTTCTATTTCCCCTAATTCTATGCGATGCCCTCTTATTTTTACTTGATCGTCTAGTCGACCTATAAACTCAATGCTTCCATCTGGCAGCCATCTTCCTAAATCTCCTGTTTTATAAATGGTTGTATTGGATTTATAAGGATGAAGTACGAATTTTTCGGCAGTCATTTCAGGATTATTCAAATATCCTCTCGACAATCCTACTCCTCCCACATATATTTCACCAACAACGCCTATTGGCGGAATTGTTTTTTTATAATCTTCATGATTTAGTATATAACATTCTGAATTTGAGATTCCTTTTCCTATAGGTATCGTATTCGTATTATCGACCACTTGTTCCACATTATAAAAAGAAGAAAATGTCGTGTTTTCTGTTGGTCCGTAAACATGAACTAAATTGGCTTGATTATAGCGTTCTTTAAACTGTTTTACATGGGATACTGAAACTCTTTCCCCTCCAAACAATACATATTTTAAGCTATCAAATCTTGAAAAATTAATATCAACTAAAGAATTAAACAGTGCTGTAGTTAAAAAGAATATAGATATTTTATTGTGATTAATTGTTTCTCCTAAAACTTCATAATCGAGAAAACATTCTTTAAGAGGAATATGAAGCGTAGCACCATTTAATAGAGATCCAAAAATGTCAAAAACAGAGCCGTCAAAAGCAAAATTAGATAAACTTAAGATGTTATCTTCTGCATCTATATTTACATAATTCATAGACTTTATTAATCTAACAATACTTTTTTGTTCTACCATAACTCCTTTAGGTATTCCGGTAGATCCAGAGGTATACATTACATACGCCAAGTCATTACCTGATGAGTTACTAGTGATTTGATTATTTGGAATATGGATATCGTTTAGTTGTACATCAATTGCAAAAAATCCTCCTTGATAGAAATCGTAATTGAAAAGATATTCTGTTTGGGTAATTAGTATTTTTATTGCTGTATCTGAAATGATATATTCTTGACGTGCTTTAGGATAGTCAGGATCTATAGGAACATAAGCTGCTCCAGATTTTAGTATTCCTAATATAGCAACAATATACAGGTGTGATCTATCTAAAGCAATACCAATAAGATCCTCTTTTTTTAGATCGAAATTTTGCTTTAAAAAGACTGCTAATTGATCTGACTTATAATCTAATTCACTATAAGTCAACATTTCTCCATTAAACACAAGTGCATTTTTATGCGGATCATTCTTTACTTGCTCTTTAAATAATTCTATTATATTTTTATCATTTGGAAATTCTATAGCAGTATCATTAAAATCCTCAAGAATTTTTTCTGTCTCTTTTTGGGTTAAAATATTGATTTGATCTAGAGTACATTCAGGTTTTTCACTAATAACTTCTACTATTTTTTCAAAATGCTGTAATAATTGATTAATAGTAAATTCATTGAAAATGTCTGTATTAAACACAATGGTGGTTAATAGCTCTCCTTGTGTTTCAATGAAGTTAAAACTAAGGTCAAACCTACTAACATTCAATTCGCATTCTTTGTAAACTTGAATGTCTAGATCTCCCATTTTTTCTAATGTGACTTTTTCGTCTAGGTCTGCATTCTGTAAAACAACTGTTACATCAAATAAAGGATTACGGCTGATGTCATGCTTTAATTTTAAATTGTCTATTAGTAAATCAAAGGGATAAAGCTGGTGCTCAAAAGCTTCTAATGTCCCTTTTTTTACATTTTGTAATAATTCTCTAAAGCGATCTACTCCTTTAAATCGAGTTCTTAAAGGCAGAACATTAATGTAAAGACCTATTTGTCTCTCTAAATCAGTATGCACTCTACCAGACATTTGACTTCCTATTATGATGTCTTCATCACTTGTATATTTATAGAGTAAAGTATTGACAATGGCTTGCAATCCCATGAATAGTGTAACTTCTTCTTCTTGAAAAAGTTTTTTTAAAGTGTTTAAACTTGAGGCATTTATTATTTTTTCTTTTATAGCACCGTTGTAGGTTTTAATTTTTGGTCGTGCTTTATCTCCCAATAAATTAAGTATAGGAATATCTCCTTTAAATTGTTCAATCCAATAATCTTCATGCCCTCTTAATACTTGTTCTTCTAATTGTTTGTTTTGCCAAGTAACATAATCTTTGTAATGAATTCTCAATGGATTTGGCATCTTCGAATCCCCATTTACATATATATTGTAAAATAAGAATAACTCTTTTATAAGAATTTCCATAGACAAACCATCACTTATTAGATGATGTAATATGCAGCTGCAAACCCATTTTTCGTCTTCAAGTTGAATTATATCTACTTTTAATAATGGCCCTTCGGCTAAATTAAATTGAGTCTCTGATAATGTCGATACTTTATTTTTTAATTCATTTTCTTTACTTTCAAGCTTTCTAAAGTCATGGTAATCAATATTAAAATTATAATCGGTGCCTGATATGATATATTGTCTTGGCTCCCCATCTTCTCCTGCTTTAAATAAGGTACGTAGGCTTTCATGACGCTCGATAAGCGTTTTAAAGGAAGACATTAAAGCCAGTCTATCAAGATTACCCGTAAGAATATAGATGCCAGAAATATTGTAAGCTTTTTTAGCTCCTTCAAATTGACTTACAGCCCATAATCTTCGTTGAGAAGAAGATGTCGGGTAACTTTCCTGCTTAGGAACAGGCTCAATTTCAGTAAATTTGGTTTCGTTTAAAGCCTCTATCGTTTTTGAAAGTTCAACAATTGTTCTTGCTTCAAAGACATTACTAATTCGAATTTTAATTCCTAGTTCTTTATGAATCATAGAAACCAAATGAGTCGCTTTGATACTATGCCCTCCAGATTCAAAGAAATTATCTGTAACTCCTATCTTTTGGATTCCTAAAACTTCCTGCCAAATCTCTGCCAATTTTTTTTCAAGCCAACTTCTCGGAGCTATATATTCTTTTCTTACAATATCTTCGCCCGAAATACTTGGCAGTGCTTTCCTATCTATCTTACCATTTGTAGTTAATGGGATTTTATCCAATTTTGGATAAAAACTTGGAACCATATAGTCTGGTAATTTTTCCTGTAGAAAACTTCTCAATTCCGATTTATCCATGTCTGTAGCAGAGACTAAATAAGCAACTAATACTTTCTCTCCATTTACTTCTTTAGTCTCTACAATTACTTGATTTAAATCCTCTGAGTACTGTAAAATAACATTTTCTATTTCTCCAAGCTCAATTCTGTAGCCTCTAATTTTTACCTGATGATCTTTTCTGCCTAAAAATTCAATATTTCCATCAGATAACCAACAGCCTAAATCTCCCGTATCATACATTCGCTCTCCTGCTTTGAAAGGATTTGCAATAAACTTCTCTTTTGTAAGTTCTGGTTTGTTTAAATAACCTCTTGAAACTCCCGTGCCCGATATATAAATTTTACCAGTTACTCCTATTGCGACTGATTGTAAATTTTCATCTAGTATATAAATCTGGGTGTTTGAGATTGGGCAGCCGATGGGCGGATTATATGTCAGGTAATTGTCTTTTATTGTAATTGTTGAAACAACATGTGTTTCAGCTGGACCATAGTGATTATGGAGTTTGGTATCTGATGCACTAATTTTATCTATCGCCTCATTACTTAAAATTAGTTGTTCTCCCGCAACTATAATATTTTTTATTAAATTGGACTTTAATAGGTCATAGAAGGCCTTAACATCAATTAATATCTTAAAATATGACGTTGGTAAAAAAACCGTATCGATATTATTCCTTTTTATAAAGGCAGACAGCTCGTTTGAATCTGTTTTAACTATTTCTTTAACTGGATATAAGGCTGCTCCTCTTGTTAATGTTGTAAATATTTCCTGAAAAGACACATCAAAACTTATGCTTGTAAATTGTAATACTTTATGAACATCACTGTTCTGAAATTGTTTGTTGTGAAAAACGATTAGATTGAACATGCTTACATGTTCCATCATAATCCCCTTTGGAGTTCCCGTAGAACCAGAAGTATAGATAACATAAACAAGGTTATCGTTTTTAATAATTAGATCCCCTTTTTTATGAGAATATTTTTCCTTGACTACATCAAATCTTTCCAATTCCTCTTGGTCAATAACAACTTTACAATTGCTGTCTTTTTCCATATAGGCTATCCTCTCTTTCGGATAATTGATATCTATAGGAACATAAGCCGCACCAGCCTTTAGCACGCCTAAGATGGCAATTATAAATTTTTCACTTCTCTCTAGCTTTATGCCTATTAGATCATCAGATTGAATAGCGTAGTTTTTTCTTAAATATGATGCAAATTGGTTCGTTTGTTCATCGAGTTCTTGATAAGTTAATTTGGTTTCTTCAAACACAACAGCAACATTATTTGGTGCTTTCTGTACCTGCTCTTCAAATAAATCGATTATTGTTTTATCTTTAGGATAAACTGCTTCTGTATCATTAAATCCTGACAATACCTTATGTTTTTCAGATGCTGTTAGATAATCCAATAAACCGACGGAAACTTCAGATTTTGCAATAATGCAATGCAATAAGACTTCAAAATGGCTTAATATATTTTCCGCAAAATATTTTGAATAAATATCAGTATTGGATATCAGTGTTAAACCCAGTCCTTCAGCTGTTTCTTTAAAAGCAAATTCTAAATCAAACTTACTGAGAACTTTTTCTTCAGATTGATATCCCTTAATTTTAACTTCCCTTTCTTTTTGGCTACTTACTTTAAATAAATCATCATTCTGAACTGTAACCATAACATCAAACAATGGATTACGGCTCGTATCTCGATTGAGAGGCAAATACTCCACTAGCTCATCAAATGGAAAAATTTGATGTTCGTATGCTCCAAGGGTAACCTCTTTTACTTTTGTTAACAATTCTTTAAAACTGTCATCGGCTTCAAACTGTGTTCTTAACGCCAAAGTATTTACATAAAAACCTATTTGATTTTGTAAATCTACATGTTCCCTTCCTGCTATAGGGCTTCCTATAACTATATCTTTATGATTACTATATCTAAACAATAACACTTTTACAGCCGTTAGTAACCCCATAAACAAGGTACTCCCTTGTGATTGACATAATTCATTGAAATCATTTAAAAGACTCTCATTGTAAAGTTTTTTTACAGCGTTTCCATTATAGGTTTTAATTAGTGGTCTTGTTTGATAAGAAGGTAAATCTAATACAGGAAGATCTCCATTAAATTGTTGTAGCCAATAGGATTTATGGACTTCTATATTATCATTCTTCAATTGTTCCTGCTGCCATGCAGAATAATCCTTATACTGTATTTTTAGTTCTGGTAATGGATTAGGATTTCCTTTTACATGGGCATCATACAACTCAAATAATTCATTCGTCATAATTTCTGATGACCATCCATCACTTATAATATGATGCATCACGCAAATAAATACATAGACATCTTGTGATGTTCTTACTAATTTGGCTCGAAGTAAGGAATCGGCTGATAAATCAAAAACATATGCCGCTTCTTCTTGAATAATAGATTTTATTTTTACTTCCGAATTTGCTTCTTTGCTTAAATCTTCATATTGCAATTGGAACTGAATATCTTCCAAATTCAATATCACTTGCCTAACCTCCCCTGATTCATTTTCTTTGAACAGAGTTCTTAATGATTCATGGCGTTCTATAAGAGACAAAAAAGCACTTTGAAAAGAAGGGATGGCTAATTTGCCTTCTAACTTAAAGACATTCGGCATGTTATAAGCTACATTTCCTCCTTCAAATTGGCTTAACAGCCACAACCTGCGTTGTGAAGAAGATAATGGATAACTAGATTGTTCAGGAATTTTAGGGATAAATATAGGTCTGTCCTTTTTTGTTTTATATAAAGTAATAAATTCTATTAACTCCTTTTTATTTAACTGAATTTCGTTTAATATATCCTGAGTCATAACTCCTTTAGGAGCTTGAATATCAAGCTTATCATCAAGTAAATCAATTTTTATATTAAACTCATTTAATTTTTTAAGTAATGTTTTCATTTCTCTTGTCGTCTCAAAATTTGTTAATTGCCTATTCTACTTCTTTCCACTTCATTACCCGTTTCTCTTTGCCTGGTCCTAATTTTTTTATTTCGGAACCCAATATTTTATCTATTAAGTAACTCTATGATTTACAATACATTTCATTAATTAAAAGAACATCAATAAAAAATCATATATAAAACTTTTCAATTTCAACATTACTTTTATCTTGATCAACATCAACACCATACGCTGCATGAATATTTTCAATTAAAACAGCTTGATCTTCTAATGTTCTATTTTTGAACAAATCATTAATAGAAATTTTCACTTCAAATTCTTTATGTATAAGGCTAATTAATCTTGTCGCACTTAAACTATTTCCTCCTAATTCAAATAAACTATCTGTTACCCCTATTTTCTGAATTCCTAAAACTTCTTGCCATATTAAAACTAGCTTGTTCTCAACCTCATTCCTTGGAGCTACATACTCTTTTCTCATAATATCATCTCCGGATATACTAGGTAAAACTTTTCTATCCACCTTTCCATTTGGAGTTAATGGTAATTTTTCCAATTCTAGATAAAAACCCGGAACCATATAATCTGGCAGCTTTTCTTGTAAAAATTTCTTTAGTTCTGTTTTATCCACGCTTATAATCGATACTAAATAGGCAATCAATACTTTATCCTGATTCACTTCTTTTGACTCAACAATTACTTGCTTTAAATTGTCTGAATACTGTAATATCGCATTCTCTATCTCACCAAGCTCGATTCTGTGCCCTCGTATCTTAACCTGATGGTCTTTCCTTCCCAAAAATTCAATGTTACCGTCCGGCAGCCACCTGCCTAAATCTCCCGTGTCATACATTCGTTCTTCGGCTGTAAAAGGATTCGAGAGAAACCTCTCGTTTGTAAGTTCTGGTTTGTCAAGATACCCCCTCGCTATTCCAGCACCCGATAGGTACAGTTTTCCTACTACTCCAACGGGAACTAAATGAAAATCAGCATCTAAAATATAAACCTGTGTATTGGATATCGGTTTACCAATTGGAAAGTTGATATAGGTTTGCTTGAGTGCTTTATAACTTGTACTATATGTTGTATCCTCTGATGGTCCATATAAGTTTCTGACCTCTATTTTTTCTGTTTGAAGTTTTTCCACAATATCAGGAGGCACAATTTCTCCCGCCATATTAATAAAAGCTGCATTCTTTAAATCTATTTTATCTTCTAATAAATTTCTAACTACAGAAGGCACCGTATTTAATGCTACTTTGCTATCCTCATTTATATGATCTTTTATTTCCAAAGCATTATTTAAAACCCTAATCTTTTTCCCTATTGCTAAAGTGTAAAACATCTCATATATTGATAAATCAAAACAATATGATGTTGCCGCATACATGATTTCAAATTTTGACTGATCAAATTCCAATTTTGACCAATTAATCAGTGCCGCTGCATTTCCGTGCTCCACCATAACTCCTTTTGGATTCCCGGTGGTGCCTGATGTATAAATTATATATGCTAAATCCTGTGGTTTGTTTATTTTATCCGGATTCTCTTTCGGATATTTCTGCTGAACTTCTGTAAATACACCTAAAGCTTCTTCATCAATAACAATCTTGCTATTGCTGTCCTTCTCGATATAAGCGATTCTTTCCTTAGGATAATTAACATCTATTGGCACATAAGCCGCACCCGATTTTAATATTCCCAGAATAACGATGATCATCTTCTCGCTTCTATCGAGCTTTATACCAATCAAATCATCCGGTTCAACAGCATAATGTTCTCTTAAGTAAAAAGACAATTGGTTTGCCTTTTCATTTAGCTGCTGATATGTTAGTTGTATTTCTTCAAATACAACAGCAATATTATTTGGTGTGCTGCTGACCTGCTCTTCAAATAAGTCTATTATTGTTTTATCTTTTGGATAAGCTATAGCTGTATCATTAAACCCAACCAATAACTGCTGCTCTTCTTCTTTGGTGAGGTAGTCTATCTTCTCGATAGGCATTTCTGGATGTTCCAGAGCTACCGTAACAAGATTCTCAAAATGAGTAAACATTCTTTCTATCAAATACGCATCATAAATGTCTGTATTGTATTCAATGGTCAGGTCTAACCCTTCTGTTTCTGCAAAGGTGAAACTTATATCAAATTGCGATGTTTTTCTGGAAAACTCATAATCACTTACCTGAAAATTTGCTAGTTCTTCATTATTAAGATTATTCAACTGTCTCTGGTTTTGTAAAACCACCAGAATATCAAATAAAGCGTTACGGCTCGTATCTCTTTTTAAATTCAACTTGCCCACCAATACATCAAAAGGATAATTTTGATATTCGTAAGCTCCCAATAAAGTCTCCTTTTGGGATGCTGCCAGATCAGAAAAACTAGTTTCTTTTTTCAATTGAGTCCGTATGGCAATCGTATTGAGATACAAGCCTATTTGATGCTCCAGATCCGGATGCTCTCTTCCAGCTATTGGTGTTCCTATTATAATGTCGTCCTGACCTGTATATCTATGCAGCAAAGCATTTATTCCCGCCATTAAACTCATAAATAAGGTAAGGTCCTGTTCTTTTGAGAATCTCTTTAATTTCTCTAAAAATACTCTTGAAAATCTGTGCGTAAGATTTTCTCCATTATAAGTCTGAATTAGCGGCCGGATTTTAAAACTTGGCAGATCCAATACCGGCAACTCTCCTGCAAATTGTTTAAGCCAGTAATGCTCAGATGCCTGATACTTCTCCTGCTGTATTTCGTCATTGAACCATACTGCATAGTCTTTGTATTGAAGGTTTAATTCCGGTAAAGCAATTTCTGTCTCTAGTGTTAGTGCATTGTAGGTTTTCACAACCTCTGATATCAATACTTCTACTGACCATCCATCTCCAATAATATGATGAAGGGATAGGAAAAATACATATTCTTCTTCTTTTAATTTGATTAAAGATGCTCTTACAAGTGGTGCCTGTTCTAAATCGAAAGGCTCATTATTTACTTCTTGTAAATAAGCTGTAATGCTTTCTCCTTGATTTCCATTTGCACTATAGTCCTGCTCTGCTATCTTAAAGTTGATCTGCTCTGCAGGTATTATATATTGTCGAACACCTCCTGAAAGATCTGTTTTGAAGCAGGTTCTAAAAATTTCATGACGATCGATCAATCGTTTAAAAGATTCTTCAAATTTAGTCCCATCAACAACTCCTGTTAGTTTGACCGCCGCTGGCATATTATACGCCAGTGAACCGCCTTCCAACTGGCTCAATATCCAAAGTCTGCTTTGCGAAGGTGTCAACGGATAAGATACCGCTTCTGTTGCTTTGAGTATTGCTGTAAAATCCTTCTCCTGTAATTCCTTACTCAGGCCTTCTATCGTTGGATTGGCAAAAAACACTTTAAAAGATACTGTTTTTCCTAATTGCTTACGGGTGCGGTTGATTATTTGAGCTATAATAAGACTATGTCCTCCTAACTCAAAGAAATTATCGGTTATCCCTATTGGCTCTATTCCTAATACTTCCTGCCATATTAGAACTAAATTTTCTTCTGTTTTGTTTCTTGGTCCTATATACTCTTTTCTTACAATATCTTCTACCGAAATACTTGGCAAAGAGTTCCTGTCTATTTTTCCATTAGGGGTTACGGGCAATTTTTCTAATTCAATATAAAAACCCGGAACCATATAATCCGGTAATTTCGCTTGCAGAAAGCTTCTCAATTCCGATTTATCTATGTTTGTCGTCGATACCAGATAGGCTGCCAATACTTTCTCTTGGTTGTTTTCTCTTACTTCAACAGCTACTTGTTTTAAATCTTCTGAATACTGCGAAATTGTATTTTCTATTTCTCCCAGCTCAATTCTATATCCTCTGAGTTTTACTTGGTGGTCTTTTCTCCCTAAAAATTCAATATTCCCATCGGGTAACCAACACGCTAAATCTCCCGTATCATACATACGCTCCCCTTCTATAAAAGGATTTGCAATAAATTTCTCTTCTGTCAGCTCAGGCTTGTTTAAATAACCTCTAGCCACACCAGCACCCGAAACATACAGCTTTCCTGTTGCTCCAATCGGCAATGGCTTTAATGCTTCATCCAATATATAAACTTGAGTATTTGATATTGGTCGGCCAATTGGAATGACTGACTTTTCAAAATCATCTTTGGTTACCTTATAAATTGACACACAAACAGCACATTCTGTAGGTCCATAGGCATTATAATAATCAATTCCTGATGCTGCAACAGCTATTGCTTTAGTTGAATTAGCAGGTTCTCCGGCAGTAATTATACATCTCAATCCAGAGATATCATTTTCAGACAATAATCCTAAATAACTTGGAGGAAAAGTAACTACTGTTGATTTTGTCTCTTTTAAAAAACTTATAAACTGATCTTTGTCTTTTATTATTTCTTCTGTTGGAATGCATAATGTAGCACCACTATACAAACTCATCATAATCTCAGATATGGATGCATCAAAAGCTACTGAAGCAAACCATATAATCTTGTCATTTTTATTAATCCCAAAAGACTTAATCTGATCCAAAGACATGTTTATATTACTCCTATGTTCAACCATCACCCCTTTAGGCTGTCCGGTGGAACCAGATGTATAAATTACATAGGCTAAATCTTTGGATGAAATAGGTGTATTGACATTATTGCTGCAATTGTCTTCAAAAATTATTGATTTTACAGCTATTGTCTCACAATTATCAATACCTAATTCGATACTGTCGCTAATTAATAATTTTAAACCGCTGTCTTTTATTAAATAGTCTATTCTTTCCTGAGGATAATTTGTATCTATCGGTAAATAAACCGCACCTAACTTTAGTATCGCCAATATTGAAATGATTCCAATATCAGATTTAGGTAACAACACACCAATTATGTCTCCTTTATTTATGGAATGTTTGGAAGAAATATGATGAGCTAACTGATTTGCCTTTTCGTTTACTTCTTTATACGTTAATTTAGTCTCTTCAAATAAAACAGCAATATTATTTGGAGTATTTTCAACTTGTTCTTCAAATAAATCCACTATCGTTTTATTTTTCGGATAAGCTGCATCGGTATCATTAAAATTTACCAATAATTGGTGTTTCTCTTTTTCAGAAAGCAATGGATATTCACATAAATTAAATGTTATATTGCTTTCTAAACTAATTATAAAACATTTAAAACACTGAATCAAACGTTCTACTATTGCTTTTTTCACAAAACCTTCCAAATAAGAAGCGTGAATTTCTATATCACCTCCCTCATTTATTTTTATATCAAACAAAAGACCATTACAATATAGCTTCGATTCGGAATTGATATTTATACTATAATTGGAGAAAATACTTAAATCTGCAACACCTGTTTTTTTAGAAATAATATCAGTATTGTAATCAGAATGTTTTAATGTCTCTAAAATTTCAAATTTGATCTGATGTAGATATTCTTTAAACGATGTTTTTAAATCTATGGAATATGATAAAAGCAGGGAATTATTTTTATCTTTAAAATTAGATACGACAAAACCGTCAAATTCATTAATCAGTTTCTTTAACAAAAAAGAATAAATAGCACTTATAACAGTATATTGAGCTATTGGGTTTTTATTGGTAAGACTATTGAAATAAATTAGCTCATTGGCATTAACAGTAGCACAAGGCAGACTATTTTGTTTCTGAAGCCCCCCAAGAACTTCCTCTCTATTTAATATCTTTTTCTTCCAATATTTTGAAACCAAATTAATATTATTTGACACCGTATTATCCATAAATTTAGCATTCCTGTTTTCTGGTCACAACCAGTATTCTATTGTACAATTTTATTTAATAATCATTTTGAAGGATCATGCAAGACTCTTCATTCCTACTCTAAACTATTTTCTACAAAGTCTAAATATTAAACCATCAAAATATTAATTTTTAACATTTAGTCACAATTAATTTTATACCAAAATAGCAGTAACATTCATCTAAAAATTACGGAATTTTCATAAAAAAATTACGGACTTTCAAAACGCTCAAAAAATTAATCATGAACCGAATAACAACATACATTATTATTATTTTTTAAAATCTTCTTTTAAAAACTTATAAAGAATAACATCTCTAAATTTTGTTTAAATAATGAATGTTTATGCTGTTTCAGTTCAGTTACCTTTAGAAGGCTGAGGCACGATCTTTTTTAGATTTTAATAAGTTTGAAATTAGGATACTAAAAACATATTTTCAGTTGCAGTTCGCTTTCTTTTGGGGCATTCTATAGAAGTCGTTTCAAATGGATTTGTTTTCAGGGATGTCAAACAATTCATAGAAGTAAATACTTCTGAAGTTCGGAGCAGGTAAAAGATTGGTTTTAACATTAACGCCTGATTACCCAGCCTGAATTTAGCCAAAATAGATTGGTTTTTCCGATGAGAAAAAGCAAAAAAAAACTATCCTCAATGGCGGATTATAAAACTTGCACCTACCTTCGAATATAATTAGTTTTGTTAGGCAATCCGGCAAAATCTGCCAAGCCGGCAAAACCACAGGTTCTCATTTTTAAGACTTAATTTTGTCAAGTTTTTTTAATGCGATCTCAAAAGCGCGTGCACTAATATTTGTTTTGGAAGTATTTAAACTATAAACTTTCATTATAGCATCTTTTATGGTCTGGGAAATATCATTAAAAATAGTTTCATCATCCATTTTTACTTCTTTTTGCATGAAGTAAGCAAAAAGTCGAGCCATGCCGCAGTTTGAGATAAAATAGGGCAATACGCTTACTTTGTTATCAACATGTTCCATAATTGGACCATAAAAAACAGCTGAATCTGCAAAAGGCATGTTAACACCGCAGGAAATAATTTCTAGTCCATTTAAAACTAAAAGCTCAACTTGATTTTGAGTTATTTTCTCAGATGTAGAACAGGGCGCAAATATTTCTGCGCCTATCATCCAAATTTTCTCATTAATCACTTCAAAAGGAATTTTATGTTTACTGACAAATTTATTCGCGTCTTTAGTCAGAAATAATAAGCGAATTTCCTCTATAGAAAACCCCTCCTCATTTATTAAGCCTCCTTCACTATCAATAACTCCTATAATCTTAGCACCCAAGCTAGTTAAATAAAATGATGTTGCGGCGCCTACACTTCCAAAACCCTGAATGACAACCTTTTTACCTTTTAATTCTCCTCCATACAGCGTATAATAATGTCGAATTGCTTCTGCGATTCCATAACCATTAATCATTTCAGAAATAGTATACTTTCTACTAACATCAGGAGAAAATTTCGAATTCTCAATTATTTTTAAAACACCATGGCGTAATTGTCCAATCCTATTAATTTTATCTGCTTCTGTATGTTTGAAATGTCCATTAGAGATACCTTCTTGCGGATGCCAAATACCACATTCTTCTGTAATAGGAACAACTTCATTAATATCATCAACATTAAAATCACCGTAAGTCCCATAATAACTTTTCAATAAAGGAGAAATCACTTTATACCAACGCTTAAGTACCTCTTTTTTTCTTGGATCATTTGGATCAAAGTTAATTCCTGATTTAGCTCCGCCAATAGATGGTCCAGAAACTGAAAATTTCATCTCCATCATCTTAGCTGAATATAAAACTTCTTTCATATTAAGCCCTTTTCTCATCTGTGTCCCGCCCCCCGCAGCATCACCTCGAAGAGAATTGATAATTGTCCACCCCTCAGCTTCAGATTCAGAATCTTTCCAATTAAAAACAAGCAAAGGTTCTTTACTTTCAAAGTTATTTAATGCTTTTTTCATTTTAGCTTGAATATTATTTTATTGGGCAATTCTGGTTGTTCTTATATTTATTTTCATTAATAAATACAAGCATACTAAACTGTACTTTTATATATTATTAATTTGACATCTGATTTAAAACATTCATGATTAGAATTCGCCGTTATCTCTTAATCTGCTTAGTAAATTGATAAACAAAAGGTATTTAATTCCTCTTTTAAATTATTTTTCAACTTAAAGTATTAACTTTTTTACGAAAATAACAGGAACACTTATCTGAAAATTACGGGCTTTGTGTATAAAAATTACGGACTTGCATTTATTTGTAGATGCAATTATTTAAAATCCGTAATTTGCGGGAATAGTATGTTGCCCCTAAAAGCAATTCTTGCTTTTAGGGGCAGTTTTTAAATTTTGTGAATTGTGGATTTAGAAATGAAGCGTAATTTCTATTCTTGTACCTATTCCTATTTTTGATTCTATATAGAATTCACCTCCCATGGACTCTGTTCTCTCGCTCATGTTAGTTAATCCTATACCCTTTTTTTTGGTTTTAACATCAAAGCCCTGTCCGTCATCTATAATACTCATTGTCAAAGATTTATCGCTGTACTTCTGGATACTAATCTCACAACTTTTGGCATTGGCATATTTGTTAACATTTAAAATAGCTTCCTGAACGATGCGATATAAATTTATTTTGTAAATATTTTGAATGTCTCCCCACTCAAAATCTGAATCTGTTATGTACCTGAAGTTAGTTTTACTAATTTCTTTTTGATTTTCGATTAAGCTCATCAGTAAACTATTAAAATCATTACCATCCAAAAAAGAAGTTCTACTTAAATCATGAGATATGGTTCTAATTTCATTTTCTATAATTTGTAACTCGAATATAAACTCTTTTCTCTTTTCGATGATTTGTTTATCTACCTTAGAATTAAAGAAACCTAAATTCATACGAACACTATAAATTTTGTTCATTATCCCATCGTGCAATTCTCTGGCTATTCTAGCTTTCTCATTTTCTTTGGCGGAGTTAATTTTTTCATGCTGTTCTGTTAACAACAAATATATTTCCTCATTAGCCTTTTTCTGAAGCTTTAAAAACCTGATTTCACTATTTTTAAATTTAAAATATCTCAAAATAAAAACAATAACTAATAATAGAATCACACCAAATGAAATAATTATAATATAGTGGTTCTTTGTAGTTAAAATTCTATTTTCATCTTCAATCTTAGAAGTTTCATATTCAATTCGTGCATATTTATTATGCGTATTTTTTTGAACAATATTTATACTATCGCTTAATTTTATATATTCATTTGCATAGTAAAATCTATTGTCTTTATCTAAAACAGAAAGTAGTTTTAATGAAGTTAAAATTTCATTGCTATTCTTAATTCTAATTGCCAATTGCTTTGCTTCTTTAAGAATTTGAATTGCTTTACTAGTATCTCGCTGAGTTAAAAAATATTCGCCAATATGAATTTTTTTATAGAGTACATCAGATTCATTTCCACTATTTTTTACTATTTCTAAGGATTCGGAAAACATTGCATAAACATTATGAAATTGTCCGCTTTTCATTTTTGAATAAGCCAAATTACTGAGAACATTTGCGTATAATCTGGGTGATTTTTCTTTCAAATTATTTGAGAGTAATTCACTTAATTTTTTGATAGATTTTGAATATTCACCTTTTATATCATAGAGATTACAGATGTTGATAATAGATGTTACATCGTAATTAAGTATTTCATCTTGATCTATATCTGTAGACTTCATTGTCTTGAAAGTATTTAAAGCCAATTGGTGATACCATAATGCTTTATCATAATTTGCTAACTTCTCTAGGCAATTTCCCATTAAGGTATTGCAGGAATAAATTAATCTTTCATCTTTAGAGCCTTTTAAAAGCTTTAAAGCTTTAGAAATTTCAACTTCACATTCTGTGTAATTTCCATCATAAAAAAGTACATAAGCTTTATTGAATAACATTCTTGCTGTGTTATCATAATCAGATAATTTGTAGTACAATTTTTCTGCCTGCAAATAATAAAAATAAGAACTATCTTTTTTTACATTTACATAACTATCACCAACATAATAAAGTGCTTTTGCAATTCCCTTTTTATCATCTACCTCCTTTGATAGCTTAAGTGCCATTAAACTTGCCGATAATGATTTTTTAAAATTATTATTATTATAAAATTCTGTAGAAATCTTAAAGTAAAAATTTCTAATAACTGAATCATTTTTTTGATACTTTAATGAAGCATTTATAGAATCGAGATACCTCTCTTTCGCATTATTATCTAAATCGTTAACAAATGAAATACCTCTACTCAATTCCGAATTAGTTGATTGAGTTTTTGTGCATGAAAAAATTAGCAACGCCAGAAATGAATAAAAAAAATTAAATATAGTTTTCAATAGTTTAATTATTATTTTATAATTCAAATATAGTCTTTTGAATAAAAAAGACTATTAAATTTAAAAATAAATCAAATAGTCTTCTTATAAATAATAAAAAATTAATCTTTTCTGGGCGGCCTCGGATTACTTGGATCACCATATATAGTGGTCGTAACGTTTTCCTCTTGAATTACATTCGGCAATACAGTGTCTTGTAAGTACTGCATATTTGCTTTTTCATCGAAATTGTTTAATTGGTTTGTTGGTACAGCTTTTAATTCTCCGTAATTATCCTGTGGTATTTCATAATCATCATTTGTACACGAAAAAGTCAGCCATAAAACAAAAATCAGCACTCCTGAAACAAATAATTTGCTTTTCATAAAAATAATTTTTTAATTGATTATTTTAACAAAAAAACTACTATAAGTAAATTATAATGTACGGTAAATCCGTAAAATTTATGCTTTTATCGAAAATAATATGATTTGATTATTATTTATTAACTATTAATTAGCATTGTAATTCATTTAATATTACAGTACGGAAAATCCGTATTATTTCTTACATTTGTTAAAAATCCAATTAAACAATTTATGAATCTAAACATTTTAATCGTCGACGACCATCCGATGACAGTGGATAGTTATGTCAACCTTTTATCCGACGATCAATTTCAAGAAAACACCCCAAACTTTATAAAGAGCTATAATTGTGAAGATGCCCATAATAAAATTATTTTAAACCTAAAGCAAAATATTAATATAGATGTCGCATTACTTGATATAAATTTGCCCCCTTATAAACAATTAAATATTAATGATGGTATTGATTTAGCATTTCTTCTTAAAGAAAAATTCACGAAATGTAAAATAGTTCTTCTTACAATGCGCAGTGAACCTTTGACTGTGGACAAAATAATAAAAGGTATAAGGCCTGAAGGCTTTATATCAAAAAATGATATCAATTTTGAATCATTTCCCGTGATTTGTAAAAATATTATTGATGGAGAAATATTTAGGAGCAGTACAATCGTAGAATCCCAACGGGAGTTATTTAAAAAAAATATAAATTGGGACCATCATGACAATCAGATTTTAATATTAATTTCTCAAGGTGTCAAGACAGTAAACCTTACTGATTATATTCCTCTTTCTATGAGCGCTATAGAAAAAAGAAAAGCAAACATAAAAGATCAGTTATTAAGAGGCAAGGGAAGTGATAAAGATTTAATAGAAAAAGCTAAAACTTTAGGATTATTATAGTCGCGCAAATACTTTTATGATCTCTAATTGAGTGTTATAAAAAGTGGAATGATCTTCAAATTTGCTACAAAAAGCAAAAACAGTCTTTCAAAAATATTCAAGATGAAGCAGTCTCGAATTCGGTCGCAAAGCCCAAAAAGTTTTGAAAAAAAGAGAATAGACATTTTAGCACTATAACTCAATAGAAACTTAAAAATCAAACACTTACTTTAAAAAATTTAAACATTATTCCGAAGTTATTTTAAAATTTATAGTTTATTCTTTCTAATGAGTAATTTTACATACTCCATCATATTGTCATATCCTGAAAGATATTTTTTGATGGATGACTTTATTTCATATTATAGAGTAAAACTTAGAAAACTTCCACTTGAATTTACATAATATCCGCCGCCAGTTTCCTCCCCAAAGAATTTTGCATTAGTATGTTTTTTTTGCCAGTGCCGCAAATTCAGAACCTCCTGAAAAAATGAAACTGGTTATTAAAATATAAATATCTCCTTTAAAGTTTGTACTACGATGTGATTTAAACGCAAAAAGTCGGGATACGCAAGGTTTGCAAAGTTTTTAAAATACAAAGCTTTGCAAACTTTACGTTTTTACAAAATACCGTATTATAAAAAATCTTTGCGTCATTGCGGTTAAATGCTATCTATTTATAAAGATTTACTTTTAAGAACCATCAATTTTTCTCTTGTCATATCATTTATAGTATAGTAGATTCCGGCCATTCCAAGATCTGAAGCATCTCTTCCGCCAAACAGCATCCAGTCTACTCTAAAAGCAGTATTATCATTTACCATAACAGCAGTTGCGTTTAGTTTTTTTGTCGCATCCAAAGCAATATCAACATTTTTTGTAAAAACAGCGGCCTGAAAATGAACATCAAGCGCATTTGCTTTTTTTATGGCTTCTTGCCTATCTGTAAAAGGATAAATACATACAACGGGACCAAAAATTTCGTTTGTTGATACTTTTGTATTAAGTAAAATTGTTGGCTCAAAACAAGTATCAGAAATACGTTTTCCACCGCAAATTTATGGCGGCTCTACTCCTCAATACGAGGAGCAAAGTCACAAAAAAAGTGTGACGAGAATCACACTTTGAAAATTAAACGGATATATTATTTAGATGTAGTACGTCTATCTCTTTAAATCCTACATAAAATGTATAGAAATTTGTATCGTAGACGTCCCTTGACGGAACATAAAAACAGTAGATACTTAGAAAAAAAGTGAAAAGGACACCAAAAAGTCCATTTTTAAAAAATGGACTAGTTCAGAAAGTCAATAATGTTAATTTCACTTCCAAAAATTAAATTCTCAACACTAGATCACCTTATATACAGCCAAAATACAAATTGAAAAAATACAATTACAAGGTTAGAATCAAACGAATATAAAAATGTTTAAAAAAATTTCAGCATGCTAAATTTGTGGTAAAATCGCGGCATAAACGATATAAAAAAATAAATTCAGTAAATTTAAGAACTGGAGAGCTTAGGTTCGAAAGTTTATAAACTCCTATGTATACGAAATTCAATCCAAATTGTAAATTCTGAAAACGAAAAAGCTTAAAATGTCAATCCTATCAATCCTATTTTTTTATAAATTTGATTCAACCACTGGATGAATGTGTTCTTTTAAAAAATCATACTACAATTTAACAAACATCTTATTTCAATTGAAATATTAGATAAAAGTTTGCTTGTTTTTAGTTTGTTTTATTTTTGCTCAGATTAGTACTTTTCTTGTGCTTCAACATCTAAAACCTTAATAAAAAATGGGTTGTTAATTTCTACATTGGAAAATAAGCACTAAATTTGATATGCTTTACGCTAAATTAAAAGCTAAAAAACTTGCAAATATAATTGATGCTCATTATCAGTAAACTTGTATTGATTTAAGGTATTTCTATTAAAAGCGTTTATCGTTTTGATCTTTACAAAAAGACTTTTCGAGAAAGAAAAACCTTAATTAGGCGATGTGATATTAATGCTTTATTTGAAAAGCCAAATATTTATCTTTGATACTTGGTTGAGAATTAAAAAACAATGGCTAAAAAGACAAAATCAATACCAGTACATTCGCTTCCCGATGGGCATAACCTTGGTATCGTGGTCGGAAAAATGTCGGCAAAAGAAATTCCATTAGACGAAGCAAGTCATGCTCACCGACACGATTTTCATTTTTTTATTATACAGGAAAAAGGAGTAACTTTTTTTGAGGTTGACTTTAAAAAATATAAAATCAGCAAGTCGTCTGTTTTATATATTCACCCCAATCAAGTACATCGTTTTTTAGAAACAACTGACACAACCATCTATGGCTTACTGATTACTAATGAAAACCTGCATCCTGAATACATTGATTTGTTGGAAGAGATTACGCCAGTAAACCCCATGCTAATAAAAGAAGACAGCTTATCTATACTTACTGATACTGCAATGCTTTGCATAAAATCTTTTGAACGCAAACAAGATAGACTATACCACACTTTACTTAAAGACAATTGTAATGCATTGGTGGCTTTAATACTTTCTGCCTATTTGGAAAAGGATAAACCTGCAGAAAAATACTCCCGTTTTGAAGCCGTTACAAAAAAGTTTAAGGCAAGTTTGGAACGTAACTTTACAACAATGAAACGCCCCTCAGACTATGCAAAAATTTTAAGTATATCTACACCCTATTTAAATGAATGTGTCAAAAATACAACTGGTCAGCCAGTTTCATACCATATACAGCAACGTGTTATTTTAGAAACTAAACGCTTATTATATCATTCTAATAAATCAGTAAAAGAAATTGCGACGGAATTGGGTTACGATGATTACCCGTATTTTTCACGGCTTTTTACAAAAGTTGTGGGTACAACTGCTATCACTTTTAAAAATAAAAACCTCGATTAGTCCAATACTTACCTTGTATTGACATTGCCGGCACTAGATTTTCATTGTTTCTTTGCAATGAATTAAAAATTGCACACAATGATTTCGAGTATACCAAAATGGTTAGGGGATTTATTTGAAGGAACGCTTCGCCCCAATGTCAAGATTAGAGATACTACCTATCTAAGCCCAAAAATAAAGAAAATACGTTTTCAGGGAAATGTATCCCGGGTAAATATCCCGATGGGATACGCCAATGTTATTCGTGTAAGTGAAACTGAGTTTAGGAATTATACCCTAATACATCACGACACTGAGAATGATATTTTCGATATTGTTTTTCATATTCACGGAAACGGTGTAGGAAGCCATTACATCAATGGATTAACAAAAAACGATGAATTATATATTAGTCCGCCGAGAGGAAAAAAGCTGTACGAACCAAGCGTGAAAAAACAATTTATTTTCGGAGATGAAACTTCGTTAGGCTTTGCTAGTTCTATTCTTCCGAGTTTAAAAGAGTATAAACATCAGTATCTGTTTTGTTTTGAATTGGAAGAAGAAAACCATAATGTACCGCAATTATTAGGATTAGATCTGTACGTGGTATTTCAGAAAAACAATTCATTCTCCAATGAAAACTGGATAAACAAACTACCTATTTTTGAAACAGATAATTGGCTGGATGCAAATTTTATTCTAACTGGAAATATAACATCCATTCGGATTTTTAAAAAGATTTTAAAAGAAAAAAAAGTGAACCGTATATCATCACAAGGCTATTGGCTTGAAGGCAAAAAAGGAATATAAATTAAAAATAAACAACAATGTCACACACACATAATCATTCAAATAAAAAAGGACTTTCATTAGCCTTTTGGCTTAATATTTTATTTTCAATAGTTGAAGTAGTTGGTGGTATATTAACCAACTCCACCGCTATTATCGCAGATGCATTTCATGATTTTACAGATGCCATAGCCATCGGTGTGGCGGTATTGCTAGAAAAAATATCCGGAAAGAAAAGAAGTTCCAAATTTTCATACGGATACAAAAGGTTTTCTTTATTATCTGCATTAGGCATGTCGCTATTTTTATTGATAGGTGCAGTATTTATGTGCTTTAATGCGTACCAATCATTTTTAAACCCAGAAATAGTTGATGGCAAAGGCATGTTGTGGTTAGCTATAATGGGCATAGCCGTAAATGGTTTTGCTTTTTTGAGAATAAAAAAATCTAACGCAGATACCCATCAGGAACATTCACATCACGGACATAGTCATATACATGAAACCGATTTTAATAGCAAAGCCATCATGCTACATTTGTTGGAAGATGTATTGGGTTGGGTAGCCGTTTTAATAGGTGCCGTGGTTATTTATTTTACCGGTTGGTATTGGATAGATGGCGTATTAGCTTTGGCTATTGCCACTTTTATCGGATACAATGCCACAAGAGGCGTGATTAGCACGATGGAGGTTTTACTTCAATCTGTCCCTAAAAACATAGATCAAGAACAACTATCTAATGAACTGTTGCAAATTGATGGAATTGCAAATATCCACGACCTTCATATTTGGACATTGGATGGTAATTATAACATTGGCTCCCTCCACGCTGTTGTAAATACGGTTGATAAAAGCAGAGAAGCAAATATTCTTTCGTCTATTTTACAGCTCATGGAAAAGCATAAAATTCAACACCCCACTGTACAAATAGAAACGGACTTAATTACTTGTAGGCTTATCGCTTGTTGAAAATAAAACGATTATCTTATTTTTTGTGCCCCCTACAATAGTAACACGTTTAAAAACTAGGTTTTTATGTTGGGTAAATAACGGCACTTAAATGCTCTTAAATTTACTAAAAGAGGGATTTTCAGTCCCTAGTAAAACAAGCCTCTATACTTTCAGTGCAGAGTGGTTTAGTGGTCTCATATTCTGGCTTATAACCCTAATATGAGACACACAAACCTAAAAAAGCATTGTAAATATTTTATATCTGTAATACTTATAAAGTACTATTAGAAATAGACAATGCTGATTATTTTTCAAATCAATACAAGAACAATTCGGTATGGAGAATTGAGAAGGTGCATTACGGGGATTAGTGAAAAAATGCTGATCAGCCAGCTGAAATATTTATGCGAAAAAGGCATTGTATGCAAAAAAGCTTATCCTGAAATCACGCCTCGCGTAGAATATACTTTAACATCTACCGGAAAGGAAATACTTCCAATTATAGACGAAATAATAAAGTTTGGCTTGAATCACCTCTAAACCAGCGTAAAATATTATTCCCATCTTTAGTTACAAGGAAGCTAACGTTTATAATCGCCTTTTGTTTATTATAAACTGCAAGATGAAATTTATTTGTAGAAGTCTTTTACTTTAAAGGCCCTTTTGTAGCTGGAATTGACTTTGTAGATCCCTCCCATGTTTTATTTTGCCCGACCACACTTTTCTTGCTCGGCACCGATTTTGTCTTTACAATTTTCTTTTCTTTCCCTCTATTTTCCTTTGGATACTTAACAAGATGCTTTTGGTGGTACTGATACGGAATATTGCCATTATAATCGGTTATTATAACCTTATAACCTTCATAAAGATTATATCCTTTGCATTGCGAAGGAAGCGACTTCACGCGTACCCATTTGCCTTTTTTATCATAAATAAATTCACTTTTTTCAGTATCGTAATAAATATCGATATCGGGTAAATAATAGTATCTAAAATCTTCACTGCTCAAAGGTCCCCAACTTGGTTTGGAGGCAGCATTTTTATGGGTTACTACTTGAGCATTAGAAAAAACACTCATTAAAAACAAACAGACAAGAATTATTTTTTTCATCTTTTTTTTTGTGTTAATTAATTGAATTTGATTAATATATACCACAATTTAGATACATTATTTCAGCTGCAATCTATTTTTTATACCGAATGATAAATAGTATCGACCAACGCCAATTTTAGTCCGATTACAAAATTCAATAATCTATTTTGTCTTCTATAATTATGTCCGGATCTAGTAATCTTTTTTATTGAGATAACTGCTGAAAATAATTTCACTAATTTTGTGTTTTACTTGATTTATGGAAGAATATTACCTCGCACTCAGAAAACACATAGAAGAAATTAGTCCGTTAACCGATCAGGAATGGGAGTACGTTGCACAATGCTTTACATATAAAACACTTAAAAAACATCAATTTCTTATTCAGAAAGATGAATTAGTTCCCAGTGAATATTGGGTTATCAAAGGATTATTAAAAACCTATACGATTGATAGTGAAGGCAAAGAACACATTCTTCAGTTTGCTATGGAGCAATATTGGACCAGTGATTTTCAGGCTTTTCAGAACCAGATTCCAGCAACATTATTTATAGATTGTATTGAAGATTCTGAGTTTTTTTGTCTTCGATTAGAAAACCGTGAGCGATTGTGTCAAGAAATACCAAAAATGACCAATTTCTTCAGAATTAAATCGCATTACGGTTATATTGCTTTGCAGCAACGCATCATGTCTTTGCTTACAGAAACTGCCGAAGAACGTTATAACAACCTAATTAAAAAACTCCCCCATCTTATACAAAGAGTTCCTAAAAAATTACTGGCTTCTTATTTGGGGGTAACCCGTGAAACCTTAAGCCGATTAAAAGGGTAATTGTAATCGAATCTGTATTATAGCTTTGTGGTTCTTAAAATTGGCTTATTTATTTTTCATGTAACAGAATGTTCCAAAACATTCTTTGATCATTAATTCTACCGAATATTCAGCAAACAACTTGCAAACCTTTGAATAAAAATGTGACATACATCACTTTATAATAGTGATGTACCTCCTCGTACAGGTTGCCCTTTCGGCGGAAATTTGCATAGTAAATAAGAAGCAACTTTAAAAATAATAACATGAAAACTACAGAAGCAATAAATCCTGCCACAAAAGTAAAAAAAGGAATACCTGCTGCATTATGGGCATTAACTATTAGTGCATTTGGTATTGGAACTACAGAGTTTGTAATCGTTGGTTTATTACCAACTGTTGCGACAGATTTGAATATAACGATTCCATCTGCTGGATTATTAGTCAGCTTGTATGCAATAGGCGTTGCCATTGGAGCGCCAGTACTTACAGCATTAACAGGCAGTATCCCTCGAAAAAAATTATTAATCTGGTTAATGATTGTTTTCATATTAGGAAACGGATTGGCATCGATTGCACCGGGATTTATTACTCTGGTTATTGCCAGAATTATTACCGGACTTGCACACGGTGTTTTCTTTTCTATAGGATCTACAATTGCAGCTTCATTAGTACCCGAAAATAAAAGAGCTTCGGCAATTTCTATCATGTTTACGGGTCTTACTGTTGCAATTGTTACAGGAGTTCCTTTTGGAACATTCATTGGCCAGCAATTTGGCTGGAGAGCTACTTTTATTGGAGTTGCGGCACTTGGACTTATAGGATTAATTTCCAGCTGGATTTTAGTCCCAGGTCATATAAAAAATGAACAAAAAATAGCAATAAAAGACCAGTTTAAAGTAATTACAAACGGCCGTTTACTGCTGGCTTTCTTAATGACAACATTAGGTTATGGAGGAACATTTGTTGCTTTTACCTATTTATCACCAATTCTTCAAAAAATTACAGGGCTTTCAGAATCTATGGTGAGTTTGGTGCTAGTTTTATACGGAATTGCAATTGCGTTTGGAAATCTTATAGGGGGAAAAGTATCCAATAAAAATCCTTTGAAAGCCTTATTGTGGATGTTTATTCTGCAAGCAATCGCCTTGCTGATCTTCACATTTACAGCAAGTGATTCCGTTTGGGGAATTGTAACTTTATTTATCATGGGAGCACTATCATTCTCGAATGTACCCGGATTGCAATTGTATGTGGTACAACTATCCGAAAGATATTTACCAGGAACCGAAGATGTCGCTTCTGCTTTTAATATCGCTGCCTTTAATGTGGGGATTGCCATTGGGGCCTTTGTTGGCGGAATGGTTGTAGAATCTACTTTAGGACTTGAAGCGACACCTTGGGTCGGTGCATTATTTGTTTTTCTTGCTATTATAGTGACCCTAATAAGTTCTCGAATTTCGAGAAAGTAACTTAGAAATTAAATTCATAAACATTCCAATTAGATACAAGATTGGTTGATATATAATTTCCATAACCGTATCTCTTAACTAGAATACATTAAAAATACAAGGGTTGTTGTAACCGCTAATTTATTTTAAGAAAAAAATGAAAACAATATGTAAAATTCATAATCCAGGAAAAATGACCATCGGATTAGAATTTCCGTTAGATAATGATTGGTCTCTTGAAGGCGAAAGAAAGAGAAAAACTGAAGGCAGACCTTTTGGTATTCCCGATATAAAAATGCATACCGAACTTATAAAACTGGCAGAAGAATTAGGCTTTTCGGCTTTGTGGATGCGCGAAGTTCCTGTCTATGACCCTAATTTTGGAGATGGTGCCCAGATTTTTGATACATTGGCATATTTGGGCTATATTGCCGGAATTACCAAATCGATTGTAATAGGAACTGCCGCCGTAGTACTGCCTTTACACGATCCTTTGCAATTAGCAAAAGCTGTAGCAACAATTGAAAACTTGTCTGAAAGCAGGTATTTATTTGGAGTAGGATTGGGTGACCGACCTGTTGAATTTCCATTGTTTAATTTTGATTTTGAAACCAGAACCGCACGTTTTGTTCTTAATCATAATATTATTAAAGAAGCATGGAAAAACAATAGTGAACTAAATCAATACTACGAAGGTTTGTCGAATACAATTCAAATTTATCCAAAACCACAAAAGGAAATCCCATGGATATTAGCCGGAAGAGCACAACAAAGTTTAAATTGGATCGCTCAAAACATGCAAGGTTGGTTTAATTATCCACGAGATCTTGAAGACACTCGAAATTTGGTTATCGATTGGAAAAATGCTTTATATGATAACAATCAGGCGACAAAACCTTATATTACGGCTTATCATTTAAATCTCTTAAAAAATCCGAATGCACCACTTATTCCGCATAGATTTGGTGGTTCCGTAGGAGTTAATAGCTTGGTTACACTTTTAAAACAATATGAAGAAGCCGGTGTAAATCACATGGCACTTCATTTAAGAAAATCCGAAACTCCCTTAAAAGAAGCCTTAACCTTGATTGCGGAAAAAGTACTTCCACATTTTAAAATTGAAGAAACTCAAAAAGAAACACTATATGTTCATTAAATCATACAAACTAGGTTAATATCTCCTTATATCAAATCGTTAGTAAATTATGCTGGATAATAAAAAATAGCAACAAAAAAAAACTCACAATCAAACATTTAAAAAGATGTATTTTGACGTTTAGATTCATTTATTCTGAGTTCACAAAAAAATTCCCTTGTTTAAATATAATTTAAACAAGGGATTTTTTTTTAAGTACGAACTACTTTTTGAAAAGTGCTTCCATTATTTTAGTGTAAATCTCTGTATTTTGGTAAACACCCATAAAATTTTGAGCACCAGGTCCGTAAGCAAAAACAGGAACCGGAACGGCCGTATGGTCGTTTGTACTAAAACTACCGTGCACATATCCGTCTGTAATGCTTCCGCCAATTAAGGAAAGACCGCCCGTTTCGTGATCAGCAGTTACTATTAATAATGTTTCGGGATTTTTATCAACAAATTCCATTGCCTGCCCTACTACTTTATCAAAGTCAAGCATCTCCCGAACAACATATTCCAAATTATTTTGATGTCCGCCGTAATCAATCTGAGCTCCTTCCAACATAATAAAAAATGGATTCTTTGTTTTGGCAAAAGTCGAAGTTGCTTTTAGCAGAGATTGAGCTAAGAAATCTCCTCTCCCATCTTTCATAGAAACTACCGAGGCATCTTCCAGAACTACAAATCGATTGTTTTTGATGGTATCCAGAGTATTGAATTTATCTGAAAATGTAAAGCCTGTTTCTGTTAGCAATTTAGCCAGATCCTTACCATCTTTTCTCGATTTAAATTCTTTTAACCCTCCGCCAATTAAAATATCTGACGGATTATTTATAAAATCTGCCGCTATGGGTTCGCTGAAACTTCTTTCAGGCTGATGCGCGTAAAAAGCTGCCGGAGTTGCATCTGTAATATTACCTGCAGAAATAATCGCAGTTTTATAATTATTCTTTGCGAGTTGCTGTGTTATCAGTTCCAATGGTTTTTGGTTTTCATCAACGCTAATAAAACGGTTATTTGTTTTTTGTCCGGTTGCCATAGCCGTTGCGCCTGCGGCAGAATCGGTAATATAACTGTCTAAAGATTTGGTAATAGACAGCCCTTGCGTCGGAATATTAAAAAGATTCAACTGTCCTTTGTTAGCTGTATAACCGGAATAAATCTGAGTCAAACCCATTCCATCGCCAATGAGCAGAATTACATTCTTGGGTTTCTTTTTGGCGAAAGCCGAAACATTTTTAGGAACATAGGCCTGATGAAATTCCGTATTTTGATAAAAAGTAGTTTTGATGTTTTTGATGAATTGGGTTAATCCAAAAACATTATCTGTAGCTATAAAATCAACTTTTAAATTCATCAAAGTCATCCAGGTATTGACATTATCCGCCGTTGCCCAAAATCTTACTTTTTTATTTTGATCGTGAACTTTTTTAATCGACTGTTGCATTTTTTCTAAATCGGCTTGTGTCAAAATACCTTTGCCGTTCCAAACTGTTATTTTATGCAAATCCTCGCTGATCATCGCTACACGAGATAATTCAGATGCAGAATAAGTTTCGTTGAACCTTCCGTCAAAATAAATAAAATCGGGATAAGATGTCCATTTATCTATAGATGGTCTGTTGCCTGAAATCACTATTTTTATGTTTTTGTTCGAAATTATTTCCGGAAAAGTTTTTAATTGTTCAACAATTAATTTTAGAGTAGCATCTGCTTCAGATTTTACATCAATCATTACAATCAGAGACTTATTGCTTTGATATGCTTTTCCTCCTAAAGTTTTTAATTTAGCAGATAATGGTTCCAAATACAAACTTTTTAAGGAATTATGAGCGAGAATTTCTTTGGAAGTATGTGCCACCAATAATTCATTATTTACTAAAAAAACATCGGCTTCGATAACTCCCGATTCATTAGAATATGCTCCATAAAAAGGAAGTGTGCTAGCATAATCGTTATGCGAATGAATATTGGAAGAACTGTATTCCTGCGCTTGTACAGACAGGAAAAAATGGAGGCAAAAAAGAGTGATTATTTTTTTCATTGAAAATTGAGTTTCATTTCTTTTAAAGCAGTAGGTAACTTTATTAAGAATATAAATTGGGTATTATAAAGGTGGAATTATGTAAAACACATAAAAACATAGCCCTTGGGAGGCAAAAAGAAATTTGATTTTAAAATAAATTGCATACCAATTTTTGTGAAAGCTGCAGACCCAACCAGGTCTGCAGCAAAAAAAAAATAAACAAAACAAACAAAATTATTAATTATCCGCCTTGCTTTAAAAAGGCAAATTTGTTTATGTAATACTTAAATTATCAGCAGAATATGTACAGATTAAATTACCATGAAGTAAATTCGGCATATTTATTTCTGTCGAAGATTTTCTTGTTTTTTAATTTCGGTACTGTAAATGACTTCTCCTTTTTCATTAACCGCTTGCACATATAATGTATCGGGAAGAACTGAAAATGTCATAAATCCGTATTCGGAAGAAGCCAGTTTACTAATTGGCAATTGATCGATGGGAGTAGCCTCAGAAGCTGATCCCGAAACGAAATAATTTGTCTTGCCCTCTGGCAATAAATGCTGTAAATCATGATCATGACCTGCGATGTAAGCATCTACTTCGTATTTATCAAATAAGGATTTTAATGATTTACGCACTGCCTTCGTGTCATAACTTTCTCGTCTTTTTAAAGTTGCGGTAAACAAAGGGTGGTGTCCAACAACGAGTTTCCACTTAACACTTTTAGGCGCATCTGACAAGGTTTTAATAAGCCATTTTTTTTGTGCAGTGGTATCTTGTGAAATTACATTTTTACCATACACATCATTTTCATAAAATGCAGGAATTAAAGGATTCGTGTCTATAAAAGCGATTAATACCTGTTGGTTTGAATCTCCGTTTATATTAAATGTCTTGCTATAATATCGGGCTGGCATATTCCAGCGACGACTTATTTTAGAGTAAGCAACCTGCGCATCCGGATTACCGGCATAATCATGATTTCCTAACACCGGATACCAGTTCCAATGCAATGAAAAATCGGTATAAATATCTTCATAAGAAGATTTCCACTGCGGATCAAATTCACTTGCAACGCCTACCGGATAGAAGTTATCTCCTGTAGAAATTATAAAATCACGATTAATCGCTGTAGCAGTAATGCCCATTTGCTTGGCTACAGGAATTTGATGGTCTTCGCCAAATCTGCCCCAATCTCCCATTACAATAAAATTAAGAGCATTGGGATATTTTTTTACACTTGTATCTTTTGTTTGAGCAGAAGCAAAATTGATAGAGAATAGGCACACAAATACTTTGAACATATTTTTTTGCAGTACTGGTATTTTCATTTTTATAAGAATTAGAAATTTGAAGGCTATTGGGTTATCTCAATAAAAGAAAACCTGAAGCCTTCAAATTAAATATATAATTTACAGAATTTAGTATCCTTTATTTTGTACTAAATATCCAGGAGTGTTAGAAGCCCCGTCAATAGCAACTTGAGGAATTGGGAACAATCTATGATTTACATCTGCATCTGTTTTTTCAGTCCATTTGTCCTCATAATGTCCAAAACGTATTTGATTGGTTCTTCTTAGACCTTCCCAGTAAAATTCAAAACCATATTCTCTGTACAAAATATCTAAATTGATCGTTGGAAGTGCCGCTGGAATTGGAGCACGGGCAGTTCTTGAAGTTCTTACGGTATTCATATCTGCTAATGCACCAGCGGTATCTCCTTTTCTTAATTTGGCTTCGGCACGCATCATAAAAATTTCAGCATATCTAAGCAGTACCATATCTACGCTACTAAAATAATTTCCATCAGGAGAAGTGTGACTAAATTGGTATTTAGAGACTCTATATCCAGAATAGTGCATACTGCCCTCTTTAGTAAAATCTACCTGAAGAGTAAGATTAACGTAACCCACATTTTTATCAGGACCGTTCCCTTTTATTTGTTTAACAGGATAAATTCTGTACCCGCCATCGCATTTAAAAAATGCACCATTAGCATCTTTTCTTGCTGCCCAAGGAATACCTCTCATAATTCCTCTGTCAATTTCAAAATCTTCTCCTTTTACACAGTAATAATGATTTTGATCGTTTAAAGGTGAAAGCCCAGTAAGATCCTTCAAATTTGCTGGTACTTGTGCATTGTTCTTGTAAAATCTCGAGTCGGCATCGGCAGGATCTACGTTACCATAAGCATCAACCCATGTCTGATAGAAATCTGAAGTAATGGCCGGACCATCTGTTCCATCTGCATTAATTGATTCCGGTCTAGGGAACATTGAGCCCGGAATTGACCAGTAAGCCCAACGGTTATTTTCATCTCTTAAAACTCCGCGCTGATCTAAAGCAAAAATTAATTCTTTATTTGAATTGTTCGCATCGTCAAAAAGGTCAAAATACTCAGGAGATAAGCTAAATTTACCAGAATTAATAATGTTATCAGTGTATTTAATTACCTTATCCATATCGGCAGCAGCAAATGTAGGTGTACCATAAGGATCACGGTAAACTGCAGCATTCAGATTCAATCTGGCAAGAAGTCCCCAAACGGCAGCCTGCGTCATTCTTCCTGGTCCTTTGGTCGTATTAATAACATCGGCTACAGACAATAACTCACTTTCGATATAAGAAACTGCTTCTGTTCCGCGAAGTATTTCTGAAGTACTCGCTGATGATTCTTTTTTAAACACAATTCCCCAACTGTCCAAGGTAAGCATATTAAGGTAAGCTCTCAAGGCTTTCATTTCGTACAATGCTCCCTGAGCCTCTGCATTTCCGCTTTTTGCAAGAGGAGTCAATACTTCAATAGCAGACAATGTTCTGGAAATGTTTTTTGTAAGCTCATTCCATGTACTTGTAACCAAATCGTTTGTAGGTGTGGTAGTATGTGCGTGTACAGCCAGATACTTACCGCCATCATACCAATCTGTTCCTCCTCTGTAAGGTAAAATACCTTCATCACTGGCAATTAACTGCAAACCAAAGTTGTTGGTGTGTATCCAAGTCGCTTTTAATTGACCATAAGCCGGAGCAATTGCACCACTAATTGCATCTCCTTGACCGCTGCCATTCAACGATTCATCTAATACTTTTTCTTCCAAGTCGGTACAACTCCAAGTAAATAATAAACCGAATGCAAGAGCTGTTACTATTATTTTATTTTTCATGTTATGTTATTTTTAATTAAAATGCCACGTTTAAACCAATCAAAACGGTTCTGCTTCTAGGATAACTGAAATAATCAATTCCAAAAGACTGAATATCACCAACAGCAGTACCCGTGTTTATTTCAGGATCGTAACCACTATACTTTGTGATCACAAATAAGTTTTGTCCAGTTAACGAAAGGCGAATATTATCCATTACAGTATCAAGTCCAATTGATTTTGGGCTTAAATTATAACCAAGAGTTGCATTATTTAATCGTAAGAAACTTCCATCTTCTAAATATCTTGTAGAAACGGTATTTGAATTTGTAGAAGCTTCGTTTGAAAATTCTGAAGCTCGGTCTGTGGTATTAAAAGAATTTGCTAGGCTTCCTCTGTTGAATGATGTCATTGCTACGTGATTGTAAATTTTGTTCCCGCCTGCACCATTAAAATTAAATCCTAAATCACAGTTTTTATATTTAAAATTCAAATAGAAAGCATAAATATAGTCGGGTAATGCGCTGCCAGCAACGATACGGTCATCGTCAAGAATTGCACCATCATTATTTGTATCAGCAAATTGATTTAAACCATTAGCACCAATTCCTGTAAAGTCAAGCATATAAAAAGAACCTATAGGCTGCCCGTTTAGGACTCCATTTATGGTTGCTCCAGACTGTCCACCTCCTTGTGCTCCACCTGTAGTCAATATTTTATAAGGTGAATTTTCTACTTTATTCTCTGTAAAAGATATATTTCCGCCAATACTATAAGAGAAATCACGGCTTTTATCGCTGCTATAATCTAAAGCAATTTCGATACCGTTATTTTGTATCTCCATGTTTGGAATGTTTGTCCAATATTTTGATGTAGGCTGAATAGGATCTACAGGCGCTACTTCTAATAAAATGTTTTCTGAAACTTTGTTAAAATAATCAATAGTTCCTGATACTCTATTATTGAATAAACTAAAGTCTACCCCTATATTGGTCTGTGTTGAAACCTCCCACTGAATGTTAGGATTGGCCAAACGAGTATAAATAGAACCATAAGGATATCCGCCCAAATCTGTTGCAGAAGGATCTAAAGGATACGTATCGTTTCCTGTATTGCTTTCTGTATAACTTGCTTTTGTTATTTTAGAAGGAATCTCCTGTGAACCAGTTTGTCCCCAGCTTGCTCTTAACTTCAAATTGTTAACAATTTCAGATTCATTTAGAAAATTTTCTTTGGTAATATTCCAACCCAAAGCTACAGATGGAAAGTATCCGTATCTATTATTCTTACCAAATTTAGACGAACCGTCAGCACGCATAGTTGCTGTAAGCAAATATTTGTTATCATAGCCATAATTTAATCTTCCGAAGAAAGACTGAAGTTCGTTTTCTACTGCAGACGAAGCCTGAGTGGTGCGCTCACTTGCAGTTTCTATCTGATTTTTTGGCTCAACACCATTATCAGGAAATCCGGATAAATTATAACTCTTTTGATTTACTTGTATTTTTTGATACGACTGACCTGCTAAAATTGTAAAATTATGAGCCTCTTTACTAAAATTATAAGTAAGTGTATTTTCGTACAAGATATTATTATTGGTCGTAACGATATTGTTCAAAGATCCTAAAGTCGTGTTTGTAGCCGATCTGTATGGCAAGACCTGAATGTCTCTTTCAGACATAGAATAATCTACTCCTAAATTAAATTTATAAGTTAACCCTTTTATAAATTCATAAGATGGTGCAATATTGGCCAAAATACGATTGTTGTTCGTTTCATCAGAGTAAAGTCGCTCACTGATTAAAGGATTCAAAACATCATTACTTAAGTTAACATTTGGCTGTCCATCTACATAAACTGCATCTGTAGGATTCATTGTTAGCATATTCCCTACTATACTTCTGGCGTCAGGTCTTGAATTTTCAAGTTTAGTACCTGTCAAATTAAAAGCAACATTAAATTTATCATTAAGGGCTTTTTGGTTTAAATTTAAACGTCCTGAATAACGTTTTAAATCACTATTACGTAAAACACCTTCCTGATTATCTACTCCTAAAGAGGCGGCATACGTTGATTTATCAGTTCCTCCACTCATGGAGAAATTAATGTTTTGAGAAACACCTGTTCTGGTCAATTCATCCTGCCAGTCTGTATTTGCTCCACCATCTTGTAAATTTCCGTTTACTGCTACAACTTGTTTTCTAAATTCATCAGCACTAAAAACATCAACCTTGTTGGCTAATGTTGAAAATCCGGAAGTCATAGAAAGGTTTATTTGACTTCTTCCTTTTGATCCTTTCTTAGTAGTGATTACAACAACCCCATTTGCAGCTCTAGAACCGTAAATAGCAGATGCTGATGCATCTTTAAGTACCTCAATACTTTCGATGTCCTGTGGATTGATAAAGTTCAAAGGATTTGAAGCAACACCATTATTACTATTGTCTAAAGCAAAACCGTCTACTACATAAAGCGGTGTTGTACCTGAACGCAAACTTCCTACTCCACGAATAATAATGTCCTGAGAAGCTCCCGGTTCACCACTTGCGGCTGTAACGTTAACGCCGGCAACTTTACCTTGAATCAACTGTCCGGCATTTGCTACCACTCCTTTATTAAAATTTTCACTCTTTACAGAAGCAATAGCTCCGGTTACATCCGATCTTTTTTGAGAACCATAACCTACAACAACTACTTCATTTAGAGTGCTAACTTCTTCAGTCAAGGAAACACTCTGTTTTTGACTCCCAGAGAAAGCAACTTCCTTTGTTTGAAATCCTACATAAGAAAAAACTAAAACACCATCGTTTTGTTTTGCTTTAATTACAAAATTACCGTCAAAATCTGTCGTAACAGCAGCTTTAGGATCTCCTTTTATATAAACTGAGACTCCCGGTACTGGTATTTTTTCAACATCAGAAACCACAGCTCCGGACACTGATACCTGCGAGTAGGAATATGACATACATCCTAAGGCAAGAATTAATAATGCGTAAATTTTTTTCATTTAAATATTATTTTATGTTTTGCCAAAAGTATTTTATGAATCCTGTCAAATGGGGTAATTTTGATGCATTAATGAGGATTTTAGATTCAAATTAGGATAAAATTAACGACAAAAAAGGGGTGTTTTGTTCAATAACATTCATCTAACTTTCTGTAAACACAGGGCTAACAAATTTTCTAAGAGAATCCTTTGTATTCTTTAGGACTTTTTCCAAAATATTTTTTAAAAGAACGTCCAAAGTATTTCGGATCATTGTAACCACACTCAAAACTGATCTCAGAAATATTCAATTTTTTGGTTCTTAATAATATTTCTGCTTTCTGTAATCTAAATGAGGTTATTACATCTGAAGGTGACTGATTTAATGTTTCTTTAAAAACACGGTAGCATTTTACTCTCGAAATCCCCAAGGTTTCTACAAGTGTTTCAACATTAAAAGAAGGATCTTGCAACTCCTTTTTTATAGTTTCTAAAGCTTGCTTGACCAACTTATCATTATTGGTTAAAAAAGGGGTGTCTTCTGTTAAAATTTCGAATATTTTTTGCTGCATTTTATTTTCCTTTGATGCCTCTTTGTTCTTATCAATCAGAGAACTTATCTTTTTCATAATAAATGAGGAACTTGCAGGCAACTGAATCAGTGTATCGATACCTAACTCTAATAATTGTTCATGCAATTCATAATTAATGTATTCTGAGATATAAATCATCGGTATTTTGAGGCCTGACATCTTTTTATGAGAAGCTAAAAAATGAACCAGTTCTTTTGAGAATGTCGCTTGATAAAACACCAAAGCAGAAACGTTTAATTGCGTTAAAGCCGAATTTAAATTAGCTACCGAATTTTCGAAAAGCAAATGATAATTATTATTCTCTAAAATCTGATTTGCTGCGGTGTAATCTGACTGATCGCTAAAAACCAAAAACAATTCTTTATCCAGCGAAAGCTGATCCTGTTCGCTAAAATGCTTCCAAGAAATTGTTTCTTTCATTTTTAAATTTTCGTCCGCTAATTCTAAAGGAATTTGTAAAGTACTTTTGAATTTTTCATCAGAATAATCAAAAAAAATCCCATCCAAGTCTTCCAACAACACATTTAATGCTTTAAAATAAGGACTGTAATGTAGAATATTATACCAATTATTTTTTAAGATAACACTATCAGATACAACACTCACTTTTAAGAAGTTATCCTCATACCCTATTTCGATATTTAAGGTACTGTCTGTTTCAGAATATTTGCAGATATCATTAAAAAAATACTGCAAAAGTAACTTTAACCGCAATAAGTCTATCGATACAAAACAAAGAGCATTGTCTATTTCGCAATTTAAATTAACCTGATTGTGTTGCAGCTCTAGTTTTAATTTTTCAATACTATTCTTTAAAACTGGAAACAAATTGACCGCCGATTTCCTGATCGGACCAATATCTTTTACATAACTCAAATAATTCCATCCCGAGATCAGATTCGCCAGTTTACCTGATTGAAAAAGTAAATCCCGTTGCACTTCGTTATCTTTTTTATACGTACTTGAAATTTTAATGATCTCAGCAATTGGATCTTGAAACTCTGCCAGCATAAAAGTTTTAAATTTTTCGATTTCAAAATTTTCGTTTTTAAGAGTGCTGTGCAACTTCAAAAGTTTTTCTTTCTGCTCTGATATTTTTTTGTTCTTTTTATCGAGTTTTTCATTAATAGCCTGCAAATCTTTCTTCTGCTTTTCGATAATTGCGGTTCGGGCTCCTATTTTTGCCACCAAGTACTTTTGCTGCGCTGCTGCAGTTTTATTTCTAAAATAAATCAGCGTGATACAACCTAATAAAATACAACCCGATAATAAAATGTAAAACAATATTGTTTCATAAAAAGCTTTCCTAATATGAAGCGTAAAAAATACGGGCTGCACTACTCCTTTTTCGCCTTTTTTAATCAAAAAATGGTACTCTCCCGAAGATAAATTGGCATATTCTATTTTTTTGGTATCTCGTAATAAAATCCAATTTTTATCTCTTCCTTCTAACTTATAATAAATTGAAGCTGCATTTTCTCTCGGAAAAACAATAGGTACTATTTCTATTTCTAATTCATTATCCGTAAAACTCTTATCTATTACGGGCAAATAATTTTCGTTACCATCGATATTTAATTTGATCTTTTCAACAGATGTGTTGGTACGAAGACTATTCGGATCAAAATAATTAAGTCCATTTACTCCTCCAAAATACAAAAGACCTTTATTATCCTGATAATAGGCCCCTTCTGAAAATTCTGGTGCCTGCCACCCATGATTTGGATTGTATGATGTGATTTTAAAGTTGTTTTTAGCAACAGATGCAATTCCTTTAGTGGTACTCATCCAAACCTTATTTCCGTTATCGATAAGACCGTACACCATGTGACTCGGAAGTCCGTCCGTCTCAGTAATATTCTTAATTAAACCCTTTTTTTTATTAAAAACGCTGACACCTCCTAACGAAGCAATCCAGTAATTATGAGTATTTTTGTCAATTAGAACCGAATAAACACTATTGCCCAAAAGACCCTGATGGGTTGAAATTTGTTCTAACTTACCGGTTTCTAAATTTAAAATAATTATACCATCATTTTCGGTAGCTAAAATTAAACTCTGTTTGTCTTTTTTGACACATCTGATGTGGTATTTATTCAACAAATTTTGTCCTTTAAAACTCTCCCATTTTTCCGTTACTAAATTAAATTTAGCCACACCACCCCAGCACCCTATCCAAAGCTGTTTATTTTCATCTTCACAAATAGAATAAGATCTGTTATTAGGCAATTCCTTTATTTTTTCAGCCTCATAACACCTATATTGAGAGCCTGAAATACGTATAATTCCTTTATAAGTTCCTACCCAAATTGTTCCGTCACTGGCGGTAAATAAACTCCTGACCCTTTCCCAATCCGGATGCAAAGCGGCTTCTTTTATTCTAAACTTGTCGTAAGAATGATTTTTTTTATTGTAATAATAGAGTCCATTTGTGTAGTAGCCCAGCCAAATTTTACCCTCTTTATCTTTGGTAATGGCTCTGATAGTTTCCGTTGGCAAATTAGGATGTTTTACAGGATGTGGCATTATTGTGTTTAACATTTCTGAACCTGTGTAAGCCATACTTAATCCGCCATCTTTTTGCCCTAACCAAATGTTACCAAAAGCATCTTCGTGAAGCGTTTCTATTTCATTACTGCTGAACGAATAAGGCAAATACAAGTCTGAGGTAAAGTGCTCAATGTTTTTTTTGCCCCCTTTATTAGAAATAATATATATTCCGTTTTTTTGAGTAGCATACCAAATATTTCCGAATTTATCTTTTAAAACATCATTGATAATCAGTCTTGGATATTCTTTAAGCAAGCTGTTTTTGAGATCACTCAAATCTGTTTTTTGTACTCTATTATAGGATATTGCGGTGAAAGCTCCCTTTATAAATTCGTAATAAGCCGTACTGGTTTGAACGACAATATTTCCTTTTTGAGATAAATAAATGTTTTGCGGAAGTGACTTAAACTTAAATGTTCTGAATTTACCATTTTCGACGTATTTATTGACATCTCCCTCTTTGCTAATCAGCCAAATACATCCTGTATTATCCTTTTTTACTTTAGTAATATAATTACTGGATATGGTTTCATGATCATTAGCGTTGTGTTTAAAACACTTAAAATTATGACCATCGTAATAATTCAATCCATCCCAGGTAGCAACCCAGAGCCCTCCGTCTTTGTCATTTTCAATATCTATTACCGAATTATTGGATAATCCCTGATTGGTAGTAAAATTTTCGAACTTTATTTGTTGACCAAATGACTGTAATGTGATCAAACACATTATCAATAACCCTCTAACCATTTGTTTGTTTTTTAACCTACAAGTATACAATCAGAGGTTTACTTAAACATAAAGTGTATGTTAAGTTTAAAAAACAGTTGATTTTAGAGAATGATTTATTGAAAAAGTTTTTACCTTGTTTTATTTTTTAGGTAAAATAGTACATTCAATATCACCTTTTTTGATTTTCTGAAATAGTTGAACTTACTTTAATTTTAATTGTAAATTTTTACTTCATATTAAAGTTAATCGTCATAGTGGTGATGTCTTACTAGACAAATTTCAATTCTTTAAAAAAACGAAGCATTTATTACATAAAAATTAAATAGTAGTTACTTCTTCTGATCAAATAGCCGAAGAATAAAGTACATTACTATATTTGTAATTAGTAAGTTAACATTGATTAGAATACTATTTAAATAACGAACTGAAAACAACCAAATCTATGCAAACGGACGATAAAAATGGCATGCTTTACCTGATTGACGGAAGCCTGAACGAGGTTATTAGTCATTACTACCATATTTACAATTCCGATTCTCAAAACGTACTTAAACACTTATCTCCAAGCCTGGAAATACTATTGGTTTTTAATTTTGGTACCAACATTCAAATATCTTTCAACAATTCTACCTCTCCTCATGAGATAAAAAAGGGATGCGCTGTAATTGGCCCTGTCAGGAAAATGCTTAATTATGAACTTAAAGAAGGTGCTGATGCGATTATTGTTAATTTCAGGCTCAGCGGATTTTACAGGCTCTTTAAAGTTCCGCTGAATAATTTTGATGGAGAAACAGTATACGATCCTGATCAAATAACAGACCAGTTCTCATTTAATGAACTGTTTAAAACACTTCTAGAGATGAATGATCTCAAAGCGAGATTAAGTATTATTTCGAGTTTCATCGTACATTACATTCACAAAATGGACGATGCCGCCCAGCCTCTTATTGATGGGGAGCATTATTTTTATAATCCAGCTACACATCCCGTAAAGGCCATTGCATCTGATGCTAACTTAACAGAGCGTACGGTTCAGATTCGATTTCAGAAATATGCCGGATATTCTCCAAAAGAGTTATTGAGATTTTTAAGATTCAAAATGGTACTTGGTCGTCTTATTGATGACAAGGAAAAAATTACCGATATGTTTGAGATTATTTCCGCATTTAATTATCATGATCAAAGTCATTTAATTAAAGATTTTCAACATTTTCTGGGAACAACTCCTCAGCAATTTATAAAAGATTTAAAAGGTAAAGAATTTTTTACCGTAGGTTCCGGAACCAAAAATCCAGACACATTTGAACAATAGTATTAAAAATAATTATTTTTTTACATTATTTAAAAATAACACAAGTTACTCATATACAATAAAATAAACACAAAATAACATACAATACAAGTTAAAAAAACAGATTTAAAGAACACGTTCGTTTTCTTACAATGGCAGTCAATATTTGGGATGTAGTTTTGCTCTAGAAATAAATAACATTCTAAATAGTAAAACTATGACTCATACAATTTTAGGTGCCAACGGTACCATCGCCACTGAACTAATACCTGTATTAAAAAAACACAATGTCAACATCAGACTTGTATCAAGAACACCGCAACATGTTGAAGGAACAGAATCGATAACAGCCGATGCACTCGATTCTGAGCAGCTATTGTCTGCGATACTTGGTTCTGATGTAGTTTATCTAACAATTGGATTGGTTTATAATGCTAAAATATGGGAAGAACAATGGCCGGTAATTATGCGAAATGTTATAAACGCATGTAAAACAACTGGTGCCAAACTAGTCTTCTTCGATAACATATACATGTACGGAAAGGTTGACGGAATTATAACCGAGGAAACTCCATACAATTACATAAGCAAAAAAGGAAAAGTACGAGCTGAACTGGCAAAAATGTTATTGAAGGAAATGGCTTCGGGCAACATTGAGGCTACAATTGCAAGGGCAGCAGATTTTTTTGGTCCGAGAGCAACAGAGAAAAGCATCCCGAGCGTATTGGTATTTGAGAAGTTGAAAGCAGGCAGCACTGCCCAATGGCTGATCAATCCGAATGTGCCAAGATCATTAAATTATACTCCGGATATCGCTGAAGCGCTTTATATTCTTGCGACAAATGAAAAGGCGTTTGGACAGGTATGGCATCTACCGACACCAGCGCCACTTACCGGAAAGGAATTTGTAAAGTTGGCGGCCAAACATTTGAAAAGTTCAGACAAAATTTCGGTTTTACCAAAATGGCTGCTAAAAATAATAGGCCTGTTGAATCCCTTTATGAAAGAAGCATACGAGATGAATTACCAAAACGAATTTCCACTTCATCTTAGTTCTGCTAAGTTTGAAAAAGCTTTTGCATTTAAACCAACCTCATACGAAGATGCAGTTAAGGAAACAGCGCTATGGCATTTAAACAGATAACAATTATAGCATTAATTAAATCAATGTTAAACTTTATCTGATGCGATTTTATGACATTCAAACTACTATTTTCGAACCAAAAAAATCTCCAAAATCAAATGACTTTGGAGATTTTTAAATTTTAGGAAGTTATAAATACTCGTATCTTCTGTTAGCTGTTTTGCTTTAAGAACGTGGTTTCGATAAGTTTCTGTCGTACATAATAATAGTTCCTGCTACGGCGACATTCAAGCTTTTTTCTGATTTGAATTTTACTAAATGATGGCATTTATCCATTACTTTTGAGGATAAGCCGTGATCTTCTGCCCCTAATAAATAAACACAACGTCTTGGATGTTCAAAAGTTTCTAAATCGCAAGCTTTTTCATCTAATTCAACACCCACCAATCGTGCACCTTTGGGTAAGTTTTCATAAAAAGCCTCAAAAGTATCATAATGAAAATATGGAATTGCTTTTACCGCATCATGAGTATCACAGGCTTGTTTGGCATATCGGTTACCAATGGTAAAGATAAAAGTAGCGCCTAAATTTTGAGCAGATCGCCACAAAACACCCAAATTTTCAGGCGTTTTACCATTTTGTATTCCTATCCCGAAATATTCATTTACAAAGTTATCATTCATAAACACAAAAGTACAAACTGTAAGCACATAAATCAATACTTAAACAAACATCATAAAAAGTAGTATTGTCATCCGAGATTAGTGCCTTTTTTCTTTAGATTGAAGTAAAAAAAGATTCGTAACTCCATTATATTTTAAATAGTAAACACAGAATAAATTATAATTAAACAGGTTGTGAATTTATTTTGTTAAGAATTTGATCAAAAAAAAACCCGCCTCATACAGATGTACAAGACGGGCCGTCCATAAAAACATAATCTTCCATTTTATGTTCCTATATAATCTTCCTGATCGTATTTTTATTGCTTTTAATAGTAGTTGATTTCACTAAAATTCACAAATTCATCTCTGACTAATACTGAGTTTATGCTTACTATTTTGTTATCTCCTTTATATACAACTGAATTTGTGTATTAAAATGAAAACTATATTTTTATTTTGTTTTGGGAATAATGTCAATTATCACTGTACGGTTATAAAAACGTTCTTCGGGAAGTTTGTTTTCAAAAGCAGACATATTTTCGTCTTCTCCAAAACCGTGTACTTCAAATTTTACATCTTTTCTGCCCGAATTTGATAATGCTTTTTCTATAATTCCTCTTACTTCATTGGCTCTGTCTATAGATAAATTCAAATTATAAGACTCTTCACCAATAATATCCGTGTGGCCGTGAATGATAACTACAGCATTTTTTGGTATTTTTGGCGTAACAACCTCTGTCAGGTATTTATCATACATCGCGATTGCTTTTGATTTATTAAATTCAAAAATAATACTGAATCTAAGCCCTTCATCAGTTTTAGACGGTGTCCAAAGTACCATGTGCGTGGTGGTTATTTTTTCTTCAACACCGCCAGTTTTGGTTTTACCAATCATTTTTACTTTATAATCACCTTCAGAACGAGTTCCCATGATGCTTTTACCCGGAATACTTACTTTTTCGTGAGTATAAGGACCAAAAGTTTTTACTTTTCCATCGGGATCTGTAGTTTCTAAAGACCAAGACGAATAGGCCTGTTTTGCACCAGTTGCATCAATAGTAATATAACTGTCAATAGGTGCCTCCTGTAAAGTAACTAATTCTAGTGGTTTTAAAGGTGCATCTGGTCCTGCTTGAAATTCCATCAATAATTCTGGTGAATTACTTTCTATAGAAACCCTGCGATCTCCCTCTCGAAGCAACACCAGTTCTTTTGTTGCGCCGGGTTGTTCAGACGGAACAGCAGGTTTTGATTGCCCTTTGGTTGTGATTCTTGATGCATTTATTTCAAATACAGTAACTAAATATGTTTTGATCGATTCGGCCATAGCAACACCATCTTCTGATCCTTTTTCAGAAGAACCAACAAGTTTTACATTGGCTGAAGGATTTTTCACCATTCGATTTCCAAGAATATTAATTACATTATAATATACTGTCATTTGTCTTGCAGAACGTCCAGATGTATTTACACTAGGCGTAATTCCGATCTGATCTTCATTGAAATTTTTTACATCCTCTTTTTTCAGTAATTTGTAGCGACTTGGTATTTTATTCGATTCAAGATCATAGAAAACATAATTTCGTAAAGGAAATACTTCACGTACATTACGTTCCCCCGGAATATTTTTAGGAGCATTTACAGAAAACTGTACCTTAGACTCTGCTGCGGCAGGAGTTTCTAATGCTTTTCCCTGTCCAAACTTAAGCGCCATACCTACTCTAAGAGTTGTAGTACTCCAAGTTTCGACAGAACGTGCATGTTGTCCAAAATAAGGTTGAAAATTTATAAAAGGAGACAAAATAAATTGTGTTTTATGATTTTGTGACGATAACGGAATATCATAACCTGCTCCAACTTGCATCGAGACAAGAACTTCTTTCATATTATCAAAATCACCTCTTACAGCTGGCGTTGCCTCTTGTTCTGGATAAGCCGGATTTGTTCCTAATGTATATTTAAATGATTTATCGACATTGAAAGCCAAACGCGGGCCTCCATACACATAAAAATTAGATTTGAAAGGAGCAAAACGAATGCTCGGCTCAACGGTAACATAACTTAATTTTGTAGATAAATCTGCAGGGCAGTTGCAAGAAGTAACTTTCTGATCGAAAGAACCTTTTCTGCTGTCATATCCTGCCTGAAACATAAACCCTAATCTAGTATCTGGTTGATGAAATTCTACGAGCGGTGCCAAATAAAGTCCCGCACCTTCGCCATTATGAAAAGTAACCGGTGGCGTTAAACTAGCATTAAGCTGATGGGTTGAACCACGGTAAAAATTATAATTGGTGGCACCTGCCAGGCCAAAGAACCAAGAAGGTTTTGTATAATAAACCTCTTGTGCCTGAAGCATCGTTGGCGTACTTACACACAATAAAAACAAAAATAAAAACCTATTTAACAGTGTTTTATCTAAAATTTTCGTTGTGTTTATATTTGTTTTAAAACTAATGTTAGTTTTCATTTACGTGTATTTAGTGATTATTTTTCTTTAGAAATAGCCCGCCCGAAGACGGGATATATTATTTCGTAAATGTTTTAGTTAGGAACATTAATAGTAGTGTTTACCATAGTAACAGATGCGACTAAAGATATCGCTCTTCCGTTAAGCACCGTCTGATTTGCATTTCCAGAAGTAGAAAACGTAACACCAGAATTGGCAATAATAGTTCCTACCATCGTTCCTCCTCCGGCACTGTTAATAGTGGCCGCACTACCTACATACCAAAAAACATTTTTAGGTTGTCCGTTGTTGATCATGATAACGCTTTTTGCACCCGTAGGCCCTGCAATTCCAACGGTAAGTCCAGAAGCAGTTTGAAAAATCCAAGTAGCATTTGAGTCACCTTGCGCATCAAGCGTCAGGTTGCCATTGCTGATTTTAAATGTACCACTTGTTGATTTGTATACTCCCGGAGCCAATGTCAATCCGCCTAATTCTCCTGCATTCGGATCAGAACCACCTGGTTTTGCCGCTGGCGAAATACTTAAATATGCTGCATTTGCATCTAATAGTGCTTTTTCTGCAATTAATAAAGATGTAGCTGTTCCTGGGGCCGGAGGGGCAGTAAATATATCACCCGTCACATTACCAACATTTAGAGGTGTTTCGGTATAAATGATAAGGCCATCGTGAAATCCTGTAATCGTGGTTGAAGCTGCTGTTGTACCCAGACTTCCATTATTTATTACTGTATTTAATCCCTGATTTGTCACTCCGGCATTTCCGCCAAAAGCGCCAAACATAGCTGCCGTTCCAAGATCTACAATTATAGGCGCAGGTGGTAAAAGTACCGTAGTAAAGTTCCAAACATAGTCAGCAGTCAATGGTGTTCCAGAAGCACTTTTTGCTCCATTTGTAATTGTGGCTGTATAAATTTGTCCTAATGCCAACGCATTTGTTGGATTAAACGAAGCCGTGTTACCTGAGTAAGAAACAGTACCCAGAATTGTGGTTGTGCCTTGTTTTAAAGTAAATGTAGCTGTTGTGATTGAAGCTGCATCCATTAGAGTGCTAAAATCTGCAGTTACAGTTTGATTTAAAGCAACATTAATAGCATTATTCATAGGGTCTGTTGCAGTTACTGTGGGTACCCCATCTGTCGTAAAACTCCATGAATAATCTGCTATCATCGCAGTACCTATTGAGTTTTTTGCACCAGCAGTAATCGTTACCGTGTAAATTCTATTAGCCAATAAAGGATTTGTAGGAGCAAAAGATACTGTAGATCCCGTATAAGAAATTACTCCCAGCACAGGATTAGTACCTTGATTTACTTTAAAAGTAGTACTATTTAAGGTAGCTGGATTCATAGCCATATTGAATGTTGCCGAAATTGTTTTATTTAATGCAACCCCAATGGCATTGTTTATAGGATCTGCAGCAGTAACTACAGGTCTTAAAAGCATTCCTGTAGAAAATACCCATACATGCTCAAGCTGTAAAAAATTACCATTTACATCTTTTGCTTTTGTTGTAATTTTAGCCGTATACGTAGTATTTTCCTCAAGCAAAGCTTGTGGTTTAAATGATGCAGTTCTTCCAGTATAGGTAACTGTTCCCGTTATAGGAGACATTCCCGATACAATAAATGAAGTCGAAGTAATAGAATTCGGATCCATATATTCGTTGAATGTAGCGCTAATAACCTGATCCAAAGGAACATTTAATGCATTTTGCAAAGGAGTTGTAGACTCAACTACAGGACATACTCCAGCGACTTCTTTAAAATCATCATTTTCACATCCGGTGATAGATGCGATACATAATACAATAAAGGTTAATAGTAAAATTTTAATTTTCATTTATTTTGTTTTGTTTAAGATTTAGATTATTTGATTGTGTAAAGGTGATGCCAAATGAAAATTAAACATTATACAATTAAGAGTGAGAGTTGTATTATTAACACTATTTGTATGTGGATTTCTATAATTTATGATTTATAAATCAGTAACCGCTGTAATGGGCTATGTTTAATGACTTTTTTCAATACTTAAAGCTTAAACAGATTAGTATCATAGTGCGAATTAAGATCATTACTTTCTATTACTAAAACTAGAAGTAACAACTGAATGACCTTACGAATAACTGGTAAAGGAAAAGAAGAGAGAATGGATAAAAGTTAGGACGTTGTAAAGCAACATACATAATAGTATGAATTCTTTAATTCGAACATAAAAGCCTTATTACTTTATAGTTATAAAATACTATACAAGTTCTTTGCAAGATTCAAAAAAATCGTAAGCTCTTTTCTCAGCATAAGAATACTCTGAATTACGCAGGGGAAAAGCACAATGACCTCCATACTTTGGAGTTTCAAGATAAACATATTCACTTTCTTGAGCTATAGCCCTTGGATAGCATCTTTCTCCTAAAAAAGGATCATCAAGAGAATTAATAATTAAAACCGGAGTGGTAATATTTTTTAGAGAAAATTCAGGAGAAACCCGCTGATAATATTCGTCACGGCTTGCAAAACCATGCAAAGGAGCGGTAAAATAATGATCGACTTCATCAAAAGAAGAAATGCCGTCAATTTGATCACGGTTTATAAAATCCGGAAATTGAGCCGCTTTGTATTTTAATTTTCTTTTAATATCAATTGTAAAATTCTTTAAATAAACTCTGTTAAAGCCCTGTTTAAGCACTTCGGCACTTGTTGCGATATGAGTGGGGACAGAAATACATACTCCCGCCTTTATGCGTTCATCCATTTTTGTCCAGCCAAAATAATTGAGCAGTTGTACACCTCCCATTGAATATCCGATTAAGTAAACATCTTCAAATCCTTTTTGCAAAACAAACTTCACTACTGCGTCCAGATCATCTACTGCGCCGTGATGATAAAGTCTTGGCAAACGGTTCATTTCTCCTCCACAGGTGCGATTATTCCATGCAAAAACTGAAAAATCTTTCTCCTGAAAATAAACGGCACAACTATTATTGTACGTTCTACGGGAATCACCTTCTAAACCATGACATAAAATAACTGCTTTTTTAGGATCATTTAGAATAAAATCAATATTGATAAAGTCGCCGTCTTTTAACTCAAGTTTTTCTCTTGTATATCCAGGAGCATCAAATTTTTTAAACAAAGCGGCATAAATAGTAGAAACATGCCTGTTACGATGAATAATAGAAGGAAAATTATACTCTGATTGTTCAATAATTGGCATGATAAAAAAGTTTTTATGGTCCGGTTTGAATACAAATCTATGAAATCAATCAATACACAATTTAAATCTGTCCTTTTTTTATTACATTTTTTTAAATTATCAATAAGACATAAGATCCTGATGCAATTATGTAACAAAACATGACTAAAAAATTAAATTTGAGATACTTAATAAAAAAACGTTTATGAAAAATTTTGAGTATAAAGGAATGATTTTAACTCCTCACAATAAGGATTGTGCTCTTTTTGAAGAAAAAATAAAAGGTAAATATTATGCTTTGCATCGTCCTTCTAGGCCGGAAATTATATTTGGCTTGCAGAATCGCCAGACGGTATTCATTGGGAAAATCACAAGTGTATCATCAAATCCAGATATGGTTTATGGGACAGTGTACGAGTGGCTGCCGGTGCTGCTCCGATAAGAACAAAACATGGATGGCTCGAAATCTATAATGGAGCAAATTCGGAACATCAATAATGTTTGGTCGCTTTTAATGGATCTCGATGATCCTTCTATCCTACTGGCAAGAACTTTAGATCCGATAATGGTTCCACAGGCAAATTATGAAATTAGCGGATTTTTTGGTTATGTGGTTTTTACGAATGGTCACATTGTGGAAAGAGATAAATTAACAATATATTACGGAGCTGCAGACGAATTTGTTTGTGGTGTCTATTTTTTAATTCAGGAAATTCTTTCTGTACTACGGTGCTGACTTCACCAAGACAAAATCAACTGTAAAATCAGCACTAAAAGATTCAATACAAACATAAACAATTGTTTTTTAGACTTTTATAATAATTAAAATTCTGTAATATTTGAACTACAATCGTGTAAGTTCAATTCAATCAGTAGCAGTAAATTTGAAATATCTGATTATCAGAGTAACGATATCAGAACTTTACTTTTTAATCAAAAATACTAATCAATATGAAAAATTCTCAGGATAAAAAACAGAAAGATCTGTCTATCAACATTTCCGATAGTACCAATAAGTTTCTGACCACTAATCAGGGTATTAGGGTAAATGACGATAATAATACGCTTAAAGCTGGCGAAAGAGGTCCTTCTTTACTAGAAGACTTTATTTTAAGAGAAAAAATCACACATTTCGACCACGAAAGAATCCCTGAACGAGTAGTTCATGCACGCGGATCTGGAGCACATGGTTTTTTTGAAGTAACCAACCCAATTCCAGAATTGACAAAAGCAGGATTTTTGCAGGAAGTAGGACTAACTACACCTGTTTTTACACGATTTTCTACCGTAGCAGGATCACGCGGATCTACTGATCTTGCCAGAGACGTTAGAGGATTTTCGGTAAAATTTTATACTCAGGAAGGAATTTATGACTTTGTGGGCAATAACATTCCGGTATTTTTTATTCAGGATGCTTCAAAATTTCCTGATCTTGTACATGCTGTAAAACCGGAACAGCACAATGAAATTCCGCAGGCTTCTTCTGCACATGATACTTTTTGGGATTTTATATCGCTGATGCCAGAATCCATGCACATGATTATGTGGCTGATGTCTGACCGCGCTATTCCGAGAAGTTATCGTATGATGGAAGGTTTTGGAGTACATACTTTCAGACTAATTAACGAAGCAGGTGAATCTACTTTTGTGAAATTTCATTGGAAACCGAAATTAGGAACACATGCCGTTGCTTGGGACGAAGCACAAAAAATTTCAGGTAAAAATCCTGACTTTCACAGAGAAGATTTATATGAAGCGATCGAAATGGGTAATTTTCCCGAATGGGAATTAGGAGTTCAGATAATTCCTGCCGAAGATGAAGAAAAATATGAATTTGATTTACTGGATCCGACAAAAATTGTTCCTGAAGAATTAGTGCCTGTAACTATTGTGGGAAGAATGGTTTTGAATAAAAATCCAGACAATTTCTTTTCAGAAACAGAACAAATTGCTTTTCACCCTGGTCATGTGGTACCTGGAATTGATTTCTCAAACGATCCGTTGTTGCAAGGAAGATTGTTTTCTTACACCGACACACAGCTTACACGATTAGGCGGACCCAATTTTCACGAAATTCCGATTAATAGAAGTATCGCTCCCGTACACAACAATCAACGTGACGGATTTATGCGTCAGGAAATTAATAAAGGACGCGTAAATTATCATCCTAATTCACTTGGAGGCGGTTGCCCGTATCAGGCGCAAATTAGCGAAGGCGGATTTACAAGTTTTCCCGAACGCATTGAGGCACATAAAGTGAGAGAAAGAAGCAAAAGTTTTTCGGATCATTTTGGACAAGCAAAATTATTTTTTAACAGTCAGACTCCCGAAGAAAAAAGTCATATTGTAAAAGCGCTTCGTTTTGAACTTGGAAAAGTAGATACTACTGCAATTCGTTTGAGAATGCTGGGACTACTCGCTCAGGTAGATACAGAACTTGCACAAAAAGTGGCAATTGGCCTTGGCGCTACTGTACCAACAAATCTAGAGTTTCCTGTCAATAAAGGCGTTTCGCCAGAAAATGAAGGTGGTGATCAGGAGCCAAAAACAGTCGAACAATCTGTCTCCTTATCTGAGGCATTAAGTATGATTAACAACCCGACCAATTCGACAACAATTGAGTCACGAAGAGTTGCTATTCTTTGTTCTGACGGAGTTTCTGAAGCTGCTGTAATGAATATAAAAAGCGCATTGAAAAAAGAAGGTGCCAAAGGATTTGTAATTGCGCCCCATTTAGGTTCTGTGCTCACCGATTCTAATGGAGCTCTTACTGCCGACTACACTTTCCTTACCGCTTCATCTGTTTTATTTGATGCCGTTTATGTACCTCACGGATTAGGACTTTCTGTATTGACAGAAAATGACGATGCGCTGGAATATCTCAACGATGCTTACAAACATTGCAAAATTATTGGTGCTGATGGCGAAGCTTCAGAGTTGTTTACAGCAACCACTTTTGCTTCGAAAGTAGCAAATGACGATGGCGGAATTATTGTAAGCAACGAAGTTGCATCAGAAGCATTTGCTCAAGCATTTATTACTGCAATGACCAAACACCGTTTTTGGAAACGCGAACCCAACTTATACATTTAAAATTAAAAAAAATAAAACATGAAAAATTCAGAAAAACAAGGTCAAACCAATGCCACACAAACAAAGGCGACCGAAACAAAAGAGATAAAAAACAATGCGAAAATTAATATTGTTGAACCTTCATCAGATGCTGCAACAGATTTAAACGAACTTTTTGTAGACAGTCTGAAAGATATTTATTGGGCAGAAAATGCCTTAATTGGTGCGCTTCCTAAAATGGCAGAAAATGCAACTTCTTCAGCTCTTACCAATGCAATATTAGAACATCTCGAGATTACCAAAATTCAAATCGAAAGATTAGAACAAGTATTTGAACTTTTGGGAGAAAAAGCAGAAGGTAAAAAATGCGAAGCTATGGCGGGGCTTTTAAAAGAAGGAGATTCTATTGTTGTAGAAACCATGCCCGGAGCCGTGAGAGATGCCGGTATTATTGCCGCATCGCAAAAAATTGAGCACTACGAAATTGCAACATACGGCACCTTGGTTGCCTTTGCAAAAACGTTGGGAGAAAACGATGCTGCAAAATTACTAACGCAAACCCTTGCAGAAGAAAAAGAAGCAGATTGCCTACTCAACGATGTTGCTCTGAATACCGTAAACGCAGTAGCAGCCGAATAAAGCTGGTTCTTTCAAAAAAAAAATCTGCACAAGTTGCAGATTTTTTTTATCAAAATTTTAAATCCTGAAGATAAAATATTTTTATTTCCAAGGATCCAATACTACTTTTACACAACCATCTTCTCGTTGATTGAAAATATCATAGGTTTTATATTTTCGGCCTCACATATTGTGGTGGCCACCAACTCCACTATTAATGATACATTAACCCTACGACCTTGTAAAAAATATTCGTTTTTAACTAAATCTCACAACAAAAAAACCGTAAAAACAAATCGTTTTACGGTTTTTTTGTTGTAGTAGTACTGGCACAATTCCTTGACTCCTAAAATTAATTTAATGTCTTATTTTTGAAAGGTTTAGCGTATAATGCAAACTAAAAATTAGCAAATGCCAGTCAGATAAAAATTATTTTTTCTTATTCTTTTTTACTTTTGATTTTTTTGCCTTCTTTTTGGCAATTTTTTTTGCTTTTACCTTATCCTTTGCTTTTTTAGCTTTGACTTTCTTTTTGGCATTGGCTTTCACTTTTGCTTTTTTGGCCTTTTCTTTCTTCTTGTCCAATTTAGCTTTTTCTTTCTTTTTCTCTGTTTTAGCTTTTTCTTTTTTCTTAGCCAATTGCTTTTTTTCTTTTTCCTTTTCTTTCATCTTTTTGATCTTCTTTTTTGATTTGGTATTCGATTTATCTTCGTTTTCCTCAGTAGACTCTTCTACTTCTTCAGAAATTATTAGTGGTTCAACTTCTTCGTTTTCAGCTTTTACTTCTTCGATAGGCAACGTTGGTTTTTCAGTCACCTTTCTCACAGGTCTCTTTACTTTGCTTATTTCTGGAAGATCTTCAACCGAAACTGTTTCTTGCTCTGCACCATCAGAAGGATTTTCTAAGTTTTCACCAGAGGAGTTTATTTCTCCCTTTTCTACTTCGGGATCAAGTTCATTTGGAATTACTTTTTTTCTCATTATTCTCTTAATTTGATCTATTAAAACGTGTTATTATAACTTAACGATATTATCAACTTAAATTAATAGTTAATTCAATGTTAATAAATCATTAACAAAGGTAACGTTAAAAAGTATTCGCCAATGTTAAGCTTTGCCCTCTGATGAATTCTTAACATTAGAACCCAAGAGGAAGCCATTTTTCAAAATTAAAATTGAAAAATAGCTTTCTAATGTTTTAAAGTAAATCTATTTTGAAAAAAGAAGTTCCATCATTTAGTATCAATAACTGTATTTTGATACGTAGCTATAAAATTTTCTGCACCTCGATCAGAAGTAAAAACAGGTAAATAACTATTGAATGATCATTTGTTATAAAGCTTCCGTGTGCGTAACTTTTTAGTGACTTCAAAAAATAAAAAATAGTCTTCCTCACGCAATAACATTTTATTAACGGTATCATAATATTTTCAGATAGTACGATTTCTTCTTTTAGGTACTTATAAGCAAGTAAGAATTATAATTCAAAAAAAATAAAAAACGAACTATAAAATGCCGTAGAAAGATTTTCAGAAAAAATAAAGACTGCTGATCCTATTTATCATTTGACAGTGGATCATAACACTAGAATTGAATCAAAATCAAGGAATTTTAAATATGTTATAAACAATTAAAAACTAGAATTATGAAAAAAAAGAATCGAAAAGAAGTAATCAGTAAAGTATTCGGTAAGGTCTTCGTTATGATGGCATTGGCAATGACATTTTCATGTCAGGACACCACATTAGAAGAAGAAAAAACGACTACAACTGTGGTAGAAAAAAAGCAGAATTTTAATAAAATTAGTGCATCTGCCAGTTCAGATTTAGCCAGAAGATGGGCACCAATTCATTACAAAGATGTAGATGCCACGGGAACCTATTCTGAAGGAGGAAAATCAGATTATCTTACTGCCATAAATTATGATAATGACTGGAATGCAGAGAATAACTGGAACAATCTTCCCGCGTTTGCCAACTCTTTATTGGCACATTGTTACTATTCGGTAGTAGAATCAAAAACACATTGGTTTATTACATACGCCTTTTTTTCTCCGAGAGATTGGACAGATATTGCGCTTTTGTACCAACTAGACCAACACGAAAATGATTTAGAAGGTGTATTAATGATTGTAGAAAAAGATGGATCTGCTTACGGAAGCTTAAAAGGAGCCGTTACCACCAATCATTCCGACTTCTTTTCTTATGCAACTGCGGGCAGCTCATTTGTAACTGGATTGGAAAGTATTGATGGAACATTGCAAATGAAAGACTTTAACGGAGAAATGCATCCTGTTACGGCGCAAGAAGCAAAAGGGCACGGCCTAAAAGCGTGGCCACAACACGATATAAACGGAGACGGAATTATCTACTACCCGTCTGCAAGCGGAGTTGCGCAGATACCAGCCGATAATTATGACAATTATGTTGAGTACAAACTTGTTGATATTTTTGAAACAGGAGGATTATGGGACCAACGATTCAACACCGATTTGTTTTTTAATGCAGGTGGCGGTTTTAAAGGAAATGATTTTAAATCAGGTGGAGCCAATGCTCCATGGGCTTGGAATGATGGCAATGATGGTATTGTACAAGGCGGAGAACTTGCCACAGATCCGGCCAAATTAGCCGATAATTATTTTGATGGAGTTGGCAATTTTTCACACACTTATATCAATAATAATTATAATGCTGCGGCCGGAGGTGTTGCAACCGTTTTCCAGAATTGCAACTATACAGGTTATGCAGTTGCCTTGCCAGTAGGTAATTATACACTGGCTCAGCTTAAATCCTATGGTGTTGTAAATGATGATTTGTCATCGGTACGTCTAGAAAGTGGCTATAAAATTACACTGTATCAAAACGATAATTTTGGAGGAGAAACTATTATAATAACTGGAAATAACAGTTGTCTAGGAACTTTTAACGACAAAGCAAGTTCGGTAAAAATTAGTGTTCTATAAGTTATTTTATTGTTAGAAAAATAAATTTAGACAGTCTTTTATTGTATCAACCTCTTTGTAATTGGCCATTTAAAAAGCAAAAAGTCATTCTATTACGGAATGGCTTTTTTTGTTTTCTTTAAATTATAAGTACGCGCCAGATTACCAAAGTACTGCAATAAATTGAAGGGTTTTAAACCCGAATCTGAGACCAATAATTTTTTGATAAGAAATAAATTCTTTTAATTTTTTAATTCTGGTTTGTCAAAATTATGTACTTTTGTTTAATCTTTTAAAATTTTCATTAAACAAATTAATATGTTGTCTGTAAAAAAAGTAGAAAGTTTATCCGAAGTTGATGTAGATCGAATTATTGAAATGGCATGGGAAGACAGAACGCCCTTTGAAGCCATCAAGTTTCAGTTTAATTTGTCTGAGGCTGATGTAAAATCTTTGATGAAAAAAGAGCTAAAATTTAGTAGCTACAGGCTTTGGCGCACAAGAGTAGAAAATTGTAAAACAAAACATGCCGCAAAACGTGTATCGGGAATAGATCGGTTTAAGTGCAATTTACAGCGAGCAATTTCAAACAATAAAATATCCAAACGACGATGAAAAAAACATACCTAAACTCATCAGACATTGATCATTTAGACAAACAAAAAAGAGTTCACCTTATTAACAGTCTCGGCGGTTTTAAAAGTGTTTCTTTAATAGGTACAAAAAGTGATGCGAATACTTCAAATCTGGCGGTTTTTAGTTCTATTTTTCACCTTGGCGCCAATCCGTCGCTAATTGCTTTGATCTTTAGACCAAGCCCACCTGAACGTGATACTTTTAGAAATATTCTTGCTACCGGTTTTTATACTATCAATCATATTAACGAAGCTATTTATCAACAGGCGCATCAAACTTCGGCACGATATGATTCGGATATATCTGAATTTGATGCTGTTGGTTTGACACCCGAATACAAAAACAACTTTCAGGCTCCATTTGTAAAAGAAAGCCACATTCAACTCGGGATAGAATTTAGAGAAAAAATAGACATTACCATTAACAATACCACAATGGTTATTGGCGAAATTGTACAATTGTACGTTCCCGAAGATTGCTTGTATGAAGACGGATTTATTGACATAGAAAGAGCCAACACCATTACCTGTTCAGGTCTAGACAGTTATCATACAACAAAAAGATTGGACAGGCTGAGCTACGCAAAACCCAACAAAGAGATAACTTCAATACTTTCAATTGAGTAAAAAGGAAATTAATATTGTATGGTTTAAAAGGGATTTGAGAGTGACAGACCACGAGGCCTTGTTTACAGCTCAGCAACAGGATCTGCCCATTTTATTGCTGTATTGTTTTGAACCCTCGGTGATGAATTATGATGATTCGGATGTGAGGCACTGGCGTTTTGTTTATGAATCATTGGATTATCTACAACAAAGTTTTGATAAAGCTTCTGCTAAAATTCATGTTTTTCATCAGGAAGCAGGTTTTGTTTTAGAAGAACTTTCAAAAAGGTATGTCATAAAAAATATTTTTTCGTATCAGGAAACCGGCAATAAAGTAACGTTTGAGAGAGATATAGCCATTCAAAAATATTGCTTTGAAAAGAATATTTTTTGGAAAGAATTTCAAACCAATGGCGTTGTTCGAAAGTTAAAAACCCGAAGTGACTGGGACAAAAGGTGGAATCACGCCATGAGTGGTATTCCGCACTCATTTGATGCTAAAAAAGGAAGCTTTTTAGATTTAGAAACCGTTCATTATGATGCTTTAAAAGGTAAAAAATTACCGGAAGCAATAAAAACAAGGAATAAAAATTTTCAGGAAGGAGGCGAATATTGGGCTTGGCGCTATCTGGATAGTTTTTTAAAAGAACGTTATATCAATTATAGCAAACATATTTCTAAACCTAATTTAAGTAGAAAAGGATGCAGCAGATTGTCTCCTTATCTGACCTACGGAAACATCAGTATGCGGATGGTTTATCAATATACGATGCAGCATTATGAAAAATCTGCCAATAAGAGAGCGCTTTCTAATTTTATTTCACGTTTGCATTGGCATTGTCATTTCATTCAAAAGTTTGAAAGTGAATGCAGAATAGAGTTTGAAAACATTAATCGTGCGTTTGATGTTCTTGAAAAACCGAAGAATGAAACTTATATAAAAGCGTGGCAAGAAGGAAAAACGGGCGTACCAATAGTCGATGCGTGTATGCGTTGCCTAGTACAAACGGGTTATATCAACTTTAGAATGCGTGCTTTGGTGGTGTCTTTTTTTGTGTTTAATCTTTGGCAGGATTGGCGGGAGCTACATTTTTTAGCAAGGCAATTTTTAGACTATGAACCCGGTATTCATTATCCGCAATTGCAAATGCAGTCTGGTGTTACCGGAATAAATACGATCCGAATTTATAATCCGATAAAAAATTCTGAAGAACATGATGCTGATGGAATTTTTATAAAAAAATGGATTCCAGAACTGGCCAATGTTCCCGCTCACCTACTTCATGAACCCTGGAAATTAGGTTTGATAGACCAGCAATTTTATGGTTGTTTGATTGGTAAAGATTATCCGTTTCCGATAGTAGACATTGAGGAAACAAGAAAATATGCCAGTACCATTATTTGGAGTTTTAGAAAAAAAGACGATGTAAAAGAAGCAGGGAAGCAAATTTAAAAAAAACATGTAAACAATCCAAATTCAGCAAGAAAATAAAAAAAACAATAAAAAGTATTGAATGAAAAATTACGAAAAAATCGAAAGCTACAATTCAGAAACACTCGAAACAATTGCTACCAATTACCAATCAATTATTAAAAATTTAGGTGAAGATGTGACACGAGAAGGACTCGAAAAAACACCTGAAAGAGCTGCTAAAGCAATGCAATTTTTGACACATGGTTACGAATTAGATCCACTAGAAATTATCAGATCGGCCATGTTTACCGAAGATCACAAACAGATGATCGTGGTAAAGGATATCGAAATGTATTCTATGTGCGAACATCATGTATTGCCTTTTTTTGGTAAAGTACACGTTGCGTATATTCCCAACGGAAAAATAGTTGGGTTGAGTAAAATACCCCGAATTATTGATGCTTTTGCAAGAAGATTACAAGTTCAGGAGCGATTGACAGACCAGATAAGAAATTGTATTCAGGAAGCCTTAAATCCTCTAGGAGTAGCTGTTGTTATTGAGGCGCAGCACATGTGTATGCAGATGAGAGGTGTTCAAAAACAAAATTCTTTTACCACAACCTCATCTTTTACTGGTGCTTTTGAAGAGAACAAAACCCGAGCAGAATTTATTAGTTTAATATCAAATAAGTTGAGCTAAATTGGTTGCATAAGCATTTCTACTCAATTATAAAAAAAGCCGTCACGAGAAATTTCGAGACGGCTGATTTATTAAAAAAGAAAACTTATTTTTTTATAAAACGTTTGATCGTTTGTTGACCATCTTTATCAAAAATAATGATGTAAACTCCGCTTTTTAAGCCCGAAACATTAACATTATTATCATTAATTTTTTGCTTTGTAACCAAACTTCCTGTTTGCGAATCAACGATACTAACATTGGCACCTGACACATTTGTTGTAAAGAAAAGTGTTTCTGAAACTGGATTTGGATATACGTTGAAAGCAACCTCATCTATTTCTTCATTCAAAACAATTGTTGAAACCTGAGGAGTACTTGCTGCAGCACCAATTTTGGTAATTTTAATCCAGTTAATATTTACTCCACTGTTTTGTATGTAAATGCCAAAATTATACGTTCCTGCGCTTACAGTTACCGTTTGCGATACCGTTTGCCAGTTTTGCCATCCTCCAGTATTCGGAATTCCAACTTCTCCCAAAATAATAGTACCACCATTTAAGTCAGAAGATATTTTGGCTCCCGTAACAGCACTTGCAACTCGGTATTCTATAGTGTAAGAACCAGAAGTCGGAAAATTGATATTGTTGTACGCAATCCAGTCGCCTGTATCTGTGTATGCCACATTTAGTCCGCCACCAGTATCTGTTGTAGCTTCGGTTTGGATTCCGTTCATGGCTGAGTAATCCTCGGCCTGAATTAAACTTGAAGTTTGTGCCGTCGTAGTAGGAATCAATTTCCATTGTCCGCATGTCTGACCATTATCGTCCCATTGCTGAACATTGGCACCATTGGCAGTACTCGCACCCGCTACCTCAACAACTTTACCGCTGTGTCGGGCAATAATTTTATAAAATCCATCACCTGTAGAAACTAAAATAAATTGTTGATTTGTCGTTCCGTTGTACGGATATTGCTCTACATTGGCACCATTCGCTTTATTAAAATTATTTACATCTAAAGACTGACCGCTATGATTGGCGATAATTTTATACAATCCATCACCCAAATGCGTAAAGGTGTATTTTTGATGATTTCCACCATTGGCATTTCCCTGCGCTACATTGGCTCCGTTGGCCAGACTTGCAGTCCAGACATCCATATTTAGACCACTATTTCTGTTTTGCAAAAAGTAGGTTGCATTTCCTAAAGTGGTCACTCCGTTTGCAATAATTCGAATAGAAGTTACCTTGTCATTCCAAGTTGTATTCAAACATGAATTATCAGAATTAATTACTGTCGATCCTCCTGTAAAATTATCATCTTGGTACAAAATTGCTTGAAAACCTTGTGTAATTCGAAGCGAAGAAATATCATCATTCAAAACACCTAGTGCGTTCAAACGGGCCATGTTATAATCACCAATCGTTAATCCGCCTGAAAATCCCGTATAATTACAATCTTTATACACTGTGATCACATCTGTTGAAGGGCTGATATTTCCTCCTGGCGGAATTGTTCCTGTAATCGAATAGCTTCCGATAGAACCATATGCCGAATATCCTCCGTAACCGGCATTTCCGGCACCACTTCCGTCAACACCAACATAGTATTTACCGGCTGGTAGATTTACATTCATTGAAGCATTCAAAACAAACGGATCAGAGTTCCAATAGGTCCCTATCTCAGCTCCTGCAGCATTGTACAACCGCATCAAAAGATGCAAATTTCCATCGCGACTCACCGTATTGGCATTAATGGAAACATTTCCACCACCTGTTGTAAAAGTAAAGAAATCATAATCGGCCTCACTGGCAATAACACCATTTTTCTGGTTGATGGCTCCACTAGCATTATAGTCTAAGTTTGCTGCCGAAGCAATATTATTTCCGTAATCATCGCCTCTGTAGCCCACGCCAAATTTAGCACTGGCAATTGTTGCCACATCATCTTGGGTATTATTGGCATAATTGTATTCTCCCTTACTCCATTGTACAACAGGTCTGTAATAACCTGCTCCCATGATAGGTGCCCAGGATGTTCCGTCTATACCTATAAAATAACCTTCAGAAGGATTTGTACGACCGTCATGACCAAGATCAAAAGTATGACCTATTTCATGCGCTGAGGCATCTCCACCAGATTTGCCCGAAGTAATAAATACCCAGCAAGGCACATCGTTGTCCCAGTTAAAAGAACCAATATATGCTACACCTCCCGCCCCCGGGGCTGCAGTATTGGTTGGAGTTACCACCACGCGCATTCTTCTATTTCTCGGATAAGAATTAAAAACAGCTTCACTCGTTGTAATGTTTACATTAAAAGGTCTGTAATCCTCTGCAACTACCTCCCAATGTTGTTGCACAGCGGCATCGCTCATACCAGATGGTGCCGCATTGATTGCGTTTCCGTTGTTCCAAAGATTTCCTGCTGGCATGTTATAACCATCAAAATCTAATAAAACACAACCTGCCGCGCCCGGTAAACTTTGCAAGTTTAACAAAGCCGGAGCAATTTCTGCAGCAGCTGCTACTTTACTTGTTTTACTAGATGTCTGGGGGACATTTTCGTAATTGATACAAACTAAGGTATTGATGTCTACTTTAGAAACGTAGGCATTTCCTTGAGCATCAGAATAGTATTTATATGCTTCTTTTGTTTTCTTAAAAATAATGTGCCCTTCTAATGATTTATCCATCACTTTGATGTAAAAAGAAGATTCTGCCACATTTTTAATTTCTCCAATCAAAAATTCACTTGAAGAATTAGATTCTTTGTAGTTTATTTTTCCATTGAATTTTTTGGAATTTTCGACTGCAAGTAAGACTGTTTTTTCTGTACTTTTTGAAGTAGCAGAATTAACGAGTTCTTTTTTTAAACTACTCATAAATGTTTTACTCGACCCTAGAGAGGTCTGCGCAACAGCAAAGCTACTAAAAGCTAAAAACGCGAGTAAAATTAAGCGAAAGCTGTAATTGTTTTTCATTTTTATTTAAGATTTGGGGTTACTATTTATTAAAAAGCGCTATTCTTTTTTTATAAATAAATAAGCAATAGCGCTCTTTTTAAAAGGTTAATTTTTCACAAAACGCCTTACTGTTTTAATTCCGTTTTTCTCTATCAAAATCAGATAGATCCCAGTTTTTAAACCCGAAACATTTACACTATTGTTATTGATTTTTTGTTCGGAAAGCGTTTGGCCGCCCTGAGAATTGATAATACTCACACTAGCTCCTGAAATTTCTGTAGAAAAGAAAAGTGTATCTTGCGTTGGACTTGGGTAAACAGTCAAACTTTCAATTTTTTCTGTTGGAGCTGATTTCGCAGTAAGAGCCGATCCTGATTTTGTGATTCGGAACCAGTTTAAATTCACACCGGAATTTTGAATGTATATTCCAAAGTTGTACGTTCCTGCATTTACATTTACGGTTTGAGAAACAGTTTGCCAATTTTGCCATCCTCCGGTATTAGGAATATTTACAGCTCCTAACTGAATGCTTCCTGCACTCAAATCTGAAGAAATGACTGCTCCGTTGACATTACTGGCAACTCTGTACTCAATCAAATAAGAACCAGATGTTGGAAAATTGATATTGCTGTAAGACATCCAATCACTCGTATCTGTATAACCTACATTCAATCCTCCACCAGTATCTGTTGTAGCTTCAGTTTGAATTCCGCTCATGACGGCATAACTCTCTGCTTCAATCAATACTGAAGAAGAATTTGTTATTGCTCTCACTCTTACAGAAGTAGCTGTATCATTGAAATTATTATCTACCAGACAAGTATCATCTGAGGTAATAATTGCAGAAGAACCAGTAAAATTATCATTTGTATACAGCACTACTTCATAACCATTTTGCACTTTAAGCGAAGAAATATCATTATCTAAAATTCCTTTTGCCTGCAGGTCAGCTAAAGTATAGTTACCAACAGGTAAACTCACAGCATATCCCGCATAATTACAATCCTTATGCATTGTGGCAACGCCATTTTGCGGTGTATCATAAAATGTTTGTCCTGCCAGATTTCTTCTTTTCAATCCTTGTGCTCTATAATTGGCCACCAAAGTATTAATCTGAGCCAGGTCTAATGCTGTATTTTTATAATATAAAACCCAATCTGCCATGAAAGTGTTCTCTCTATTACTAGTGCTGGTACCTAATACATTATTCCAGATCCAGTTTGCAAATGCCACCTGCATCGTACTTCGGGGATAAACAGGAAGACCAGCCTGAGTTTCATTATCAGTAACAGAATGAGTTGCAATAAGCGTGTTATCCATGTAATATTTGATATTCACACCATCTGTGCAAGTAGCGATAAAAGTATGCCACCCCGCCAATGATTTTTGTTGGGTAGAATAGGTTTTCCATGGCTTCCAAGGATTTGCAATATATTTATGATAGGAAGTCGTATATCCAACTCTGTTGTCTGGAGAAACACCCCATTTATCAGCAGCCATATATTCTATTATATCCATTTCACTATACTTCGAACCATCCTGAGCAAGACTTGAACTTACAATGGTAAAAAAGGTCTGTATATTGGCATCTTTCGTTACAAAAGATTCATCAGATAAGTAGACTCTTGATGCATAAGTTCCTTCAAAATATTCAAAAGAACTTTCTATTCTGGAATGTGTTACAGCTTTAGACTGGCCATTCACAGTTGTTTTCAATGTCATCAACTTATTATTTGAATTATCTGGGTCTGCAACAAAAGCTACATTATTTCTGCTGTACATGGCTCCCTCAGGCGGTCCGCTCACTCCGTTAACTATTTGCCATTTATTAAACGATGACAATTGTGGGTCATTATTGCCTGAATAATTAAAATCATCAAACATTATAACCTGAGCATGGCAGCTTAAACCAAAGAAAATAAATGTCAATAAAAGTAGCTTTGAAAGAACTAAAACTATTATATTTTTCTTCATCTACTTTATTTTTTCACAAAACGTCTTACCGTTTTAATTCCGTCTTTCTCTACCAAAATCAGATAGATTCCGGTTTTTAAACCCGAAACATCCAGACTATTGTTATTGATTTTTTGTTCAGAAAGCGTTTGACCTCCTTGAGAATTGATAATACTCACACTCGCTCCAGAAATTTCTGTAGAAAAGAAAAGAGTTTCTTGCGTTGGACTTGGATAAACAGTCAGACTTGCGATTGTTTTTTCGTCTACAATTTCAGGAGAAGTCATTTTGGATGTTAAAGCAGACGCTGATTTTGTTATTCGGAACCAGTTTAAATTCACTCCCGAATTTTGAATGTATATTCCGAAGTTATACGTTCCTGCATTTACATTTACAGTTTGAGAAACTGTTTGCCAATTTTGCCATCCTCCTGTATTAGGGATATTAACAGACCCTAACTGAATGGTTCCTGCGCTTAAATCTGATGAAATTCTGGCTCCCGAAACAGCACTTGCTACCCTATATTCAATCAAATAAGAACCTGACGTGGGGAAATTGATATTAAAATAGGCCATCCAATCGCCTGTATCTGCATAACCCACATTCAGACCTCCATCCGTGTCTGTTGTTGGTTCGGTTTGCACACCACTCATCGAAGAATAATTTTCAGCCTGAATCAAAGTACCTCCTGCTGGTGGCTGACTTCCTGTAATAACCTGATTGATTGCAGTTAATAATGATTTTGACCCCACAGCATCTTGCGAAAGCTCCCAAATCATAACACCTCCAGCGTTTTGAATCGCAAAAGCTGTTTTTTGTTTAATGGTTGGTATTCCATTATAATAAATCGTATTTCCTACCTGATCTACATTTTCAGCACCCGGATATTGTGCTATAATATTGGCATACGAAATTCCCTGATTAGCAGCAGCTCCAAAACCATATCCGTAAAACGGCACTCCAATAATGGCTTTACTTGCTGGTAAACCTCTTCCTGTCCAGTAATTAAACTGATTAACCGCCATACTATAAGGAGAGTGTGGACCGGGATTTGCAGTATTCCAAGGGCCAGTTGCATCATACGCCATGATATTGATCGAATCATAAGCAGCAAACGTAGAAGAAGGAACATTAGCACCACCATAACCTTCAGAAAGTGCGGCAGTAATTTGTTTACCACCAGCATGCAATTTATTAGCCAAAGCAATTACAAATCCTCCGTAATCACCATTGATTGCAGGACCTTCCAAATCTACATCGACTCCATCAAAATTATGAGCAACAACATAATCATATATTTTTTGAATAAATGCAGTTCTGTTTGCGGGACTGATCAGGTTGAAATAATTACCACGAATGCCCGCATTTTCTGAAGCAGATCCTCCTCCAAGAGAAACAAAAACTTTTACATTTTGTGCATGCGCTGCGTTAATGATAGTGTTAGACCCCGAAGTGAAAGTCAGATATCCGTTGGTATCCGGATTTTCGAACGCAAGGTTTATATGCGTTAATTTATTGTATTGAATAGTGCTTGAAAAAGCATTTAGGTCAATCCAGTTAGGAATATAAGCAATTACTTTTTTTTGAGCGATTGAAAAATTGAAAACGCTCAAGGCTAAAATAATGATCCATTTTAGTTGAATCTTTGTATAATTTTTTTTCATAATCTTCTTTTTTATTTTTTTTGGGGGAAGAAAATAAAAGCCTCAAATTTTTCTCATTTGATTAGAATGTTCGAGGCTTTTAATCATTTAAAACTATTTTTTTATAAAACGTTTAACCGTTTTTCTACCATCTTTTTCAAAAACAACCAAATAAATTCCTGCTTTTAAACGCGAAACATCTATGCTGTTGTTATTGCTTTTTTGTGACACCACTACCGCTCCTGTTTGAGAATCTACTATCTTAACATTTCCGTCAGTTACATCGGCTGTGATAAAAAGTGTATTTTCTGCAGGACTTGGGTAGACATTTAGAGTCACTTCAGCTGGTTCTTCTTCTACTGTGGTAGCAACTGTTTTTGCGTTTAAACCAGCGCCAACTTTAGTAATTTTGATCCAATTGATATTCATACCCGTATTTTGAATGTAAATACCAAAATTGTATGTTCCTGCGTTTACGTTTACCGTTTGCGAGATTGTCTGCCAATTTTGCCATCCTCCGGTATTTGGTACATCCACAGTGCCCAAAACAATAGTTCCTCCATTTAAATCTGAAGATAACTTACCGCCAGTTACGGCACTTGCTACCCTGTATTCGATTAAATAAGAACCTGTTGTTGGAAAATTAATAGCGTTATACGCCAACCAATCACCCGTTTCGGTATAACCAACATTAGAACCACCACCTGTGTCTGTAGTCGCTTCAACCTGAATTCCATTCATGGCAGAATAATCCTCAGCCTGGATTAAAACAGATGTTGAAGAAGTGGTAACTGGAATCAATTTCCATTGACCACAAGTCTGATTGTTGTCATCCCACTGTTGTACATTAGCACCATTGGCAGTACTTGCGCCACCTACCTCAACAATTTTTCCGCTATTTCTGGCAACGATTTTATAGAATCCGTCACCTGTTGAAACCAATATGAACTGCTGATTTGTTGTTGCATTGTATGGATATTGCTCTACATTGGCACCATTTTCTTTACTGAAGTTTTTGATATCTAATGATTGTCCGCTGTGGTTGACAATAATTTTATACAAACCATCACCCAAATGAGTAAAAGTAAATTTCTGGTTGTTACCATTATTGGCAACACCTTGCGCTACATTGGCTCCGTTAGCCGTACTGGCATTCCAAACATCCATGTTTAAACCACTGTTTCTGTTTTGAAGGTAATAAGTCGTATTTCCTAAAGTAGTGGTTCCGTTTGCCAAAATTCGGATAGAAGTTACTTTATCATTCCAAGTAGTATTCAAACAAGAATTATCAGAATTGATGATAGTTGAAGCTCCGCCAAAATTATCATCCTGATACAAAATCGCCTGAAAACCTTTAGTAATTTTAAGCGAAGAAATAGCATCGTCTTCGATTCCTAACGTTTTTAATCGGGCCAAATTATAATCTCCTATAGTTAATCCACCAGAAAATCCGGTATAGTTACAATCTTTATAAGCTGTAATTACATCTGTACTAGCGGGTACAGAAGGTACTAATCCTGCGTATCCTCCAAAAACAGCAATCACTTTTGTTGGTTGTGGCGAATGTAATGAAGGGGATTGATCGGCTACATCATCATAAGCAAATCCGTACGCCAGATTATCAACACTGATACCAGGTAAATGCCAGAATTTAGAATAATGATTTGTTGGATTGGCTTGGTAAAATTGCGACGCATTGTACCAGTTTTGTTGTCCCGGATTGGGTGTAGTAACATTTACCATGTGTCTGTTGATTGCCGCAGTTAACTGAGCTTGAATAACCAGATCCAAATCTCCGTCAACCAATCTTCTGTCTAAAACACCTTTGCCTTCAAGAGCTTCCTGAGTCGAAGGTCTGCTTTGCACTCTACCCGTACGGCCAGTAAATCCGCCGGATTGTCCTACTACTTCAAGTTGTTCTCCAATAATTCTTCCTTTAAAAACACCTGCATCACCCGCATAAAATATTAAATCTTCGTTTTTATATTTATTCCAGATTGCATCAATGTATGATTTTAAATAATTGGCGTGAGGACCTACACTGGTTCCCCCTGTTCCATCGGCAAAAGCAGGAGTTTTGGATGGTGCTGTAATTTCGCCTGTAGCATCATTTACACAACCTTGAAATTCTGAGGGAACATTGGCTTTGAAAGCCGCCACAATCTCTGAATGTTTTTTTAACTCTCCTACTTTTTTCTGATAACCATTGGCACCAAATAATTCCAATCCCATTGGATATTTATACGAATCTACTCTTGAAGGATTTCCAAAGAAACCGTATTGGTTATTGGTAAGTTCAATGATTTCATATAAAATGCCCTGATTAGGATCGGTTACATTCAACGGATTTGGCGAAGTATATCCCGAAGGAGCACCATTAGCACCAAAAAAGTAAAAATACAATTGCTGTCCTTTGGCGATAAAAACTCTACAGCCTGCGATTAAAGGCAATGTAAAAGTCTTATTCGGAATTTCGCTTAATTTGGTAAAGCAATTAGCATATTTAGAGTTCTGTCCTGGTCCGGTATTCCCTCCAATTGTTGGGCCCGTAACCGTATTATAAGAAGAGCTCATGGGTAAAACCTGACTCGTTTTGGCATTGACCCAAACGTGATTACCTGTGTTGTAATCGATACCTACAATCGCCACATATAATTCGTTATCATTAAATGTAGAATTATTCGTGATTGTAAAAGGTATGGCACCTTGCCCGTACATAGAGTTTGACAACACCAAAAATAGTGTCATCAGAAAGGAAATTGCTGATAATTTAATTTTATTCATATTTAAGTTATTTTGGGGTTACGTAAATAGGTTTGAAATCATAAAGCCCTTTTTTAGAAATGATGACTTTATTGATCCGTCAGGTGTAATTATTGGTGCTATCCATTTAAATTTTATTCCAGTTTTATTTATAACAAGAACATTTATTTTTAAAGAAATCACACCCAACGGATTATAATTATTGCTTAATCATTTTTTTAGTCCAGCTTTTTTGATCCGATTTAAAATTCAGAATATAAATTCCTCTGGCAAGTTTGCTAATATCGATCAGGCTTTCGTTAGTGTCAGCATCCATTTTGTGCTCGATAATCTGAGTTCCCGAATTATCAAAAATTGTGATCACTTTATGATCTAATTTTTCGGGTACCAAAACTTGAACATAATTACTTGCTGGATTAGGATACATGGCAAAAACTGCGGTTTCTCCTTGCGGTTCCTCAACAATTGTTGCTGTTTTTTTAGCGGTAGAAGCAGTTCCATACGCTTCCAACTCAAAAAGAGAATATCCATAAGGAGTCAGAGCTTTGGTAGTACATAAAATTCTGATGTATCTTCCGGTTCCGTTCACTACCAAATCGTCTGTTCCGCCATCGCTGGCCGTTTGCGTATTTACCGTTTCATTTTCTGTAAAAACGTTATCAGTAGAAATTTGCACTTTATATTGGGTTGCAAAAGCCGCTTCCCATTTCAAAACCACACGATTGATAGTGTAATTGCTTTGCAAATCAACATAAATCCATTCGCTGGCATTGGCAAAACCGCTCGACCATCTTGAGGCTGTGGCATCTCCATCTGTGGCTTTCGCCGAAGCGTAAGTAGCATTCTCCTCTGTAGAAGCAACAGTTGGTTTTGATAAAGCCAAATTGACGTTGTTGTTTGAAGTAATATTTCTAACAATGACATCGCTAAAAACTCCAGTCGCCAATGTTCCGTTTGCATGAGAAGTCACCGCCATACCCACATAAATAGTATTGGCCATGGCGATCGTTCTTGGCGTACCAATTTGTGTCCATGTTGTACCGTTGTCTGATGAATAAGACGTAAATGTATTTCCTGATCTTACCAAACGAACCCATTTTGGAGACGCACCGCCAGTTCCTTCAAAAATTGTTATTCCCGCTGTTGTGTTTCTGGATAGAAATTCAATTCCTGCTCCTGCACTGGCATCTGTCATAGCGTGTTTAGAAGTTGGCGTAAGTGTTTCGCGGAACATTACACCTGCTTTTGCATAGGTATTGGTATTGGTTAAAGAATTTATTTTGGCAATAATTTCGGCATCACCTGTTATCGCTTGGTTAACATACTGAAACTGATCACTTGACTCCCAAATGTCTGTACCTGCTCCTTTTATTGTAAAAGTTCCGTTACTGTAAGTTGCTTCTCCAGCCGGAGTTACAGCTCCCAAATCTGTACTAACCCAAGGAGATGGCAATGTCGCTGGCGGATTTTCTGTAGAAACTAAATTGACCGCTCTGATATTATCAAAATAATACGTGTTTCCAGAACTGGTTCCCGGCTCAAACAAGAATACAAAACGATTTACTTCGCTATCTAATGTTGAGGCGTCAGGTGCACTAGCATACGTAAAAATTAGCGTATGCCACGTGTTGGTTTGTTTTACAACTGCTTGATAAACGCTGTGTCTTCCTACCGGAAAGTTAGACGGAATTGAAGCGCTGCTTTCTGCCTGCCATGAAATAACAGAACCTACTGGCGCTGAAGTATACACATCCATCGCAAATTTTTTAGTTCCGTTTTTGAAATCTCCAATGTTATTTAAAATCGTGTTGAAAGAAAAATTATCGTATAATTCTGTTGATTTTCTAACATATCTTCCAACATTTGAAGAAGTATTAATTCCGGTTGCGCTCGGATTTGCAATGTTTGGCGTATATGTTCCGATCGCATCTCTAAAAGTAATATTGTGTGTATTTTGATAATCTTCGTAAACCACTCCCAGCGTAAAAGTATCCGGCAATTTGGTTGAACCAATTCTAATATTATCAAAATAATACGTATCGCTGGTATAAGAACCAGAGTTGAACAACAAAACCATTTGATTGATCGCTAAGTTCGATGTTCCTGCGTCCGGACTTGAATTATAATAAAAAGTCAGGGTTTCCCATTGATTTTGTTTTGAAGTAATCGCAACATAATTACTATTTCTTCCTGTTGGAAAATTACCCGGAAGCGATGTGGCGCTATTCTCTAGATTCATACTTACAACAGTTCCTACAGGAGCAGAAGTATAGACGTCAATCATAATTTTATTAGTCTGATTTTTTAATAACCCCGCATCTTCAATCGTGCTTTGTGTATTAAAAAATAAAACATCATATTGCTCGGTTACATTTCGAACATATCTTGCCACATTCGCGGAAGCGTTTACAGAGTTTGACCCGGGATTGGCTACCACACTGTAAGTTCCGGTAGTAGTACCCTTGATAATTCTATTGATACCGTCATAATTTTGCAAAACATCAGTAGCAATAACAGGTTTTTCAGGAGCCGCTTTTGTAAGCAGATTATCAAAATAATAAGTAGTTCCAGCATTAGAATTAGATTCGAAAAGAAAAACTACCGTATTGATAGAAAGGGCACTTGTGTTGGGATCGATTACTTTTTCGAATTCAAACTCAATAGTCTCCCACTTGTTTTGTACCGTAGTGGTGGCTTTGTAACCACTGTGTCTTCCTGAAGGAAAATTAATGGCTGTTGTAACCAGACTATTTTCGAGTTGCATCGAGATTTTAGTTCCTACAGGAGCAGAAGTATAAATATCAAAAGAAATCTTTTTGCGACCGTAAACGTAATCATTGGCATTACTGATCACTACATTTTTAATATTCATAACATCATACAATTCAGATGAGTTACGAACATATCTTCCTACCAAAGGTGATGTATTAATTCCTGTAGCCGACGGATTTGCAATAGCTTCAGTCAGAACACCGGTTTTGTTTCCGTAAACAATATTTCTATTGGATTGAAAATCTTCGTAAATTCTCTCTACCGGTAAAGGTGCTTCTGTGGTTACAGCCAGTTTGTAAGTGTTAGCAGCACAACCAGAAACCGTGGTCGCTACAGCAACATCTCCTCCAGTTGTTCCCCAATTTACTGTAATTGTATTGGTTCCTTGCCCTGAAGTAATTGTTGCTCCCGCAGGAACTGTCCAATTATAGGTTGCTCCGGCAATTGTGTTGATAGAATAGGTTTTATTGGTTTCATTGTTGTATACTTTTGCATCACCAGTTACACCATACGTAAAACTGCCGCTGTAAACGCGAACGTAATCTACCTGCAATTTTGCTGGAAAATCTCCCGGAATTGGTGCTACTCCAGCACCATTTACGCTTGTGTAAGGCGTTCCTGCACTTCCTACTGCAAGATTTAGAATGATGTAAAACGGTCTGTCGTTAAAAGGCCATCCGCCGTTTACGGTTGTATTGGGTGTTGCGGTATGAAATAAATTACCATCAATAAACCATTTAATACTATTGGGTGCCCATTCTACTGCATACACGTGAAATTCTGTAGACAAATCGGTTGGAGATGCGTAGCTTCTACCTGTATAATGATAACCGCCAGCATCATAATGAATAGTTCCATCTACAGATTGTGGGTTCCTGTGTTTGGCTTCCATAATATCAATTTCGCCGGTAAATGGCCAAGTTCCAGATCCTCCCTCTGGCAACATCCAGAAGGCAGGCCACGCTCCCATTCCTGATGATAGCTTCATTCGGGCTTCTATTCTTCCGTATTTTACAGCATATTTACCTTCTGTAGTTAATTTTGCAGAGGCATAAGGTTGTTGCGGAAATTGCGCATTCGGCTCATATTTGGCCTGAATGTTCAAATAACTGTTTGTTCCTTCTTTTACTATTGTCGCCTGATTAGGATCGTAGCGTTGCGCTTCGGCATTTCCGAATCCGCAAAGCGAAGGACAACCATTTCCTGAAATGCTTTGCCATTTCAGTGCATCGACTGTTGTACCATTAAATTCGTCTGACCAAATAAGAGTGTTACACTGCGCACTCATTTTTAGAAAAGACGAAAAAATCAAAATCGTAAGAATAATAAATCTTTTTCGTAAAGCGTAATTACTTCTCGGTGGTTGTCCGAAAAAGGAGTCTTTTTGTTTCATTTTTTTATTTTTTTGTTAGTAAAGACTGCTAACTCTATAATCGATCTATTTGTAAAAAATAGACTATTATTTTATTAACAATGTACAATATTAACAAATAAAATACGTAGAAGTCTTATTTTTAGGTACGGTTTGACTACGGTATTTGTAAAAAAATGTAGTAATAAGCATTCAAAAAAAGTAAAAGTACTTGAGATTATACTTAATAATAAAAGACTAAAAATTAAGAATAAACTCAGTAATATTGGCGTCTGAAGGAAGCTGTAATTTTTTTCGAATGCGGTATCGGGTGTCCTCAACGCCTCTTACGGAGATTCCTAAAAGCGGTGCAATTTCTTTAGTATTGAAATTCATTCGCAAATAAGCACACACACGCATATCTCGAGGTGTCAGTTCTGGGAAACTGGTTTTGAGTCGTTGCATAAAATTATCATGAAGCTGATTGAAGATTTCTTCAAACTCATTCCAATGCTGATCGCCTTGCAACTCATGATCAATTATCCGATTTATTTTTGTGAGTAAAGTAAAATTTACATTCGCATCATTTTTCTTGTCGATTTTACCAATAAGTTCCTTGATAGACAGTAAAATTTCGTTTAAATGAATAAGATTTACGGTATTCGAAGCCACTTTTGCATTTTTTAAATTGATAGTAGCTTCAAGGTTTTCACGCATAATAGCCATATTCTCCTGTTCCAATGCCAATTTTTGCTCGTTTAATGCGGCACGATTTCGCAACAATTCTTTTTCCTGATTCAGGATCAATTGTTCGCGTTCGCGTTCTGCGAGATTTTTTTGGTACCTGATAATAGCATAAATCAAGACACAAAAAAGTGCCAAATACAACAGGTATGCCCAGCTTGTTCTGTACCAAGGCGGTAAAATTCGAAACTTAAAAACAGCCTCATCACTTACAACATCATACAGATTTTTTGCTCTAACGTGAAAAACATATTCATTTTCGGGCAAGTTGGTATATTCTTTTTCAGTCTGAAGGTTCCAATCCGACCATTTTGGGTCGAAACCCTCCAGCCAATACTCGTATTTTGTTGCATCGGCTTCGTCATAACACAAAGACGCAAACGAAAAATGCAAAGCGTTATTAGCATAAGACAAAACAGGAGCAAGTTCATCACCCGAAGAAATATCATGAGTTGGCAACACATCATATCTGCTTGAAAATAGCAGGCTGTCTTTAGGGAAAATACATTTTACCTCCGAGATTACGGCTTTATATTTAGAAAGATAACTTTTGTTTCCGTTCTTTTTATAATGAATTAAACCATCCTGCGTGCCAAAAAATACATCTCCGCTTGCTGTTGTTTGAATGTTTTCGAAACCCGGAACATACAAATATCTTAATTTTCTAAAAGGCAATTCTTCTGTAGTAAATTTACCATTTGCCTCCCTGCTCATCTTCCCTGTATTGTCGCCGGATACATACCAAATGTTATTTTGATGGTCTTCCTTAAGCAGGCGAATATGATTTTCTGTGCCGAGATATTTTTTAAAAGAGGCATCAGGAATCATTTTTTTCGACTTTGAATCTTGTTTGTAAACTCCTTTTGTGGTTCCAAAAAGCATCTGATTGTCAATGCTAAAATTATTCAGAAACAAACTCGATGGAAAACCATTTTTTTGGTTGTAAAAATCATAATCTGTAACCGTATCAAAGTTTTTATTAAATTTTAGTTTAAAAATACCTTTGTATCCGTGAGCCACCCAAATGTTTCCATCTCTATCGGTTACAATGACTCTGCTGCTTTCATCAAAGCCTTTTATTTTTATTTGATATACCCAGGTTTTATTTATATTTTTTAGAAGATACAAACCCGTATAACCGCCAACAAGAAGCAAGTCTGGATGTTTTGGAATAATTATCCCTTGCCAGGCACCATTTGTTTTTGTGAGCAATTGAGCAGAATTTCCTTTTATTTCGAAAATGCCGTTTTTTTCAAAAGCCAAAAGCGAATTGCCGTAAACCCCAATATTCCAGACATTTTCAGACATTCCAGAAATGTGTTGAAAGTGTACATTTTCTTGCTTTCCACTTTTGTATGCCTCCCAATCGAGCCAAAGCAAACCATTACCGGTGCAGATGTATAATTTATTTTGATAAATCTGACTGCAATAAATTTTGGTTTCAGAATTAGAAGTATCTAATATTCTTGACAAGGGTGATGAAATCTGAATCATCGAAATACCCTCTTTTAGCGTTACCCACAAGTTGCCTTCTTTATCGGTTTTAAGATTGGTCACATATTCATTCTGCAAACCCATTTGTTTGTTAATATGCTGAATCAAATGGCCTTGACTATCAATCACCACCAAACCAGCCTGACGCATTCCGATGCCATAATAACCATCGGGAAGTAAAATTCCGGTAGAGATTTGGTTTTGCTTTAATAAATAATCTGCTTCGGTTACAAAAGGCTTTATTTGATTGTTTTTAAAAATAAAAAGTCCGTTTTTTTGTGTGAGCAAGAGCATGCCTTCCTTCGTTGCAAGAGCTTTTCGAATATTCATGCCCACAAACTGTTGTCCGCCAGTGACGGGTTGCAAAGCATCGCCTTTAAGTTTTAGCAAGCCTTTGGCACTATCCAAAACATAACTGTCCGTACCAATAGTAAAAAATTCGTCAAAACTAGAATCCGACTTTATGACCTTGATTTTGTTATTTTTAAAAATAAATATTTTTTCGTTAGAGAAAAAAATCACTTCCTCATTTACAACAATCGTATGCAAAACATCGCCAAATTTTTTGGCCAAGTTTGGAAATAATTTTACTAAAGAAGTGTATTTATATTGGCCGTTTGATAATTGAGCCGCATAGCCAAATTCGCCTTGAGCGCCCACATAAATAACATCTTTTTTGTCGATGGCTAGCGAGCGGATCATGCTTTTATTTTCGGGTTGCGTTACAATACTCCATCGCACACCATCAAATTGCATGATTCCGAAATGATTGGCAAAAAACATCATTCCTTTAGAATTTTGCAAAACATCCCAATTTTCTGAAGCAGCTTTATAGGTTTTCGGACTATAATTGGTAATAAAGGGAACCCCTATTTTTTTTATTTGAGCATTGACTAAACAAGAGAAAATAAATAGGCATACAACTAAAAATCTAAGTATAAAATTCGTCATTTGGCTTTGTCTGTAGGTTAATTTGTGGCTATTGAAACCACAATATCAAAAACAACTTCTTTGGGAAAAGCTGTTTCTTAGCGAGACAAATCGTTTGTTTATTAACACCAATACTGATAATTCAATATTTTAAATCATAAAAAAAACGAATATCTAAATTCAAATATATAAAATTTTATTTTAATGCAACAAATTACATTCTATATAAAAAATCTGTAAATCAATAAATAAAGTGATAAAAATAAACTTACATAGGCAATATGATGTGAAATGCTGCGCCCACGTTTTCTTTTGCTTCAGTAAAAATAATTCCCTTATGATTTTCTACAATTTTCTTTCCGATAGCAAGACCAATACCCGTTCCGTTATAAACATCAGAGTTATGCAATCTTTGAAAAATAGTAAAAATTTTATTTTCATATTGCTGCTTAAAACCAATGCCATTATCCTTGACGATAATCTCGCAATAGCGGGCATGCAGGTCTAAAGTAGGATACTTTTTAATTTCATTAGAAGTCATTTGGCTCGAGCTAATCTCTACTTTGGATATCGAACCATCATTTTTACGAAACTTTAGCGCATTACTGATCAAATTGTAAAAAAGTTGATTCATCTGTAGGGACATAGCCTTGATAACAGGCAATTTACCTACTTCAATTTGAGCTTTTTGCTCCTCTATTAAAAGTTCAAAATCAATAAGGATATTTTCGATAATTACATTTAAATCTGTAACTGTAAATTTTCTTTCAGTATTTTTAAGATAAGAATACGTAAGTAAATCCTTTATTAAAGTATTCATCCTGATTGAAGATTTACTAATTTTTTCGAGTAAAAGAAGTGCTTCCTCAGAAATATTTTCTTTCAAACCTAAAAGCCTGCTGATAAACATTAATATTTTACGCAAAGGTTCCTGTAAATCGTGACTTGCTATATAGGCATATTCCTGTAACTGAACATTGGCGTCGTTTAGGTCTTTTATCGTACTTTCCAATTCGGTATTTGATGTTAATAAATCTACCGTACGCTCGAGTACTTTTGCTTCAAGACCATCCGTTAGTACCTGTAATCTTTGTTCTGTAATTTTTCGTTCTGTAATATCTTCAATAGCCAGCAAAATCAGCTGTTCTTTACTGGTTTCGTTGGTTACTTGTCTGGCGTTTAACAACATCGTGCTTTCGCCGTAAGGCAAAAGATTTACAGAAATCTGGTAATCGTCAAGCTGTATTTTTTCGGGAAGTATCTTTTCTAACATTGCGCGCATCGGAATGTTATCAAAAAGATGATTCTGAATCTCATAAAGCAATTTACCGGTAGCTTCATGTTTTGCAATATTGTATTTGTTAGAAAACGCCCGGTTAATGTTTCGTATTCTTAAATCATTGTCCAGCACCACAATAGGTTCCCTAAGAGTCGCTACAATGGCTTCGGTATAATTTTTTGAAATATTAATTTGCAGCTGTTTATTTAAGAGCTCCTGGTTTATTTGCAAAAGCTCCTCATTGCTCGACTGCAATTCTTCTTTAGAAGTTTCCAGCTCTTCATTGAGGCTTTGTAGTTCTTCACTTCCGCTCAATAATTCTTCATTGGCGCTTTGCAATTCTTCGTTTGAGGCTTCCTGCTCTTCGCTTATAGCGTTTACATCATCGTGTATTTTTGCTAATTCTTTTTCGAGCTGTTCAATTCTTTTCAGATAAACAATATTCCGAGGATCATCTGTAATAGTTGCAGTTGAAATAATATCTTGCTTTCCACTAATAGTTTTGCTAAAAAGAACTAAAAAATAAGGCTCTGCAGTATCTTCTAAAGGTTGAACTTCAATGGTAATTTCGATATTATTTTGTTTGCTTTTAATCTGAATTCCTTCTTTTATAATAAGCGAACCCGTTTCTTTGGCTTTATGACAAGCATTCCGTAATTCAAAAACCAATCCATCACGAGCCATTTTTAAGAGATTAAAAGAGGGCTTACCGGGATTAAGGGCTATAAACTCTGTAATCACACCATTAATATGTACAATATCCAAATTCTCATTAACGATTACACTAGGTGGAGTATAATTGGAAAGCAAGACCAATTCGGCACTTTTTCTAAAATCTTCTTTGGTGATTTCTTTTCTTTTAATGGGTGTCTTGGGGATTTTGGATTTTTGGTCAGATCTCATGCCAGAATGTACAAATCTGCCCGATAATTGTTTACGTGTGTAAATTTTTCCGGCTTTATCGAAAGACTGAAATAATTCGCCAGCCGGGACAGTAGTTTCTGACTTTCCTAAAAGTAAAAAACCATTTTCTTTTAAAGCATAATGAAAAGTGGTCAGGGACTTTTTCTGCAAAAGCGAATCCATATAAATAAATACATTTCTGCAACTAATTAAATCCATTTTGGCAAAAGGAGGATCTGTCAAAAAATTATGAACTGCAAAAATGCAGATATCCCTAATTTTTCTTTTTATTTTATATCCGTTTACAGTTGGGGTAAAATACTTGGCCAGAATGTTCTCGGAAACATTTTTTATCTGAGATTTTGTATAAAAGCCAGTTCTCGCTTTGGCTATAGCAATTTCGGAGATGTCTGAAGCAAAAATCTGAATTTCCTTTCCTGTCAAATTTTCCCCTAAATATTCATAAAGCGAAATAGCAATCGTGTAGGCCTCTTCTCCGGTAGAACATCCTGCAATCCAAACACGTATGGTGTTTCCTTCTGCAACTTTATTGCATAACAAAGGAAAAACGTTTTCGCGCAGAGTCGCAAATATTTTATCATCTCTAAAAAACTCCGTAACAGGAATTAGCATATCATTGAACAAATCTTCTTGTGCTATTTTATCACTCTGAAGCATTTTTAGATAATCGGCCAAATTTGTCATCTTGCTCATTATCATTCTTCTGGCAATACGTCTGCGTATAGTAGTTTGTTTATAATAGGTAAAATCTACTCCGCTATGATGGCGCAGTATTTTAATGATCTCTTGAAATGTTGCTTCATCATCAGGATTGTTTTCTTCGTTGATTAAATTTCTTGCTTTTGAGAGTTCGATCATTTTTTTTACGATCTCAGCCGGCGACAAAATATAATCGACCACGCCAGCATCTATAGCACTTTGCGGCATTTCGTTATTTGCAGCATCAATGTTCTGAGCAAAAGTAATTCCGCCGTGCTTCTTGATCGCTTCAAGTCCCGCAGTTCCGTCAGATCCGTTTCCTGAAAGCAATACGCCATACGCAAGATCAAGATGAACTTCGGCCAAAGAATTAAAAAAAACATCTATAACCTGATTTTTTGTATTTTTAAGACGTGGACTTAGCTTTAAAACCCCATCAAAAGAAGTAAGCATTTTATTTTCGGGAATAACATAAATCATATTGGGCGCCAGATGAATCTCATCGCTAATTTCGTTTATCGGAATTTTAGCCACTTTCGCAAGTATTTCCGTCAGCATACTATCGTGCATCGGATGCAGATGTTGCACAATGACATACGCCATTTCAGAATCGAGAGGAATTGTGTCAATAAGCTCCTTAAAAGCCTCAAGTCCTCCTGCCGAAGCGCCGATACCTACAACAGGAAAGTCTTGGCGAGTAGCCTTTGGTAAGATATTTTTCTGCGTATACATGATGGTTAACCTTTTGTGTATGAGTAAGAACCAAATTAATTTGGCGATAGTGTGTGTTTTTCGCTAAAGCGAAATTATAAAGGAATCCATTGCTGCTTTTTTTAATTTTTCCTCCCAATTTGTTTCAATGACTTTTTTTAATATTTTTTTCAAATCATTAAACTCAATAGGTTTTACAATATAGGCGTTGGCACCTAAACTATAAGTATCTTTTATGCCCTCTTCGGTTGAAGATGTAGAATAAATGGCTATTACGGGAATGTGTTTAAATTTTGTATCCTCTCTAATTTGCTGTAAAGTTTCCAGACCCGAAAGTAAGGGCATATTGAGATCTAAAAAAATGATATCTGGAATGTCAGAATTTAAATCAGAAAGACGATCTATGAGTTCAATACCATTTTTACAAAATTCAACGGGATAATTTAGATGAAGATCTACAATTGCTTCTGCAAAAAAATCTCTATCATCTTCATCATCATCTGTTAACAGAATCCTCATATTGGGAGTATTATTCATTGCAACGGCAGTATTTATCTCAAATATAAACATAAATAGAGAGCGAGATATAAAATAAGGTAATTTACTTACGTTATTATACATAGAAATTAACATCTGTTAAGAAGAAAACAACGTATATAACACGGTATTACTGTTTATTACAAATTTATTTTGATTGAAAATAATTATAGAATATTTATTATTTAACAGGTTTTGGATTACTTTCATTTCGTGAAGACTTATAAAACCTATACAAATCTCAATTTTTAGTAAAGCTTTTTCATTATCAGACGAAAAATATAAAATCGTCATGATCGATTCAGTCCGCTAAAAGGAATAACTTTTACTTAAACTGACGTTAATTTTGAGTTTTGAATTTAAATAAAAATTGATTTTATAATATTATTTTTTACATTTGCTGCTATTTTTATTTATTCTAAATAGATTGTTAAGCAAACGCTTTTTCTTTCGATAAAATAAATCATAATCAATTCAAAAACAATAAAAATCTAAATATGAAAAAGAGTCTTTTTATTTCTCTTGCCTTAATAGCCACTTTTTGTGCCAGCGCACAACAAAAGAATATTTTATTAGAACCTGCTTTTTGGAAAACAGCACCCGATGTAAACGCTGTCAAAGCTGAAATAGCTAAAGGAAACAGCCCATCACAAGCCAACGCAAATGCTTTTGATGTTACGGTTTTGGCCATCAACAATGACGCTCCTGTTGCCACTATAAAGTACTTACTGGAACAACTTGGAAATGAAACCAACAAATTGACCCATGATAATCGTATTTATTTGCATTGGGCCGCCTACAAAGGAAACACAGAAGTGGTTGAATACTTAATTGCCAAAGGATCCGACATTAATTTTGAAGACAGTCACGGTGCTTCTCCAATTTCTTTTGCCGCCTCTAGCGGAGTCGTAAATCCTGCGATATATGATGCTTTTTTTAAGGCGGGAATTGATCCGAAGAAAAAATATAAAAATGGCGAAAACCTATTGCTTCTGGCTATTCCGTTTGATAAAAATCTAACCAACAGCGATTATTTTGTCACCAAAGGAATGTCATACCAAGATGTGGACAACAATGGAAATACAGCTTTTGATTACGCTGCAAGAACAGGAAATATTGCCCTTTTAAAGAAATTATTAGAAAAAAAAGTAAAATATACCGATAATGCTCTTTTAATTGCCGCTCAGGGGAATCGCAGAGAATCGAATACTATTGAAACTTTCAAATTTTTGGTTGAAGACGTAAAAATAAAACCAACAGCCACAAACAAATCTGGAGAAAACGTTTTGCACTTGCTTGCAGGAAAGCCGAATCAAAAAGAAATTATCAATTACTTTTTATCCAAAGGTGTAGCTGCAAATAAAGCTAATAAGGAAGGAAATACGCCGCTTATCATTGCTGCCGGGTCAAGAGATGCTGCTGCATTGGAGCAACTTTTACCAATTGTAAAAGACTATAATACTCAAAATATAAAAGGAGAATCGGCGCTAACTATGGCCGTAAAATCAGGAACTCCTGAGGCAGTTGCTCTTTTATTAAACAAAGGTGCAGACGTAAATGTTCAGGACAAAGATGGTAACAATTTAGGTTACTATTTGGTACAATCGTACCGACCAAAAATGGGCAAGGAAAAAGAGTCAACAACTGATCCGTTTGAAACAAAAGCAAAATTACTTCAAGACAAAGGGCTTAATTTGGCTGCACCACAAAAAGACGGAAGCACTTTATATCATGCTGCCATTGTCAAAAATGATTTGAATTTAATTAAAAAATTAGCTTCTTTTGGCATAGATGTTAATGCCAAAAATAAAGATAGCTTAACGGCTTTACACAAAGCTGCGATGACCGCCAAAGATGACGAAATTCTTAAATATTTATTATCTATAGGAGCCAAAAAAGAAATCACTACAGAATTTGATGAAACTGCGTATGCTTTGGCCAAAGAAAATGAATCATTGACCAAAAATAATATTGCTGTCGAATTTTTAAAATAAATACAAAATTGCTGTGATTTTAAATTCTACTTTAGAAAGAAGTTATAGCTTTACCAACAAAATATAAATTTATTTGCTACTATGAAATCAATACTGAAAATAGCCCTTACAAGCACTTTTATCCTCATTACCTCTCTTCAAGCTAATGCGCAGGCAAGTAAATACAAATGTATGCTACAAATGGCCAATTATATGGGCGAAGGTGCTTATATAGTCGTTTCATTAATCAATCCAGCAGGAGAGTATGAAAAGACACTTTATGTAATGGGTGATGATAAAAAATGGTACAGTTCGCTAAAAGAATGGAATAAATTTCACTCTAAAAAACCTTCAGATATCAGTGCCAAAACGGGAGCATCTGTTACTGGTGGCGATCGCAGTATTACTACCATCGAAATTGAAGATGCTAAAGTTAATAAAGGCTATAAATTAAGATTCGAATCTGCTGTAGAAGATCAGAAATATTATGTAAACGACTTAGAAATTCCGCTAACAACTGCAGGAATTGCTGATAAAACAGAAGGTAAAGGATACATCCGTTACGTAAGGCTCAACAAAATTTAACAGCCCGACATTCAATACAATTGACTACATTTCAATAGATTACACTCGATGACTCTTTCTTTTTGGCGTTACACACACTTAGCTCTGGCTTTGTTTTCTTCTTTATTTTTACTTTTGGCAGCGTCAACGGGTATTATTCTGGCAATCGATGCCATGCAGGAAAAAACGCTTTCATACAAAGTTGAAAATTTTGATCAAATAACTCTGGGAGAAATTCTGCCAGTCTTAAAAAAGACCTATCCAGAAATCACCGAATTAAGTATTGATCACAACCAGTTTGTAACACTACAGGCGATCGATCAGGAGGGCAACGATGTCAATGCGTGTATTGACGTAAGAACCGGAAAAAAGCTGGGTACACCTCAAAAAAAGAGTGCATTTATTCAATGGGTGACAGGTTTTCATCGCTCATTATTTCTTCACGAGGTTGGACGGTTCTTTGTGGGTGTAATTTCATTTTTATTGGTGTTAATTGCAATTTCTGGTTTTGCCCTTGTGCTCAACAGACAAAAAGGTATCCGAAATTTCTTTTCGAAAGTAATCAAGGAATATTTTGCTCAGTATTATCATGTTGTACTGGGCAGGTTGACATTAATTCCGATTTTAATTATTGCCTTAACCGGAACGTATTTGTCTTTAGAAAGGTTTAATTTTTTTATGGGCGAAGACAAAAAACCAGTCGTAACCACACAAACAACAGCTTCAGATATTGCAAAAAAAGGTAGTGAAATATCGCTTTTTAAAAATACACTTTTATCAGATGTAAAGAAAATTGAGTTTCCTTTTACGGATGATCCAGAAGAATATTACATCATCGAATTGCAAGATCGTGAAGTTGAAGTTCATCAGGTTACAGGAGCTATCGTTAGCGAAAAACGTTCCCCAATGACTGTTCAATTATCCGATCTAAGTCTGAATCTACATACCGGGAGAACCAATGCCATCTGGGCTTTTATACTTGCTGTTGCCAGTATCAACATTCTCTTTTTTATCTACTCTGGTTTTGCCATTACGTTGAAAAGAAGGTCAAGCCGAATTAAAAACAAATTCAAAGCCCACGAAAGTAAATACATCTTGTTAGTAGGTTCTGAAAACGGAAGCACCTTGCGATTTGCCAATGCCATTCAAAAGCAATTAGTGGCACACGGAGAAAAAGTATTCCTCGCTGAAATGAATAATTTTACTGTTTTCCCAAAAGCAGAACACATCATTATTTTTACATCAACACATGGCTTGGGTGATGCGCCCTCTAATGCCAACAAATTTATTGCCTTGCTAAAAACACATCAGCAACAGCAAAAAATCAATTTTTCGGTAGTTGGTTTTGGTTCCAAAGCATATCCTGATTTTTGTGGTTTTGCTTTTAAAGTAGATCAAGAATTAGCTAATCTTAGTTGGGCGGAACGCTTTTTATCGGTACAAACAGTAAACGATAAATCTACTGTAGAATTTGTCGAATGGACGAAATTGTGGAATGTTAAATCCCAAACCTCTTTATCTACTACTCCATCGCTCTATAATCACGTTCCGAAAGGATTACAAAAACTAATGGTTTTAGAGAAAACAATGGTTTCTGAGACCGAACAAACTTTTTTACTTACGCTTCGCGCGAATAGCAGAGCCAAATTTACATCTGGAGATTTATTGGCCATTTATCCAGCCAATGATACCCGAGAACGCCTCTATTCTATCGGAAATCATTTGGGTAACATTCAGTTGGTCATCAAACTTCATCCAAACGGATTGGGTTCCGGTTATCTAAATCAACTACAGTTAGGAGATGTTATTAAAGGACAAATCATTCAAAATAATGCTTTTCATTTTCCTAAAAAAGCTCCTCTAGTTGCTTTTATTTCAAACGGAACTGGTATTGCTCCTTTTCTTGGTATGATAGCACAGAATAAGCCAAAAACAGCTACTCATTTGTACAGTGGCTTCAGAATGGAAACCGAGACAGTGGCAGGTTATAAACAATTCGCAACAGCGATGATTCAAAAACAACAGCTTCAAAGCTTTCATTTGGCTTTATCACGTGAGGCCGAACATTTTTATGTAATGGATTTGATTCGAAGAGATGCTTCCTTTTTTACTGATTTACTCAAAGAAGGCGGCGTTATAATGATTTGCGGGTCTTTGGCCATGCAACAAGATGTAGAATCGGTTTTGGATGCATTGTGCAGTGCTGAAAAAATGATACCTTTAGAAGCTTACAAAAACAATGGGCAGTTGCTCACAGATTGTTATTAAACTTATTTTACTCTGCTAAGATGTCTAAACTTTCTAAATACGTTACTTATAAAATACTCCTTATTAGCATGGTAATGAGTAGCTTTATGGGCAGTGCGCAGGTTTTGCGAAAAAGAACGACGCTATTGATGGGAGGCCGTTTTGACATTAGTATTGTTGCTCAGGATTCTTTAGCGGCAGAACAAAATATAAATCTTGTTATTGCAGAAATTAGCAGAATTGAAAATTTAATATCGGACTGGAAATCTGATTCTCAAGTTTCTGAAGTCAATCAAAATGCTGGAATTCGTCCTGTAAAAGTAGATCGTGAAGTTTTTGAACTTACTCAAAGAGCCATTCGGTTTTCTGAAGCCACCAACGGCGGTTTCGACATCAGTTTTGCTGCGATGGACAGAATCTGGAAATTTGACGGATCGATGACTGAGATGCCTTCGGCGGAAGCCATACAAAAATCTGTAGAAAAAGTAGGCTACAAAAACATTCTTCTCGATAGTGTAGCCTCGACCATTTTCTTGAAAATAAAAGGAATGAAAATAGGTTTTGGCGCTCTAGGCGAAGGCTATGCTACCGACAAATGCAGAGCAATGATGCTGGCCAAAGGCATCAAAGCGGGTATCATAAACGGCTCGGGAGATATGAGTACTTGGGGGAAACAACCCAATGGAAAACCTTGGAAAATTGGAATTACGAATCCGTTTTTTCCTGAAAAAGTTTTAGCTATCGTACCCTTAGAGCAAGATGCTGTAACTACTTCCGGCAGTTACGAAAAATTTGTTGTTTTTGATGGCAAACGATATTCTCATATTATCAATCCCACTACAGGTTATCCCGCCACAGGATTGTGCAGCGTTACGGTTTTTGGTCCCGATGCAGAAACTGCCAACGGTTTGAGTACTTCACTTATGGTTTTAGGAAAAGATCAGGGATTACTTTTGCTTGAGAAATATCCGAAATATAGTTGTTTAATGATTACCGACAATGGCAAAGTCATTCAATCAAAAAACTTCCGCATCAAAAAAATTAAGGCAAAGCTCTAATTTCTTGCTACGGAAGTTGTAAGTATTCGAAGTTATTTGTTATAAACTTTCTATTTTTTATCAATTTTATACAATCTTCCTTGATCAGTAACAGCGTACAAAGCACCATCTGAACCTTGTGTAATGTCTCTAAAACGCTGATTTTCCTGAGTTAGAAGTCTTTCTTCGCCTATCACTACATTATTTTGAATGGCCAAACGCACAATATGCATACCGCTTAGTGCGCCTACAAAAAGGTTATTTTGCCACTCTGGAACGCGATTACCACTGTAAAATGTCATTCCGCTTGGTGATACAACAGGGTCCCAATAATAAACCGGTTGCTCCATACCTTCCTGTTTCTGAATTCCTGCTCCAATTTTCTCTCCACCATATTCTATTCCGTAGGTAATCGTTGGCCATCCGTAGTTAGAACCTGCTTTAAGGCGATTGATTTCGTCACCTCCGCGTGGTCCGTGTTCAGACAACCAAACTTCACCAGTAGTAGGATGCAGCGCCAGTCCTTGTGGATTTCTATGACCAAAAGTGTACAACTCCGGTAATGCTCCAGTTGCCGTAAAGGTAGGATTACCTGATGCTGGTGCACCTTCTTTAGTAATTCGTACCACTTTGCCCAAACCATTTGTAACAGCTTGTGCCAAAGGTCTTGTCTCTAAAACAGAACGCTCTCCCGTACTCACGACAAGGTTGCCCGATTTATCAAAAAGAATTCGACCACCGTAATGCAGCGTACTGGCATTGGCAGGATTAGTGCGATAAATTACCGTTGCTGCTTCTATAGCTTTTTCGTCATTAGACAATCTTCCTTTGGTTACAGCGGTGAGATTACCGCCCGTTGCAGCTTCAGAAAAAACCCAGTAAATCATTCGGTTGGATGCAAACTCAGGATCAAGGCACAGGCCTAATAAGCCACCCTGACCAGATGCATTTACGGTTGGGGCTCCCAAAATAGGGCTACTCACCACTCCCGCTGTAGTGACGATGCGAAATCTTCCTGCTTTTTCTGTGACCAGCAGCCTTCCGTCAGGAAGCGTTTTTACTCCCCATGGGTTGGTAAGCGTGGTGGTAATAACTGTTGCCTCGTACTTTGTGTTGGTTAATAAACCACTGGCACGAGTTTGTCCGGCAAACGCCGGAGGATAAGTAGTATTGGCAGCAGAACCTTCTACGGGAGGTGTAACTGTGCCTGGATCTGGTGTTTCAGGATCTTTATCATTGTTACAGCTGAACACGGTAAAGATTGCACTCGAAAGAATAGCAATGTAGGTGATGTTTTTCATAGTCTTGGGATTTTAATTAAAAACGTGTATTATTCTTACTTATTGTATTCATTTACAAATGTAATGCAATCAAAAATATCTTGATTGTATAGAGCTTATAATCTATTAAACAAACATTTAGATAAATTTCATCAAAACTAAATAATAAAATTTATAGCATTTTTAATATTCTTTATATAATTGTAAGGTCATTGCAATCTCTTTAAAACATCCGTATAAAGTATAATATCAAAAGGTTAGCAACATTTGTTAGCTAGATTTTTTTATAAAAACTGCCAGTATGACATTGCGCTTTTTAAGGTCACTTCTCCGTCACGCTTCCGTCACGTCTCCGTCTAAAGTTGGTAGAGGGAATTTAGCGTAAGCGTATTTTTTATGTCAGATTGACATACCCAATATTCAAATTTTTTAGGATAAAAACACCCTACTTATCTGTTTCTTTTTTAAACTCATATAACCCTTTTATTGATATTGAGGATTGAGAATAAGGGCATCACTTTTGAACAAAAAAAAACCACTTTTACAATAAAAGTGGTTTTTGATTCATAGTAATATCGTTTGTTTGTTTTACCTGTTTATTTGTTACAGATTAACTAACTTTCTCCGTTAATCCTCTGGTAAGCCATCCTCTTTTGTTGGCTGTAATAATCGCATAAGGTGTGATCCAGAATAGGCTAAAAGTATAAAAAATACTATACGAATAAGCCCAAAATGCCTCACCTACGCTGTATCTCTTTGCATAAAAGAAAACCGAAAAGCTAGAAAAAATCAATATCCCCAACATGGTCGAACTTAAAAATAATAAGGGATGTGTTGCTATCAAATAGAACATAAACAGTAGAAATGGGTATGCCAAAACAATTTTTAAAGATTGATTTAAAAATAAAAGCCTTGCACCAAATTTTGATTCTTTTCTAAAATCTTTAAAAACAAATTGTGCCATCATGATATTTTCGCGAACATTACTTCTGCTCCATCTGATAAACATTTTGTATAAACCTGTATATTCTTCAGGAACATTGGTCAATACATACGCATTTTTTTGAAACAATACATGGTGCCCTTGTTTGAGTATCATATTGGTCATGGCGCGATCTTCTCCAATGTCTGAAGGCTGTCCCATAAAAGTTTGATTGATCCACTCTTGCAAGCAACCAAAAACAGCAGTATTGCGATAAGCAGCAGCAGCTCCTGGAGTACAAAGTACAGAACCCAACATACTTTCTGCAGAACGCATGAACTCAAAACTCATTACGAAACTAACATTCAGCATTTTTGGAAGCAATGCTTTTTTATTGTTTAAAACCTGAACATTTCCCGCAACTGCGCCACATTTTTCATCCACAACAAATGGACTTACTAAATTACGTAAAGTATCTTTTTTTACAATTGAATCACTGTCTACCGTTACAAAAATTTCTCCCGTTCCTAACTTAAAACCACGGTAAAGTGCATGACGTTTTCCTTTGTTTTCAGGTTGTTGGTAAATTGTCAAACGGTCACCCAATCTTATTTTTGCTTGCTGCATCCAGTACCAGGTATCGTCTTTACTACCATCATCAACGGCAAGTATCTGCATTTTTTGCTCTGGATAATCGCTATCTGCCAAACTCAATAAAGTGTCCCAAACCAGTTTTCCCTCGTTGTAGGCAGGCACAATGACGGTACAAGTAGGCAACAAATCATCTGTTACCGATTCGATTGGCTTGTATTTGTAATACAGGTATAAATTATACAAAAACACACCCGCTTGAAAAAAGAATAAGGCAACTGTTAGCACAAGAAATGGAAGTCCCCATGTAGAATTGATCCTTTCCAGATGAAACTGATCAAAGTCGGCTTGAAATTGATACACAAAAAAAGCACCTGTAATCATTAGGATAAAAGTTCCGATAAGGACTATCAGACCCAATACACTTGATGGTCTTTTGACAGATTTGTGTGTCGATTCGTTTTGAATACGAAAGACAGAATTGCTTAATGAATGTTCGTTACTACTAATGTCATTACTAGAAGAAAAAAATTGTTTTGAGGTAATTGCTTCGCTTTTCATATTAAAAATACTGTTGAATTTTATGGCTTTTATTTAATCTATTATCTCTTCTTCTTAAATTATTTATTGAATAGTAAAAAGAATAAGATTATTTGATAAAATCCTACTTTGCAAGCAGTATGCCACATCAACCTCAGTCTGAAAATGAACAAGTTACACAATACACTACAAAACCTTAATGTATAAAAATTACACATTTCATATACACATTATACAATTGCCAGCTGATTTGGTTGTCTAAATTGACTACCATAACCAACTTGAATAAAACATAAAAACTCGGATTTTATTGCACGTAAAATAGAGAACAATTTATAATTTAGACTAAAATCAATATTAGCAAAAATGCTAAATTATAATGATTTGTAATGCAATTCTATTTATTTGATACTCTTTTTAAGGACATTCATAGTCCTGTCCTCCAGAAGTTTAATTTGATTTATTACAATTTGAGCGACTTCGGTCGCACCTTTTTTAGACAAATGCGTATCATCTGCCTTGTCTTCTGTATAATAAGGCTCTTCTCCTTTTTTAAAATGCAAATGCAACTCTTTTGATCTTTCAGGACCGTACTTTAGCTCCATTAATTCGGTATAATATTCTAAATCGATAAACGGCACTTTGTACTCCTGAGCCAGCAATCTCGTCTCTAAAGTATATTCGCCATGCGTAGCGACCAAGACTCCTTTTTCGTTAAAATTACGTCTTGAAATCGAGCTTAATAACACCGGAATAGCTCCTTTTTCTCTGCTCTCTTTCACAAATCTAATCAGATTATGTCGATAACTCGTATGCGGATTTGTAAATCGTGCAGAGTCGTTTATTTTTGCATCATTATGTCCAAATTCTATAAAAACATAATCCCCTTTTTGCAGTTTTTTATACACAGAATCCCAACGTTTTTCGTTGATAAAACTTTTGGTACTACGACCGTTTACGGCTTTGTTTTCTACCTTAATATTATCTTTAAAAAAAGGCTGAAGCACTTGCATCCAACCAAATTCGGGATTACGATCTGGATTTTGTTTGGTAGCCATAGTAGAATCGCCAATGCCGTAAAGTGTTGTTTTTTGAGCAAAACAAGTAGCCGAAACCAACCAAAGAATCAGAAGATAATTTTTCATAGTACAATCATTAAATTTTTAAACTAAAACTTCAAAAGAAACATAAAACCATACGTTTATTTAGCAGCCGACGGAACGGTCGCTCTCTCGCCAATCACAACCTCATTCATCAATACATTTTCGGCATTTTCGCTCGAAATAGCATTTTTTGCCCACTTAATTTCGATATTATTCAGTGTAATATTTTGTATTTTTTTGTCTGGAAACCCCTGAATAACAATGCCCGCTGCCGAAGCTTTGTTGCACGTAATATCAGAAAACGAAACATTCGAAATTTCAGACTGATGTCCTTTGCCTTCGCCGTGATAATTGGCTGTGATATAAATACAATCTTCGACTTCGTCTAATTGTATCTTTCGAACAAAAATATTTTTTATAAAACCACCTCTGTCTGCATTGGTTTTTAAATAAATTCCTCTTTTGAGATAGCCTACCGTTTTACAATTTTCGACATACACATTCTGGACTCCAGCCGACATTTCGCTTCCAATCACTACTCCATGAAGCCCTTTGAAATTGCAATTTCTAATGACAATATTCTCACTTGGTGTAGCCGAATTTGCTCTTCCTTCATCGTCTCTGCCAGCTTTTATGGCTACGTTATCATCTGCATTATCAAAAGTTACATTTTCTATCAAAACATCTTTGGCATATTCGGGATCGATACCATCATTGTTGTAATTTAACGATTTATAACTGATGCCGCGTACGGTAATACTTTGCGATTGCAGCAAATGCAAGCACCAAAACGGAGAATCTTCGATACGAATATTCTCGACCAAAATATTTTTACACTTAAAAAACTGAATCATCTGCGGACGCAGGAAAAAACCGTTTCCTAGTTTTCTATCCTTCAGAGGAACATTATTATGATTCATCTCTCGGCTCAGGTTTTTACCCTCATTTTCTTTTGATTTAAAACTTTTCCATGTGATTCCTCCCTCGCCATCAATCGTTCCTTCGCCGGTAATGGCAATGTTTTCGCACTCAAAAGCATATATTAACGGACTATAATTGTACACCATCGTACCCTCCCAACTGGTCAAAACCATCGGTAAATAATCATCCGGATTATCGCTAAATTTGATTTTTGCGCCTTTCTCAATCTTCAAATTAACATTACTCACAAAATGAATCGGACCGTTAACTTTATAGATTCCTTTTGGTACAATGATCGTTCCGCCTTTATTCTTTCTACACAGCGCCATCGCCTTATCAAAAACCGCTTTGTTGTTGGTTAGCGAATCGCCTTTGGCACCTAATTTTGTAATATTGATTTGATAAGACAGAAAAACTGGTAACTGAATTCTATTGACAATTTCGTCTACTTTTGCACTCGGAAAATCAGTATTTTGAGCAAATGTAACGGAGCAAATTAGTAAAAAAAGAAGATATTTAAACTGCATATTTTTTGTTTTTTTATCGAAATTTATTTTGAATACCAATTAGTTACATCCTCTTTCAGAATATTTTCTATAGTGTAATTGTCGGCTTCTTTTTTAGAAAGCTGATGCGACCAAGCCACTCTTTTAGTGGGTTGAAAGCCTTCACCTTTGCAACTGTATTCTGCGTAAAAAGCATTTTTTTCGGCATCGGGTTTCGACCAGTTTTCCCAACCTTCCGGTTTGATTTGTTTTCCCAATTCGCAATTTATAAAAACTGTTTTGGCATAAATACGCCAGGGTCTTCCTAAATAAACAGCTGTAGCCAAAGGATTTGCGGTAATTTTACAATCTTTAAATACAAATCCAAACTCCGTTCCTTCGGGAGTTGAAGCGGCGGTAATAAACGAACTTTTGAGACTATGAATCACACAATTTTCGAACAAAGCCGTTGCACCTCCAAAAATAAAATCAGTTGTACCTTCGATATAACAATCTCTAAAATAGTGTTTTGCAGATTTTCCAGACAAATACAATGTATCCTGATTACCCAGAATATTACAGTTTGCAACCACAACACGATTGGCGACAACCGACAAAGCAATTGCTTGTCCGTTGTCGCCAGAAGTATTTTTAATCGTTAAATTAGTCGCCGAGAAATCATCTCCCTCGACTAAAACAGTTGGTGTATAAAAAGTGCTGTTTCTTCCTAAATTTATTTTCGAAAAATTGTCATCAAAAGCAATGATCGTATTTTCTTTACTTTCTCCTACCAAAGTCAAATGGGTATTCCACTCCGGAACCCTTACTTTTTCTGTGTATATTCCGTTTTTGATAAAAATCGTGATTCTTTCGTAAGGAAAAGAAGGAGCCGCATTTATCGCCTCTTGAATTTTAGTAAAATCACCCGATCCGTCTTGTGCTACCGTAAAATAATTGTCTTTTTTTTTTACTGATGATCCAGCATCAGAAACTTTTACACCATTTTTAACCGCCCAGCTTGCGTACTTTTTTAAGACTTCCTTTCCTGCATCAGAATACCAGGAATAACCGTTTCTTCTCTCGTCCCCAATCTCGGCCAATGTTTTTTTCTTAATGCCATCACGGTCACAAAAGAAAGGTTCGTTGGTATCCAACTCCATAAATCTTGCCCAAATTGGCGCTGCATTGGTAGTCGGAATCATTTTTTTATCGATAATTTTTCCAGCATCATTAAGTACTCTTTTTTCTTCAAGATTGGTGATTTTTGTTTTCTCGAACCAAGCGTACGCACTTTTTACTGATGTAATAATTTCTGGTGAAGGATTTTTTACAGACATCAAAAACAAAACAATTTTGGCCGATTCAAAGCCGCTTAGCGAGGCCAATTCAAAAGCTCTTGCATTAGCCGGAGCCAAAGTCACCTCATCATGTTGTGCGCACCAGGCCGTCAATACTCCATTTTGTTTGTATTGTGTTTTTAGGATGCAATCTATTCCTTTATTCAACGCAACTTTGGTTTTTTCAAGCTCTGCTGCAGAAGGTTTTATACTGTAAAAATTGGTCTCATAAGCGATTTCCCTTAGAATATCCAAAATATTGACCATCGAATTATCGTTGTATGTAATATGCGTATAATACCCTTTTTTTAAAGGAAAAAACTGGGGCCAACCACCGTTTTCATACTGTGCCTCCAGTAAATAGTCAAGTCCCTTTAAGAAAGATGTCTTATAACGCTCGTCCTTAACCTGCTCATACATTTTAGACATAAAAAGCATTTCTAAACACGTTGCTTTATTATCTGTTGTCACATCTTTTGTTGATTTTTTCAAATCAATTAAATCCTTTTTTTGTTGAGGCGTCAATTCGTTTTGCATCTGAATATTTTTTGGCCAGCCACCAATATCTCTTTGGTACAATAAAATATTCTCAGCGATCTTTTTTGCTTCTTCGCTAGCAAACCATTCCGGTTGATTTTTCTGAACGACATCTGACCAGTTTTTGTACTTATTTTGTGCACTCAATCCAAAGGTGACAAATAATAATAGTGCTATAATCTTTTTCATTTTCAATTTATTTTGTAATTCTAAACCAATCTATTGCAACATTTCCTGAATCATTTGTTACTTTGGGGCTCAGTGCAAAGAAACCCATTTTTGTTCCAATCCATTTTCCTTCTTTGGCCGTAAAATCTTTGCCTATTGATTGATAATTTTTATCATCAACACTGTAGAAAAAACTACAAATAGCGCCTTTTTTTACTTTTACCCTAAGATAAACCGTTTTGTTGGTTATCGCTACTGGTGCCGTTTCAGTCTCCGAAATTACCTTATCAAAAGTGCCGTTTTTTTGGTTTAAGTATAATTTTCCGTTGTCACTTTTCAGAGACAAACAACTATAATCTAAACCCATGATCATCAGTCCGGTCGATTCTCCGTCGATTCTCGAATTGAAGGTCAGTTTGGCGGTAGCCGTGAATTCTTCAGCAGGAAATTTTTGGATTAACATGTTCGGCAAATCAAAAATACCTTTTGCCTCTTTTGGAGCCGGAAGACAATACAAATTAAAATATCCTAAACTTGTCGGAAATCCCCAATTGCTCTGATCGTTTGCTTGCCACTGCCATTGTAAACCTAATTTTGGCGTATTAAATTCATCCGAATCAGCGGGTGTTTCTATCGGATACGTTTTACCCACATTGGGCTTTTTGAAAGTTGCAACAGGTTCTCCGATGCCATTTTTATCTGCATCTACACCCATAATAGGCCAATCATTCTCCCATTTCATAGGCTGTAAATGTGCAATTCTGCCATACGCGCCTCTGTCCTGAAAATGAATAAACCAGTCTTCACCTGTCTGCGTTTGTACCCAAGCGCCTTGATGCGGACCATTTATTTTGGATTTTCCTTCTTCTAAAACTTTCCTTTTTTCATAAGGTCCAAAAACATTTTTAGACCTCAAAACAGTTTGCCAGCCCGTCGCAACGCCACCAGCAGGGGCAAAAATGTAATAATAATTATTCCGCTTATAAAATTTAGGACCTTCAATAGTACCTTCGTCTTCGTGCCCATCGATAATCATTACGGCATCATTAGAAGCAATGGTACCTTCCGGATTCATCGAGCAAACGACTAGCAAAGTCTTAATTTTGGCGCGACTTCCTGCAAAAGCATGAGCCAGATAAGCTTTCCCATCCGTATCCCAAAGCGGACTAGGATCTATAAGTCCTTTTCCTGCTTTTACCATAATAGGTTCAGACCAGGGACCTTCTGCTTTTTTAGCTTTTATCATGTAAATTCCGAAATCCGGATCTGGGTAATAGATATAAAATTCATTATTATGAAAATTAATGCTGGGAGCCCAAACCCCGTTTCCGTGTTGCACTTTATCAAAAGTTTCTGTTGGAATTTGTTTCGCAAGAGCGTAACTAATAATTTTCCAGTTGACCAAATCTTTAGAATGCAAAATAGGCAGTCCCGGAATAGCATTAAAAGACGATGCTGTCATATAAAAATCATCGCCTACGCGCACCACATCAGGATCTGAATAATCAGCATGAATGATAGGATTTGTGTAGGTTCCGTTTCCGTTATCCGAAACCCAGGCTTGCGATACAAACGGTTTTTCTTGTGCGAAATCTTTTTGCATCAGCAGGAAAAACAGACAAATAAAAATGCTTTTGCTATATTTCATTCTAAAAAAATTACTTTTAAATGATTATCTGTTAAGCTCTAAAGCCGCTAATATAAAAGGGCCGGTTGCTTTCGGATCGTTGTCTTTTTTTCTTTCGTTTACATAATATTCGTACGATCCGTCACGATAAGGATCACCACCTAAACCTGCCACCTGACAAGCCTGAGTGAGTGTAATGGTTCCGTCAGCATCTACTTTTATCAATTGTTTTGTCAAACCATCAAAAGCCTTATTGGCCAGTTTTTTATATTTAGAAGGTAAATATCCTTTGTTGGCTCCTTTTGCAAAAGCATAAGTAAACATAGAAGAACCTGAAGCTTCCAGATAATTACCTTCTTTACCCATTTTATCCGTTACCTGATACCAAAGACCAGATTTGTCCTGATATTTCGCCAAAGCAGCAGCAACAGTATTGAGGTACCCAACTAATTCTTTTTGTTTTGGATGATCCTTCGGAAAGTAATCTAAGGCATCTACAAGCGCCATGGCGTACCAGCCTAATGCTCTTGACCAAAAGTTTGGAGAATTTCCTGTCACTTTATCAGCCCACGGCATTGCTTTGCTCTCGTCCCAACCGTGGTACAATAAACCCGTTTTAGGATCGGTAGCATGCAACTGAATCTGCTCAAATTGTTTGGCTACATCGTCTAGATTTTTACCGTTTTCGAAAGTCACTGTATACTGCGCATAAAATGGCTCTCCCATGTACAAACCATCTAACCACATTTGGTTAGGATAGATTTTTTTATGCCAAAATCCGCCAGAATTGGTTCTTGGCTGCCCCTCTAATTGTTTTTTTAAAGTCTGCAAAGCTACCAAATAGCGGTTGTCTTTTGTCGTTTCATAAAGGTCAAACAATAATCGACCCGCTACCACCATATCGATATTGTATTTCTCCAGTTCGTACGTTTTAATATTACCGTCTTTGTCTACCAAAGTATCGACATAATCTCTCACATAAGCAGCATATCTTGGATCAGGCTGCACTTTATTTAATTCCTCTATCGCATGTAAAACCAAGCCATGTACATAATCCCATTTTGGGTTTTTAGAATCATCAATCATATACGATCTTTCATGTCTTTTCATCAATGTCAAAGCCATTTTTTCTGACCATTTTGCATTTTTAGAAATGACGATATCACTTTTTACCGGTTCCTGCGAAATCATTTTACAATTTGTAAAAGCCATCAAACACATCAATACCAGTGACAGAAGCGAGCGTTGTTTATTGTTTTTTTTCATTTTAAATATATTATAATTACAATTTTATATTTGAGTTTTACCTGCCTAAGGCAAAGACATACAAACAAAACTTAAAATAGTTTTAACTATCAAATTTTAAATTTTACCTTTTTTGTTTAGTTCTTCTAATTTTTGATCCAGATATTTTACAAACTCTTCCTGCGATTTGATTCCGTCTTTTTCTTGTTCCCAAGCTCCCAATAAATAAAAAGAACTTGTTTTTGTACTTGGTTTAAAAACGATGAGATGATCCAATTCGGTGTCAACCAAACTTTCTACGGTCTTCACTTCATAAAAAATAGCCATTCCTAACTTGTCCGGAACCAATGATTGCGTTCCGTAAGTAGCGATATATGCCCACTTTTTGTTTTTACTTTCTTTTTTAAACAATTCTGTATTCTTTTGCTTCACAATACCCGTACAAATTCCGCTAATTTCCTTAGAAGCACGAATCGTATGTTTGGTGTACAATTGATCTGGTTTGATGCTCAACTCGGATGTAAAATCAATTTTATCTGAAGCAGTTTTCCAGCCGTAATAATCAACTTTTACACCGGATTCATTGGTTTTATTTACCACAGTAGCAATAGTCGAATCTACCTCGTAAAAATGTAATTTTTCGTTATTCAGATAACGGTCAATTGACCCGATACCGATTCCTTTACCCGCTTTCAGGATATCTGCACCCCAATCGCTCATTTCGTGATACGAGTCAAAATTATCCTGCCCTACTTGGGGCAAAACCATTGCTGACGTTTTTTTTCCGAAAATATCAATTGCATTTCTCCAGTCGAGATACAAGCGATATCCTATTTTATTACTTTCCCAACCCGGGCCTTCATAACGAATATCGAAAGAATGATCTGTGTGCTCCGGCGCCAGTTTTAATTTGTCTACATTATTAAAAGTAGTGCCTCCAATATATTTACGACCTTCCCATTTTCCATCGGTTTTAACCGAAATCTCAGCGTAGGTTTTAGCCGTTTTTACATCATATTTTTGTGCATGTACAGCTGTAAAACTTAAAAGTAATGCTGACGAAATTGTAATAACTGTTTTCATTTTATTTTAATTTATTTTGAAAATTTTATCTAAAAATTGAGTAGTATAAAGTACCGTTTCTGCTAACCAAGGTTCAAAAAACCAAAAAGAATGCGGTGATTCTTTGATCGTATATACCTCGCTGTAAATTTTATTCTGATCTAAAATCTTTATCATGTCGTCTCTGCCCGCATGAAACCTGTCGATACTGCTATTGATAAAAAGTATGGGCGGCGTTGTTTCATCGGTATGCGATAAAGCCGAAGCATTTTTCCAGATTTCAGGTTTCTCCTCATAAGTACCATTTAGCCAAAATGATGCCATTTCGCCTTCTGAAGATTCGGGATGTTTAAAAGCCAAAATTCCATCAACATTGATAATGGCATTTACTTTTGAAGAAGCTTTGCTTTTGAACAAAGGATCTTCAAAAACCAAATTTTCATTTGTTGTACCAATCAAAGCTGCCATTTGAGCTCCGGAAGAGCATCCTAAAACGGCAATTTTGTCTGGATCTACATTGAAATTTTTGGCATTATCTTTAATAAATTTGATAGCATTTTTTACATCTATAACTCCTTCGGGATATTTTGCTTCTAATGACAATCTGTACTCAATTGCAAAACACGAATATCCTTTTGCAGCTATTTCCTGTGCCAGAATATGCATTTGATTTTTATTTCCAGATTTCCAACCACCACCATGAATCAATAGTACGGCTGGGTTTTGTTTTTGTTTCTTATAAAAAAAAGCATCCAAATGCAAAGGTCTTTCTTTGTGGTCCTGATAAACAACATTAGCAACTTGCACTACTGTTTTATCTTCCTTAAGTTGAGGGATCGTTATAAAAGGATATTTCTTGATCAACTTAACATAAACACTTTTTTCTGTGTACGAAGTATCGATACTAAAATTGCTTTGAGCAAAAATAGCATTCGAAATCAGCAGTAGTATTAAAAGCATTTTTTTCATCTGAACTTTTTTAATTCTAGTTAAGAAAGGAGTTCGATAAACTATCAAACCCCTTTTTAACTAGCTTCTAAAAACAACTATTATAAATTAATTACAAAACAATCACTTACTAGTATCCGGGATTTTGCGGAAAATCTTTATTTTGATTTAAATCTAATGCAGTTTGTGGGATTGGTCTTAAAATTTTAAGCGCACCGTCTATTCCAACAAAATTGGCCGCTTTGATTTTATAATTATACAATGATGCTCTCGCTACCAGTGTACCAGTGCGTTTCAAATCAAACCAACGTTTGTATTCTCCTACCAACTCTCTGCCTCTTTCGTCTAAGATATAGTCGATATTAAACTCCCCAAGAGTAGCATTTGCAACTCCGGCTCTTCTTCTCACTTCGTTAAGACGATCTAGACCAGTTGTTGGAATACCTGCTTTTAGGTATGCTTCGGCAGCGATTAAATACGTTTCTCCCAATCGTGACAAAATAATATCTCTTGTGCTTACAGGCCCTGTACTTACTGGCGTTGTTGGATTTGCATCATCAAATTTCTTTACCGGAATAGTATAACAATCACGATTATCGATAAGCGTATGGTCGGCACCGTATTCTCCCCAAGGATGGTACACAAAAGTAGCCGCTCTTCTTGAGGCATTGGCTGCCAGCCAGGCTGTTTTATCTGCAGGAGTAAACCATTTAGGCTCGTAAAAATGTCTCACTTTTACTGCTGCCGGGTTTGTAGGCCTGTAATAAGGGTAATATAGCGTTGTTTTTGCTGCTCCGTTGGTCGTTACCGTTTCTTCCAGAACCTCTGTCATAAAAGTAGTTTCCCATCTTTTATCTCCTTTTTCATAGAGACCTAAAGCATACGTAGTAGGACATAAATTGTAACTTCTTAACGGAGCGCCCGTTTCAGAACCTCCCAAATAAGAACTAAAATAATAAAACTGATTATTTCCTAATCGTGTAGGATCTGTGCTGGTTGAGGCTTTGTCGTACTGAACAGAAAAAATAGTCTCAGCATTTAGATCGTTATCACCAGTTGCAGTAGCAGCAAATAATTGGCTAAAAGGTATGTTTAAGGCTTGACCAGCAATTGCTGCATCTGCGTAAGAAGCGGCTTTTGTAAAATCTGTCGGAGTACCAAACGTTTCGTAACCTCTTGTTAAGTATACTTTTGCCAATAAATCATTTACCGCTCTTTTGTTTACTTTACCCGTTGTGGCATAAGCGCCTGTACCCACACTAGCCAAAGAAGCTTCTAAATCGGTAATAATTTGAGTATATACTTCTTCTGCGGTATTTCTTGTAAAAGATAAAATAGGTGCAGTCACATGTTCATTCACAATAGGAACACCTCCATAAGTTTGAACCAATAAAAAGTAAGCATTAGCTCTTAAATATCGTGCTTCTCCAACAAGCATGCCCAGATTGGAGGTTTGCTCTGTAACGGTCGAATAATACAAGGTTTTGTTTACAGACTGAATTTGCTGATAACACGAAATATACAATTCGTCTACGTTGCTAGAGGACGGAATCAATAATGTATATTGACTTAAACCAGCTGGTTCCGGAGTTCTTCCTTCTGCATACATATCGGTTCCTGACTCAAATAACCACGGATTTCCGCCGTAAATTCCTTTAAGCCAAGCATAATTTGCATTGATTAACAATTGAAAACCAGAGGCTGTTTTATACGTTTCATCAGCTGGAACATACGATAAACTCTCTTCTTCTATATAATCACTGCAAGAAGTAAATGCAGCCATTACTATTCCTAAAATTATTATTATTTTTTTCATTTGATATCTTTATTAAAATTTAACACTTAGTCCCAATTGGGTAGTAATAGATGCCGGACGGTTTACACCAAAAGCAGAACCTGCCCACTCCGGATCATATCCGTCAAAGTTTGTGAATACAAAAGGGTCTAAAACATTTACATAAATTCTAAAATTACTCATTTTTAATTTTTTGATCAAATCAGAGTTGAGTGTGTATCCTAACGAGATATTTTTAATTTTTACATAAGAAGCATCTCTGTAATAACCAAAATCTGAACTCCAGTAAGCTCCTGCACCAGTTGCTACCGGCCCCGGACGCGGATTTTGTGTATTGGCATTAGCCTCAATACCCGCACCGTTTGTAGGGATAAAATAATCCATTGCTATTTTCTGACGACCTCTGTCACTTACATCGGTAAAGTTTTTATGAAAACTACTCAACACCGTTTGTCCCTGACTTGTAAGAACCGAAAAGTTAAAATCAAACTGGCCAATAGTCAATTTAGAATAGAAACTTCCTTGCCACTCTGGATTTGGGTTTCCAATTACAGTTCTGTCATCCTGATTAAATTTACCATCATTGTTTAAATCTTTTGGCCTTGCCTGACCCGGCGCCATTCCGTAAGAAGCTGCTTGTGTGGCTTCACTTTCTTGCCAAACACCATCATAAACATAATTGTAATTTGGGTTTAATGGCGCTCCAAGAATCAATTTGTTACCAATATCACTTACCTTATCTTGATTGTAGATGGATTCTAATTTATTTACATTTTTAGAAAAAGTAAAAGTAGTTTCCCAAGAAAGAGTGCTTGTTCTAATATTTTTTGTCGTTAATAAAACCTCGATCCCTTTGTTACTCACAGAACCAACATTAGAAAAAGTATTTTTCCAACCTGATTCTGCTGGCAATTGCTGTTTGTAAATCAAATCATCTGATAATCTGTCGTAAACATCAACGCTACCCGTAATTCTATTTTTAAGGAAACCAAAGTCGAGTCCTAAGTTAAATTCTCTTGTTTTTTCCCAAGACAGATTCTGATTCGCCAAATTCTCTGACTGCCATCCTGGAACGACAGTAGCACCGTTTGCATAAAATGTTTGCTGATTTAGCAACGCCTGCGAAGTATAAGGAGCAACGTTATCGTTTCCTGTATAACCCACACTTGCTCTTAATTTTAGATCAGAAATTGTTTCGTTATTCAATAAAAAACCTTCTTTACTAATTTTCCAACCTAAAGCTAACGAAGGGAAACTCTCCCATTTTGCTCCTTCTGCCAATACAGAAGAACCGTCCCATCTGTTAGAAGCAGTCAATAAATATTTGTCTCTAAATGCATAATTAATACGCACCGCATACGAGTTTAAGGTGTTTTTTGCATAAGAAGATTTTACAACATAACTCGTTTGAACACCCGAACCAATATTATCTGTTCCTGTATTAAAGGGTTGTGAATTAGAATATAAATACGATCTGTCATCTTGATTAGAATAGATACTTTGCAGTAATAATACACTAAAATCATGTACTTCATTAAAAGTCTTTTTCAAATCAATCTGATTGTCCCAAGTATAATTGAAGTTATCATAATTCTCAAGTGATGATGAATTTTTATTGTTTAATGTCACACCTGCATTAGATTGTGCTCCATAAGCAGTACCGTTTGTAGTGTTTTCGATTCCTGAAGCAAATGTAGTTTTGAAAGAAAACCATTTTGCAGGTTGGTATTGAAAGTAAACATTACCAACTGTTTGCCATGTTTTTTGAGTTTGAGAAGAATTAGCAATTTCTACTAACGGATTCACATTACTCGTTTTATTGATCGCAAAAGTACCGTTTGGATAGGTTAATTTTCCCGGCAGAAAAAACAACTCACCCACTTTTTCGTTTCCAGCGGCATCAACAGCCCACGGGGACATTAACGGGCTCAATCTCAAGGCATCCTGCATTGCCAAATCACTACCCAATTGCGAGTCGATACGGGCAACTGTAACGTTTACACCTGTAGAAAATTTATCATTTATTTTATGATTCAAACCTAATTTGAATGAGTATTTATCTGTAGAATCATTATCGATTAACCCTTTATCACTTTGAATACCAAAACCTAAATTATAACTCAAACCAGAATCTGAACGACCTGAAATGTTGAGATAATTATTTTCTGTCATTCCAGATTTTATAACAGCATCGGCCCAGTCAAAATTATAACCACTATTGGCTCTTGATACCAACAAAGGGCTCTGATTTCCTGCTAATGTTGCCAATTGCGCCGGAGTCTGCGTCGCAGGTGTTGCGCTCATATAAGCCACCTGATGAAATTTCCACCACTCTTCTCCTGTCATCATAGTTGGCATTCTTGTTGCTGTCTTGGTACCATAAGAAGTATCAAAAGTAACATTGATTCCAGCCTTAGCGCTCGTACCACTTTTTGTAGTTACTATAATTACCCCATTAGAACCTCTAGAACCATAAATTGCTGCCGATGAAGCGTCTTTTAAAACATCCATTCTAGCAATGTCCTGCGGATTCAAAAAGTCAATTCCATCCATAGGCACACCATCTACAACATATAAAGGAGTAGAACCTACCATTGATGGATTACTGGAATCTGCCAATAAGGAGTTATTTCCTCTAATTACAACTCGAAAACCATCGCCCGCACGGCCAGAACTAGATGAAATTTGCACCCCAGGCGTACTTCCCTGAATGGCTTCAAGGGCGTTAATTGTATTTCTCTCGGTGATAGTCGCGGCACTAATAGTACTTACAGAGCCCGTAAGATCTGATTTCTTTACCGTTCCGTACCCTACAACCACAACTTCTTTTAATGAATTGGATTCTTCTGTAAGACTTACATTAATGGTTGATTTACCCATTACGCTAACTTCTTTTGTTTGAAATCCTAAATAACTAATTACCAAAGTAGCTTTTTCATTAGAAACATTCAATTTAAAACTTCCTTCAAAATCTGTCGAAGTTCCATTTTTTGTTCCTTTTTCAACAATATTTACTCCTGGCAACGAAAGCCCTGCGGCATCTGTAATTTTACCGGCTATTGTACTTGTCTGTCCTGACTGAGCGCTCATGGTATAGCTCAGCAGAAAATTGAGGAAGAACATAAATACAAGATTGTATTTTATTCTTTTTTTTACTAATTGGTTGATATTCATAGTTTGGTTTTAAGGGTTAATTGATAGTTATTTTTTAGTCTTTAATAGATTCGACTTTTTTATCGTTGATATAGGTATCGACAAAATGTACATTTTTTACATTTTTCAAAGAATACATGGAGTCTACTTTTTTGATTACCACATTTTTGAAAGTGATGTTTTCGACAGGGGATTCTTTATAGCCATCTGCCAAGATACCATATTCACCTCCGTCATTTACTTTAATATTTTCAAGATTGATGTTTCGTATCGTGGGTATAAAATTCCCTGTTTGAGAACCATAAACATTGTAGGTCATTGTAGCCTTCAAAACACATTCTTTTACAGTACCAATTTGAAGATTTCTTACATAAATTCCCTCAATGATACCGCCCCGTTTAGAATTTGTTTTGATACGAATAGCGCGTTCGAGATTAGGACTATCCATAATGCAATTTTCTACAAAAACATTATTTACACCAGCAGAAATCTCGCTTCCCATTACCACACCGCCGTGACCATCAATCATTTTACAATTCTGAACAATGATATTTTTACTCGGAATTGCGACTCTTCTTCCATCTGCGTCCCTGCCCGATTTTATAGCGATACAATCGTCACCAGTATTGAAAGTGCAATTTTTTATAATGACATTCTGAGAATATTCAGGATCACAACCATCATTATTAGGACCATGACTTGTCACCGTAACTCCATCAACAATAATATTATTTGTTTTTATGGGATGTAAAATCCAAAAAGGGGCATTTATAATTTTTACATCTTTTATCAAAGCCGTATTACAATCAAAAAATTCTACAAAATTAGGACGCAAATAACGTCCTTCCCCAAAAACTCTCTCAGAAACAGGAACACCTCTTTCTGCCATATCTACCAATACTTCGCGATTGTTAGGATCATTTTGTGACGGGATTCCTGATTGCCATCCGTAACTTTTACTGCCTGCCCAGATCCACCAATTAGTGCTGTTTGCCTGACCATTTAGCGTTCCTTTTCCGGTAATGGCAATATTGGTTTTGTTTTTTGCATAAATAAGAGGAGAATAATTTATGAGTTCGGTTCCTTCAAAAGAAGTATGAACCAACGGATAATCTTTTGGATTTGTGCTAAAAAGAATTTCTGCATTATCTTCCAAATGCAAATTGATATTACTCTCTAAATGAATGGGGCCAGTAAAATATTTTCCGTTAGGAACCAAAACCACACCACCACCATTTGCGGCACAAGCTTTGATTGCTTTTTCAAAAGCAGCCGTATTTAAAGTTAAACCATCGGCAACAGCGCCAAAATCATTGATATTGTAAGTTTTATCCAAAAAGCTGGTTTGAGGCATACTCTTTACCACCATTTTTATTTTGCTCCAAGCAATTTCGGCGTTAGTACCAGAAACTTGTTTTCCACAAGCAAACAACAGCACACTAATTGATAAGAACAAAACAATTATCTTTAGCCTTATGAACTTACTTTTAGTCATTTGCGTGGTATATTAAGGTTTATTATTTAAAACATCAATAATTATGTAATCGATTACACGAAAGTATAAAATAAGTTCTAATACACCAAATTTATTTAGAAATAAAATGTATATTTAATTTTTATTATGAATTATATTTACATTTTAGATAAAAAAACACATAATTTTTTATCATTATCAGACAGAAAACGTTTTAGTTAAAAATTATGGTAATCGATAACAAAAAGTATTGAGTTATATAAAAAAAATGTATTTTTGTTTGTTAATTAATCAAAATAACTTTTGAATGAGCGAAAAAATAACCATTTATGATATTGCAAAAAAGCTCAATATCACTGCTGCAACGGTTTCCAGAGCGTTAAATAACAATCCGAAAATAAAAGAAAGCACACGTGAATTGGTTCTTAAAACAGCGGCATCAATGAACTATAAGCAAAACAAACTTGCTTTAGCTCTAAAAAGCGGCCGTAGTAATAACATAGGGGTTATTGTTCCTCGTATTGATAGTAATTTCTTTGCATCTGTCATCAGAGGAATCGAAGAAGAATTGCATCCTAATGGTTATCAGGTAATTATATGCCAAACTCATGAAGATCCAAAAAGAGAGAACGAAAACCTTTATACCTTAATTGATGCTCAGGTAGACGGTATTTTAATGTCGGTTTCGGATGTTAGCAACGAAAATGATGAAGCTTTTCATAATGTATTAAAGAAAAATGTTCCTTTAGTATTTTTTGATAGAAGCAAACACATAGAGGGCGTTAGTTCTGTAACAATCAATGACTTTAAAGGCGGCTATATGGCGACCAAACACTTAATTGACGAAGGTTGTAGATGCATTGCTCACTTGTCTGGAGATCAATCGCTTGAGATTTTCAAAAACAGATTTTTAGGGTACAAACAAGCTCTGCTGGACAACGGAATGACGTTTAACGAAAAATACGTTATTCAGTCTAAAAGTAGTCTTGAAGCAGGAAAAGAAGCTGTAGATATTTTATTAGGATATGATATTCCACCAGACGCGATCTTCTCTTCGAGTGATTTTGCGGCTTTGGGTGCTATTCAGGAATTAAGAGAAAGAAATATAAGCATTCCAAAAGAGTTTTGTGTAGGTGGTTTTAGTAACGAGCCTTTTACCAAATTTATGGAACTCTCCATTACTTCTGTAGACCAGTCTCCGCTTGAGATGGGTAAAATGGCTGCCCGTGTATTTTTGGAGCAGGTCGACAAAACACAAACCATCAAAATCGAAAAAAAGGTAGTTCTAACTCCAGAATTACACATTCGTAAATCATCGTCCAGAACTACCTCTTAATTTTTATTATAAACTCAACGATATAAATAAATTTATATCGTTGAGTAAGTGAAAAATGTTTTTTTATAATGAAACCCCTCTTTTCCAAGGAATAAAATCGTTTTGATTTAAAATTGCCGCTTTGGTTTTAATTGTTCCGCTGGCTACATCAATAATAAATTCTAGCATTTCATCTGCCATCTCTTCAATAGATTTTTCACCTGTGATGATTCCACCTGTGTCAATATCGATAATATCAGACATTTTTCTGGCTAATTCAGAATTTGAAGAAACTTTTACAACAGGTGCAATTGGGTTTCCAGTTGGCGTACCTAAACCGGTTGTAAACAAAACCATATTGGCTCCCGAGCCTACCATTGCGGTCGTACATTCTACATCGTTTCCTGGCGTACAAAGCAAATTGAGGCCTGGTTTAGAAATATATTCTCCGTAATCTGAAACACCTACAATAGGAGAAGTTCCACCTTTTTTAGCAGCACCGGCAGACTTCATAGCATCAGTAATCAAACCATCTTTGATATTACCCGGAGACGGATTCATATCAAATCCTGAACCTGCATCTACCACGGTTTTTTCGTACCATTTCATTAATTCCAAGAAACGTTTTCCGTCTGTATCATCGTTACAACGGTTAACCAATTCTTGCTCGACACCACATAATTCGGGAAATTCAGAAAGAATTGTAGTCCCTCCCAATGCCGTAAGCATGTCTGAAGTCACTCCTAATGTTGGGTTCGCAGAAATTCCTGAGAATCCGTCTGAACCACCACATTCTAAACCAATTTTTAATTTAGACAAAGGAGCAGGCGTTCTTTTTATTTCGTTGGCTTTTTTGATGGCCTCAAAAGTATCTTTTACGACACTGCTTAACATGGCTTCGATGGTACCAATTTGCTGCTGATCGTAGATCAAAACAGGTTTTTTACTGTTCGGGTTTATTTCATCCAAAGCATCTTTAAAAATTTGAATTTGAAGATTTTGACATCCCAAACTCAAAACAGTAGCTCCGGCAACATTCGGATTATTGACATAACCCGCCAACAATTTGGCCAAACTGTGCGAATCCTGACGAATTCCACCACAACCGCCTTGATGCGTGATAAACTTTACTTCGATATTATTGAATAAATTAGCATCGTTAGAAGCCGCTTCATTAGCTGCACCGCCAGTTTCGGTTTTCACCAAAGAGCGCAATAACAACTGATAATCATTTTCTTTTGGCTTCATTAATTCCTTCTCGAAAATATCTTTCAGGATTTCTATATTTCTGTTTTCACAAAAAACCAAAGGAAAAAACAACCAAACATTTTCGGTTCCTACTTGCCCATCTTCTCTGTGATAGCCCAAAAACGTCCTGTCTTTCCACTTATCTACGTTAGGAGCCGTCCAGCCAATCGTTTCTGTTTTGCCCGTCACTTTATCACTTTCGTGTTTCACATTCAAAGTAGAAAGCAGACCACCTCTCTCTATTTTGGCACTTGCTTTTCCGACCAAAACGCCGTACATAATAATCCTGTCTCCTGCATTAAAAGGAATCATTGCAATCTTATGCTTCATTTTTACATCAGACTCAATGGTCACTGATTCTCCTTCAAAATCAATCACTTCTCCTGCTGTAAGATTGACCAAAGCGACCGCTACATTGTCTGTAGGATGTACTTTTATTAGTTTTTTTTGAGTTGCCATAACCTAAACTTTCTGAGTTGAATTTATTTTTGTTTGAAAATGAGCGAAACCTTTTTCAATTCCGTTGGCATCAATTGCTTCCAATGCCGTTGCAATAGCTTCTGTCAGACCTGAAATTTCGGTTAGATCTTCATCCCAAAAACTTTTGTTTTGCAAAGTCATTTGCGCTATTTTATTGTAATTGCTTGATGTCCAAAGATTTTTAAAAAAAGTAATAATATCTTCACTATCGTTAACAGGTAAGTCAGCACCGTTCCAAGTCCCTTTATAAAAACGAATTAAAGCTGCAAACGCAAAAGTTAAATGCACTGGAAGTTTTCCTTGTATTGCAACATATTCCGTTATACTTGGTAAAACACGCACTTTAAATTTCGAAATAGAATTTAAAGCAATTGTTGACAATAAATGCTTGATAAACGGGTTTCTAAAACGATCCAGAACTTCTTCAGAAAAGCTAGTCAGTTCTGCCTTGTCCATGTTTAAAGTTTCGTTGATTTCGTCAAAAACAGCTTTGTTTACAAACTCACCAGTAAAAGCATTATCAACCGTTTCTTTTACCGTTTCATTTCCGTAAAGGAGAGAAAACGGCACCATTGCAGTGTGCGCACCATTTAGGATCCTCACTTTTCTGGTACGGTAAGGTTGCATATCAGCAACAATTTTTACATCTAAATCTGTTTTTTCAAACGGAAGTTTAGCTTTTAATTTATCATCTCCTTCAATCACCCATAAAAAGAAACTTTCTGCACTCACAATCAGATCATCCTTATAATCTAACTGACTGTTATACGCCTCGATTTCATCTTTTGGATATCCTGGTACAATTCTGTCTACCAAAGTATTATGAAAAGAACAGCTGTTTAGAATCCAGAAAATAAAATCCTGTTCCAATTTCCATTCGATACTATATTTTAGAATAATTTCTTTTAAAGTATCAGAGTTGTAATTGATCAATTCGCAAGGAATAATGGTCAGTCCTTTAGACTCATCACCTCCAAAATGTTTGAATCTTTCGTGCAAAAGAACCGTCAATTTAGCAGGGAAAGAAGCGGGCGGCTGCATGGTTGGCAAATCAGACGCTAGATATTCAATTCCTGCTTCGGTAGTATTTGAGATAATAAAAGCCAACTCTTCTTCTTTGGCCAAAGCCAAATAATCTTGAAAAGAAGCATAAGGATCAATTGCTTTTACGATATTAGTGATCAATTCTTTTTCCTGAATTTCTTCTCCTTTTTTTACACCTTTCATAAACAAAGTGTACAATCCGTCCTGCTCATTAATCATGTTCACCAAACCTCTGTCAATAGGTTGTATCACCGCAATACCAGCATTAAAATTGGCTTCCTGATTAAGTTTTTGAAAAGCATATTCTACAAATGCTCTCAAAAAATTACCTTCACCAAATTGAACTATTTTTATTGGAAGTTTATTTGAAAACTCCGAATTAGCTCTGTTTATCTTTTCCATTACAAATTGTTTAAAGTGTTTTAAATAACCACTGATACCTTTTTATTTTATGACAAAATCGTTTCATTTTAAAAAGAAACATTACACTTGTTTAAACTAAAATAAAAGTTGCTGTGAGGAATGGCTTCTCTTATTTTGGCAAGCGTAATGCTCTTATAATTTTAAAATCTAAACGATGCACGATAAAAAAATCGGGAGGATTACTCTTTGTTTATTTTCTAATATTTTTTATGATGTCTAAAACCTGACTTACTTTATTTTTTAAACCTTCAAAATCCTGGTTATCAATAATATCTTTTGAGATCAATTGCGAACCAAGACCTACGCAAGTTGCCCCTGCATTCAACCAAGAAGACAAACTTTCTACAGTGGGCAAAACACCGCCTGTTGGCATAATATTCGTCCAAGGACATGGTCCTTTTATTGCTTTTATAAATTCTGGTCCGTAAATATCTCCGGGAAATAATTTTACAATTTCGCAACCTAATTCTTCTGCTCTTGCAATTTCTGTAAGCGAGCCACAACCCGGTGACCACAACACTTTACGGCGGTTACAGGCAATTGCAATGTCTTCTCTAAAAACCGGCGTTACAATAAAATTAGCTCCTAAACTCATGTACAATGAAGCCGCAGCAGCATCGGTTATAGAACCCACTCCTAACATCATTCCGGGTAATTCTGCCAATGCATATTTGTTTAATGCTCCAAAAACTTCATGAGCAAAATCTCCTCTGCTTGTAAACTCCATCAATCTGGAACCTCCATCATAACAGGCTTTTAGCACTTTTTTACTGATTTCAATATCTGAATGAAAAAATAGCGGAACCATTCCGTTTTCTTTCATTGTCTGCGCTACTTCAATTCTTGAATATTTTGCCATATCTATGTGTATTATCGAGACACCAATCCCGAAGAATCGCCATCTATCATATTTTCAACTTCTTTGAGTGTAACCAAATTATAATCGCCTGCAATTGTATGTTTTAGACAGCAAGCCGCAACTGCAAAGTCTAACGCTTTTTGGTTATTATTTTTATAATTTAATAATCCGTAAATCAATCCTCCCATAAAAGCATCTCCGCTACCCACGCGATCAACTACAGGAGTTACCTCTTTGACAGCAGCCTGATAAATTGCTTTTCCATCAAACAAAATACCTCCAATTCTTTGGTGAGAGGCACTTACAGAATAACGTAACGTGGTCGCAACCGTTTTTAAATTCGGAATCAAATCGAATAACTTCGTATATAAAACCGGAAGCGATTTTTCGTCCTGATAATTCGGATTTACTTTTGGCAATCCCAACATAAAATAGGCGGTATCAATATCTCCTAAAATTACGTTACTATATTGTAGCATTTCGGGCATCACCTCGCTTGGTGTTTTGCCATATTGCCATAATTTTGATCTGTAATTTAAGTCGCACGAAATGGTAATTCCTAATTGATGAGCCACTTTTATAGCTTCTAAACAAGCTTCGGCAGCACTCTCAGAAATCGCTGGCGTAATTCCACTCCAGTGAAACCAATCGGCGCCTTCTAAAACTTTCTCCCAATCAATACTTCCTTTTTGAATAGTTGCCATTGAGCTGTGCGCGCGATCATACACAACATTACTGCCGCGTGTTCCCGCACCTGTTTCCAGAAAATAGATCCCTAAACGTTCGCCTCCGTAAACAATGTTTTTGGACTCCACATTCATTTTTCGCATTTCTTTCAAAGCAGAAATACCAATCTCATTTTCGGGTAATCTCGTTACAAACTCAGCATTTTCGCCATAATTGGCCAAAGAAACACACACATTAAATTCGCCTCCGCCATAAGAAGCACCAAATGCCTTCGCTTGCGAAAAACGCAAATGCCTCTCTGTTGAAAGACGCAACATGATCTCTCCAAATGCAACTATTTTACTCATAATCAATACTTAATTAAAATTTAAAATATTCTTTTGCATTGTTATACGAAATATCAGCAACCAATTTTCCAATCCATTCCATATCAGCAGGAAGCTCTCCTCTTTGAATTTCATCTCCTAAAAGATTACACAAAATTCTACGGAAATACTCATGTCTTGGAAAAGATAAAAAGCTTCTGGAGTCTGTCAACATTCCCACAAAACAACTGATCAAACCCATGTTTGAGAGAGCGTTTAACTGTTTTGTCATCCCGTCCTTCTGATCCAAAAACCACCAGCCAGAACCAAATTGCACTTTTCCTCTAACACTTCCGTCGTTAAAGTTTCCAATCATGGTAGCCATTACTTCGTTGTCGGCTGGATTTAAGTTATAAATAATCGTTTTTGTCAATTTGTCTTTACTATCCAAAGCATTCAAAAATGAAGATAATTTTTGCGCTTGCGGATAATCTCCTATAGAATCCCAACCTGTATCTGGACCTAAAATTCTGTGCATGCGTGCATTATTGTTACGCAATGCCCCTAAGTGAAACTGCTGTACCCAACCTAATTCGTGATAACTTTCGGATAAAAACAATAAAATTGCACTTTGAAATTTTAAAGCTTCTTCTGGAGAAATCACTTGATTTTCTCTTTTCTTTTTGAAAATTGAAGTTACCTCAGATTCCGTGAAATTTTCAAAATAAATCTGATCTAAACCGTGATCGCTTAATTTACAGCCATTTTCATTAAAAAAATGAATTCTCTTTTTTAATGCATCGCATAAATCAGCATACGTATTAATCGCTACGCCAGCAACAGTTCCTAATGTATTGATATAATCGTTGTAACCGTCATTTGCAATTAAAATGGCTTTATCAGGTCTAAAAGCTGTACTCATTTTAGTTTCAAAAGGATTTTTGGCTAATTTTTGGTGAAATTCCAAAGTATCAATCGGATCCTCTGTCGTGCAAACCAATTCGGCATTTACCTTTTTTAACAAATTTCTGGTACTGTAAGCTTCTGAATTTATTTTTTCTGAAGTTTCGATATAAATCTTCTCAGCTGTCTTTTCATTCAATAATTCATGAATATCAAAATAACGGGCCAATTCAAGGTGTGTCCAGTGGTACAAAGGATTACGCATCGTGTACGGAACCGTTTTTCCCCAGTTTAAAAACTTATCTTTATCTGAACCATTTCCTGTTATAAATTGCTCATTTACGCCTAGAGTACGCATTGCACGCCATTTGTAGTGGTCACCATTTATCCAAACCTGAGTAATATTATCGAAAATTTTATCCTCGGCAATAAACTGTGGATTTAAGTGATTGTGATAATCGATTATTGGTTGATTTTTAGAATAATTATGGTATAATTCTTCTGCGTATTTATTTTCAAGTAAAAAATTATCGTTTATAAATGTCTTATTTGCGCTCATGATTTTAATAAAATTGAGTAATTATTCGTTTGAAGGTTTACCAATTGTGGCCAGAATTCCCCCATCTACATATAAAATATGTCCGTTGACAAAATCGCTCGCTTTTGAAGATAAAAATATTGCTGCTCCGGCCAAATCGCTCGGATCTCCCCATTTTGCAGCAGGCGTTCTACTGATGATAAAATCGTTAAACGGATTTCCGTCTACGCGAATAGGTTTTGTTTGTTCGGTAGCGAAATAACCTGGACCGATTCCGTTAATTTGAACGTTGTACTTTGCCCATTCTGTCGCCATGTTTTTAGTTAGCATTTTCAAGCCTCCTTTTGCAGCAGCATAAGCGCCTACTGTATTACGGCCCAATTCGCTCATCATCGAACAAATATTAATTATTTTTCCTTGTCTTCTTTCGATCATTCCTTTGGCAACGTGCTTAGAAACAATAAAAGGACTTACTAAATCAATATCGATCACTTCTTTAAAATCGGCCACTTCCATCTCAATCAGCGGAATTCTTTTGATGATTCCAGCATTGTTAATCAGGATGTCAATAGGTCCAACTTCCGTTTGAATTTTCGCAACAGCGGCAATTACCTCCTGCTCGTCTGTAACATTAAATTTATAACCCACAGCATGAATTCCTTCATTTTGAAGCTCTTTTACAGCAGCATCAATTTTTTGCTGAGAAGAATTTCCGTTGACCACAATTGTAGCTCCGGCCTGGCCTAAACCTTTAGCCATTGCCATTCCGAGTCCGTGCGTACTTCCTGTAATCAGGGCAATTTTTCCTTTAATATCAAATAAATTCATAACGTATTATCTTAATTCATTTATTTTGCAAACATCCATATCTCCGTAATCTAAATTCTCACCCGCCATTCCCCAAATAAAAGTATAATTGCTGGTTCCAGAACCCGAATGTATCGACCATGGTGGCGAAATAACCGCTTGATGATTGTTCATCCAAATATGTCTGGTTTCTTGCGGCTGTCCCATAAAGTGACAAACTGCTTGATTTTCTGGTATATCCAAGTAGAAATATACTTCCATTCTGCGATCATGTACGTGAGCTGGCATAGTATTCCAGACACTTCCCGGACGCAATTCTGTCATTCCCATTTGCAGTTGGCAAGTTGTGACCACTCCTCCAATAATCATTTGATTTACCGTACGGTGATTCGCCGTTTCCATTGCGCCTAATTGCAATTTATTAGCTTCTGTCAAACTTACTTTTACTGTTGGGTAAGAAGTGTGAGCTGGAGCCGAGTTGATATAAAATTTAGCCGGATTTTTGCTGTCATTGCTTTTAAAAACTACTTCTTTGTTACCGCTGCCGATGTACAAAGCATCTTTAAAATCTAACGGATATGATGTTCCTTCTACTACAACAGAACCACTTCCGCCAACATTTATGATTCCCATTTCTCTTCTTTCCAGAAAATAATTTGCTTTTAATGGATCAATAGTTTCTAGTTTCAAATCATTTACAGGAACTGCAGAACCTGCAACATATCTGTCATAATGAGAATAGGTTAGTACAATTTCATCCGCTTGCATCAAATCATCAATCAGGAATTCGTTTCTTAATTCTTGAGTATCATATTTTTTTACAGCTTCTGGGCTTGATGCGTATCTTGAACTATACTTTGTCATAATTTTATTTTTAATGTAATCGATTGCACAAAATTAAAATATTATTTTAAAATTACCTTTTAGAATGATTAAAAATTAAGGAAATCTTATAAATTAGTGATCGGACTGTACTTTGGTACCAAAGTTTTCATCACGATCCAGCCCGTTAAGTAACAAACCGCACAAATTGAAAAAATGATAAAATATCCTGCCTCAATTCCTTGAAAGCCCATAAAAGACATATTGGTATTTTTACTGTAATCAAATAACAATCCCGAACCTTTATTGATAATAGTAGAACCAACACCTCCGGCTAATCCGCCAATTCCGGTAATGGTTGCAATTGCTTTTTTAGGAAACATATCTCCTACTGTCGTAAAAATATTTGCCGACCACGATTGGTGAGCAGCACCCGCGATACCAATAATAATTACCGGAATCCAATACGAAATGTATCCTAAAGGCTGAGCGATCAAGGCCAATAAAGGGAAAAATGCAAAAATCAGCATCGCTCTCATTCTTCCTTCGTAGGGGTTCATTCCTTTTTTTTCTACAAAATAAGTAGGCAACCAACCTCCAATAATAGAAAGTAATGTAATCATATAAAGCACGAACAAAGGCAAAGCAGCTTCAGTAGAATCCATTCCATAAACAGAACTCAAATAAGCCGGTGTCCAGAACAAGAAAAACCACCATACGCCGTCTGTCATAAATTTACCAAAAGCAAAAGCCCATGTTTGTTTGTATTTTAAACATTCGATAAGAGAAACCTTTATGGTCGTTTCAGGAACATATCCCACTAATTTACTGTCTGCGATATCATCTTGCTGGATATACTCTAATTCTGATGCACTTACTTTTGGATGTCTTTCTGGTTTATCATACATAAAAAACCAAAATCCCATCCAGACAAAACCTAAAGCTCCAATAATAATAAAAGCCATTTCCCAACCAAAAGATTCAGCAATAAACGGAATGGTAATTGGTGCCGCTAAAGCCCCAACAGTTGCACCTGCATTAAAAATACTCGTCGAAAAAGCTCTGTCTTTTTTCGGGAAATATTCTGCTGTCGTTTTTATTGCCGCCGGAAAATTTCCTGCCTCACCTACTGCCAAAACAAAACGTGCAAAAATAAACAAGGTAACACTCACATTTATTACCATTCCTGTATCATTAACCGTGTGAATGACTTCTCTTGCTCCTTCAAAACCTACTAACCAATTGCCTGTGATGATTCCCGAGGTTGCAATACCGCAAAATGCATGCAGACACGCACCAAAAGACCATATTCCAATAGCCCATAGAAAACCTTTTTTTGTGTCTAACCAATCGACAAATCTTCCTGCAAATAGTAAAGAAACTGCATAGAAAATAGAAAACAAGGCTGTAATATTTCCGTAATCATTATTTGTCCAATGAAACTCCGGTGCGATAAAATCACTCCATGTCAAAGAAAGAACTTGTCTGTCTAAATAGTTAATCGTAGTAGCAAAAAACAACAACGCACAGATACTCCAGCGATATCTTCCAGTAGGTGTATTGGTTTGACTCATAATAATGGTATTTGTTTAATTTCTAAAAGCCGAAATAATTATAAATTATCTTGTAATAAAAAAAATGTAATCGATTGCACAAATATAGTTTTAAATCTTTATATACCAAATAATTTATACATAAAATTATTTTACTATCAAAAATAAACATATCACATAAAAAAACTTATATAAATTTACACATTAAGCAATGTATTTGTTAAATGATATGTTACATTTTTCGATCCTACTTAATATTTACCAAAAAGTTGTAAATGGAAGCATTTAATGAATAATTTTGGTATCAAGAATTTGTTAAACTTCTTCAGGAAACAATTTTTAAACACAAAACAAAAAGGTACTTTTACGGCTGTAATACAAGAAAGAAGTCGGTTAAAAAGCTATTTTTGAAACTCAATAAGACGAACTACCACTTAATATATTATGAAATTGAAAACTTCAACACCAGATTATTGGAAACAAGTACTTATAATAATTGTACTATTTATGGGGATTACCAATCAATTACAAGCTCAGGATCAAGTTATAAATTTATGGAAAACAATTCCTGATGAGCTTCAAGCTCCGGATTATCAGGAAAAAGAAATTATTAAGGATCAATTAGTGCAAAGCATTAATAAAGTAACGATTCCAACCCTCAGTATTTTTTTTCCTAAAAGCACAAAGCCCAATCAAACCGCGGTAATAATTTGTCCCGGCGGAGGTTATTCGCATTTAGCGATGGATAAAGAAGGCATCAAAGTCGCAAAATGGCTCAATGATTTAGGGATTGTTGCTTTTGTTTTAAAATACAGATTACCAAGTGATTTGATTATGAAAAACAAAACAATTGGACCTTTGCAAGATGCCCAGGAAGCAATTCGTTATGTTAGACAAAATGCCCTAAAATACGGAGTTGATTCTACTAAAATAGGTATTATGGGTTTCTCAGCGGGAGGACATCTTGCAGCTACTGCTTCTACACATTATGATGATATCGTTTATCAATCGACCAACAAGGTGAGTGCACGACCGGACTTTTCTATTTTAATTTACCCTGTTATTTCAATGGAAAACACGATTACGCACAAAGGATCACAGGTTAATTTACTTGGTAAAAAACCTTCTCAAACCCTGATTGATTCTTTTTCTAACGATAAAAAAATTACCCCACAAACGCCTCCTGCTTTTTTAGTTCATGCCACTGATGATAATGCTGTCCTGCCAGAAAATAGCATTCATTATTATCTGGGCTTAAAAAATAACGGTGTCGCAGCCGAGTTGCATCTTTATGAAAAAGGGGGTCATGGCTTTGGTTTGGGCGTAAAAGATACTAGTCTTTTCTGGACAAAAGCCTGTGAAGAGTGGTTAAAAAACCATTCTTTTTAATACTAAAAATTGATTGTTTTTTAATTTACTTTAATAAAAAAAGATACACGATATATTAAATAACCTGTTTCCTATTCTTTTTCTCAAGCCAATTCCGAACCGGTTCATCATAAAATTTTAGACACAAATAGGCAATTATAATACTGCTAATCAAGAGTACAGCTCCCATCCCAATTCCGTCTTTTAGTGAAACTTTATTGTCTACAACCCAAGCCGTGTACCAATAAATAAGCGGATAATGGGTGATATAAAGAGGATATGAAATATTGCCGAGCCATTTGCATATCTTGGCCGAAAAGGCATTTTTAATTTCACCCCCTGCGCCAATGGCTACGATGAGTGGGAACATTAAAATAATACAAAATGATTCATATAATCCGTTAATCCAAAGACTATTTTCGTCTCCTATTCTTGGAATAACGAGTATAGCAGTAATCAACAAACTACACAGCCAGAAAGCTCCTCTTATATGCACTATTTTCCCTAATCTATTGAGTAAAATACCTGCAAAAAATGGATATAATAAACGAGTAAAACCAACATTGATTTGCTCAGTATTAAAAGACCATCCCCCGATAACATCTCCTTTTACACCAAAAACAGTATAATTGATTAGCATTCCTGCAAACAGTAAAACAAATACTGCGAGTACTTTATTCGAAAATTTACGAAAAAATAAAGCGTATAAAATATTAGCAATGTATTCAAAAAAAAGCGACCAGGCGGGACCATTTAAGGGGTGCATTTCTCCCCAACCACGTATATCTGCAGATGGTGTTAGCGGAATTAAAGTAAAACCAACTACCATCACAAGTATTAATTTCCAAACGGGCATATCTGCAATCATAGGAAATAAAAGAGCTGAAGCTTGCAAATAATACAGTAAAGCACCAATTATAGATCCCATAATAACCATGGGTTGCAGCCGAATGAGCCTTCTTTTATAAAACTCCCACTGCGTCATTTCCCCCCAGCGATCGTCGTACGCATACGCAACTACAAAACCTGACAAAAGGAAAAAGAAATCGACCGCCAAGTAGCCATGATTGATAATTTGCTTAAAACGATTGCCTCCAGAAAAAGCTTCAAAAACGTGAAAAGCAACTACCAAAATGGCTGCAACACCTCTCAAACCATCAAGAATTTCGTAATGTTTTTTTGGTTTTATAACTACTGAAGATACGCTCATAAATTATTTTTTGGTGGTTATAGGTTAGTTTTTTATTTTAAAATAAGAATAAATAGAAAACTGATTTAAAAATTCTTCTTACTATTCCTGATGATTTTTAAGCCATTCTGCTCTTCTTTGATCGGGCAAATGTTTTACAATAAAATTTTCGAATTTGGCTTCAAAGCCTTTTCCGTCAGGCGAAGCAGCCATCAAACCAACCATGACAGGCGAATTGTCTTGCAAAGGCGCATTTCTGGTTAGAGTATAATTTTTATCATCATACGAAAAGAAAATTTCGATAGCATCTAATCTTCTCACTACTTTTATCCAAACAAATGGTGGTGTTTTTTCTAAAGTTGTTACACTCCAATCGCTTTTTTCATGCGTTACAACGGTACTGATATTGAATTTTCCATCAACGAATTCTACACCAGTTTTGATATAATTTTTTTCATCCACACGAATCATTAGTCCCATTTGATCAAAACGAGCTTTGTAATCTCCTGTCAATTTTACCTTTGCTTCAAACTCACCTCCATAATTAGCATAATAAAATGGAGCGTCATCAACTGTAAATCCGTAATGAGAAATGCGCCAATAATCACTGTTGGCTGTAACATTCATAATCAAAGCATTGTTCTTAATCTCCCATTTTTCGGGCTCATTAAACCATTGCATTTTATTTAGGCTTTGCGCCGAAAGGCCTTGAAATACACAAAGCACTATCCAAATTATTATATTTTTTTTCATGTTATTTAATTTTTAGATCAATAAAGCTGCAACAATTTTGAACCGTTGCAGCTTTAAAACAAACCAATATGTAATAATGAAATTATTGAAGTGAAAAACTCACTTTAGATTTTAAATCGGTTGAAGACGCTCCGATAATAGCTTCAAAATCGCCAGGTTCGGCAACCCAGTCGTGTTTTTTATCATCAAAGAAACTCAAAGCTGTTTTATCAACTGTAAAAGTCACTGTTTTTTCTTCTCCCGCTTTAAGCGAAATTTTCTCAAACCCTTTTAATTCCTTTATCGGACGAGGCAATGACGATTTTAAATCACTGATGTACAACTGAACCACTTCTGAACCTTCACGGGCTCCTGTGTTTTTAACTTTTACAGAAAATGTAATTTGATCTCCCGCACTCATTTGTTTTTTATCAGCCGTTACTTTTCCGTACTCAAAAGTCGTGTAACTTAATCCGTGTCCAAAAGAAAACAGAGGTTTTGCTTTTTGTTTGTCTGCATAACGGTATCCCACAAAAATTCCTTCTTTGTAGTTGACCTCATCGCCACCCGGAAATTCTCCCAAAGCGTGTGCTCCATTGTCTGCTAATGTAACTGGAAAAGTAAAAACTAATTTTCCAGAAGGATTTGCATCTCCAACCAAAACAGCTGCCAGCGCGTTGCCAGCCTCTGTCCCTAGAAACCAACCTTGTACGATTCCGGGAACTTCTTTTACCCACGGCATTGCCACAGCATTTCCGGAAATATTAACAAAAACAACATTTTTATTTACTTTAACCAATTCTGATATTAATTGATCCTGATGGTATGGAAGTCCCAATTCTTTACGATCAAAACCTTCGTCATCCTGATATTCACTTTTATTCAAACCTCCTATAAAAAGAACGATATCGGCATCTTTTGCTACTTTTAATGCTTCGGCAGACAATTCAGCCGCAGAGCGTTTTTCTTCCAGACTAACTTTTGCCACCACCCCGTTATACTCACTTGTAGGATCGCCTACATAACCACGGGCGTACACAATCTGTGCCTGGTTGCCAATTCTTTTCTTCAAACCTTCCAAAGGTGTGATTTCATATCGCGCTTTAAGCGAAGAGCTCCCACCACCTACAGTCATCATTTTGATGGCATTTTCTCCAATAACAGCAATTTTCTTTGTTTTTGAAAGGTTTATTGGCAAAATATTGTTTTTGTTCTGCAAAAGCACGATTCCTTCTTCTGCGATTTTTAAACCAGCCTGAGCATGTTCTTGTGTTCCAAAAGAGCCAAAAGGTCTGTTTTTATCCATATTCGTCAAGAATGACAAACGCAAAACACGGCGCACTTTATCGTCTAATTCTTTGGTTCCTGCTTCTCCAGATTTGATCATTTTTGCGTACGGAGCTGCCAAATAGTAGCTGTCATAAGCATTGCTGGTTCCCCATGTAAGTCCGTTGGTCCAAGAACCAAATTCTAAATCCAAACCGTTATAGATTGCCTGTTTTGTATCATGAACTCCGCCCCAATCTGAGATTACAACCCCTTTAAAACCCCATTCTCCGCGAAGTATATCATTCAATAAAAACTCGTTGTGGCAGCAATGTTGTCCTTTGTATTTATTGTATGAACCCATTATTGCCCACGCATCACCCTCTTGCACAGCCGCTTTAAAAGCAGGCAAATAAATCTCGTACAGCGCACGATCCTCTACGATTACGTTTACAGCGTTACGATTGGTTTCCTGATTATTGAGTGCAAAATGCTTTACACAAGCCGCCACTCCGTTTGATTGTACTCCTTTAATATAAGGTACTACCATTTTTGAGGCTAAGAAAGGATCTTCGCCCATATATTCGAAATTACGACCATTTAAAGGCGTTCTGTAAATGTTTACACCAGGTCCTAATAATACATTTTTGTTACGAAAACGAGCTTCCTCTCCAATTGATTTTCCGTATAACGAAGACAATTCTTTGTTCCAGGTTGCAGCAAGCGCCGTAAGAGCAGGAAAAGCAATGCAGGAATCGTTTGTCCAGCCCGCCTGCTTCCATTCGTCCCATAAAACCTCGGTACGAATTCCGTGTGGCCCATCGGTCATCCAGTTTTCCGGAATGCCTAAACGTGGTACACCAGGCGAACTAAATTTTGACTGCGCATGAATCATGGCGATTTTCTCCTCGAGTGTCATTCGCGAAAGCGCATCTTCTACACGATCGCTTATTGTTTTTTTATCATCTAAATAAAGGGGAACTTTATTTTGCGCATTTACACCAATTGCACCCCACAACAGTAAAACAACAACTGTTTTAACATTTTTAAACATAACTGTATTTTTTAGTATTTTTTGTAATCAAAGAGTTTCTGGTCAAAAAACATCTTTTAAGAGTATTGTAAAACTAAAACGTTATCGTGGGTATTTGAATTTTAAAGACAAAAAAGTAGTATTTTAAAAAATCAAACACTTGACAAACAATTAATTAAATAAAAATAAATAGTAAAAAAAGTAGTGAATTTAAAATAATTTTATTGATTTTTTACCGAAATCAAGCCGATTTTGACAACCATTTCCTCAAAATCATTTCGCGAAACAGCGGCTTTATTTCGTGCTCGGGTTCTGTAATTATAAATCGTGCTCAAAGAGTAACGAAGAAAAGCAGCAATTTTTACGCTATCGTTGATCCCTAATCGTATCAAAGCAAAAATTCTCAATTCGGTGTTTAGGAGTTCGCCTTGTTTCAAAACGACCTGTTCCTCAGGAATAAGCAGCGCGTTGAAATCTTTCACGAAAGTGGGATATAAATTGAGAAAGATACTGTCGAAATGCTTGTATAATTCTTCAAGCTCGTTGTCGATTAAAGTAGTCGATTTAAGCATTTTGTGAATTTCATCAAACTGTTTAGCAGTTGCTTTTTTGTTTAAAATGATACGGTAATTCTCGATTTTATTGATGTACGTTGAGCAAAGGTGAAAAAAGTGTGCAATATATTCTTCTTTGATATGATTGGACTCAGACAACTGAGCGTTTCTTTCCTGCAGTTGATTATTGGTCTCTGTAATATCTTTATTTAATTCGACTAATTTTTGACTGGTTTCGTACAATTCTCCACGAATTTTAGAAACCTTTTTCATCTGTTTGTAAACATAAATCACGGCCACGATCAAAAATACCGAAAGCAAACTAATGCACAAAAGATACAATTGCAATTCGGTTTTTCTTTTTGCTTCTCTTTCTAAATAGGCTGTATTGATAATAGAATACACCTCAGACATGAGCAAAGTTCGAAACTGAACATTACAATACAGAGCATCCTCAATTGCCGATTGAGTGAGTTTATACGCCATATCGACATCTCCAATTTCGTAAAAAACCAATGCCAATTCCTGTAGAGAAGCGTTGTCTTTTATAGCATTTTTGATATCTGCTGTGGCCGAAAGTGCGTAATATTTTTTTCTTAATTCTAATTCGTGTGTACTTTCATAAATACTTCCAAAAAGATACGTAATCATCGCATACTGAGAATCCTCTTCTTTTGTGTCTTTTAATAAAACAAATAATTGCTTTTTAGCGGTTTCCAATTTTTTCTGAGAAATATTCTTCTGAATTAAATTGATTTTATAATCGAGTGATGACGATGGTAAAACCGCCAACAAAGAATCCCTATATTTGGCAATTTGGGCAATATATTGCTTGCTGATACTATTGGCATTATAGTGCTCAAAAAATTCCCTGTACACCACATAATAGTTGGGAAGCAATGATTTTGCTAAGTCTTTTTTATGAATGATTTTTAAAATAGCTTCGGATTCTCGGTATTTTCCTGACGAAGAATATAAATTGGCCAATTGCAATTGTGCCCAATCTTTTAGCTCTTTATTTTGAAGTTTTTCTGCAATTTTGAGGTTTTTCTTTACATATAAAATTGCCGAATCTGAATTGAATTTTTGATATTCTGCGTACAGCGCTTTGTTGTAATTGTATTCCTGCTCCTTTGATAAATTCTCGGATTTTAATTTTTTGAAATTTAAAATACGCTCTTCCTTAAGCAAAACATACTTTTGCTTGTTGGCCAATGCGTAATTTAATTTTGCCAGAATAGTTTTGGTACTATCCGATGCTTGAACAGGACAAACTAGAAAAATTAATAAAATAAGGAGCAAAAACTTTTTCAAGAGAATTAGAGATAAAAAGAATATGACTTACAAATATAGAACAAACTGCCACACAAACCGAATTATTTTAGGCACAAAAAAGACTGATGGCGAATCAGTCTTTTTTCTATTTAACCAAAAATATTTAGAATTAATTACGGTTTAAGTTCATTAAACGGAACATCCAATTCAAATGCCTTTTTTACCTTTTCGACCGTAATTTCTTTTTCAACCAAAAATTCAGTTGTATTTTTAATATCCAATGACGAAGCGCCAACGAGCACTTTATATGTTCCTGCTTCGGCCACCCAAGCATTTTTGTTCTCTAAAAAAGAAGCCAGATCTTTTGGAGAAATCATCAATTGCAAAGTCGTACTTTCTCCTGGTTTCAGCTCTTTGGTTTTAGCAAAGGCTTTCAACTCTTCTTTTGGTTTATCAATAGATTGAGATGGCGCCGAAAGATACAATTGTACCACTTCTTTACCTGCTATTTTCCCTGTGTTTTTTACGGTAACCGAAACGGTCAACTTATCCTTAAAAGTACTGCTACTTAATTTCACATCCGAATAAGCAAAAGTTGTATACGAATCTCCAAAACCAAATTCGTACGAAGGCTTAATGTTAAAAGTAGTAAAATAACGGTATCCTACATAAACGCCTTCTTCGTAAGTAACAGAAGATGGGTTATCAATAGGTGTTCCTAACCAGTTTTTTGCTGATGGTGTATCTTCATATTTCATTGGAAAAGTCATCGTTAATTTTCCCGATGGATTTACTTTTCCTGAAACTACATCAGCAACAGAATGTCCGCCTTCCTGACCTGGCTGCCAAGCTAATAAAATGGCATCAACTTTATCTTTCCAAGATGCCGTTTCTATTACCCCGCCAATATTTAAAATAACCACTACTTTTTTTCCTTTTTCGTGAAATGCTTTTGAAATTCTATCCAGCATTTCGATTTCTTCTTTTGCGATATTAAAATCATTATCAACAACTCTGTCATTGAATTCTCCTGAATTTCTTCCTAAAGTCACAAATGCAATTTCAGAATTTGCTGCTTTTTTAGCAATAAAAGCATCGTTGATTTTCAATTCAGGAAGTCTTTCAGGCAAAGCCATAACTCCTTTTTCTTTCCTTCTTTCCTGTTCAGCTGCAACTTCTTTATCGGCGTAGGGTTTATACAAATCAATCAATTCTTTATCTAATTTATAACCTGCTGCAGTTAACCCTTCTAAAAGAGAAACAGTGTGCTTATTATTCACACTTCCACTTCCTGTTCCGCCCGTAATCCAGGCGTAAGAAGTAACTCCAAATACTGAAACCTCTTTCTGTTTGTCAGTAAACGGCAATGTGTTTTTTTCATTTTTAAGTAAAACCATTCCTTCAGAGGCGGCTTGTCTGGTTATTTGGGCATGCTTTGTTAAATTGGGTTTATCCGAATATTTATAATTACTCATAATCGGAGATTTCAAAACCAATTCTAAAATTCTTTTTACATTCAAATCAACCACTTCTTTAGCAAGTTTGCCGCTTTTCATGTCCTCGATAATAACCTTTTTCTGAGCAGGAAGTCCCGGCATTAGCAAATCGTTTCCGGCTTCTAATTGCTGGGTTACATTACTAGTTCCAGCTACAATCGAATTAAAACCAGCGTAACCTCCAAACCAATCCGTCATTACAATTCCTTTAAAACCCCACTCATTGCGGAGAATATCGGTCAATAAATCTTTTCTGGCAGAAGTGTATGTACCATTTATCAAATTATAAGAAGACATTACGGTCCAGGGATTTGATTCTTTTACAGCAATTTCAAAACCTTTTAAATAAATTTCGCGCATGGCTCTTTCGCTAATGTGTTCATTGATCGAAAGTCGATTCGTCTCCTGATTATTCGCTGCAAAATGTTTGATAGAAGTTCCCACATTATTAGACTGAATTCCTTTTACCATTGCCGAAGCTATTTTTCCCGATACCAAAGGATCTTCAGAATAATATTCAAAATTTCGTCCGCACAAAGGATTTCTGTGAATATTTAAAGCGGGTGCCAGCAAAACATCAACGCCGTATTCTTTTACTTCGCTCCCCATTGCTTTACCAACACTTTCAATTAAGGCCTCATTCCAAGTAGAAGCCAAAGCCGTTCCAACTGGAAAAGCGGTACAATAATAAGTATTTTTATCGTTTGTACGAATAGGTTTGATACGAAGTCCCGCCGGGCCATCGGCTACAATAACAGCAGGGATTCCTAGACGTTTAATTTCGTAAGTACCTCCCGCAGCACCAGGCACGCGTCCCTCGATGGCGCCTACAACAGGCGTTAAACCATCAAAGCCGGGCATTCCGGTTCCCATCAAAAAATTAGCTTTTTCCTCATCAGTCATTTTATTGACCAAATCTGCGGCACGTTCCTCAATAGAAAGTCTTGTATCCTCGTAAATATCAAGTTTTCCGTTGTTATTTAAATCTTTAAAAGTAAAGCCTTTAATCGTAAGAAGTGGCGGATTATTTTCTTCCTCAGAAATACTATTCCATGACAAATTTGAAATCACCACTGCGGTCAAAAGTGATACTCGCGCTGTTTGTATTATTGTTTTTTTCATACTTGAAAAATTTAAAATGTGGTTGTAAATAGTAAAGTATAATGGTTAAAAAATTCATTGCTTCATTATGAAGCAATATTAATTATTTTTTCTCATATCAACAAATAAAACAGTTTAAAATTTCATTAACCATAATTATTAAGCACTATCTTTTTATTATTACCAACAAATACGGGATTCAGACCAATATTAATCCGTAGATTAAAAAGATCCGGAAGTAACTATCTTAAAGAAAAACAGTAAATTTGAACACAAATAAAAAAAATGGAACTCAAAAAAATACTGGAAACCCAATCTGAAGCGTCGTGGAAAAAATACATTCCCACACTTTCTATTGATTGTGTTATTTTTGGTTTTTACGAAACTTCCTTACAGGTTTTGACTGTCAAAATGAAAGATCAGGAGGCTTGGGCGTTACCAGGAGGTTATGTGCAAAAAGATGAAAATGTAGATGACGCAGCCATTCGGATCCTAAAAGACAGAACGGGTACCGAAAATGTTTATCTGCAGCAATTTTATACTTTTGGAAATCTAAAGCGTTCCGAAAGTGCTTTTGAAGCTTATGATGACAGTATTTGGAACAAACAGCGTTTCGTTTCGATTGGATATTATGCGCTGGCAGATTTTTCGAAAGTAAATTTAATTATTGACGAATATTCTACGGCTTGCGAGTGGCATTCTGTCGATCATCTTCCTTCGTTTATGATGGATCATCGCACTATTTTTGACAAAGCATTGTTGACACTTCGCGAGCAATTAAACCATCATCCGATTGGGTACAACTTGCTTCCTGAGAAATTTACAATGCCCGAACTTCAAAAGTTATACGAGATCATTTTGGGTGAAAAATTGAACCGAGGAAATTTTTACCGCAAAATATTACGGTATGATATTCTAACCAAATTAGACGAATCCCGCAAAGGCGGAGCGCATAAAGCTCCTGATTTGTACAGCTTTGATTTAGAAAAATACAATAATGCTCTAAAAGAAGGATTAAAAGGAAGTTGGTAGCTTTAGTAAACCATATAAGTTATTATTATTCAATGAAGTAAATAACTTATATGGTTCAAAAAATTATACCGCAATCGGAGCCGCTAAACAGCTTTCGGGAATATCAAAAGCATTGACCAAAGCAACTGCATCCGGTCGAATGTCCCAACACAATTGATTGACCATTTTACGAATCGCTTTTGTTTTTACGGCTTCCATATAACCATCTTCCAGATACCATGCTTTGTTTTTCTCGATCTGCGCCAATGCATACAATTGATTTAGTTTTGTCAAAATTTCTTTGATTTTTACATCTTCAATGGCTTGTATAGCGAATTGAAATTGTTCTAAAACTACTCTTTCTAAATACGCTTCTGCTACGTCAATCATTTGATGTTGCACCACATTGAAAGCATCATAAGGTTCTAAACCACTGTCTACCAATTTCTTTATACGTCTTGCTGCCGACGCCAAAATTGTTTTTTCTCTATGAATAAATGCCTGAATATGAAACTGATCATCCAGTAAATGCTCCTCATCTGTTCTGCGGGTGGCAATTGGATTTTTCTCTGCAATAGCCGTTTTGGCATTTTCATACACATAATTGATAATGCCTAAAGAACCCATTTCTCCAAACGATTTTCTAAACTCCGACAAACGATTTTTGGCCACCAATTGCATCAAAACAGTATTATCACCTTCGAAAGTAGTATAAATTTCGGTATCATTTTTTAGAGCGTCAATTCTGTTCTCAGACAAATAGCCTTTTCCACCAATTGCTTCGCGGCATTCCTGCAAAATATCTCTCGTGCTCCAGGTTGAATAGGATTTCATACCCGCAGCCAAAGCTTCGATTTCCTGCATTTCTGCTTCGGTTTTGTTTAAAAAACGTTTCGTAAGATATTGCAAAGCAAAATGAACAGCATACGTTTTGGCAAGATACGGAAGCAGTCTGCATTGGTGCATTCTGTAATTTAAAATCGGTACTTCAGAACCGCCTTCTGGTCCAAATTGTCTGCGTTGATCGCTGTAACGAATGGCAATTGTAAGACCTGATTTAGCCGCAGCCAATGCCGAACGCGGGATTCCGATTCTTCCACCAACCAAAGTTCCCAACATCGTAAAAAAGCGTCTGTTATCGCTTGGTATCGGACTTTCAAATTCACCTTTATCATTTACAGAAGCAAATCTGTCGAGCATATTTTCTTTCGGAATTATTACTTTATCAAAAGAAATTGTCCCGTTATCAACCCCATTTAGACCCATTTTATGACCACAATCGCAAATGGTAATTCCACTTAGCGTATTGCCTTCCGCATCACGAAGAGGAACTATAAAAGCATTTACACCATAATCGTGTCCGTCAACAATAAGTTTTGCAAAAACCGTAGCCATTTGGCCATGAACGGCTGCGTTACCAATGTATTCTTTTTGCGCTTTTTCGTGGGGGGTATGAATCGTAAACGTTTGATCGTTATGATTGTAAGTTGCAGTAGTCTCCAAACCTTTTACATTAGAACCATGATGCGTTTCGGTCATGGCAAAACAGCCTGGGAGTTTTAAAGTACCGATATCGTATAAATATTTGGCATAATGTTTCTCTGTCCCGAGAGATTGAACACTCATTCCCCATAGCCCAAATTGCACTCCAAACTTGATAACCAAACTCAAGTCATGGTAACTCAGGGTTTCCATAATGGCAAAATAATCGGCAATGTTTTCTCCTCCTCCGTAGCGCTTCGGATAAGCCATGTTTCCAAGATTTTCTTTGGCTAAAATTTTACACCAATCATAAACGGTTTCTCGATATACAGCAATATCTGTCGACGTTTCATAAGCAAATTCGGGTCTTGAAATAACTGTTTTTACTTTTTTTATAATTTCAGCTTGCTCTCCATCCAAAATTTTGGTTATTTTTTGAATATCAAAATTATTCGTGGTTTGAGAACTCGCTGTAAAAGAGTCGGCTTTACTTTTAAAATTCTCAATTACCTCTTCTCCTAAAATTCCTAAATCATTTTCTAATTTTAAAAAATCGCTTTCTGATACATAAATATCTGAATCCTTTTCTGAGAGCGATCCAGCTAGTTCAAAAATATTTTTTATTGAAGGTTTATTCTGAATCGTTTTTGCAATATCTGCTTTCCATTGTGCGAGTTCATTTCGCGAAGGCGGATTAGAAATATCAATTTTAGAAAAAAGGTATTCTTGATCTTCTGGTGAAATTCCAGTCTTAGAAATGATAAATTCTTTTAAAGTTGTAAACTCTTTTTGGGTCAGAAGATCATCGGACCATAATAAATAAAATAAAGGCGTGAAGGCTTGTAGCTTAGTATTTTTCATAATAAATTTTAAATCGTTTTGGAAAATCAAGATTATAGTACAACTGTTTTTAACAAAAAAAAAACAGAAATGAAAAATAATCATTCCTGTTTAAATATCCTGTTAAGGTTGTGGTAATTTTATTAATTTTTAGAAATCGGAATCCATTTTTGTTTCATTGCAAAAATATGATGCGAATTAAAAACTAAAACTGCTGCAAAAATAATTCCGTAAGCGATCACTTGTATCAGACTAATTGGTTCGTGATAAACAAAGGTAGCCAAAGCAAAAGCTATCATCGGATTAATATTTAATAACATTCCGACAGTAGAGGAATTAAGTCCAGAAAGCGCATATAAATTCAAAAACAACGGAAAAATAGTAAAAAGCACTGCTATGGTTTCAATATAAAAATAAAATTTAAATTCTGTTGGAAAAGGACCGCTGTAAGCTGGGTAAAAAGGCAATAAAAACAGCGCTGCCAGCGAAATATGAAACGTAAGCACGATAAATTTGTCAAAACCTTTGTTCGCGCGTTGACTCACCAAATAACAGGCATATGTAAACCCAATAATAATGCTAAAAAACATATCCATTATATCGGCATACGACAATAGTAAACAGCCGGAAATACTCAGCCCGACAGAAATCCATTGTGTTTTGCTTAATTTTTCATGCAAAATAAAATACGCCAGCAAAGTCGTCAAAATTGGGCAAACGAGGTACGCCAAAGAAGTCGCTTTTACACTCACATGATTCATTACATAAATAAAGGTAAACCAATTGGAAGTGAGAAAAATGCTCCCACCAATGTTTAATAAAATGGTTTTTCTTTTTTGAGATTTTGGCAATGCCTTAAATGTTGCTACCGTTTCTTTTAACCTTTTTCTTTTAAAAACAAAAACGATCAGCAACATCAAAATACTACAGCTAAAAACACGATTGAATAAAATATCCAAAGAAGGATACGCATGAATTGGCTTTAAAACCAAACTAAAAAATCCCCAAATGGTGTAGGCGCTAATTGCCGCTACGTAGTATTTTGTTGTTTTCACGAAATTCTAATTTATTATTTCTACTGAGACAAATTTCTTAAAAATAAAACAGCAATACAGATACAGTTTTTGTAAATTGCACCATAACAGTTTTTTTATGAAAAATTCAAATTATTTGTATTTGCAATTTGCTGACAGAATCGAAAAACAAATAAAATCGGGCGTTTTAAACGTAGGCGACAAATTGCCATCGATACGAGAAGTCTGTGCAGAAACAGGTTACAGCATGAGTACGGTAAGCAAAGCCTATTACGAAATTGAAAGCCGATCGCTAATAGAATCACGACCACAATCTGGCTATTATGTGAGTAATACCTCTGCAAGAATTATTGCTGAGCCTTCGCCAAGTAGTCCTATTTTAAGATCTGCCAATATCGATCGTGAAGATTTAATCGATCAAGTTTACGGCAATATGACCGATGACAACATCACGATGCTTTCGTTGGGTTTTCCGTCTAATGAGCTGCTTCCGATTGCCAAATTAAATAAAGGAATGATTCAGGCAATGCGCCAGCTGCCCAATAGCGGTACCAGTTACGAGCAAGTACAAGGCAACCTTAACCTTAGAAGAGAAATTGCAAGATGGTCTTTTACATGGGGCGGATCTCTGACTGAAGATGATATTGTGACGACACCTGGATGTACTAGCGCAATATCGCACTGCTTAAGAACGTTAACCCAACCTGGAGATACGATTATCACCGAAAGTCCAGCTTATTTCGGAATTTTGCAGTTGGCCAAATCATTGGGATTGTACATTATGGAACTACCCACCAACATGACAACAGGCATAGAATTGGATGCATTAAAAAAAGCACTTTCGACCAAAAAAGTAAGCCTTTGTCTGCTTATGAGTAATTTTAGCAATCCGTCCGGAAGCATGATGCCAGCAGAACATAAAAAAGAAGTCGTAAAACTGATGGAATTTTATAATATTCCGCTCATAGAAGATGATATACACGGGGATTTGTACTTTGGCTCAAGCCGACCAACCAACTGCAAAACCTATGATGAAAGTGGTATTGTGCTTTGTTGCAGTTCGGTATCTAAAACGCTTGCTCCGGGTTATCGTGTGGGCTGGGTATCTCCGGGAAAATTTAAAAAAGAAATATTGCGTAACAAAATTTATCACACGCTCTCCTCTCCCACTATTACGCATGAAGTGGTGGGCGATTTCTTGAAAAATGGCAGATACGAAAATCACCTTAGAAAAATACGTCAAATACTGCATCAAAACTGTAATAATTATATCAACACTGTTTTAGAATCGTTTCCTGCAGGTACAAAAGTGAGTCAACCACAAGGCGGGTTTTTCCTCTGGGTAGAATTAGACAAAAAAATAGACACTGGGGACTTTTATCATTTGGCTATGAAACATAATATCAGCATTGCGCCTGGTCGAATTTTCTCTTTTCAGGATCAATTTTCAAACTGCATGCGATTGAGTTTTGGCCTTCCGTGGACGAATGAATTAAGGCATTCGATACAAACTTTAGGCAAACTGCTCGATTCATAAAAAAAGAAAACCAGACAGCAAAAACAATAAAGCAATGCTGTCTGGCTAACAATTAAGAAACCAAAATTAATTATAAGACATAGTATTCATCTTTATTTACTTTTGCAGGTTGCGACTTTAGATCAAATTCATTTATGATATCAAATTCGCTTTGATATTCGTTAAGCATTTGCATTAAGTTCTTTTCAATTGTATTCGAAATAGCAGTAACCGGCGTATCTGTTGGTCTGTTTTCGAAAGGATCTTGTAAATGAATGGCCATTTTTTCGATTAAGAAAAATGTACCTCCAATAATAGTAATCAACGGAATTGCAAACCAGCTCAACAAACTAATCAGTCCGAAAGGCAATAAGAGTACAAACAAACACAATGTCATTCGGATATACATACTATACGTAGTTGGGAAAATAGTGTTTTTAATGCGTTCGCATTTTCCCATGGCATCACATAATCTTGTCAGTGTATTGTCAATTTCTACTTGCTGATACGTGTTGAATCGCTTCTCTTTTCTGGCAATTCTAAGATCTCTGGCGTGCAGTAATAATATGGCATTCGGAATGTTTTGATGATTTTTTACAAAACGTAATTCTTCTTCGCTTATCAGATTTTTAATAGGCTTTATGGCATCTTTATTTCTCAAAGCCTGACCCAAACTGTAGCACCACGCAATTTGTCTTTTGGTAAAATTTTCCTTGAATTCATTTGCTTCAACAGAAAAATCCGGATCTTTATAGAATGTTAGCATCTGTCTTATCAAAGTTCGGGACTCATTTACAATAGATCCCCAGATGATTCTGGCTTCCCACCATCTGTCATAGGCCTGATTCGACTTAAAAGCCAATAAAAGAGATATAATTGTACCAATCATTGTAGGGATCGCAATCGGAACATCTACAGAAACATTTATAAAATAATGATGAAATATTTCGAACAGTGTCGTGTATGCAAGCAGAAGTCCTAATTCAACTTTAATTTTTCCAAGCACATACTTCATTGGAATTCGCTTTTTTAATAACATATTTTTTGTTTTAAATTAAACTTAGCTTTTAAAATTAAGCTCTTAAACAAACTCCTCATAAAGTGATAAAACAGGTAATCCCAATCGCTCGTTGATACTTTCTTTTTTTGATTTTTGAAATTTTATTTTCTCTCCTTTTCGGGTTTCAACTAATAAATCAATATCATACTTTGAAATAGCTTCGTCTAAATACGGTGCCAAATCTTCGTAATTGTCTTCTAGCTTGGCTGTTTGGCTCACGATTTCAAAAGAAAAATTATCACTCAAAAACTGCTGAATATCTTTTACATGCATATTGGCTTTGCCGTTTTCGATGTAAAGCGCTTTATTAGAATCTTCTTTGAATGGCTCTACCCCTAAATGCAAAATCGGACATTTTTGATTTCCTGCCAATTGTATCAAATACTGATGAATACGCTTGGTTTCTTTTTTATAAGAATGTGGCAAAATCACTAATTTTACCGTAAAAGCTTCAATAATATTTCTAAAAATAGGCAACGAAAGTCCGTACTGATTGTGTATTTTTATTTTGCAATTTGAAGTATGATTAACCATATAGCGACACGTTTCTAAAACTTCTTCCTGACTAGTGGTAAGACCTGTTTTCATTTCGCGTAAAAAATGTGAGGCAGAAAAAGTATCCGGGGTTTCAGAAACGAGCATTAAAATAATCTCGCACGAATTTTGTTTAGATTGATGAATGGCGGCTTTTACAGCGCTAATAGTATCGTCTTTTAAGGTGGTAGGTATAAGGAAATTTTTCATAAGTATAATCGTTTAGTTTACACTTACAAAATAAGTTCTCCCAAATTAGAAGGGACTTAATTTAAAATTAGAAATTCCTAAGATTTAACATTAGAAATTTTAATGTTGGATTTTTTAAAGATAATCGTCACAATTGTACCTTTATTTTCTTCCGATTGCACTTGTAATTCTCCGTCATGCATACGGATAATTTTAGATGCCAAAGGAAGTCCTAAACCATAACCAATATATTTGGTTGCAATTTTTCCTCTAAAGAAAGGCTCGTACAAATGCGGAATATCTTCTGGCGGAATCCCGATACCAATATCGTTAATCGTAATCCTGATCATTTCCTGATTGGCAGAAAGCGTTACAAATACCTCATTATTATCAGAGTATTTGACACCATTAGTGATAATATTATTAATAGCGAGTTCTAACAAAGGCTTGTTACAAGGCAATAGCAATAAATTAGAATCTTTTGGAGCAAAATTAAGTTTGATACTCACTCGGTTATCTGGAAAAATTTTATCCAAATCGGATTTCACCTCCATCAATAACTCATCGATTCTGGCAATATCAAGTACTTGTTTTTTTCCATCATAGCCCGTTTGCGTGAGCTTTAGCAGGCTTTCTGTTAGATTTCCTAATCGTGACGCCTGACTGTAAATATTCTCCAGCGACTCTTTATACTCTGCTACTTCCCTATCTTTCAACAACATGATTTCGGCTTCTGCGATGATCGTTGTAATAGGTGTTTTTAGCTCGTGCGAAGCATTATTTATAAAATTAGCCTGAATCTCAAATGAGGTTTCTAATCTGTCGAGCATATCATTAAAAGTCGCCGTCAGATCCGAAATTTCATCAGAATTTTTTACTTCCGGAAGTCTGTTATGCAAATTAGATGCGCTAATTCTGTTTACCTCCTTGGTTATTCTTGCCACCGGATTAATAACTCGTTTTGCCAAAAACCTTCCCAAAAAGAAAGCTAGAAACACAAATCCGATACCACCAAAAAGCATTATTTTTACAATATAAACGGTCGTTGTTTTTCCTTTTCTATCACGAGCGCCCACAATTACAATATATTTTTGATTGCTTTCGGTAAAAATTTGCCCGAGATAATATTTATTATCTACCTCAAAAAAGTCTTTTCCAGTCTTTAATATATTGGTATAAAACTCGTTAGGCAAATTAAGATTGGTATTGTACTCAAAGCTGTTTTGACTATTAACCCGCAGAACAAACTCCTCTTCTTCTATAAGTTCTTCTAAGCCATTTTTTTTAAGGTTGCGGTAATACTTGATTTTCTCAAGATCTTTCTGAAAATGAATAGACGCTACAATTTTGGCTCTGTCTTCCAAACGTTTTAAAAAATAATATTGATTATTTGCCCTAAACAAAACAAATACAACAATACACAATAGCAACGTGCTAAAGGTCGAAAGTGCAACATACGTAATTGTAATTTTTTTTCTTATATCCATTTTATGGTTTTATAACATAACCCAAACCTTTTATGGTATGAATAAGTTTGGTAGCATAAGGTTTGTCTATTTTTTTTCTCAAATAATTGATATATACATCGACAACATTGGTATTCATATCAAAATTAATATCCCAGACATTATCCAAAATTTGGTCACGAGATACGATAATGTCTTTGTTTTTGGCCAGATAATACAATAATTTAAATTCTTTGGCAGTCAGAACAATCAATTCTCCCTCTCTTTTTACGGTTTTTGCTTTGGCATTGATCTCGAGATCGCTTATAGTGATCGAGTCAATCTTCTCGGTTTCCTGATTCGCTCTTCGATTTAGGGCGTTTACGCGAGCTTCCAACTCTCCAAATTTAAAAGGTTTTACCAAATAATCATCAGCTCCCGCATTCAAACCTGTCACAATATTTTCTGAGGTTCCAAGAGCGGTTAAAAGTAGCACAGGAACAAAATTTTTACTGGCTCGCAATCTTCTGCAAATTTCTATTCCGTTGATATCGGGCAGCATGACATCCAAAATAACGACATCAAAAGTATAATTATACATCATTTCAAGAGCAGTTTTGCCATCAAGCGCAACACTTACCTCGTTATTGTTCTCTGCAAATCCCTTCCGTAAAATAGATAATAAATTGGGCTCGTCTTCTACTATTAGTAATTTCATCTGAGAAAATGTATATCTAACAAAAATAAGAATTGTTGCTAAATAAAAATTACAATCTGGAAATTATATAATTTTATTATGAAAAATGAATTTATTACAACAATTTTATACTTCGTAATTACCTCTAATCGACCATGAAAAATAATTTGAATGTTTCACGTTAAAAGAACCTATTTCTTATCCTAGATTAAGTTGAAATTATTTTTTTTACGATAAATTTGTACTACAAATTAGTGATTATGAAAACATTTGAATTCTTAATACTCGGAAAAAATCAGCCTATTTTAGAGACTTTATTGCGATTGGTAAACAATTACGAAAATTGGAATGCCATTGGTTTTGATGATGAGAAATTAGCTCAGGATTATTTTCTGAAAAACAAAATCGACATTGTCCTTTTGAGTTCTGCTATAGAAGATCAGGTCGAAAAAGAATTTACCACTTTTTGTCTCAAACATCACCCGGAAGTAGAAGTAATTGAACATTTTGGTGGCGGAAGCGGATTGTTAAAATCGGAGATATTGCATCGATTGCATCTAAAAGGAAAAATTTAGACACAAAAAACTGCTTTTGTATTGTTAAAAATACAATTGAAATTCCTCAAAGAATATTTTCATGAAATGTTTGTCGTAGTATTTAAATTTTAAATTTGTGAAACCCAAACCGCTAAACAATGGAAAAAAAGTTTTCTGTGGCAATTTATCCTTCCGAGGCCATAATTCAGACTATTAAGGTCATGAAAGAACTTTTGTCTAAAAAAATTGGCTGGTACAATAGTAAAAATGCCACACCACATATCACGATCTGCGAATTTACACTGACCGAAACCGAAGTGGCAAAAATCAGAACAAAATTGGGCAGAGTTTGTGATAGTTTTAGTCCTTTTCAAGTCGATTTGGATCATTTTGGAACTTACGATAATGGCGCTTTCTTTATTGCTCCTAAAGATGATTCTAAAGAAAAGCTAAAGTTTGTCATGAAAAAAACGCAGGAAACATTACGACTTTCAAATCTCAAAAAAAGTACCGACCCGCATATTTCTATTGGTCGAAAACTAACTCCCGAAAGCATCAAAATAGCATCACATCTTTTTACCACAATCGATATCAATTTTTTATGCGATTCTATCGTTTTGCGAGAATTAGATCCTGCCAAAAAACAATTTTTTGTAACCGATACTTTTACTTTCAATAGCAATCCGCAACCTGAATTTGTACAGGGAAGTTTGTTTTGAATACAACTTTTTTAAAGTAGAAACAAAAAGAGTCTGAAACTTCATAAAAATATATTCTTGAATTTTCATATATTTGAATTTTACAATTCTTTTTATGAAATCATTAGATTCTTTTTATCAGGATATTACCCAAGGCTCGACTGTTACGCCTCATTCTTTATTACCCAATGACATCCAAAAAGAAATTGGTCATTTTAATGTTTTTGACATAAAAGAAATCCTCGAACGCTTGCAGGGAAAATCGATTATGCCTTATGATCGAAGGGCATATTACAAAATAAGTTTGATTAAAGGAAAAAACAGAGCCGAATATGCCGATAAAATTATCGAGATCGATCAATACGCACTTTTGTTTGCTACACCCAAAATTCCTTATAATTACCTGCCTCAGGACATCAATCAATCGGGTCATTTTTGTGTTTTTACAAGTGAATTTCTATCAAAAAACAAAAGCGGAATTGAGCTGGATACGCTCCCAATTTTTGCTTCTGATGGCTATCCTATCTTTCAACTTTCTGAAAAAGAAGTTGTTGAAGTCGAATTGATTTTCAGTAAAATACAAAAAGAAATCAGTTCTGATTATGTCTATAAATATGATTTGATTCGAAATTATGTTGCAGAGCTGATTCATTTTGGGCAAAAATTACAACCTATTACGGCCCTTTATTCCAAGCACAATTCGGCCGCAAGAGTTTCTTCTTTATTTGCAGAATTATTAGAAAGACAATTCCCAATAGAATCACCTCATCAGAGACTGGAACTCAGAACAGCAAAGGATTTTGCCAACAGACTATCCGTTCATGTCAATCACCTCAACAAAGTTTTAAAAGAAAATACCGGAAAAACTACTACCGAATTAATCAGCACCCGATTGATCAGCGAAGCCAAAATTCTCTTAAAACAAACTGACTGGAACATCTCTGAAATTGCTTATTCTTTAGGTTTTGAAGAGTTGGCGCATTTTTCTAATTTCTTCAAAAAGCAAACTTCTTTAACTCCATTAGCTTTTAGAGTTTAGATTGTAGATTGCTAATTTTAGATTTTGAAACTTGAAACACTCGATTTGAATTTCGCAAACATCGATTTGATATTTGCAAATCGGTGACGCTACTTCAATCCTATCTTTGTCCTATCAATTTAAAACAAAAATAAAATGGCAGTAAATACAAAAATTGCTCTAGTTACAGGTGGTAGCAGAGGTTTAGGAAAAAACATGGCAATCGCGATTGCTAAAAAAGGAATCGATATAATTATTACGTACAACAGTAAAAGAGACGAAGCTGAAACAGTTGTAAAAGAAATTGAAAATCTGGGTCAAAAAGCAGTTGCAATTCAGTTGAATGTAACAGATTCAGGTAGTTTTGATACTTTTTTCGAAAGTGTTTCTACCGCTTTAAAAAATGTTTTTAATACTAATAAATTTGACTTTTTAGTAAATAATGCAGGTATCGGAATTCATAATTCATTTGCAGCAACTTCCGAAGCCGAATTTGATCAATTGACCAACATTCATTTTAAAGGGCCTTTTTTCCTGACTCAAAAAGCCTTAAATGTACTAAATGACGGAGGCGGAATTATCAATATTTCAACAGGTTTGGCACGATTTTCATTCCCTGGCTACGCAGCGTATGCGGCTATGAAAGGTGCAATTGAAACCTTGACAAAATACCAGGCAAAAGAATTGGGAGAAAGAAAAATTAAAGTAAATGTGGTGGCTCCGGGCGCTATTGAAACCGATTTTGGTGGAGGACTGGTTCGTGACAACGACCAAGTCAATCAACAGATCGCTTCGCTGACTGCCTTAGGAAGAGTTGGCTTGCCTGATGATATTGGTGGTGTAGTTGCTTTTTTGTGTACCGAAGAAGCACGCTGGGTAAACGCTCAACGCATCGAAGTTTCTGGCGGAATGATGCTGTAAAACTATCTTTTATTAAATTAAATCCAGTAGATTTTAAAAGTCTGCTGGAGTTTTTATTTCTTAAAAATTAAGATTTTTGTAACATTTATAAGCTTTAGACGTCTTAAAATACAACTAAACCAACCATTATGAAACTTAATTTTAAGAATTTCGAAACCTCTCCGCAAGTTTATGCCCGAATCGCCGGATTATTATATTTACTTATTATCGTAGCTGGATTTTTTGCAGAAACCTTTGTTAGAAATAAATTAATTGTTTCTGGAGATGCGACAGCAACTGCAAATAATATTATACATTCTCCATTTTTATGGAAAATTGGCATTACTGCCGATTTGATTATGCAAATTTGTGATTTACCGGTAATGATTCTGCTCTATTTTTTACTCAAACCTGTAAGTAAAAAACTGGCAGTTCTTAATTTGTCTTTTAACCTGATTCAGACTGCTGTTTTGGTAGCGAACAAATTAAACCTTTTTGCTGCTTTATTCTTTTTAGGAGAATCCGATTACCTAAAATCTTTTAGTCAGGATCAATTGCATGCGCTCTCTTATCTTTCTATAAAACTGCATAATTTTGGTTTTGGTGTTGGGCTGATATTTTTCGGATTTGTATGTCTTATAGAAGGTTATTTACTTTTTAAGTCGGGTTACTTCCCAAAAATAATCGGCATTCTGATGTCGATCGCCGGATTGTGTTATTTAACGAACAGCTTTGCCTTAATCCTCGCACCACAACTTTCTAGTATGGTAGTATTATTACCTTGCTTGATCGCAGAATTAACACTTAGCCTCTGGCTGATTTTTAAAGGAGTAAACCTCCCTATCTGGAAAAAAAAGTTAAATATCTCATAATCTGAAAGATAAAAATATCAAAAAAGCCTACAAGAAATAAATCTTAGTAGGCTTCTTTTTTGAAATAATTGAATTAGTAAGCATTATTTCTAACTTTTATTCTTCAATCGGTCTGTCAATTCTCTTTTGTAAGTAATGCCAATTGGTAATTTTTCTTTTTTAATAATAACAAAATCTTTGTCTGTTCCTTCTATTTTATCAATCGCAACAATGTACGATTTATGGATGCGAAGAAAGCTTTTTTCTGGTAAACATTTTTCAAATTCGCTCGTGGTAATAGAAGCCAAATAGGTTCTTTTTATTGTGTGCAATTTTACATAGTTGCCAAAACTTTGCGCAAACAAAAGCTGGCTCAACTCAATGTCGACCAAATGCCCGTCTACCTTTACGATCACCGAGTTGGCCGTGATTTGTTCCTCTTGATTTTTTGTGTTTTCTATCGAAAAAAAACGATCAATTGCTTTTAGAAATCGAGGAAAATAAATAGGTTTCAGCAAATAATCAATCACACCATAATCATAACTTTCTAATGCAAATTCAGAATAAGCGGTGGTTAGAATCGTTTTGGGCTGAATGGGAAGAATTTTGAGCAATTCCATTCCAGAAATTTCAGGCATGTTAATATCCAAAAACATCAGATCTACTTTGTTTTCTCGCAAATAATCCATCGTTTCAATACCATTATACCCCTGAAAAACCAATTCTAGCTGCGGATTTTGCTTGATGTAATTAGACAAAACATAATGTGCTGCCGGCTCATCGTCTACAATAATACATTTTTTTGTTTCCTTCATTCTACCAACTTTTTAAGTTGCAATTTCAAGTCAACGATGTAGGTGGCTTTATGTTCCTGAATATCAAGTTTGTAATTTTTCCCGTAAAGGAGATTCAGACGTTCGGTTGTGTTTTTAATACCAATCTTAGTCGAAACTACAGCTGTTTTTTTCTGTGGAATCGAATTGACAACATGCAGATGCAATACACCATTTTCTACTATTATAAAAATACGAACATAGCATTTTTCGATAGCGCAAGTACCATGTTTGAAGGCATTTTCGATAAAAGCAATCAAGAGCATTGGCGAAATTTTATAGGCATTTTCATTGTCAATTTTACAATCGTACTCAATAACGCAACGGTATCCTACACGCTCTTTTTCGAGCTGAATGTAGCTGTTGATAAACTCCAGTTCGTCCTCCAGCGAGACATATTGTTTGTTGTTGCTCTCTAATTGATAACGCATCAATTGCGACACTTTCATGATCAGATCAGAGGTTCTTTCCGGAAATTCAAGGCTAATTCCATACAGGGTATTAAAAGTATTGAATAAAAAATGTGGATTCAACTGCCCTTTTAACGAATTAAGCTGCATCTGATTAAAAAGCAACGTTTCGTCTGTTTGTTTTTTATGGATATGATAAAACTTAAAAACAATAATCGGACTCAAAATACACACTAAAGTCCCCAAAACGCTAGCCAGTTGATAAACATAACTTCGCTGATGTGAATTTTGATACAAATGACAATTAGCAAACATTTCTAAGGTCGTTATTTCGTATAAAAAGACAGAAAAAAGTAACACCCCAAAAAGTGTTAAAAATAAATAGGTAACAGGTTTTTGCTCTTTAAATAATATAGGAAGTAAAAAAAAACGATTGAACTGAGCGTGCATGTAAAGAATAAAGTAGAAAAAAATACCCATCAGAATAGACGTAAAAGAGCTAAAAAGCATCCAATCATTCTTTAAGGTATAAATCGTAAACGAAAAGAGAACAACGGCAACTTCCTGCCACCATTTGTTGTCTAACATGTTATCAAATTTCTTATTCATTTTTTAAAACTTAAATAGTCTACAAATTAACCACATTTTTTTAATTTTTATTCCCAATAAATGACCAATTCAATTCGTCATTTATTAGTGTATTACATCATTTAAGAAGGCACATATCGCTGCAAGTGAAATAATTTTGTCTCACAATTTCACAATTTGAGTTTTATGTATTTCAAAAAAATTACTTTATTATTTTTCTTGATTTTCGCTGCCAACGGTTTTTCACAAACCTTGTCTTTAAAAGAGGCAATCAAAACTGGTTTAGAAAATTACGGTGCTATAAAAGCAAAAAGCAACTATACCAATGCATCTCGGGAAACGCTAAAACAATCGAAACGCGATTATTTGCCCAATCTTAATTTGTCTGCGCAACAAGATTATGGAACAGTAAACGGGCAAAATGGTCCCTTGTATGGTTTTGGAGGTCTTGGAGTCGCTTCGTCTGGGCTTCCGCTTCCTGAACAAAACTGGAACTCGGCTTTTGGAGCGCTCTATTTGGTCAACATGAACTGGGATTTTTTTACTTTCGGAAAAACACAGGAAAAAATCAATTTGGCAAAAATAGAAGTAAACAGCAAAGAAAAAGATCTGCAACAGGAAGAATTTCAACAAAAAATAAAAATTACTGCCGCTTATCTAAATTTATTGGCCAGCCAAAGATTGTTGATTTCACAACAAAAAAATTTAAGCCGAGCCGAGGTTTTTAAGAGAACCGCCGCGGCAAGAGTAAAAAACGGATTATTGGCCGGAGTTGATTCTACATTGGCTACCGCCGAAGTTTCTAAAGCTAAAATTGCGCTGAATCTGGCAAAAAATTTCGTTAAGGAACAAAACAATAAATTGGTCGATTTGATGGGGATTGCTCCTCAGGATTTTGCGACAGACACCCTTTTTGTCAATCAGATTCCGAGAGAACTATTGGCGGGAGTTGCTACAGACAGCCTGCATCCATTGCTTCAGTTTTACAAAACAAAAATGGAGTACAGCAACCAGCAAGTCAAATTGTTCAAACGTTTTTATTATCCAACCATGACGGCTTTTGGTGTTTTGCAAACCAGAGCTTCTGGATTTGATTCATCGTATGCCACAGACCAAACTGCTTTTACGAGAAACTACTGGGACGGCATAAATCCTGACCGAACCAACTATTTGGTAGGGGTTGGAATCACCTGGAATCTTACCACTCCTTTTAGATCCAGCAAGCAAGTAAGCGCCCAAAAATTGGTTTCGCAAGCCTTGCAGGAAGAATACAATCAGGCAGACAGAGAATTAAAATCGCAGTTGAATTTTGCCGATGATAAAATAAAAGTCAGTTTAGAAAATTTTGCAGAAGCACCAATTCAAGTCAATGCTGCACGACAAGCCTATCTGCAAAAATCGACTTTGTACAAAAACGGATTGACCACTTTAACCGATTTAACACAAATAATGTACACACTCAACCGTGCCGAAATCGACCGAGACATTGTAAACAATAATGTGTGGCAATCATTTTTATTGAAAGTAGCAGCCACTGGCAATTTTGACTTATTTATAAATGAATTTTAATTAAAAAACCAATGAATTTAATACGTTTTGCACTCCGCAAACCCATCTCGATATTGGTACTGGTAGCGGGTTTATTTTTCTTCGGAATTGGCGCCATCAAAGACATCAAAGTCGATATTTTGCCTAAGATGAATCTGCCGGTGATTTATATTGCGCATCCTTTTGGTGGGTATACTCCAGACCAGATGGAAGCTTATTTTGCTAAAAACTACGTCAACATTCTTCCTTTTGCCAATGGTGTAAAATCGGTCGAAACCAAGAATATTCAGGGGTTGATGATCATGAAACTGACCTATTACGAAAACACCAATATGGCACAAGCGGCAGCTGAGCTGAGTGCTTTATCAAACAGAATTCAGGCGGCATTTCCTCCCGGGACACAACCTCCGTTTATCATTCGTTTTGATGCTTCCTCTTTACCTATCGGCCAATTGGTTTTGAGCAGTAAAATCAGGTCTAATAATGAGTTGCAGGATTTGGCAAATGTTTACGTTCGTGCTTCCTTTACCTCTATTCCGGGTTTATTGTCGCCGGCTCCCTTTGGCGGAAGCCCAAGAACTATTGAGGTAAACGTTGATCCCGATTTGTTGCGCTCACACAACATGACGCCCGATCAAATCGTAGAAGCCATCAAACTCAACAACCAAACCGCTCCTTCCGGAAACGTGAGAATTGGCGATAAAAACTACCTTACTCCTACCAATAATACGATCAAAGAAGTCAAAGATTTCGAGAAAATTCCGTTGTTCAAAGGTGGCGTTCAAAACCTAACGCTGGGCGATGTAGCAAGTGTAAAAGACGGTGCCGATATTACTGCGGGTTATGCTTTGGTAAACGGAAAACGCTCGGTATATATCAGTATTGCCAAAGCGGGAGACGCCTCGACTTGGGATGTGGTACAAAAATTAAAGGCCGAATTGCCTAAGATTCAGAGTACGCTTCCTGAAGACGTGCAATTATCATACGAATTTGACCAATCGGTGTATGTGATCAATTCGGTAAAAAGTTTGGTTACCGAGGGAATTATCGGTGCTGTACTGACAGGATTAATGGTTCTCTTGTTTTTAGGAGACCGGCGCGCGGCTCTGATCGTGATTCTTACGATTCCGATCTCGATAATTTCGGGCGTTTTATTTTTGAAATTATTCGGGCAAACCATCAACTTAATGTCGTTGAGCGGACTGGCTTTGGCAATCGGAATTTTGGTGGATGAAAGTACCGTTACCATCGAAAACATTCACCAGCATCTCGACATGGGCAAACCCAAAGCACTCGCTATCTGGGATGCCTGTCAGGAAATTGCGTTGCCAAAATTATTGATTTTGCTTTGTATTTTGGCGGTTTTTGCACCCGCCTTTACAATGGTTGGTATTCCCGGAGCGTTGTTTTTGCCATTAGCATTAGCGATCGGATTCTCGATGGTGATTTCGTTTTTACTCTCGCAGACTTTTGTTCCTGTAATGGCAAACTGGCTGATGAAAGCGCATCCAAAACACGAGCATGCATCCAATATTACAGATGACGAAGCCGAGTTTAATGCGTGTGGACTTACCCCAGAATCTGAGAAACAATTGATCACTCAGAAAAAAGATTATGTTGAAAGAACGGATGCTGATGGCAACGGAAAAATAGGTGCTTTTGAGAGGTTCCGAATGCGATTTATGAAAACCCTAGATCGTCTCTTTCCTTACAAAAAAATAGCAGGACTCACCTATCTTATCGGTATCACGGTTCTTGCCGTTGTCTTTATTTCTTTTATCGGAAAAGATGTTTTTCCTAAAGTGAATTCAAGTCAGTTTCAGCTTAGAATGCGTGCTCCGGACGGAACCCGTTTAGAACGCACCGAAGAAAAAGCGATTATGGTGCTCAAAGAATTAGACAAAATGGTGGGCAAAGAACACATCGGCATTACGTCTGTTTATGTGGGACAACACCCGTCTTTGTTCTCAATCAACCCCATTTATTTGTTTATGGCGGGTTCGCACGAAGCTGTTTTTCAGGTAAGTTTAAAAGAATATCATGTGGATATGGATGATTTTAAAGACGAGTTCAGAGCCCGTTTGAAAAAAATTCTTCCCGATGTCAAGATTTCTTTTGAGCCAATCGAGCTAACCGATAAAGTTCTGAGTCAGGGTTCTCCCACTCCTATCGAGGTGAGAATTGCAGGAAAAGACAAAAAAAGAAATGAGTTGTACGCCAATCAGATTGTCGAAAAACTGCAAAAAATAGCTTATTTCAGAGACGTACAAATCGGTCAGCCGATACATTATCCGGCGATGAACATTGATATCGACCGTACACGTGCCGCCGAATTAGGTGTTGATATGAATGATATTTCACGTTCGTTAATCGCCTCAACCTCATCGTCACGTTATACCGAGAAAAACACCTGGATTGATGAAAAAGCGGGACTCTCTTATAATGTTCAGGTTCAGGTGCCTTTAAATAAAATGAAAAGCAAAACAGATATTGGAGAAATTCCGGTACTAAAAAATTCGTTACGTCCTGTTTTAAGCGATGTAGCCAAAATAACTCCCGCTGTTGTAAGCGGCGAAAATGACAATTTAGGGGCTATGCCATACATTACCGTTACAGCCAACATCAGCCAGACCGATTTAGGTACGGCAGTAAAAGATGTTGATGCAACCATCCATTCGCTGGGAGAATTACCACGTGGTTTATTCATCACGCCTATTGGTTTGAGTAAAGTATTGAGCGAAACATTAAGCAGTTTACAAGTCGGATTATTGGTTGCCATCTTTGTAATCTTCTTAATGTTAGCCGCTAATTTTCAGTCGTTCAAAATTTCTTTGGTGATCTTGACGACAGTTCCTGCGGTAGTTTTAGGAGCGTTATTAATGTTGACACTTACAGGTTCTACCCTAAATCTACAATCGTACATGGGGATCATCATGTCGGTGGGAGTTTCTATCGCCAATGCCGTTTTGTTGGTCACGAATGCCGAACAACTCCGAAAAATAAATGGTAACGCCTTAGAATCGGCGCGTGAAGCAGCAGCCTTGCGTTTGCGTCCTATTATCATGACATCGGTAGCCATGATTGCTGGAATGTTGCCAATGGCTATTGGTCATGGCGAAGGTGGCGATCAGGTTTCGCCGTTAGGCAGAGCCGTAATTGGCGGGTTATTATTCTCCACTTTTGCCGTGTTGCTTATCTTGCCGCTTATCTTTGCATGGGCACAAGAACATACCTCTACGCAATCTGTTTCGCTGGATCCCGAAGACGAAGAAAGCATTCATTATATCTCATCAATAAGTAAGTCGAAAGTTTGAAAGTCATAAAGTTTGAAAGTCATAAAGTTGAAAGTCCAATCGATGAAAAACTTCGATACACTTTTATCCCATCCGCTTTTATTAAACAAGACATTAATCATATAAAATCATAAAATGAACACTAAAATACTACAATCGACAGCGCTATTTTTTATAGCCGTATTTTTCCTGAACAGTTGTAATTCTAAAAAAGAAGAAACGGTTACGGCAGAAATTGAACCCAAAACAGAAACCTTTCTGTTGCAAAAAGAAAAACTAGCTACAGAACTCCGCCTACCAGCCGAATTAACAGGTTTTCAGCAAGTAGATTTGTATGCAAAAGTGAGCAGTTTTGTAAAATTGCTAAAAGTAGACATTGGTACAAAAGTAAAAAAAGGACAACTTTTAATCGTTTTAGAAGCACCCGAAATCAGTTCGCAATTGGCTGCCGCCGAATCAAGGCTGCGATCGATGGAAGCCATTTATACTACGAGCAAAAGTACCTACAACCGTTTGTACGAAACCAGCAAAGTAGAAGGAACGATTTCTAAAAACGACCTGGAAATGGCAAGCGGAAAGAAAAACTCTGATTATGCCCAATACCAAGCCGCTGTTGCCGCACACAAAGAAGTAGCGATTATGAGAGGTTATCTCGAAATTCGTGCACCTTTTGACGGAATCGTTTCGGCCAGAAACGTCAACTTAGGGACTTACGTTGGTCCTGCAGGAAAAGGCTCAGATTTGCCTTTGCTTACCCTTCAGCAGCAAAGCAAATTGCGTTTGGCAGTATCGGTTCCGGAGTTGTACACGGGTTATTTGCACAATGGCGACGAAATGAGTTTTAGCGTAAAATCGTTACCCGAAACCTTCAAAGCCAAGATTCAGAGAATGTCGGGTGCCTTAGACCTAAAATTGCGCTCAGAGCGTGTAGAAATGGATGTGCAAAACACCCGAGGCGATTTGTTACCCGGAATGGTAGCCGAAGTTGTATTGCCACTTAACGCGAAAGACAGCACGTTTGTAGTGCCAAAATCGGCCTTTGTCAATTCGGCAGAAGGAACTTTTGTCATCAAAGTCCTCAACCACAAAGCCACAAGAGTCGATGTAAAAAAAGGCAGAGAAATAGACGATAAAATAGAAATCTTTGGCGACCTCAACGCCAACGACAAACTCGTAAAAATAGCCAGCGAAGAAATTAAGGAAGGTGATGTTGTAAACGAATAAATACCCTGTACCTATAGAATTGATTTGTTTAAGAAGTGCTGTAAGACTTAGGTTTTGCAGCATTTTTTTTTCAGGAGCTGGTTCCTGCTATTCGCTTTATCTTTTTAGGCAGTTCGTTTCAGGTAGCGAGGCTATTTAGTGTGCCTAAAAAGGATACCGCTCCTATCAGGGCTATGGCATTTAGTAGTCAAATCAAAATATCCCGAAGCAACACCATCCAGACTACTATAAATGCAATTCAGACAAGCGTAACGACAAACTAAGTAGCTATACCTAACCCCTTTCTTAAAAAGCCTTTTGAAATTTTAGTTTCGAAAGGCTTTATTTGTAAAGTAAATGCTCAAAAAACAGCTCGTTTGGGGTTCCAAGCTCCATCGATGACGTCCTGAGGCCCAAATTTGACGTGTCGAGCCTCATCTTTGGGGTTCCGAACGTCAAAAATTGGGTTCCCGACGTCAAATTTGACGTCCTTGGGGGTCAAATTTGACGTTCCGAACGTCAAATTTGGGTTTCCGAACCCCAACCGAGCACCTCAGAACCCCAACCGAGGGGTTCGGAACCTCAAAGTTTAGGTTTTAGACCCAAACGTTTAGGTTCCATCATGAAGTTTTTAGGTTCCGAGAGCAAAGTTTTAGGTTCCCGACCTAAACGTTTAGGTAAACAACCCAAACACTTCATGATAGCACCTAAAAACTATATGAAAAGACCTAAAAACTTCGTAACAACACCCAAAAACTTCATCACAAAACCGAAACACACCCTCAAAACAGGTATAAATACCTGCTCCTCACTATTTATTTATTGGTATACTTGTCTCCAAATAAATAATCAACCATTACGGTTTTCCTCAGAGATGATAATGCCGGATTTGTTATATTTGTTTTAGAATGAATGAAGTATTTGTGATGCTTTGTTGTGAAAACAGAAACACAGTATAAAACCAGACCGAACCTCTTATATACACCTAAATTAGGGTAGATTGGAGCCATTTTATGGCTGGTATAAACAAGTTATGCACAATATTCAGAAAGTTCAGTAAATAAAAGACTTCTATGAAAAATATATCTATCATTTTTTTATTCCTGTTTTTGAGTTGTTCGAAGAAAGAGAACTTAAATAATGACTGGAGAGAAATTAACAATAAAGATTCAATTCCGAAACAACTTAACGATGTATTACTTTCTATAAATGGGAATCTGAAAATTGCAAATCCGAATGAAGATTACGAAGCGACAGACAATATAGAAAATGAAAATTCACCAATTAGACAGTTAAAATTATTAGCTGTGAAAAATAACGAATGGAGATTGTCTTACATACAAGGAGGAATCGGAACTTCTTATTTTTTAATTCAATGCACAATCAAAAATGATTCTCTTTATAATTTGAAAATTGCAAATTCATTATTAGATTTAGATAATAATGATAGTATTTCAAAGTTTATAAAACAAGGTAAAATAAAATAAAAAAGATTGGAAAATCTGAACGATAAAATACTGTGCATAACACTTGTTACAAGAGATTTGGGCATTTGGCTTAATTTGAAAATGGTCTTGTATTTGGGAAGTTTAGGCAAATCCGAAAGATTACGCATTTTTAATCCCAAACCTCTTGTAGCAAGGGAACGTTAGTGGTAACTTTTCGTGATGACAAATAAAACGAGCATAAATAATAATGGATTCAATATTATCTATAAATCAAAATGGGTACAAGGTTTTTGAATTAGTAAAATCAAGACCTATAATCAAAACCACAAGAAGTTTAGAAGAGGAACGCAGAGATAATGAAGCAGGTATACCCACGCTTCAAATTGCTGACGATTCCATTTCTCAATTCTCAAACCTTGATATTTTCAATAATAATGTCAACATTGGAGCTCGATTACCGAATGAAGAAATCATAATTAATGAATCGGATTACAACCAATTTAAGTTTTTGGTTGAACAATTTTTATCTATTGACTTTATTAATCGTGTTGCAGATTATAAATTCATTGTAAAAGTTACATTTGATTGGATGATTGGGATTTATGTCTCTAAGATAGCAACTGTCGAACTGTATGATTTTGTTGTTACTAAAATAGAGGAAAAAGCTAAACAACGCCATTATGATTTCATAATTAAAGCTCTAGAAATACAAACTCCTTTTCAAGTCGGTAATTGTCATTTTCATCAATTGTCCCAAAACGATAGTTTAAAAGTCTTTGAGACAACAAGTGCAGAAGCTAATAAAAATGGTAGAGATATGAAGTTAGAGGATTGGAATAAGATCTTTAATTCATTTGTAAACACACCCCTTGCTACAGTTACTGTTTTTGGAGTAGAAAGTAAATGTGTTGAACTTGCTAAAAAAGAGATTAGATTATCCGTAAACTCTCTAAAATGTTTTCTTTTTCCGCAGATGCTGAGGATTGGCGTTGACACATTTAATGTAGATTTTGATTATAGAGTTGTCGACAAAGTAGAATATTTAAGTCATATTGGAAACTTTCAAAATATTGGATTTAATGTAGAATTTCCAACAAATACACAACCTATTTCCATTGGTCAAGCTGAACTTAACAAAATAATGAAAGATGGATTATTCCTCTTTCATCAGTTCATAATATCAAAACGAAACGTAGAAATATATTACGACATTGAGAATGCAATTATTCAATTTGGCTCACTAAACAGCTTTTCAAATCTTTATGAACGAATAATAAACTTGATTTCGTTCTTTGAAACATTAATAATTCCAAAAAACAATTATAAAGCTAAAGGAGAAACGATATTAAAAAAAAATGTAATCCCAAAATTACACATAGGAGATCAAGAAGTAATGCGTACAAACATCAGACGACTTTATGATATCAGGGATAAATATGTACACAATCGTATCGAGTTGGCAATTGATGTGGAAAGTTATTATAGCGTCACATTGTGCGGACTATTTTTTTTAATACATTGTGTTAATACAATTAGTACGATGAATACAATTGACGATTTGCACTGTCATTTCGATATTGTGAAGGATAAGAAACAAGAATAGCATTTAATATTGAAATTTGCGTGAGAAAAAAAGCTACCACTAATAGCTAGAGTTTCGTTGGGCTTGAAAAGCCAACAATGAAACTCCTGTTGAACGGAACCGCTCTACATCCATCCCTTATGGGTTTTTCGATAAATGAATTCTAAGAATTTCAAGAGGCTATAGTG
>NZ_JAGFBV010000039.1 GCF_017948595.1 Flavobacterium geliluteum | reverse complement strand
AATCGTGAATGCAAAGGCGATATCTTTTCGTTTGTATACAATATTATAGTATTAAGCACAAGTCTTCCCATGACAACAACTCCCCTAGCCCTGATAGAAGTGGAAATCCTTTTGTGACGGCGTTCGGCACAAAAGATTGGAGCGGATAGCAGGAATAAGCTACTAACTAAACTTAAAATAAGAAAATATTAAAACAGTCCTTATATATAGGTGTGAATGAAAAACCCGGCACCTTTGTGAAAAATGCCGGGTTGTACCTATATATGTATGTTATTAATCGAAACGGATGGCTTTGACAGGAGAAATCTTGGTGATGATATAAGAAGGGATTAATAGTACCAAGAAGCAAACTGTGACCGTAAGCAAGTTGAGCAGGACAATATAGCCCCAGTTTAAATACACCGGTGCCTGATTGACATAGTAATTTTCTGGATTTAGAGATACTATTCCGAATTGCTGCTGGATAAGCAATATTGAAATCCCTATTAAGTTGCCCCAAAACAATCCTCGCAAGATAAGATAGAAAGCATTGTATAGAAATATTTTGCGCACAGTCCAGTTATTGGCGCCCATTGCTTTTAGAATTCCGATCATTTGTGTGCGTTCCAGAATAAGGACTAGCAACGCTACTACCATATTGATTGTGGCTACTAAAATCATTACCCCGAGAATAACGAGAATATTAAAATCGAATAATTGCAACCAATCGAAAATGTAACCGTATTTTTCGATAATGGTTTTGGTGTCAAGGTTGGAAGAGGTTTCTTTGTAGATTTTATCTCCCGCAGCACTTATATTGTCAAAGTCTTTTACAAAAACTTCGAAAGCACCCACTTGGTTCTGATTCCATTTATTGATTCTTTGAATATGACGGATATCTCCTAATATATAAGTAGCATCGAAATCTTGAAATCCGGAATTAAAAATACCTGTGATTTTAAATCGGCGGCTATTGGGCATTTTTCCTTGTTCTTCTTTAATAAAAAAAGTATTGAAACTATCTCCTACTTTCAGGCCAAGTCGATCTGCAAGAAATTTTGAGATAATAACATCTTCGTTTAAATTTTTAGAAAAATCAGGCAATTTACCATCAACCAAATATTCCTTGATATTGTTCCAGTCGTAATCGCTACCAACACCTTTGAAAATGATTCCTTCAAAAGCATTTTCAGTTCTAATGATTCCGGCTTTACTGGCTACTGCCTGAATGTGTTTTACATCTGGAAGGGATTTAAAATTAGGATAAAAGTCTTGTTTTTTGGAAATAGGCACCAAAGTAACCTCTGAATTATTATTGTCGTAATTCGAAATAATAATATGCCCATTGAAAGCAGCCACTTTTTCACGAATTTTTTGCTGCAAACCTATTCCTGTTGCTACCGAAACCAACATCATAATAATACCAATAGCAATTGCAGAAATAGCAATTTTTATAATCGGTGCAGAAATACTGCTTTTATAATCTTTTGCAGTAATGAGTCTTTTGGCTATGAAATATTCTAGATTCAATTTGTATCAGGTCTTTTATGGGTTTATTGCTTTCGCTAAAGTCAAAAGTACATTTAAAAAAGTAAAAATGATTTGTTCTAAAAAAACAATTACAAAATATTTAAGTATTTAAAAAGTTTTTATAGCGGAAGTTTCTTTTTCATTTCTTCTACAATATTATAAGCCGCAGGACAAATTGCCACATTTTTTAACGTAAGATCTGTAATTTGATTGAACTTTTTGCGGTCTGTGTGCGGAAATTCCCTGCATGCTTTTGGGCGCACGTCGTAAATCATGCAATAATTTTCATGGTCCAGAAAAGTACAAGGAACACTTTGCAAAACATAATCTTTATCTTCGTCAATTCTTAGATATTGCTCTATAAACTGTTGTGGCTTTTGTCTGAAAGATTTTGAGATTCTCTCTATATCTGCCAAAGTAAACAAAGGCCCAGTTGTTTTGCAACAATTAGCACACTGTAAACAATCTGTTTTTTTAAATTCGGCGTCATGCAAATCCTGCATCACATAGTCTAAATTTTTAGGCTGCTTCTTTTTTAGCTTATCAAAATACTTTTTATTTTCGATATGCTTATCTTTGGCTAACTTTTGTAAGCCATTTAAAATTTGTTTCAAGTTTAGATTTTAAAGTTGAACTGCAAAATTAAACAACTTTGAACTTGAAACCTTAAACTTTGAACTAAAATACAATGAAAGACCTTTTTGGAAAAGCTATTCTTGACTTTCAAACTAATAATTCGCCCGAAGATCTTATTACAGCAACTTCAATTTCTGAAGAAGACGAAATGAGTGTACAGTATTTATTTCGCTCTTACGATGAAATGCCAAAAATAGAGCAAAAAGCTTTGCAATTGGCTTCTGGAAAAGTGTTAGATGTGGGTTGCGGCGCCGGAAGCCATAGTTTAACATTACAAAACGACCGAAATTTAGATGTCATGGCGATTGATATTTCTGAAAAAGCCATTGCAACCTGTAAACTTCGCGGCCTGGAAAATACAAAAGTTCAGAATATTTTAGATTTTGAAGGCCAGAAATTTGATACCATCTTATTGCTTATGAATGGAACCGGAATTTTCGGAAAACTGGTAAACTGCAATCAATATTTATCAAAATTAAAATCCTTACTGAATCCCGGCGGTCAAATCTTAATAGACAGTTCTGACATCATCTATATGTTTGATGAAGATGAGGACGGCGGAAAATGGATTCCGTCTGAAAAAGAATATTATGGCGAGTTGGAATTTACAATTTCCTATAAAGGAGAAAAAGAAACACCATTTGATTGGTTGTATTTAGATTATAATACTTTGCAAAATGCTGCAATTGCTAACGGATTACAGTGCGAACTTGTATTGGAAGGCGAACATTATGATTATTTGGCAAAACTTTCGATTTAAACTTAAAATATTTTGATCAATGGAAAATATCGATTTAGAAAAATTAAAATATCCGATTGGAAAATTTATAGAACCTGCAACATATAATGCATCATATATTTCTGAAAAAATCGAAGAAATTGCCTCCTTTCCAGAAAAATTGAAAATTGAAACAATTCATTTAACCAATGAACAACTTGATACATCTTACCGTCCTGACGGATGGACAATTCGCCAGGTGATTCATCACTGCGCCGAAAGCCACATGAATTGTTATATCAGAATAAAATGGGCGCTTACAGAAAACAATCCTGTAATAAAAGCTTATGACGAAAATCTTTGGTCGCAATTGCCTGACAGTTTACAAATGCCTATTAAGCCTACTTTGTCTCTACTTGAAGGACTTCATTTTAGATTGGTTTATATCATGAAAAATTTATCCGAAGATGATCTTGAAAAACGTTTTATTCATCCTGAGAATAATTCTGAATATAGAATAAAGCAGATTATCGGCACTTATGCATGGCACAGCAACCATCATTTGGCTCATATTACTACTTTAAAAAAGTATAAAAATTGGCAATAACAATGATTAATGATCGAATTATAAAAACTAAAAGCTCTTCAGATGAAGAGCTTTTAGTTTTTATAATTTAAGGAATATTCAAATATTTATGTGTTTGAAGCGAAACACGCCATTTTGGATTATTCATGACATACTCTACAATTAGAGGAGTCATTTCTTCTTTTTTACTCCATTCTGGCTGAAGAAACAAAATAGCGTTATCATTTACCAATTCTGCTTGTTCTTCTGCAAAAATAAAATCATGTTTGTTGTAGATAATCACTTTTAATTCATGCGCGTTATCATACACGGTTTGAGTTGGCAATTTATTTTTCTTCGGCGAAAGACAAATCCAATCCCAAGTTCCTGTAAGCGGATAAGCACCGGAGGTTTCGATATGTACTTTTAAATTTTTGTCTTTCAATTGCTGCGTAAGCAGAGTCATATCCCAAGTAAGAGGTTCTCCTCCTGTAATCACAACTGTATCTGCATATGCAGAAGCATTTTTTACAATTAAATCAACTCCTGTTGGCGGATGTAGCTCTGCATTCCAACTTTCTTTTACATCACACCAATGACACCCCACGTCGCATCCTCCAATTCGTATAAAGTAAGCAGCAGTACCTGTGTGAAATCCTTCTCCCTGAATGGTATAAAATTCTTCCATCAAGGGCAACATAGCTCCTTTATTTACTTCTAATTGTATTTCTTTTGATAACATTATTTTGTTTTAAAGTGCAAAGATAGTCAATTAAATACGGAACATAAAAAAACCGATAGCTCAAAGAACTATCGGTTTAATATTTAAGATAAAAGATTATTTTATTTTAAAGCTTTTACAGATTGCGAAGCATAAGTATTAGCAGGATCTAAAGCCAAAGACTTATTAAAATATTCGATTGCTTTAGTTTTATCGGTATTCGCATAACTAGCCCCGATACTGTTATAAGCTTCTACAATTTTCTTAACCGTTGCTGGTTTTGCCAATTCTTCTGCACCTTTTGCAGTAGTTTTAGTTATATACTCTTCGTAATTTTTGATAATTAAATCATCATTGTTTAACAAATTATAAATTCTGCCTTTGTATAAGTAAGCCTCATCATAAGTTGGAGAAGCAACTAAAACTTTGTCAAATGCTGCAATACCTTTTTCTAAAGCAGCAGCATCATGTGTACCTGCAGCTTTATTAGCATTTCCGTAATAAAGTGAAATACCATAATATACGTTATCATTCAGGTAATTTTTAGATTCCAAATTACTTGCAGACAACTCATAGATAGCAGCTGCTTGGCTGTATTGTTTTTTTCCAAACAACTCTTTTCCAAAATCTCCAAGATCTTCAACCGCAAGAGGCTCCATTTCTACCGCTTTTTTGATGTCTTTCAAACCAGCCTCAAAAGCAGTCGGTTCTATAACGCCAGTTGCATCAGTTCCTTTTTTAATTCTTGCAAATCCTAAATACAAATAATCTTTAGCAATTACTTTGTTCGTAGGAACTTTGATATAATCTTCTAAAGATTTGATAGCTACATCAATATTACCGTTCTCATAAGCAGAGTATCCTAAATATCTGTAAATTCTAGGATTAACTTTGTCTAATTCGATCATTTTGTTCGCTTCAACTTCCAAAGCTTTATAATCTTCAACTAAAATTAAGAAATCAGCATGACGCATTCTTGAATTTATTGAATAATCGGTAAGAGTTAAGTATTTCTCGTAATTAGAAATCGCTTTTTGATAATTTATTTGTCTTGTAGAAGGCTTATTTCTTGCCCATTTGTAATAAGTCTCGGCCAATTCTCTGTAAACAGGTCCGTAATTCGCATCAATAGCAATTACTTCATTAAACGATTTTATCGCTTCATCATAAGATTTAGCCCCTTTTAGCAAAACGCCCAATTGCATTTTTGCTCTCAAAAGTGTTGGATCTGCAGTAAAAGCATCACGATACGCTTTGTAAGCATCATTTTGATTGTTTGCTCCGTAATAAGCATCTCCGATTGTCAAAAGTGCTGTAGCATTTTGTGGCTCAATCGCCAAAGCACGTTTTAAACTAGCAATAGCATTGGTGTAATCAGGGTTTGTAGAATTGATGTAAGCTCTACCAATATATATAAATTCATTTACATCTTTACGTTTCATATCTTTGGTTGCCAATCCAAAATTAGCCTGAGCTGAAGCCGCATTTTTACCGTCAAGATCCAGCTGACCTAAACCGATATAGTTTAAATTTTTCTTGTCAGATGCCTCTAATCCATTTAAGTAATAAATTTTAGCAGAATCAATAACAGATTGATTTAGATATACGTTTCCTAAAACAAAATTTGCTTCACCATCAGATGGTTTTGCTTTGATGATTGATTTTAACAATGATTTTGCTTTCTCGAATTGTTCAGCATCAATTGCTTTTTTGGCCTGGTTTAGATCTTGCGCTTTTGCAACAGAAGCTGAAGCAATTAAAGCAATACTAAAAATTTTAAATTTATTCATCTTTATTGTAATTAATTTATTCTTTATCGTTTATAATTTGTTTTCTAATTTGAAGTTTTCTACCCGGAGTTCTCACTGGCAGCAAACCCGATTTCAAAACTATTCTTTGTCCAATATCTCCCGATATGAATGACGCAAAACCCATTCCCAATCCAGAATAACCTTGACAATTTATAATATACAATTCGCGTGCCAAAGGATATCTCATTTCTGCTATATCATTCTGCGAAGGACTATAATACTGATTATCTTTTAATCCTTTCACACTCAAAACATTGATTTTCTTCACAACATCTAACATATTTGGAGAAGGTTGCGAAAGCCAATTTACACCAACAACGCCAATCATGCCATCATTTTCTGCAACAAACTTAATCACCTCTTCATTTGTTTTGAAAGAGAAAACACCAGTCTTCGGAATCTCTTTTACGTTGGCTAAATCTTTCATGTAGCGCACAGTACTTGAGTTTGGATTATCAAAAACAAGTCCTTTAATTCTAGCATCGGCTTTACCTTGCATAAAATCCACTACAGTTTTCAACGCAATTAAAGTATCATTATTGCTTTTATTCGAAATAAATGCAATCGCATCTGTTGCAAAAGGCGTAACTCTAGGGTTTATTTTTGTTTTTGCAAATTCACCAATCTCTTCCGGAGTTAATTTTCTTGTCATAACGACCACTTTTGCTTTTTCATTCAGCAAGTCATTAATAACTTCTGCTTCCGACTTTGGCTGGAGCGTAATTTTTGCATCATAATAAGTTCCTTCAAAAACAGCAATTTGATCTTCGACAATAGGTTTAACAGTCTCATCAACTGTAATAGTTAAAGCTCCCTTTAAAATTGTTTCCTTATCAGATTGACTTTTGCTTTTTTGATTGCACATGGCAAACAAAAAGACAAAAACGACCAAACTAAAAACCTTACTATATCTCAACATAATTACTCTGTGTTAGAATTAATTAATCTCAAAAAACGAACTCCTGAATATAGTATTAGTAAAATACCAAAAGCATATCTGTACATCGGTTCCATGTTTAAAGGCAATTTTTTCCAAAACATAATCATTAAACCAAGTACAAGATAGATCAAAAAAAACAGTATTCCTAAAACAAGAAGAAATCGCTCTTTGAGCGATTTCTTCTGAATATTATTAAGCTTTTCTTTTAACATTATTCTGCAGATTGAATAGTAATAGGAAGAGAGTACAGTACTCTTACTTTTTTACCATTTTGCTCGCCGGGAGTCCATCTTGGACATTTTTTAAGAACACGAATTGCTTCTGCTCCTGTACCGTAACCGATATCCCTTAAAACTTTAATGTCGGTCAACGAACCGTCTTTTTCAACTACAAAAGTAACATAAACTTTACCTTTCAAACCTTCTTCTTCCGGAGTCTTGTAATTGTTTCCTACAAATTTGTAGAACTTTTCAATTCCTCCTGGGAAATCTGGTTTTACTTCGATACCAGCTGTGTTATAAACCTGGTTATCTTCTTCTACTACTGCAGCAGTTCCAGTACCTACTGGCTCATCAACAGTTAAAACTGCATCCGGATCTCCTTTAATAGTTTCAGAACCAACTTTTTTATCTTTAAGTTCCTCAATTTTAGGAGGATCTTCAGTAACTTCATTTGCTTTTGCAACCACTGGTTTCACAAACTTAACCTGATCTACTTTTGGTGGTGGTGGCGGTGGTGGTGGTTGGTTTGGCTTTACCTCTTCTTTTTTAGGAGGTAGTTTTACTGTAGCGATCTTAATATCGTTATTTACATCTTCTTCTGCAGAATCTGGCAAAAAACTAGCAATAAGAGGAGCAGCAACAGCTAAGCAAAAAATAATAGACCCAAAAATAAGCGCTCTTACTGTAGTCTTAGTATTTGATTTTCTTAACTCATAGGCACCATATATCTTATTACGTCCTTCGAATACGATATCAAGCCACTGATTTTTAATTATATCTAATTTCATTTTTCTTGATTATTAAGGTATTCAACAAGATTACTGTGGTGTTTCTACTGCTGGCGACTTATCTATCAGCTTTGTTTCCTCTGGAGTAAACTCAGGAACAATTGCATACGTATCTACACCAGAAATCGCCATCTCATCTAAAATATCAACCAAGTTACGGTAATTTGATTTTTTAGTTGGTTTGATAATAACAATAATTCCGTTTTTTGGCTTACCCAAAGCTGCAGAATATGCTAAAACCGATTTTTTTCTAGACAACAATTCTTTACGAATTCCATCTTTACCATAAGCGATTTCTTTCGGCCCCGCAATTGGAGTAGCAAGTAATCCCATATAATAAACCATTTTATTATCTGCACCCAACATAACAGTCATTGTACGATTTTCATCGACTTTTACAGGAGGAGCATCGTCTTTTGGATCTTTATCTGGCAACGACAAATCCATCGATTGAGGTTTTGACAACGTTGTGGTTAACATAAAGAACGTGATTAATAAGAAAGCCAAATCTACCATCGCAGTTAAATCTACTTTTGAGTTTTGCTTTTTACTTCTTACTTTGCCACCTTTTCCGCCGCCACCGTCGCCGGTATTTAATTCAGCCATTTTAGTGTATATTTTTTAATTAAAAGTCATCTCTACCTCTCATACCTGTTACCAGATTAAAAGAGTTGATTTTTTGATCTTGCAAAATATCCATTATTTTTCTGATAGCTGGATATTGTTCTTTTGCATCTCCTTTTATTGCAATTTGCAATTCTTTATCATGAAGATCAATTGTAGCTCTTCTTGAAACCAAAAGCCATTCTTTTAATTGATTGTCTAAAGAATCCAAAGGAATACCCGGTTGGTTTGCTTTACTTCTATCAGATGCTTTCATATCAATGATCTGCTTCAAGTTTGCAAGGGGCACACCAAAATCATCCATTAATGAAAAGTTCTCCTGATCTTTTTCTGAAAAGTTCACCCCTAATTTTGCTCCCATACCTTCAAGAGTTTTTTTACGAATATCTCGTCCCTTGATGTCAAAAAACACTTTGCTTTTACCATCTTTTCCTTTACCTATCGTGATAATAGCTAAATCTGTATCAGGTAATTTAGTTTGTGCAACAGACGAAGGCGTATCTACAGGAAGTGCTTCAGGCACTTTGGCAGTAGCGGTCAAAATAAAGAACGTAAGCAAAAGGAACGCAACATCACACATGGCAGTCATATCTGTCGATGTTGACTTTTTTTTCATTTTTATTTTAGCCATTATCTTTTATTTTATTTTGATAAATAAATATCAAAAATTAATTATTGTTTCAAACTTCCTCTGAATCTTCTGTAAGTATTTACGATTGTAGTACCAGCCTCATCAATAGAGTAAGTTAAATCATCAATTTTAGCAGTAAAGAAGTTGTAAGAAACGATAGCCAAGATTGAAGTAGAGATACCTGTTGCAGTGTTGATAAGTGCCTCAGAGATACCAGTTGCAAGAGCAGCTTGATCTGGAGTTCCAGCAGAAGCTAACGCACCAAACGCTTTAATCATACCTGATACTGTCCCTAATAATCCTCCTAAAGTTCCTAATGATACTAAAGTAGAGATAATAGTCATGTTTTTTTCTAACATTGGCATTTCTAATGAAGTTGCCTCTTCGATTTCTTTGTGAATTACTTCTGAAGCTTCTTCACTGTTGAAACCTTCTTTTTTAACATCTTGGTATTTAATCAAAGCAGATTTAATTGCGTTTGCAACTGAACCTTGTTGTTTGTCACATGAAGCGATTGCAGCTTCGATGTTACCTTCTTTAATGCTAGCTTGTACATTTTTCATAAATGTATCCAAGTTAGATTTTCCTGCCGCTTTACCGATAACGATAAATCTTTCAATAGAAAACACAACAACCATTAAAAACATACCTAATAATACTGGTACGATAAAACCTCCTTTGTAAACTTGTCCTAATGTATTAATTGGATGACCAGTTTCTGGATTACCTCCTTCGAAGTTAGCAGCATCTCCCATGATTACTTTCCAAATAAACACCCCAACTAAAATACACGCAACAATAATGATTCCAGTAATCATTCCTCCTCCATTCGAAGTGCTTTCTTTTTTAACTTTAACGTTTGCCATTTTTCTTAATTTTAATAGTTTTAAATAATTTTATTTTTTAGTTATATTTAACTTGTAGAGGAGCAAATTTATACGTTTAGTTTAAATAAAAAAACTTTTTTTAATTTTATTGAAGTAAATTTAACTTGAATTTAAAAAATATCTCATTAATTTGTCAACATCGTTTTTTTGATAAAACAAAAAAAAGGTCAAATTACATCGAAATTACAACGTTTTAGTAAATAATCTATCATTCTTTTGATATCTTCTTAAAAAGTTGCGAAATTGTTTTTTGTTCGGTTTTTGACCAAAAAAGGCTTTTTCCTACTAAAAAAATGAATTAAAAATATTTAAAAATCAAGCGATACTCTTATAACCACCTAAATTACAAATAAAAACATGAATAAAAAAGATAATTTCATTCAAGATGTAAATAACGGATATCAAACCAAAGGAGACAGTATCATCTTAGGCGGCGCCATTCTTGACGGAGAAGCGATAGCAGAAGCACATGTCAAAATCCCCCTTAAAACCCTAAACCGTCACGGACTTATTGCAGGAGCTACGGGAACAGGAAAAACAAAGACAATACAAGTTTTTTCGGAACAACTTTCTAATGCAGGAATTCCAGTTTTGATGATGGATATTAAAGGTGATTTTAGCGGAATCGCCAAAGAAGGTAAAGAAGAAGGCTTTATCACCGAACGCCATACCAAAATAAATCTACCTTATAATACAGCATCTTTTCCGGTTGAACTGATGACACTGTCTCAGCAAAACGGAGTGCGTTTGCGTGCTACTATTTCTGAATTTGGACCTGTTTTATTTTCCAGAATTTTAGATTTGAATGATACTCAGGCTGGCGTCATTTCGGTTATTTTTAAATATTGTGACGACAACAAAATGCCTTTACTAGACTTAAAAGACATTAAAAAAGTAATAAATTATATCACCGAAGAAGGCAAAGAGAAAATCACGGAACATTACGGCAAAATTTCGACAGCAACAACCGGAACGATTTTGCGCAAAATAATAGAACTGGAGCAGCAAGGTGCCGATTTGTTTTTTGGAGAATTGTCTTTTGAAATAGAGGATTTGATGCGTATTGACGAAAACGGAAAAGGTTACGTAAATATCATTCGCTTGACGGATATTCAGGACAAACCCAAATTATTCTCGACTTTTATGTTGAGTTTATTGGCAGAGATTTACCAGCAAATGCCCGAAAAAGGAGATGCAGATCAGCCGGAACTTGTCATTTTTATAGACGAGGCGCATCTGATTTTTAACGAAGCCAGTAAAGCTTTATTAGAACAAATCGAGACCATTGTCAAATTAATTCGCTCAAAAGGCGTGGGCGTTTATTTTGTTACGCAAAACCCAATGGACGTTCCTAGCGGTGTTTTGGCACAATTAGGTCTAAAAATTCAGCACGCTTTGAGAGCTTTTACTGCCAATGATCGACAAGCGATAAAAAAAACAGCCGACAACTATCCTACTTCTGACTACTATAAAACAGATGAATTGTTGACCAGTTTAGGAATCGGAGAAGCTTTGGTCACAGCACTCAACGAAAAAGGAGTTCCGACACCACTTGTTGCCACAATGATGCGTGCTCCGATGAGCAGAATGGATATTTTATCTGCCGATGAAATTGAAAGTATCAACTCAAAATCTAAATTGGTAAAAAAATACAGCGAAGAAACAGACCGTGAAAGTGCCTATGAAATCCTCAATAAAAAAATAGAAGAGGCCAATCAGGCCAGTGTAGAAGCCGCAGAAGAACAAACAAGTGAGAAACAATCAAAATCTGAGCCAAGCACAGCAAGTGTGGTAGGAAAATCGGTTCTGAAAGTCGTAACGAGCGCTACTTTTATTAGAGGTGTTTTTGGGGTACTGACTAAAATATTCAAAAAATAAAAATTCACCATATAAGTAATTTAAGTTGATTTACTTTGTAGAAAAAGCACCAACTTAAATTACTTATATGGTTAAAAAAATTATGCCTTTTGCAACAATTCCAAAATCTTAGTATCGATTTCGGGACTATTCCATATATTTTCTATGTTGTCAAGTTTTAGAATCTCTTCCATAATAGCGTTTTGAAAATCACCAATAGCTAAAGCCTCAGCATACGGGCGATCGCTAAAAGTTACACGGCTGTAAAGCGGAATCCATTTGTCTGGATATTTATCTGAAAATGCTTTTTCGATTTTCTTCTGCAACAAAAATTTCTCATCGGCAGTTTTGGTACTCATTTCCATGAAATTACGGTACGAAAGTTCTGCTATCGCATCGGCATTTGGTTTACGCGAAATTTGATATTCAGAAAAAATCTTCTTCCAGTCGTTACCATATTTTTCGATCATTTCATTCAAAACCGTAATATCCTCAAAACCGGCATTCATCCCTTGCCCATAAAACGGAACAATGGCATGACATGCGTCCCCGATCAAAGCAATCTTATCTTCGTATGTCCACGGAAAACATTTCATAGTAACCAAAGTACTGGTCGGATTCTTAAAAAAATCTTCTGCTAATTTTGGAATCACTTCTATAGAATCTGGAAAATTTTTCTCAAAAAAATCTTCGACCATTTTACGATCTGTTAGCGAAGCAAAGGAGTTTTCGCCTTCAAAAGGCATAAACAAAGTACACGTAAAACTTCCGTCAAGATTAGGCAATGCGATCAACATATAATCACCGCGAGGCCAAATATGAAATGAATTTTTATCCAATTTATGACTCGCATCAGGATTGGCAGGAATATTCAGTTCTTTATACCCCATATTCAAAAATTCCTGTGAATAATTGAACATACTCTGGCGTTGCATTCTGTGGCGAATTCTGGAAAAAGCGCCATCTGCACCAAACACCATATCAAATTTTCTTTCTTCCCACTCGCCTCTTTCGGTTTCGCCGATGTGCAAAGTCGCATCGCTCAACGTCACATCCCAGATTTTTTGCTCAAAATAAAATTCGGCACCGGCATTTTCGGCCAGATCAATCATTTTGCGGTTTAGCGTTCCTCTCGAAATAGAATAAATCGATTCTCCCTCCTGCCCGTAATTCTGAAAATTAAGTTTATCCGTTAGATGTATCGCGCGTTTGTCCATCGGAATTGCGATTTCACGCACCGCATCACCAACACCAACGCCATCAAGCGCTTTCCAACCACGATTAGACATCGCCAAGTTGATGGAGCGTCCCGAAAAATTTATTTTGCGAATATCAGGGCTACGATCATAAACATGAACCGTATGACCTTCTTTTTTAAGATAAATTGCCAATAGTGAACCAACCAATCCAGAACCTACAACAGCAATTTTTAGTGGAGTTTGCATCAAGAAAAATCTAAATAATAAGATTGTAAAAATAACTATAAATTACACACTTCATCAAAAATAAACCAAATATTTGCCTCAACAGCACATTATTAGCTTGGGCGTGTCCCGCCAAAAAAGGCGGGTCGGGCTTTCGGCTATATCTTTTGCTTTGCTTCGCCCGCAAAAGGATACCGCCTCGATCCCTCACGCAGCACTCGTTTTCATAAGAAAAACCTTTTTTTTCAGTTGCCGTACAAGTAACAAAAAACCCTTTAAGCACAATTGCTCTGCCTTTACCGAGGCATTTAATCTAAAAAAACGCTAAAAAATTTAGATTTATGAATGTCCTTTCTAAACCTATTTTTTTATTCAAAACCTCTTTTGTGTTTCTTGATTTACCATAAAAAAAATACTATTTTAGCCCAGCCCAAAAAACAGAATCGTTCCCAATAAAACCAATGTATAATTGTAAAAATTATACATAAATTAAAAAATAACCTATGAAGAATTTAAAAAAGCAGTCGTTTTTTGTTTTATTAATATGCCTATTGAGTACTTATGTTGGCTTTTCGCAGCAAGGTTCACCCCCGCCAGCAATGCCAACTCAGCAAAATAAAATCATAATAGACAAGATTATAGAAGCTACAAAATACAAAACATATTTTGTTGATTATTGCCTGGCCAAAATAAATGAAACTGCTGTTGAAGAAAAATGGAACGAGCAAAAAAATATCGAAATCATAGAAAGCATCAATTTTAAAAACTTTAGGGACGCCATTTACAATATGTTTGCTCTTTATGACGAAATAGAACTGGAAACATTACTAACTGCCTATAAAAGCGATACCGCTTATCAAACTAAAAATGCAATCACAACCAACAAAGTCGTGATGAACAATCTGAACATTTATGCCAAAGACGTCGCCAAAGGCAAATATCTCCTGAAGAACTAACCGAAGGCAGATCAATTTTTATTACTTTTATGGTGAGTGAGTAAGTATCAAAAATTTAGAGAGCACTAATCAAAATATTCAAAAAAACATAAAAAAAAGCGCCATGATTAGTCCATCATATTTAAAATCAGGAGACAAAGTTGGCATTGTAAGTACGGCAAAAACCGTTAGTTACAAAGAAGTCGAAGAAGGTCTTGAGATTCTAAAAAGCTGGGAGTTGGATCCTATTATTGGCAAAAATGCTTTTAATGTCTATGGTTTCTTTGCGGGAACAGATCAGGAAAGACTCGAGGATTTGCAAGCCATGCTAGACGATACGTCTATAAAAGCCATCATTTTTACGAGAGGTGGCTACGGAACTGTTAAAATTATTGACCAGCTCGATTTTACTAATTTCCAAAAAAAACCAAAGTGGCTGGTAGGCTATAGCGACATCACGGTGCTGCACAGCCACGTACACAATTTGAATATCGAAACACTTCACGCTGTGATGCTGCAAGGAATGCCCAAAGCGGCGCCCGAAGCTTTAGCATCTCTAAAAAATGCTTTGTTTGGAACAACTTTAACGTATAAAATACCTAAAAACAAACAAAATAAACAGGGCGAAAAAACCGTAGAAGGAATTTTAGTCGGCGGAAATCTTTCTATTTTATATGCTTTAAACGGCTCAAAATCGGATATTGATACGACCGATAAAATTTTATTCTTTGAGGACATCGACGAATATTTATATCATTTAGACCGAATGTTAATCGCACTAAAAAGAAGCAATAAATTAAGCAATCTCAAAGCAATTCTAGTCGGCGCCATGACCGATATCAAAGAATCGACTTTGGAGTACGGCAAAACAGATTACGAGATAATTCTGGAAGAAGTAAACGATTTTGACTTCCCGGTATATTTTGATTTTCCTTGTGGCCATCAATCCGACAATCAGGCACTTATTTTGGGTAGAGAGATCAGGATTACGCCAAACGACAATTATATTACTGTAGATTTTAAAAACCAGAATCAACTTCAATCATCGTAAATGAAATACATTCAAATTATTATACTTTTAGTTTTTATACATCAATTTGGCTTTGCCCAATCACCAAAAGAGATTAGTGAAAATGATTTGAAAAAATGTCACCTAGAAATTGAAAAAGAAGTGGTAAAACTTCGAAAAGAACTTAATGCAGAAGAATATTTATCTGATTTTGATAAACAAATAACAGTTGATTTTAAAATTGACACCCTTCGAATTGAGAAATTACTTTCTAAAAAAATAGAAATAGATTATTCTACTTCAGGTATGGTAAATGCAAGTTATGAAGCTGAAATCGAGTACGACAAATTACTCAATAAATATTATCAAATACTGGCAAAAAAGCTCGATCCTGCTGACAAAGAAGTCTTAAAACAGTCTCAAAAAAACTGGATTGCATTTCGAGATTCTGAAAGAAAATTTAATAGTGCCATCTCTAAAGATCAATATTCAGGAGGCGGAACAATGCAAAGAATTATTGTAGCCAGTGGCTATCTCGAAATTACCCGAAAAAGGCTATTTGAAATCGTCGATTATTTAAATAAATTAAGCGAATAAAATCACAGTTTTAAAAAAAATATCCCACAAGACAAAATAGTCTTGCGGGATATAAAAAAATTTTACTCAGGCTTAAAAACCAATTTGGTCGAAGTTTTTATAATTTCTTCCTTATTCAACTTCATTTTTCTAAATTTTCCGGCATTGTACATTTCGGCCTGATCGTCGTAATGTTTACTAAAAGGATTCCCGGACTGACCTGTTGGCAGAATACTCCAACTGTTTTCAACATCTGAGAAATCAACTATTCTTCTTGTCGAAGGACCACCTTTTACGGCATATTCGCCTTCCCGATTCAATCCAAAAAACTGATTATTGATCACCTCATTAGACCCTGGAGCCGCAAAAGGACCAACATTAAACAATTTGCGCAAAGCAGCCACTTTTCCCAAAGGATGTTCGTGCTCAACGGTATGTATCTTTGCCCAAGTCCAGTCGGTTACAGCATCTCCAAACTGTTTTCTCAGTTCTGAAATAGCTTGATTGAATGATTCTGAAACGATTTGACTTCTCGTTTCTTTTGTGTTTTTTGTTTTAATATTATCCCACCAAACCGAATTTTCGTTGGCGATCTGTCTCGCTACGACTTGCTTCCCGATATGAGTTCCGACAAACAAATTAAAATTATCCGAACCCATTTCGTCTTCAAAAGTATTTTTTAGGTATAAATAAATCCATTTATTATAAATCGTGGGCGCCACATCTTCCAGATTATGAGTTCCTCTCCATAATTTCAAAATAGCAATAGCCTCTTTTTCGGTGGCATTTAAGTTTGTCAAATTACTATTCAAAATTAAATTACTAACCGTAATATTGGCCACGCTCGAAGTATTATCATAAATCATTTTGCTGATGTCTTCCTTATTCCAATTAGATTTTGCGTCTAATAAACCCGAAATTCTTTTGGCGCGATCTTCAGGCAAATAATATCCGGGATACAAATAACCGTCAATGGCCTCAGGCTGATTATTGGCAGAATATACATACCCCCAATTCGGGTTTTCAGCCGATGGATTTTTAGAAAAATCCAAATATTCTGTGATATCATCCTTGCCACTGGCACCTTCTAAAATAAGAAACGAATTAACCCCTTTATTGTGTTTGTAAAGTGTACCTGTCGCCCACCAACCCACATTTCCTTGAGCATCTCCATACATGACATTCAATCCGGGCGCGGCAACCAATTGCACTGCTTTCTTAAAATCTTCTTTGTTTTTAGCATGCGAAAGCCCATAAACCGCATCTAAAATCTGAATAGGTTGCTGGGTATAAATCCAAGACATTGCAATCGGACTTTTTTTGTCTAAATGTTCTAGAACATCATTCATAATAGGCCCATGTCGACTGGATTTCACCGTCAAAACCACATCTGAAGTATCTTTTACTTTGATGGTCTTTTTTCTAATTTCGTAGTTACTAAAACCCGTTGGTGTCTGATATTGATTGGTATCACCAATTTTATTGGTTTCTTTATAAAAATCGATATCATCGTTTTCAAACATGGTCAATCCGTAAGCATAATCGCGATTGTGCGCCAGAAGAGGAAAAGGCGTGCCGGCCAGATAACAACCATACAATTCAAATTGCGGCGTTACCAAATGTGCTTCGTACCAAGTTGCTGGCTGTGAAAAACCAATGTGTGGATCATTCGCAAAAATGACTTTGCCGTTTTTGGTTTTCTTTGGTCCCACAACCCAACTATTACTGCCTACAAAAGGCGGAATTGGAGATGCTTCCAGAAGTCCCGCAACCGATTTTGATATTGCAGCATATTCTTCGTTGTTTTTTTTATAATTTTTAATTTTTGTGGTGTTAAATTCGCCTTCGATACCTAAATCTTTCAAATAGGGAGCACCATATTTATTGCGAATATCCGTCAATAAAGGATCGGTTTTTTGAGCCATCGCAAAACTGAAAGACATGTATCCAAAAATATTATACACATCTTTTATGGTGAATTTTTCTTTTTTAACGCCAACCAAAGTAAATTCAAGCGGCGTAACGCCTTCCTCCAAATATTGATTAATTCCGTCTATGTATGCCATTGTCAGTAGGTAACTCTGACTCTTTTTATCAAGTTTGGCTATGGCTTTCGCCGAAGCTTCTTCGATGCCAATTCCAACAAAAAATTTATCGTTTTTAAGCGCGACAGAACCAAATATCTCAGACAAACGGCCCGGTGCAATTCGGCGTAAGAGTTCCATTTGCCACAATCTTTCCTGTGCGTGCACATAACCTAAAGTGGTCATAGCATCTTTTTCAGAACTGGCGTAAATATGAGGCACACCAAAATCATCAAAATAAACAGTGGTTTCGTTTTGAAGGTTTTGCAACTTTAATTCCCCCTCGTACTTGGGTTTCAGATGAAAAATATATGCGCACAAACCAACAGCCACAATTACAATTAAAACCAATAAAACCAGTGATCCTTTTTTAATTTTTTTCATACCTCAAAAATCTAAGCAAATAAACATTGGAAAAATATATAACTTCAAAACAAAATTTTATAAAAAAACATGTCTTTAAAACTCTAAATTTATGTAATTAAAACCAAACCTATAAATGTCAAACTATAAAAAAATAGCAATCGGAATAATTTCAGTCGTTTTTTTGGTGATTGTACTCAATTTTGGCCTTAATTTTTGGATAAAAAAACAATTACCAAAAGTCATTCACGAAAAAAATAAGACCGCTTACAATATTCACTACGAAAAAATAGAAGTATCACTTTGGTGGAGAAATATTTATGCCGAAACGTTACTGATCCATCCTAAAAATCAGCCAAAAAACAGTCCTAAAAAGACAGGAATTTATTCTAAAATAGCTTCCATAACAATCAAACACTTCAATATTTGGGATTTGGTTTTTCGTGATATCATTAAAGCCGAAAGCATCACGATCAACAAAGCCAGAGTAATTTTGTATAAAAAAAACAATACGCTTATCAACAACAGCAAGAGCATTCGAACAGAAATTGTAGAACCGTTTCAGAAAATCGTGGCCGTTTCGAATATCTACTTAAATGACGGAAGCCTTGATGTAGTGGGGTTGCAAAACAACAAACCACTTTTAAACATCAAAAATATTATTTTGAAATTGGAAGGTATTCTGGTAACAGATGCGACTTTGAAAGAAAAAATTCCGATGCAATACAAAAGATACGTCTTGGTTTGCGATAGCCTTTACTACAAACCGAATGCCTTTTACCACATTACGATTGGCAAAATCAGCACTGAAAATAAATTTCTTAAAATTCAAAATTTTGCGATGTTGCCCGAATACGATCGAAGAAATTTTTTAGCAAAACTCGAAAAAGAGAAAGATATTTACACCTTAAAATTAGATTCGGCCAGCATCAGCAAAATGGATTGGGGATTTAAAAAAGATCGTTTTTTCTTAAACGCCAATTCAGTAGTCATGCACCATTTTGACGGAAATATTTACCGCAATAAAATGCCCAAAGACGATTTGAGCAAAAAACAATTGTACAACTCATTATTGCGAAAAATTAAATTCCCGCTAAAAATAGATACTTTGCAAATTCTAAAATCGAAACTGGTTTATGAAGAAGAAATCGATTTTACAAAAGGCCCGGGCGTTTTAAACTTTGATCAATTTAATTTGCAGGCCACTAATCTTCAGAGTGGTTTTGGTTTGAAAAAAACCGATGATTTAAAAATAAAAATCAATTGTCTCTTTATGAAAACTTCGCCTTTAAACGTCAATTGGAGTTTTAATGTTTTAGATACTAAAGACAGTTTTCACATTCAAGGAACGATCGCCAACTTTGATGTAGCGGCACTTACCCGATTTACTCAGCCATATATGAATACATCATTTACAGGGACTTTTGATAAATATCATTTTAATTTTTATGGAAATGATACCAATGTTACCGGAAATGCGTCGTTAATCTATGACGATTTGAAAGTAAAATTATACCAAAAGAAACATCCCGAGAAAGAAGCCAAATTAAAGACTGCAATTGCCAATTTAATTCTTAAAAATGATTCAGAAGAAAAAAGTAAAAAAGCGGCTGTAGCAATCGAGCGAGTGCCGGAGAAATCCTTTTACAATTTTTTGTGGAGAAGCATCGCCGAATCTTTGAAAAAAATATTGATTTAATGTGTTAAAGTGACGGCAACCATTTACAAACCTGACATTTATCAGGTTTTAAATAACTTTTTTTATCAACATTTGCCTTTATTTTAATATCAAAGCAAATGACAAAAAAGCCCATCCACACTTTTCATATTCCTGTAATGGGACTCGCCTACACGATTGACAGCCCGATACGTGTGGCACAATATGGTATTTCGTCTGTAATTTCTATAGCTGATGACGATCTGATAGAAAAGATGCGTGATTTTTACAGCAAGAAATTCAATTTTCCTTATGAAGAAATAAGTCAGAAGTTTCATGATTACAGGGCACAGAGAATCACTTCGTACCTTAATTTAGTCGATCAGATTGTAAAGCAGAAGTTTGAAAATTTTAAAAAAGAATTAGCAGAAAGCAAAACTGCTGTAGAAAATTACATGGCAATGTTGCCCAATACTTCTGATATAAAAAAAGGTTTTCAAAATTTGTTGGAAGAAGGTATGTCATTCAAAGAAAATATTCAGAATTACATCGAGTCGCATCTTTCAGCTGGGGCGATCGATGTAAATATCATGACAAAATTGGATAAAGATAATTTTGAAAAAGAAGCGCAGCTTCCTGTCGAATTCAATGATGCCCATGCCGCTTTGAGAGGTTTTGCCAACAGCAATCTCGAATCTTCGGTGGTGCTTTCTGCAGGAATGAATCCGAGGCTTTACAGCTATTTTGAAAACTTTCCAGATTTTTTTCCTAACGAAAACAATCAACTCAAAAAGAAAATCATCTTGAAAGTTAGTGATTATCGATCGGCCATGATTCAGGGAAATTTTTTGGCAAAAAAAGGCCTTTGGGTTTCTGAGTATCGCATAGAGTCAGGACTCAATTGCGGCGGACATGCTTTTGCTACCGACGGATTGTTACTGGGAACTATTTTAGAAGAATTCAAAGAAAAAAAAGAGCAACTCGTACATTCTTCACACGATTTGATGACAAAAGCTTTAGAACAAAAAAACTTATACAGTCCGGATGCACCGCTACCATTGAAAATTACTGTTCAGGGTGGCGTAGGAACAGCTGAAGAACATGAGTTTTTATTGGATACTTACGAAGTAGATTCAGTGGGCTGGGGATCGCCTTTTTTATTGGTACCCGAAGCGACTTCTGTAGATAAAAAGACTCGAAATTTACTGATAAACGCCAAAGAAGAAGATCTTTATTTAAGTAAAATTTCCCCGTTAGGCGTTCCTTTTAATACGCTAAAAGGCAGTACAAATGAAGTGTTAAAGCAAAAAAGAATTCACGAAAACAAAGCAGGAAGTTCTTGCCCGAAACGCTTTTTAGCGTTAAGCAAAGAATATGATCCGAAAGGAATTTGTTCTGCTTCGAAAAAATTTCAGGACTTAAAATTAGCCGAATTAGAAAACATCAAAGATACTATTACTGTATCTGTTTTCGAGAAAACAAAAACCAGTATTACAGAAAAATCATGCTTATGTGTGGGGCTTGCAAACGCATCTTATTTAGAGAATGACATCCCTATAAAAGGGCAGGCACAAGGAGTTGTAATATGCCCGGGCCCTAATATGGCTTATTTTGATCAGGAAGTTTCATTGAAAGACATGTTGCAACATATTTACGGAAGCAAATCGGTCATTACAACTGCGGATCGCCCAAATTTGTTTGTAAAAGAACTAAAAATGTATGTGGATTATTTTAGAAAAGAAGTCGAAAATAGCCGAGGAGACATTACCGCTTTACAGCTAAAAAAATGGAACACCTTTAAAATAAATTTGTTAAGCGGAATTGATTATTACCAAACGATGCTTGCTACTAGTTTGTATTTTAAAAATGATCTAAATACTATTATCAAACAATTTGAATCGTACCGATTAGAACTAACGGCAATACAAATTGCGCCACAAAATGGCTAAAAAAAAGAAAACCCCAAATTACGAATAATTTGGGGTTTATTATAAATGCTGTTTGTGCTTGCTTTTATTTTTTGCTGCTATCAATTATAGCGCCCGTTCCGGCACCTACTCCGGCACCTGCAAGACCGCCAATTATTGCTCCTTCTCCTTTTTTCTTGCTAATTACAGCTCCTGTAACCGCTCCTACTCCGGCTCCAATTACGGCTCCTTTTGCTGCTGAGCTCCAACCTTTCTTTTTAGGTGCGGCTGCTGTTGCAGTTCCGTCATTTTGTTGGTGTACTACAACCACTTTTTGAGCAGCTGCTTTTTCTTTCTCTAAATTAGCCATCTCTGTTTGCATCGAATCAATAATTTTTTGCTTATTGATTTCAACTTTCATAGAGTCGATACTTGCTTGTTTTGCTTTATTAAGATCCATTTTTTCTTGATTTTGACAAGAAATTAGGGTCAACGCTATCATTAAAGAATATAATACTTTCATAAATTGTAAATTTTAAAATTATACTCTACAAAGAAAGCTAGTCTGTCTTTTACAATGTTATACAATTTCTTTAAAAAATTACATGATTAAGAGATTTTCAAGTAGCTGGCTATTCTTTTAAAATTCCCTTTTTTAAAATTTGTCCAAAATCGTACATGTCTTCAAAAGAGCAATACAAAGGCACCGGTGCTAATCGGATGACGTTGGGTTCTCGCCAGTCTGTAATAACACCATTTTTCATTAAATAATCAAACAAGCTTCTACCTTCTCCGTGAAGAAAAACAGACAATTGAGACGCTCTTTCTGCAGGATTTGAAGGTGTGATAATTTCGAAAGTACCTGCTACTTCACGATCAATTTCGTGCAAAACAAACTCTAAGTAAGCGGTAATTTTATCTCTTTTGGCAATAAGCGCCTCCATTCCGACTTCGGCAAACATTTCGACCGAAGCCAAATATGGTGCTAGAGAAAGCACCGGCAAATTACTAATTTGCCAACCGCCAGCACCGTGAACCGGGTCAAAATTGGGTTCCATCTTAAAGCGTCGTTCTTTATTATGACCCCACCAACCTGCAAAACGAGGCAAATTAGAATCGTTATGATGACGCTCATGCACAAAGCAACCCGAAGCATTTCCTGGCCCCGAATTCATGTATTTGTAACTGCACCAGGCAGCAAAATCTACATTCCAATCGTGCAATTCGAGTTTAATATTTCCGGCGGCATGCGCTAAATCCCAACCTACTTTTGCACCCGCTTTTTGTCCTGCGGCTGTGATTGTTTTGATATCAAAAACCTGTCCTGTATAATAATTTACGCCTCCTATTAAAACAAGCGCAAGTTCATCACCCACTTCTTCAATTTTAGCCAAAACATCTTCTAGTCGAATGTTGTGTTCGCCCTCTCTACGTTTGATTTCTACAATAGCATCTTCTGGTTTATAACCATGAAAATGTACCTGACTCTGAAACATATATTGGTCTGAAGGAAACGCTTTTTCTTCGCAAATAATTTTATAACGGGTTTTTGTTGGCTGGTAAAAAGAAACCATCAACAAATGAAGGTTTACAGTCAAAGTATTCATCACTGTTACTTCTGAAGGCAAAGCTCCTACAATCTTGCTCAAAGGCTCTGCAAATCTTTCCTGATAGTCCCACCAAGGCTTTTCGGCATAAAAATGACCTTCTACAGCAAGGTTTCCCCAGTCATTCATGATTTCATCCACGTATGCTTTGGTACGTTTGGGCTGGAGCCCAAGAGAATTTCCTGTAAAGTAAATAACCCGTTTATCATTGACTTTAGGAAAAATAAATTGGTTCTGATACTGCTGTAAAGAATCTTCTGAATCGAGTTGTTGTGCGAATTCGCGCGTATTTTGAAAAGTCATTGTTTTTATTTTGAGACGTAAAAATAGGGAAATGTTTCTTTTGTTTCAAGTTTCAGGTTTCAAGTTGTGCTGAACCTGAAACTCGAAACTCTTTTTAAAACAAAAAAAACCCATCATTACTGACAGGTTCTTTATAATTATTTCGCTTGACGAATTATAGGATCAACATTGCGTCTCCGTAAGAATAGAATTTGTACTCTTCTTTGATCGCTTCCTCGTATGCACGTTTCATTAAATCATGTCCACAAAAAGCAGAAATCATCATCAATAATGTTGATTTTGGTGTATGGAAATTAGTAATCATACAGTTGGCAATACTAAAATCGTGAGGAGGAAAAATAAATTTATTAGTCCAACCTTCGTAAGGATTTAAAGTGTGTTGTGACGAAACAGAACTTTCGATAGCACGCATCGAAGTGGTTCCTACTGCGCAAATACGTTTTTTATTTACTTTGGCGGCGTTTACGACATCGCAGGCTTCTTGTTTGATGATTAACTCCTCAGAATCCATTTTGTGCTTTGATAAATCTTCAACCTCAACTGGATTAAAAGTTCCTAAACCAACGTGAAGTGTCACCTCAGCAAAGTTAATTCCTTTGATTTCCAGTTTTTTCAAAAGGTGTTTTGAGAAGTGCAAACCAGCAGTTGGCGCCGCTACAGCTCCTTCTTCTTTTGCATAAATAGTTTGGTATCTTTCTGCATCTTCTTCGGTTACCTCTCTATTGATGTATTTAGGAATTGGAGTTTCTCCTAGCTCTGTCAATTTATTTCTAAATTCTTCATAAGAACCATCGTACAAGAAACGTAACGTTCTTCCTCTAGAGGTAGTGTTGTCGATTACCTCAGCAACCAACGAATCGTCATCGCCAAAATATAGTTTGTTACCAATTCTAATTTTACGTGCCGGATCAACCAAAACATCCCAAAGGCGTTGTTCTGCATTCAATTCTCTCAACAAGAAAACTTCGATTCTAGCGCCTGTTTTTTCTTTGTTTCCGTACAAACGAGCCGGAAAAACTTTTGTATTATTAAGAATCAAAACGTCTCCGTCATCAAAATAATTGATAACATCTTTGAACATTTTGTGCTCTATAGTTTGTTTTTTTCGGTCAATTACCATTAAACGAGATTCATCTCTATTTTCTGCTGGAAATTCTGCCAAAAGTTCTTTTGGTAAATTGAAACTGAAGTGTGATAATTTCATATTAAAGTGTAGATTTTAAAATATCAATTTTAGATTTTTTTATCTAAAATTTTAAATCGTGTGCAAATATACGATTGTGAGATAGGCGTTGTCAAGTGTTTTGACGTTTATTTTCAAAACTCGTTGATTTACTGAGGGTTTTGGGAACCACAAAAAATATTTTTTAACATATAAATACTATAAGTGGATTAAAGTAGGATTCTTGATTTGGCTAAAGCCGAAAAACAAATCATAAAAAAACCTCCAGTTAAAACTGGAGGATATGTATATTCTAATCTTCTTGTTCTAATCTTTAATGGTACAAAACCTTTGAATCTTTGCGACTCTGAACCTTTGAACCTTTCTATTAAATGAACTTCTATGTCTTATATCATCAAAACGCTACAATGTCGAAACTTCAAAGTGTAATTGTTTTAAATCTTCCCAGAAATCAGGATACGACTTAGAAACCACTTCGGCATTTTCGATAATAATCGGAACCTTTAATGCCAATGGAGCAAATGCCATTGCCATACGGTGATCGTTGTAGGTAGCGATTTTTACATTAGAATTAATCGTTTCTGAAAGCCCCAAAGTCAGGCTGTCATTGGTTACCGAAATATTCGCTCCTAGTTTTGTAAGCTCAATTCTTAGTGCTTCCAATCTGTCTGTTTCTTTTATTTTTAAGGTATGAAGTCCTGTTAAGTGACAGCCAATTCCTAAACCAAGACAGGTAACAACAATAGTTTGTGCGATATCGGGCGTATTATTTAGATCGAAGTTTAACGTTTCGTATTTAAAATTGGGTTGCTTTACCAACGTCATTTTGTTCCCATCAAAAGTCGTTTGAATACCCATTTTTTCGTAGATCGCAATCAAAGCCGAATCGCCTTGCAGGCTATTTTGCTTGTAACTGCTCAGCGTTATAGAAGCCGTGTCTGCCAAAGCGGCGATACTAAACCAATAAGAAGCCGAACTCCAGTCTGACTCTACAACCATTTCTTTTGCAACTACTGTTTCTTTTGGATATACTTTGATCACATTGCCCTCAAAACGGGTTTGAATATCCAAATCATTCAGCAACGCCAGCGTCATTTGGATATACGGAATAGAGGTGATCTCGCCTTCTAACGTAAGCTCTAAACCATTTTCTAGTTTAGACGCTACAAGTAAAAGTGCCGAAATGTACTGGCTGCTAACATTGGCTGCCAAAGTAACCTTTGAGGCGGTTACCTTTTTTCCCTTAATTTTTATCGGCGGATAGCCTACTTCTTTTTCATACGAAATCTCGACTCCCAATTGTGCCAAAGCTTCTACCAAAATCTTTATCGGTCGTTCCTGCATTCTGCTAGAACCCGTCATCACGACTTCACGTCCTTCGCTTACAGCAAAATAAGCCGTTAAGAAACGCATTGCTGTTCCCGCATGATGAATATCAACAATCTCGTCGCTACCAGCAAGTGCTTTTTGCATCACTTCGCTATCATCTGAATTGGAAGTATTGGCCAAAGTAATATTTGGAAACAAAGCTTTTAACAACAACAAACGATTGGTTTCGCTTTTGGATCCTGTAACTTTTATTTCAGATTTTAGATGGGTGCTTTTAGCTTCTAGAAGTAAATTCATTTTTATAATTGTAAGTTGTGAATGGCGCGTTATAATGAGTCTCCAACATAATTCGGCTGTGCAATTTACCACTCCACACTCAAAATTCAAAATTCAAAACTCACAATTCAAAATTTATGATCGATATTTCACAATTATTTCAATTTATCATTGTTTTTGTGGCGGTCTTTGTCTCTAACCGACTTTAAATCCATTTTTTTATCAAAGGCAGCTTGCAAATCAATTCCGGTTTGGTTGGCCAGACACAAAACAACAAACACTACATCTGCCAATTCCTCGCCCAAATCTTTGTTTTTATCGCTTTCTTTCTCTGATTGCTCTCCGTATCTGCGGGCAATAATTCGGGCTACTTCACCTACTTCTTCGGTAAGTTGCGCCATGTTGGTCAATTCGTTAAAATAGCGAACACCGTGTTCTTTTATCCAGGTATCTACGTCAAGTTGTGCGTTTTTTAAATCCATTCTTTTTTATTGTAAAGTGTGAAATGTATGTTGTGATTGTATCGTTTTGATACTACAGCGGGTTTGGGACTAAATTAGCCTAACCTTTCGGATTTGCCAAATCTTCCAAATACAAAACCAATTTCAAATTAAGCCTTATACCCAAATTGCTTGTAGCGTGTGTTGGCGGTAGTAATTATTTGAAATTGTTTAATTGTTGCGCTATAAGTTTGTTTTTTAATTCTCTTTTCTGTTTCTCAATTTTTTCATCTAAAATAATCTCGATAGATGTTTTTAGTATGGGAAATAAATAATTGCATTCTTTTTCTTCGAGTTGATGTATTCCTTTACTCAAAATCGAATATATCTTTTTATTTTCAATAAGAAATTCAGGTAAATAATTTTTAGCTAAGTCAATTTTCTTTTTAAAATCAGATTGGAATAAATCATCTTCAGTTATATCTCCTTTTTCTAAAAGATCTTGGAGTATTGGCGAAACTATATGCTTCTCAATAATTCGACGTAAATAAACAAAAGAGCCAACACCAATTCCATACGATGATAACCCAATTGCTCTATTTAATTCTTTATATATATTCTCATTAAAAGCTCTGTATTTTTCAATCTCTTTTTTTGCTAAGTCAGCTAGTGATGGACTTTGTCCAATTTTTATTAGCTTCGAGTTTTTTATTCTGAAAATATAGATATGGCTATGGGTAGAATTACTATTTGGACGTGGACATTTAAAAATTCTTTCGAAAGTTCCGCATTCTTCAAGAAACGTATTTAAATTAGATTCGGAGCCTATATATCTTTCATTAATTTGAAGCAAAACCTCACGAAAGTTACTTGTTGTAATATCACTACTGATTAATGTTGTTTCCTTTTCACAAATTGGACAATAACTATCAAGTGTTTTTATTTTATTTACAGTTGAACTTTCATTGTGGAATAGAATGTTTAAAAGCTCTTCTTCAGTGAATGAATTTATATCATATTCTGTATAAAGAGAATCATCTAAAAAAATTTTGTGTAAGTCCATAATTCAACTTTAAGGTTCATATTTCTGCATTATTACCGCCAACGTCCCGCGGCTTCGCGAGGTTTGGGACTAAATTAAGATTTATTTTTCGGTTAAGCACAAATTTTCCAGACACAAAACCAATTTCAAATTAAGCCTAATACCCAAATTGCTTGTAGCGTGTGTTGAACTAAACCTTCGGTAGCACATTAGTTGATTTTGTACCTTACGAATATAATTAAATTCTGTAAGTTATGACTACAAAAAAAAGAATGTTGAAGAATTAAGAGAAAACAAAAT
>NZ_JAGFBV010000038.1 GCF_017948595.1 Flavobacterium geliluteum | reverse complement strand
ATATAGACTATTACAATAATGATCGAATAAAACTTAATTTAAAAGGAATGAGCCCGATACAATATCGAGCTCATTATTATCAAATTTAATTATAAATTCGTCTAAACTTTTGGGTGCAGTCCAAATTGAGATTTATCGGGTTTTGTTTTTTATTGTAGTTCCAGATTTTGATGGTGGATCAAAAACTGGAAACTATTTATTCATGTTTTGCATTTCGTATACAAAAGTATCCGAATCTACTTTTTTATCTACCAATGACAAGGCTTTTGCGATAATGTGGTTAACGTTACCTGGCGTAAATCCTAAAGCAATACCTAATTTTCTCAACATTATTTCTTGCTTGTCTTCTAGATGGTGATCAACATGTACCATTCTGGTTAAATCGTATAAACGCTCTAAACGTTGTACATATAAGTAAGGCGGGTTGATTGGATATTTCGAAGGTTGGCTAAGGATTTCTTCGTATTCAGCCTCTGAAATTTCTAAACGAGCAGCTAATTTGTCTAAGAAATCTTTCTCTTCCGGGTGAATTGTTCCATCTGCTAATGCTACACGCACAATAGCTGAAAAGTGACCTTTGTTTCTTTGTTTGAATTCGCTATCGAATAAATCTGAAAATGACATAATTATAGAGTTTTTATCGTACAAAGATATATCTTAATTTTAAATTATTAATTTTAATTTTTTCATAAAATTTTAACTTATTTTATCCGTTGTAATAACGTTGCAGCTTCTGTAATTTTCAAAATTAATCGTAAGTTTACAACCCCTTAATCAATTAATACAAAAATAATGATGTCAGAATTTTGGATTTATTTTCAAATAGGATTGAAGCATGTTTTAGATATTCATGCTTATGATCATGTCCTGTTTTTAATCGCTTTAACCGTTCCTTACTCCTTCAAAGACTGGAAACGCATTCTATTATTAGTTTCTGTTTTTACAATAGGACACACATTGGCATTGTTGCTTTCTGTTTTTGGAATTATTGCAGTAAAGGCCAATATTGTTGAGTTTCTTATTCCGATTACGATTCTGATAACAGCCGTTTTTCATCTTTTTACAGCCGGGAAAACTGGTAAAAATGAAAGCCTGAATCTGATATTTTTTGTAACCTTATTTTTCGGAATCATTCACGGTCTTGGGTTTTCAAATTATTTTAAAACGATTTTAGGAGGAACTGCAACATCAAAATTACTACCTTTAGGCGAGTTTGCTCTGGGGATCGAAGTAGCACAGTTGGTGGTCGTTTTTATTGTTTTAATATTATCGTATATTGTGCAGACTGTTTTTCGTTTTTCAAAACGCGATTGGACGCTTGTAATGTCAGCTTTTGTTATAGGTGTTGTCATTCCGATGATTATTTCGAGTCCGATCTGGAACAGATAAAATATTAAATGGAAGAAAAAAAATTAAATAAATACGATAAAGCATATTTGCGAATTGCAAAAGAATGGAGTTTACTCTCTTATTGTAAACGTAAACAAGTAGGAGCCATTATCGTAAGAGACAGAATGATTATCTCAGACGGTTACAACGGAACACCATCCGGATTTGAGAATTGCTGCGAAGATGAAGAAGGATTAACGCGTTGGGATGTTTTGCACGCCGAAGCAAATGCCATTCTAAAAGTAGCCCGTTCTACGCAATCCTGTGAGGGCGCAACATTGTATATTACCCTTTCACCTTGCAAAGAATGCAGTAAATTGATCCATCAGTCAGGAATAAAAAGAGTGGTTTACCATAACGGATATCGTGATGATGCCGGAATAGCATTTTTGATAAAAGCGGGTGTAGAAGTAGAGCATATTCCTGTTTTAGAAGAATAAATGAAAACAAATACTAAATACCTGCCTATTATTATCGGGTCGACTTTGGCGCTCGGTATTGTTCTCGGAAGCATGATGAATGCTACTGTTGAGGATCAGTTTTTGGCTAAAAATTATTCTAAAACAAAACTCAATAAGTTAATTGATTTTATTAATAATGAATATGTTGACAGTGTCAACACAGATTCGATTGTAAACTTAACAGTCGATAATATTCTGTCAAAATTAGACCCGCATTCGGTTTACATTCCGCCTGCAGAACAGGTTAGTGTTGTCGAAAGCATGAGAGGTGATTTTGTAGGCATAGGCATCAATTTTTACATGTACAAAGATTCTGTTGCTATTATAAAAACAGTAGAAAATGGTCCTTCTGCTAAAGCGGGATTAAAGTCTGGTGACCGAATTTTATTTGCAGGAAAAACAAAATTATACGGTCGAAGATTGCCTTCTGATAGTTTGTTTTCGAAGCTAAAAGGTAAAGTAGGCTCAGAAATTGAGCTAACGGTTTTTAGAAAATCTGAAGAGAAAAAACTCAAATTCAAAATAAAAAGAGATGTCATTCCGCTAAAAAGCGTCGATGCGGCTATGCTATTGGCCAATAAAACGGGTTACATAAAAATAAACCGTTTTGCCGAAACTACTTTTAGTGAGTTTAAGTCGGGTTTGACGAAGTTGAAACAAAACGGAATCCAGTCTTTAATCATTGATCTTCGTGACAATGGAGGCGGTTATATGGAGGAAGGAGTGGCTATAGCCGATGAATTTTTGAAAGACAAGCAACTTATTGTTTTTACAAAAAATAAAAACGGTGATACCGAAAAAACCTATGCTACAGCAAGAGGTGGTTTTGAAACCGGAAAAGTCTATGTTTTAATTAATGAAAATAGTGCCTCTGCAAGCGAAATCCTGGCGGGAGCACTTCAGGATAATGATCGCGGCACAATTGTAGGACGCCGCTCTTTTGGAAAAGGATTGGTGCAACGGGAAATGGATTTTAACGACGGATCTGCCGTAAGACTGACCGTTGCCCGCTATTACACACCCACAGGACGCTCTATCCAGAAGCCTTATAAAAAAGGAAATGAAGAATATTTTAAAGAGTCTGAAGACCGTCTAGAAACTGGCGAATTGTACGCCAAAGACAGTATAAAGGTAGCGGATTCTCTAAAGTTTAAAACGCCAAAAGGTAAGGTTGTTTATGGTGGTGGTGGTATCGTTCCTGATGTTTTTGTGCCTCTCCAGGTAGAACACGGCAACGAAAATGTAGCGTATCTGCTGCAAACTGGAGTTGTGGGACATTTTGTTTTTGAGGAATTAGACAAGAATCGTAATGCTTTTGCAGGACTTCATTTTAATGAGTTTCTTGTAAAGATGAAAAACGATGATCTTTATTTCAAACAGTTTAAAAAATATATTGCACTCACAGGTTTGGACTTAAAATTAGACAAAACCAAAGCATTAGTCAATCGCTATATCACGGCCGAATTTGCCCGACAATTGTTTGGAGAATTGTATTATTATGATGTAATTCTAAAAGAAGACGCGATGATTAATAAGATTTTGAATGCTAAGAAATAATTATTTTTTAAAACTAAAAGCAATGTATTCTGCTTAAAATAATGTGTTCTTCGCGCCAATTAAAATACCAACTATGAAAAATATCAAAAAGATAAGTGTGCTTCTCATTGTAATGACTTTTATAATTTCCTGCGCTTGCACCAAAGATAAAAACACCATTTCTGGAAAAGTCGAATCGATAGAATTTGGTAAAGACGGCTATACAGCCAAGATCAACACTGATAAAAACGAGGTTTATTTTGCAACGATCAGTATTGTTAATGTTGGAGGTCCTCAACATTACAAACAATTGAAGCAAGGTGAAGAAGTTGCTTTAAAAGGAGAAATTTGGAATACTGACACCGAAAAACATATCAAGGTTAAAGAAATTGTTTCGATTAAATAAAATTTCAACACAAATTCATAAACTATAACCATTTGCACTAAACCAGTTTATTACGCATTTATCTTAATTCTTGTTTAATGCAAATGGTTTTTATATTTATCGAGTACTGTCGTGAGCGTGGGTTTGAATACCGTTGTTCCACAGCGTAAGAATGTCGGTTGCTACGGCGGCGCCACTTCCTGAGGCAATTGCCAGTTGGCTTCTCCAGCCTGCCAAAGTTCCAATTGCATAAATGCCTTCAGCTACTTTATGATCTTCATTTTTGAGCTGAATGCGTTGTTTTTCAGGTAAAGCTTTTTTGTGTGGTTCTACATAGTGCATCAATCCTTCGATTGCAAAGGTATTCGCAGACCCAATTCCAACAATGATATTTTTGGTTTTATAGGAACCTTTGTTGGTGGTTACCGTAAAATTGGGGTAGAAACCTTCGATTTTAATTACTTTTTCGTTCGGAAGCTGTGTTATATGAGGATAACTTTCGGCTAAATGTTTCGTACTTTCTGTTAATAGTTCGTGACCAAGTTTGCCCGGAGTTATGCCATAAGCATTGTAGAAAATAGCTTCTTGTAACGAAGAATTTTTCTGATGGGTAAAAATTCCAATTTTTTTGTCAGCAGCAAATGCTTTGTTTCTAGCCGATCCTAAAACAAGAGCACAGGACATGCCTGAAACCCCTCCGCCAATGATTAATGCGTCAAACATCTCTTATCTACCATGTGTTTTTTCTTCAATTCTTTTAGAAATTCTAAAAATCAAAAGAATCAAAACGGCACAAAATGAAGCGGCTATTCCAATAAAAGCTACAGCACTGTCTCCCTGGAAAGGATTTTTGAAGTCAAGCAGCGTAATATTAAAAACAATTAAGGCCAATGCTAAAATTACTAAGATTGAGGTAAAAATTTTCATGTGGTTGTTTATTTGTCTAAAATAATAAAGTAAAGTTTAAAAAGTAGTAATTGCTTAAACTATATTTTAGAAATTTTATGGTGTAAATTTATAAAAATATCTTTTAGACAAACAAACCTTTAACATTAGCAGCGAATAATTTAACAGCAATGGCTAAAAGTATTACTCCAAAGGTCTTGCGAACAACTCCTAGTCCGTTTTCTCCTAATAAATTTTCGATTTTTTTAGAAGATTTTAAAACAATATAGACCAGAATGATGTTTAATAAAATGGCTATAATAATATTTATAGTGTGAAATTGAGATCGTAACGATAATAAGGTTGTCATGGTTCCTGCACCGGCTATTAGCGGGAACGCCAGAGGAACGATAGAAGCGGATCCTGGTTCTTCGTCGCGATAGATTCTTATTCCTAAAATCATTTCCAGAGCCAGAAAAAACAAAACAAAGGATCCTGCAACAGCAAACGAATGTACATCGATACCAATTAAGCTTAGAAAACCTTCACCAACAAAAAGAAAAACAATCATAATCATTCCGGCTACGATTGATGCTTTCTCCGACTCGATGTGACCAACTTTTGCTCGTAAATTTACAATAATCGGAATAGATCCTACGATATCAATTACTGCAAAAAGTACCATTCCGACAGTGATAATTTCCTTAAAATCAATTTCTAACATACTTTTTTTATTTAGCGATTAAAGTTCGACAAAGGTAATTAATAAAGTTAGTCGTTTTATTTTTTTGAATCAAACGCTGTATTTTTGTTATAAAAACATGTTTTTTTGACTAAAAAAGTGATATTTGTAACAATAAGTAGTTTGTTCTATTGATTCTAAGTGTAATCGAAAGATTTTTTGTGGCTTCTAAATGATTTTTTCTGCTTGTTTGAGGACGCAATTTTATCATTTTTTAAATTTCAATAAAAAAACTGTAATTGTTCTTTGCAATAAAATTTCCACTAAGTGTTAGGGTTGGATATTGGCTGTATTTTATCTGCTTTCTTTGACTATCTTTGCACTTTATAAATTTTAGTACTTTACAATCATGTTTCAATTAGGTAAAACCATTATTTCTGAGGATATTCTTGAAAAAGAATTCGTGTGCAATTTGTCGGCTTGTAAAGGAGCTTGTTGTGTTGACGGAGATGCTGGCGCACCTTTGAGCGAAGCTGAAACTAAAATTCTGGAAGAAATTTATCCTAAAGTAAAACCTTTTTTAAGAAAGGAAGGAATTGCCGCAATCGAAGCGCAGGGAACCTGGGTAAAAGGAACAGACGGTGATCTTGAAACGCCATTAATTGACGAAAAAGATTGTGCGTACGTTATTTTTGATGGTAAAACAGCGCTTTGTGGCATTGAGCAAGCCTATAATCAAGGAATTGTAGATTGGAAAAAACCCGTTTCCTGTCATTTATATCCTATCCGCGTCAAAGATTTTACCGAGTTCGCCGCAGTCAATTATGATAAATGGGACATTTGCGATGATGCTTGTTCTTTAGGTAAAGAATTAGAAGTTCCTGTTTATAAATTTGTCAAAGAAGCTTTAATTCGTCGCTTTGGCGAAGACTGGTATTTGGAGCTTGAAAAAGTGGCTGAAGAGCTAAAAAAATCTTAAAAATCCGTTAGCCATTACTGTCATTGAGAAGGTCTGAATTTTGACTAAAAAAACCAAAAGTAAGCTTCTGAAAAAGTTTTAAAAACAAATGCATTTTCCTTGCTTTGTATGATAAAAAGTCTATATTTTATAGCTGTTTGAGAACTAGATGATAAATTTAAATTGCTCATTTACAATATTTTAATTATTGTCTGAAAAATATTCTTTTTTTTGGCGTTGTTAAAAACTACCTCCGATTGTGAATAAGTTTGGCTTTTATTTTTGGCAACAAATGACAATCTTTGTACTCTGTTGATTTAGCATAAAATCAGCACAAAAATTAAATAAAAACAGTCATGTCACAAGTGGAGCCAATATTACAAGAAAATAAAAATCGTTTCGTTATTTTTCCGATTAAGCATCATGATATTTGGGAATGGTACAAGAAAATGGAGGCTAGTTTCTGGACTGCTGAAGAAATTGATCTACACCAAGACTTGACCGATTGGAATAATAAGTTAAGTGACGACGAAAGATATTTCATTAAACATATTTTGGCATTTTTTGCTGCTTCTGACGGAATCGTTAATGAGAACCTTGCAGAGAATTTTGTAAATGAAGTACAATATGCCGAAGCGAAGTTTTTCTATGGTTTTCAGATCATGATGGAAAACATTCACAGCGAAACCTACTCTTTATTAATTGACACTTACGTGAAAGATGAAGCAGAGAAAGCAGAACTGTTTAATGCATTAGAAGTGTTTCCTGCTATCAGAAAAAAAGCAGACTGGGCGCTAAAATGGATTGAGTCTGATTCGTTTGCCGAAAGGCTGATTGCCTTTGCAGCCGTTGAAGGAATCTTTTTCTCAGGAGCTTTCTGTTCTATCTACTGGTTGAAAAAACGTGGTTTAATGCCGGGGCTTACTTTCTCTAACGAATTAATCTCTCGTGACGAAGGTGTTCATTGCGACTTTGCTGTTCACTTGCACAATCACCACCTGATCAATAAAGTGCCTAAAGAAAGAATCAAAGAAATTATCGTTGATGCTTTAGACATCGAAAGAGAGTTTGTAACAGAATCGCTTCCGGTAAGTTTAATTGGTATGAATGCGGTTCTAATGACGCAATACCTGGAATTTGTTGCCGATAGATTATTAGTAGAATTAGGTTGCGAGCGCGTATATGGATCAGCTAATCCGTTTGATTTTATGGACATGATCTCTCTTCAGGGAAAAACTAATTTCTTTGAAAAACGTGTTGCCGAGTATCAAAAATCTGGTGTGATGAACACCGATAGTGATGCTCAGAAAATTTCATTTGATGCAGATTTTTAGACAACCAAAATAGTTTAGTGTTTTACCCCAAATCAACGCTAATTAAGATTAAAATTTTATAACAAAACATTTTAAGAATCTCTTTTCCCAAATCGTAGATTCTGCAATTTTCGACACATTTTCGGTCTGATTTCAGATTGGAACGGGGTAGCTATTGAGAATGCTATAATTCTCAAAAAATAATTTAAAAACACGCAATGTTTAAGTGCTGGAATTCGTTTTCTAGTGTCTTTCATTTTCAATAACAATAAAATAGTAAGCTTATGTATGTAGTAAAAAGAGATGGGCACAAAGAGCCAGTAATGTTTGATAAGATTACAGAAAGAATAAAAAAATTGTGTTACGGGCTTAATGAGCTTGTAGATCCTGTTAAGGTAGCTATGCGTGTTATCGAAGGATTGTATGACGGAGTTTCTACATCTGAACTGGATAATCTTGCAGCAGAAACGGCGGCTTCTATGACTATTGCTCATCCTGATTATGCCCAATTGGCAGCTCGTGTAGCAATCTCGAACCTACATTCTAATACTAAAAAATCGTTCTCAGAAACGATGAAAGATATGTATCACTACGTAAATCCGAGAAACGGGCAAGAGGCTCCTTTGCTTTCGGATGAAGTGTTTAAAGTGATTCAGGAAAATGCAGCTTTCTTAGATTCGCATATCATTTATACAAGAGATTTTAATTACGATTACTTCGGATTTAAAACCTTAGAGCGTTCTTACTTGCTAAAAATAAACGGAAAAATCGTCGAAAGACCACAACACATGTTGATGCGTGTTTCGGTAGGGATTCACTTAGACGATTTAAAATCGGTAATTGAAACGTATGATTTAATGTCTAAAAAGTTCTTTACGCATGCAACGCCAACGTTGTTTAATGCGGGAACTCCAAAACCACAAATGTCTTCTTGTTTCCTTTTGGCAATGCAAGATGATAGTATTGATGGTATTTACGATACTTTAAAACAAACGGCCAAAATCTCACAATCAGCTGGAGGAATTGGTCTTTCTATTCATAACGTTCGTGCTACAGGATCTTACATTCGTGGTACAAACGGAACTTCAAACGGAATTGTTCCGATGTTGAGAGTTTTTAATGATACAGCACGTTATGTAGATCAAGGTGGTGGAAAACGTAAAGGTAGTTTTGCAATTTACATCGAAACTTGGCATGCTGATATTTTCGAATTCTTGGATTTAAAGAAAAACACAGGTAAGGAAGAAATGCGTGCGAGAGATTTATTTTTCGCTATGTGGACATCAGATTTATTCATGAAACGTGTACAAGAAGATGCATCATGGACTTTGATGTGTCCTAACGAATGTCCTGGTTTGTATGATGTTTATGGAGAAGAATTCGAAACCATGTATTTGGATTACGAATTTAGAGGAAAAGGCAGAAAAACCATCCGTGCTCGCGAACTGTGGGAGAAAATCCTCGAGTCTCAAATTGAGACAGGAACACCGTATATGTTGTACAAAGATGCAGCCAACCGTAAATCAAACCAAAAGAACTTGGGAACAATTCGTTCATCAAACTTGTGTACAGAGATTATGGAGTACACATCAAAAGATGAAATCGCAGTTTGTAACCTAGCTTCTATTTCGTTGCCAATGTTTATCGAAAACGGAAAATTTGATCACGAAGCACTTTACAATGTTACCAAACGTGTAACACGTAACCTGAACAAAGTAATCGACAGAAACTATTATCCGGTAAAAGAAGCAGAGAATTCTAACATGCGTCACCGTCCTGTTGGATTAGGAGTGCAAGGTTTGGCAGATGCTTTTATCATGCTGCGTATGCCGTTTACAAGCGATGAAGCAAAAGCTTTAAATCAAGAAATTTTCGAAACTTTATACTTTGCAGCTGTTACCGCTTCTATGGAAATGGCCAAAGAAGAAGGACCTTATTCTACCTTTGAAGGTTCTCCGATTTCTAAAGGAGAATTCCAATACAACATGTGGGGAATGAAAGATGAAGAATTATCTGGTCGTTGGGACTGGGCTTCTCTTAGAAAAGAAGTGATGGAGCACGGGGTTCGTAACTCATTATTGGTAGCGCCAATGCCAACAGCTTCGACTTCGCAAATTCTTGGAAACAATGAGGCATTCGAACCTTATACATCCAATATTTACACCCGTCGTGTATTGTCTGGTGAGTTTATCGTAGTCAACAAACACTTGCTTCATGACTTGGTAGAAAGAGGTTTGTGGAATGAAACGTTGAAGCAAGAAATCATGCGTCATAACGGTTCTGTTCAAAATATTGATGTGATTCCGCAAGACTTAAAAGAATTGTACAAAACGGTTTGGGAAATGTCGATGAAAGATATTATCGATATGTCACGTCAAAGAGGTTATTTTATTGACCAATCGCAATCGTTGAACTTGTTTATGCAGGATGCCAACTATTCTAAGCTAACGTCAATGCACTTCTACGCTTGGCAATCTGGTCTAAAAACTGGAATGTATTACCTAAGAACAAAATCTGCGGTTGATGCCATTAAATTTACATTAAACAACGACAAAAAAGAAGAAACACCAAGTTTGGTTCCAGAAACCGAAGCAATCAGTGTCGAGGATTACAAAGCCATGCTGCTAAAAGCACAAGCTGGAGATCCTGAAGATTGTGAAATGTGTGGGTCTTAATAATTTTAGATTGTAAATCTGAGATTTTTAGAATATATAGAAAGCAGTTATTGTAATGATAACTGCTTTTTTTGAATAAAAATGAAGAGGTTATAAATGTGGATTTAAATATAGAAAACATACAAATTAGTTGTTTAAATAATAAATTGTAGAGATAATGAGTAAGTTGCAAAAAATTATTGTTGATAATATTCCAGTTTCTGTTTATACAAAAGATAATGAAGATTATATATGTCTTACAGATATGGTAAGCGCAAAAGAAGGAGATGCAAGAGCTGCAGATGTTATTAAAAACTGGCTTAGGAGTATTTCTACAATAGAATATATGGGAACTTGGGAGACACTTTATAATCCTAATTTTAAAGTGGTCGAATATGACCACTTTAGGAGAAGTGCAGGTGTGCCTTCTTTTACTTTAAGTGTAAATGGGTGGGTAGAAAGTACTAATGCGATTGGTATATTTTCAAAAGCGGGCAAAAATGGAGGGACATATGCACATAGAGATATTGCTATGGAATTTGGTTCAGCAATAAGCTCGGTTTTTAAAATTTATCTTTATAAAGAGTATCAAAGATTAAAAGAAGTTGAAAGTAATCAATATAATTTAGAATGGGATGTTAGACGTCTTATGACAAAGGTAAATTATGTTCTCCATACAGATGCAGTTCAGAAACATATAATTCCAAATAGTATTTTGCCATTTGAAAAACAAGGAATAGAATATGCAAATGAAGCTGATTTGTTAAATTTAGCTTTATATGGTTATACTGCTAAACAGTGGAAAGAAGCTAATCCTGAATATGCGAAAGAAGGTAAAAATATGAGAGATTTTTCAAGTATAAATGATTTATTAGTTATGTCTAATCTGGAGTCTCTTAGTTCGCAATTAATTAAATTAGAGACACCCAAGAAACAAAGATTTGAATTTTTGAGAAAGATGGCTTTGGAACAACAAGAACAGTTTGCTAAAGTTGACATGGTGAAATCAATTAAGAAGTCAAATCCAATGACCTATATTAATGCTGAAAATTTCACTCCCGATGAAATCGAATCTGAGTCGAAAAAAAATATTTTACAAGCAAGTAAAAAAAACTTACTAGAGTTTAATAAAAGAAAAAAGAAAGATGATAATAATTCTTCACAGGATGATAAAAATTAGGTCTTAAATTAATTGATAAACTGAATAAAAGCAGTTTCCTGAAAAAGCTGCTTTTTTGCATTATATAATTAGTAATATCTTAAAAAAATCTCCGTTTGAATTAATACGTAAAACTTTTTCAACCTTGGCATTTCAGAACCGAAGAGCCTTCCTTAGATTAAACCTTTTATAAAAACCAACGTCTTAATTATAAATAAATTACCGCGTTATGGATAAAAGCAATCTTTGGTCATTACGGTTAGGGTTTTCCGGAAAGGAAGCCGCAGCGATCGAAAAGTTGGGATTGGAAAAATTTCTCAAGAAATCGTATACCTCTAAGTTCGATTGGTCAGTTCCTGATTTCATGGCAGATGATCCTAAAACTCTCGCTGAACTTAAAGTTATACGCGAGCAGATCAAGAATGCTGATGCGGAGGAAAAGAAGAAAATCCTGAAAAAAGAAATCTATTCGGCTGTTGAATTCAAAAAATGGTGGATTGAAAAAATGAAGAACGACGAATTTCCTTTGCGGGAAAAAATGGTTTGTTTCTGGCACAATCATTTTGTGGCTACTTCGCAAAAGGTAAAAGTCAATTACTGGATTTACCAACACAATATGATTCTGCGCGAGCATGCTTTTGGCAATTTTAAAGAACTCACCAAGCAAATTGTAAAATCGAATGCGATGGTCCGCTATTTGGATAATGTAGACAACAAAAAAGGTAAGTTTAACGAAAATCTGAGCCGAGAATTACTGGAATTGTTTACTATCGGAATTGGGAATTACACCGAGAACGACATCAAAGAGGGCGCACGTGCTTTGGCAGGATTGAATCTGGGAGACGAAAGCGCAATATATAGAAAGTTTGCCGAAGATAATACCGATAAAACCTATTTTGGAAAAACGGGTAACTGGAAAGCAGATGATTTGGTCGACCTAATTTTCGAACAAAAAAAGATTCCGTATCTCATTACTAGAAAAATCCTGAAATGGTTCCTGTACGATACTCCATCAGAGGAATTAGTCGTTTATTACGGCGATTATTTCAGAAAAGTAGATTTTGAAATTCAGCCTTTATTGACTAAAATTTTTACTGAAGAATATAAGAAAGAAAATGCAGGAAGGAAAATCAAAGATCCTTTGGTTTATATTTTGCAACTTTTGGATGAGTTGCATATCGATGATCTTGATGATGGTATTATTATGTTTTTTCTGAAACAGCAAGGAATGGATCTGTACAATCAGGTGAATGTAAAAGGTTGGGATGGCGGTAACTCATGGCTGACTTCTCAGGTGTATTTGCAACGCAATAATACATGCGATTTGCTTTGCAGCGGAAGAAGTATTACCAGAAAAGTATTGAATACGATGACTCCTGATAGCGATAAACCAAAGGCAGAACTGGATAAAATTGATGTAAAGGTAGATTTTGATTCTGATGGAAATAACAAAACGATTATTACTGAATTGTCTAAAAGATTGCTTTTTGAAGTAAATGAATCGATGCAAAAAGACATGGAGAATTTGCTAAAATATGATTTTGACCCAAAAGAGCCTAATGCCAATTTTGCTGTGATACGATTGTTTAATTACATTACAAAATTGCCTGAATTTCAGTTGATTTAAAAACCGCACGATTATGAACAGAAGAAATTTTCTAACGCTTACAGGAACTTTTACTGGCGGAATGCTGGTGCTTCCTAGTTTTTTGAACGCATTTGGGCATCAGGAAAACTTGGTTATAGGCGAACAATGCTTGGTGTTTATTCAGCTCAACGGAGGGAACGACGGGTTGAATACTTATATTCCGTATGACAATCCGCTTTATTACGATCTGCGAACCAAAATTGCACTGAACAAAGATGCTGTTATTGGTAAAAATAACGGAATGGCTTTTCACCCTTCTTTGAAAGATTTTGCTCAGATACAGCAAAATGGTGATCTAACAGTGTTGCAAAATGTAGGATATCCGGAACCAATTCGGTCGCATTTTAGGAGTCAGGAAATCTGGCAAACCGCTACAGACTCTAATCAATATATTAATGAAGGCTGGCTCGGCCGCTATCTTGATCTACAGTGTCATGATCATCAGCCAACTGCCGGAATCAATCTGGATTCGATTGATAATTTGGCCTTAAAAGGAGCTCAGCCAAACGCCATAACGGTAAAAGACCCCAATAGATTTAGGGTAAAACCAACCAAGGAAGAAAGTACGAAGTTGTCTGATAATCCTCAGTTGGATTTTGTTCGAAAAATTGCCAATTCGGTTGTTGAAGGTTCAGATGATATCCAGAAAGCTCTGGCTCAATCAAAGACAGAGATTGCTTATCCGAAAACAGCCTTGTCTAAAAACCTCGAATGGATCGCACGACTGATAAAAGGAAATTTAAATTCGAAAGTATATTATACGTCTCTCGGCGGATTTGATACGCATGATAATCAATTGGCTATTCACGAGCGAAAATTAACCGATTTGAATGATGCGGTATTTAGTTTTTATCAAGATTTAAAAGCCGCTCAGTTACTTCAGAATGTTACGATTGTAGTTTTTTCTGAATTTGGAAGGCGTGTAAAAGACAACGGAAACGGTACCGATCACGGCACAGCGGCACCAATGTTTATTATTGGCGGTAATAATAAAGGAAAAGTCTTGGGTAATAATCCAAACTTAGCCGATCTCGAAAACGGCGATCTGAAACACGAAATTGACTTTAGAAGTGTTTATGCTTCTTTATTACAAGAAAAAATGAATTTTGATTACGCTAAAATTGGAATTAAGAATACACCGGTTTCGGGGTTGTTTTAATAAAATAGTTTAAAGCTGTTTAGTTATTGTCATTCCGAGGAACGAGGAAACTCTGCAATCAGAAGCGCCAATCTTTATCGATCCAGCAACTGAGATTCCTCGTTCCTCGGAATGACGACTTTGAGAAAAATATAATTTACTCGATTAAATTTTAAAATCTCAGCAACTAGAAACTCAGAACCTTCCTCAAAACCAATTTACTAAATCTCATTTTAAAGGATTTTTTTTATATTATGTTACAAAAGTTAGTCATTTTGTTAAGAAATCCTTTTTTGTTTCATAAAATACAATATTTTTTTTGGTGGGGTAAAAATAATGTATACATTCGCAATGAATTTATTGAAAAACACAAACAAAATGTCTCATAACCGTTTTTATTTTAGCAACTCTTTTTATTTCTTCTTTAGTAGAAGTAAGGATTGTGCTATGGTTATTTGAAAAATATAAAGACAAATAAAACTAATATACAATCCTGATGAAAATCAGGATTTTTTTTTGAATATATGACAACTAAAATTGCAATACAAGGTATAAAAGGTTCGTTTCATCATCAGGTTGTGAAAGAGTATTTCTCTGAAAATGTGGAAATTGATGAGTGTTTGTCTTTTGAGGAATTGATAGACAGCCTCCTCTCTGGAAAATCGGATCAGGCGGTAATGGCAATTGAAAATTCGATCGCAGGGCCTATTATTCCAAATTATGCCTTGATTGATAAGCATAATTTGCACATAATCGGAGAGCATTATTTGAGTATTCATCAAAATTTAATGGCTTTGAAAGGTCAGAAAATAGAGGATATCAAGGAAGTTCATTCACATCCAATGGCAATATTACAATGTATGGATTTCTTAAAACAATATCCGAATATTAAATTGGTTGAGGATAAAGATACTGCCGAAACTGCCAGAAGAATTCAGGAAAAACAGATGACAGGAATTGCTGCTATTGCGAGTAAAACGGCTTCGGAAATGTATGATTTGGAAATTCTGGCGCCGGAAATTCAAACGATCAAAAATAATATGACACGTTTTGTAATCATCAAAAAACAAAATTCTTTTTTGCCAGAGAGCGAAATCAACAGAGCTTCTATCAAATTTGAATTGGATCACAAAAGAGGCAGTTTGGCCGCCGTTTTGAATGTGATGAGTGATTGCAAATTGAATTTAACTAAAATTCAGTCGCTTCCAAAAATTGAAACACCTTGGAAATATTCTTTTTTCGTAGATGTCACATTTGAAAAATACGAAGATTTCGCAAAAGCCAAATCGTTACTCAATATAATGGCGGAATATTTGAAGGTTTTAGGAGAATATAAAAATACGAAACCTTGATTGAGTAATTAGTGATTAGTACCTAGTAATTAGTCCTTAGTTTAAAAGTTTAAAAGAAAGCATACAGCTTAAAGCCTAAAGCAAAAAATAATGATTACAACAGCAAAAAGATTAGATACAGTTGAAGAATACTACTTCTCATCCAAATTGAGAGAAGTCCGTCAACTACAATCTGAAGGAAAACCGATCATCAACATGGGAATTGGAAGCCCTGATTTGAGTCCGTCAAAAGCAGTAATTGAAGCAGTAGCTGCAGCAATTTTGGATGAAAATGGGCACGGTTATCAGAGTTATCAAGGATTGCCAGAATTGAGAAAAGGAATGGCCGATTTTTATCAGAATCAGTTTGGTGTTGCATTAAATCCGAATAATGAAATTTTGCCTTTGATGGGTTCGAAAGAAGGAATTATGCACATTTCGCTAGCTTTTTTAAATGAAGGTGATCATGTTTTGATTCCGAATCCAGGCTATCCAACGTATACTTCGGTAACCAATTTGGTTGGGGCTGTCCCGGTTTATTATGATTTGAAAGAAGAAAATAAATGGGAACCAGATTTTGAAGCTTTAGAGAAATTAGAGCTGACGAAAGTAAAAATCATGTGGTTAGGTTATCCGCACATGCCAACAGGAGCGAGAGGAAGTCTGGCGTTGTTTGAAAAATTGATTGCTTTTGCTAAAAAACACAATATTTTGTTGGTCAATGATAATCCGTATAGTTTTGTTTTGAATGATAATCCGATGAGTTTGTTACAGATTGAAGGGGCAAAAGAAGTGGCTTTAGAATTGAATTCACTAAGTAAAACTTTTAATATGGCAGGCTGGAGAGTTGGAATGGTTTTAGGAAATCCCGAAATTATCGATGCAGTCCTGAAAGTAAAAAGCAACATGGACAGTGGCATGTTTTACGGAATTCAGAAAGGGGCAGTTGCCGCTTTAAATTGTGATAAATCTTGGTTTGAAGACCAAAATAAAATTTACAGACGCCGCAGAGAGTTAACAGAAAAATTGGCAGAAAAATTAGGCTGCAAAGTATATAAAGAAGGAGTTGGACTTTTTGTGTGGGCGAAATTGCCAGATGGAATCGAATCTTCGGAAAAATTCATTGACGAAATATTATACGAGAAACATATTTTTATCACACCGGGAACCATTTTTGGAAGTAATGGTGAAGGATATATTAGATTCTCATTGTGTGTAAAAGAAGAAAAAGTACAAGAAGCGATAGATCGATTTTAGATGTCATTGCGAGGAACGAAGCAATCTCGGCCGCTGAATCAATTGTTAGTAGGGTTGCTTCGTTCCTCGCAATGAAGAAAAATAAAAATAAATATGAATATATACGTAATAGGAATTGGATTAATTGGAGGGTCAATAGCTTTAGACTCAAAAGCATTATATCCTCAAACCAAAATTTTTGGAATAGATAGCAACGAAGATCATATCAAACAAGCAATTGCTCTTGGTGTAGTTGATGAAGGAGCTGTCTTTGAAGATTTAGCCAAAGCTGATTTTGTGATAGTTTCGGTTCCTGTGGATGTTGCTATTGTTCTTTTGCCTAAAATATTAGATATAATACCTGATACAGCAATTGTTTTTGATGTTGGTTCTACTAAAACTCCTATTTGTGAAGCAGTAGTCAACCATCCAAAACGTAGAAATTTTATTGCTACGCATCCTATTGCAGGTACAGAATTTTCGGGCCCTTCGGCAGCGATAACAGGATTGTTTCAAGGGAAAACAAATATTATATGTGAAGTAGAAAAAACGGCATTCAAACTGCAGGAAAAAGCATTGTGGCTTTTTAATGCGATGGGTATGAGAATACGATATATGGATGCGAAATCACATGATAAACATATTGCTTATGTGTCGCATCTGTCACACATAAGTTCTTTTATGCTCGGGAAGACGGTTATTAATAAAGAGAAAGACGAGCAGGATATTTTTGACATGGCCGGTTCTGGTTTTGAAAGTACGGTGCGTTTGGCTAAAAGTTCACCAGCGATGTGGACACCAATTTTTAAGCAGAATAAAAAACAAGTGGTTAAAACATTGGAAGAATATATTGCCAATTTGTCAAAGTTTAAAGAACTCCTAGAAAACGAAGATTATGATGCTATTTACAGTGAAATGGAAAGTGTCAATAAGATAAAAGAGATTTTAAACGGAATGAAAAAGTAGTCAGATTAAAAAAAGAATAATAAAATAAAATTTAAAAAATAAATAGAAAATATGGAAAATAAAAAAGAAATGAGAAAGTGGTTGGAAGATTTCAATTTGAATCACCCACTTGTGATAGCTGGACCATGTAGTGCAGAAACAGAAGATCAAGTATTGAAAATTGCTCACGAATTGAAAGATTCGAAAGTGAGTGTGTTTAGAGCAGGAATCTGGAAACCAAGAACGCGTCCGGGAGGATTTGAAGGTGTTGGAGAAATTGGTTTGAAATGGTTGCAAAAAGCTAAAAAAGAAACTGGTTTACTAATGGGTACTGAAGTTGCAACTGCTGCACACTGTAAACTGGCTTTAGAACATGATATTGACGTTTTATGGGTGGGTGCCCGTACAACTGCAAACCCATTTGCGGTTCAGGAAATTGCAGATACATTAAAAGGAACGGATAAAATCGTTTTGGTAAAAAACCCTGTAAACCCGGATTTGGCTTTATGGTTAGGTGGTGTTGAGCGTTTACACATGGCCGGAATCGAGAAATTAGGAGTTATTCACAGAGGTTTCTCTACTTACGAAAAAACAAAATACAGAAATATTCCTGAATGGCAGATTGCTATCGAACTGCAAAATAAATTTCCTGATTTACCTTTAATCATCGATCCATCTCACATTACAGGAGATCGTAAAATGATTTTTGAAGTAACGCAAGAGGCTTTAGATTTGAATTATGATGGTATGATTATCGAAACGCACTACGATCCGGACAATGCCTGGTCTGATGCTGCTCAACAGGTTACTCCGGATGCTCTGAAAAAAATCATTAAAGATTTAACCATCAGAAAAACAGATGATACTACAGATGAGTACAGCAACAAAATGACCAAGCTAAGAGCTAACATTGATGTTTTGGATGCTAACTTATTAGAGTTGTTGGGAAAACGTATGAAAGTAGCTGACGAAATTGGTCAGGTGAAAAAAGATGCCAACGTAGCAATTCTTCAAAACAATCGTTGGAATGAAATCCTTGGAAAAATGATTTTGGAAGGTGAGAAAAAAGGTCTTACTGAAGAATTTGTTTTGAGAATGTTCAAAGCAATTCACCAGGAAAGTATTGGTCACCAGGAAAAAGTATTTAATGCATAATTTTTTTAAAAACCACATAGGTGATATAAGTTTTGTTTAGTTTTGAGTAATTAAGACATTAAATTTCCTTATATCAATTGTATGATAAAAGCTTTAAATCTCCATGTTTCGAAAGAAACTTGGAGATTTACTTATTTTACAAACTATCGTATCGGATTCTCAAATTCAGGCTTATTTATATTCCCTTATATAACGTATTATGGTAAAAATTATTAATTTATCTTTGCAGAGATTTAGTTTTTGAATTTAAAATCTAAAATCAGAATATCTAAAATTTAAAAATGACAGGACTCGTATATAAATCTACAGGAAGTTGGTACACCGTAAAATCTGAAAAGGGCGATTTTATCGAATGCCGTATGAAAGGAAAGTTTAGGATGAAAGGTATCAAAAGTACCAATCCTATTGCTGTAGGCGATATTGTTGATTATGAACTCGAAGAAACTTCGGACGCTCTAACGGGAACGATTCATAATATCCACGAAAGAAAAAATTATATTGTTAGAAAATCGGTAAATTTATCGCATCAGATGCATATTATTGCCTCAAATATTGATCGCGTTTTTTTATTGATAACAATTAATAATCCGCCCACAACGTTCAATTTTATTGACCGTTTTCTAGTAACTGCCGAGGCGTATAATATCGAGACCATTTTGGTTTTTAATAAAATAGATACTTTTGACGAAACTACATTAGACGATCAATTGTACATGCAGTATGTCTATGAGCAAATTGGGTACAAATGTTTGCGTGTTTCTTCAACAGAGATGAAAGGTGTTGAGGAACTTAAAGCTATGATGATTGGTAAAGTAAGTATGTTTTCGGGACATTCTGGTGTTGGGAAATCGACTTTGGTCAACGCCATGGAGCCATCTTTGCATCTTAAAACCAAAACCATTTCTGAGGCAAGCAAACAGGGACAGCACACCACAACTTTTGCCGAAATGTATGATCTGTCTTTTGATGCTAAAATTATCGATACTCCGGGAATCAAGGGTTTCGGAATTGTAGATATGGAAAAAGAAGAAATCAGCGGTTATTTTCCTGAATTTTTTAGATTGAAAGAACAATGCAAATTCAATAATTGTCTGCATAAAGAAGAACCACATTGTGCCATCAAAGCAGCATTAGAAAAAGACGAGATCGCCTGGTCACGTTATAATAGTTATTTGAAAATTCTGGAAGGTGATGAAGAAAATTATCGTACCGATTCGTACGATGAAGACCGAAAGATTAGTGATGAAACCAGAAATCAAAAATAAAACAATCCAAAGTCGAAAAGTCATAATATACGTAGAGAAAACTTTTGACTTTATGACTTTCAAACTTTAAGACTAAATATATGAAAGTTGTTCTCCAAAGAGTCTCTCAAGCCTCAGTAACGGTGGAAGGTAATAAAATCGCTGACATTCAAAACGGATTATTGGTTTTAGTAGGTATTGAAGATTTAGATACTCAGGAAGACATTGATTGGCTGGTTGGAAAAATTATTAAAATGCGCATTTTTGGTGATGAAAATGGTGTCATGAACTGCTCCGTTGAGGATATTGACGGCGAAATTATTGTCGTGAGCCAATTTACGCTACAGGCTTCAACAAAAAAAGGAAATCGTCCATCTTACCTAAATGCTTCAAAACCAGAATTTGCGATTCCGATGTATGAGAATTTCGTAAAATCTTTAGAAAAAGACTTTCATAAAAAAATACAAACCGGGATTTTTGGTGCCGATATGAAAGTGAGTCTGTTAAATGATGGCCCTGTAACGATTTTGATGGATAGCAAAAACAGGGTATAAAAATAATACCCAATTTGTTAATAATTTCTAAAAATAATATATATTTGACGAAATTCCTTACTAATGAAATCTCACGTTTGCGCACTGTTTTTCTTCTTTTTTTCTTCTCTTTTATTGGCTCAAAAGAAGGACTATTCGATACTTTCTATCTCCGATAGTCTTAAAGAAAATGCGAATGCCGTGGTGCGTTTCAATCAAACCGATATTACGATTTTGTCACAACGCAGTATGAATACTAAAAATCATCGTATTGTAACGGTTTTGAATGAAAAAGGTTTTGATGCCACAGAATCTTTTGAGTTTTATGATAAATCAACTTCTGTAAAAAATATCGAAGCCATCATCTATGATGCTTTTGGTAAAGAGATTAAAAAAGTCAGACGAAAAGATTTTAAAGATCAAAGTGTTGTTGGCGGCGGGACACTTTTTTCAGATAGCAGATACCTCTATTTAGATTACACTCCTATTTCTTACCCTTTTACGGTCGAATTTATTAGTGAAGTTCAAACCTCTTCTACAGCCTTTATTCCAAAATGGATGCCTCTACAAGGTTTTAATACCAGTGTAGAAAAAGCATCTTTAAATGTTGTTTTTTTGAAGGATTTGGGTTTTAAAAAGAAAGAATTTCAGTTTTCAAACTTTGATATCAAAAAAACGTTAGATACAGATACCCAGCTCTCTTATGTTGCATCAAATATTTTGGCTCAAAAACAAGAAGATTATAGCCCTTCTTACAGAGAGTTATTTCCAAAAGTAATGATGGGTTTAGAATATTTTCATTTAGAAGGTGTTGATGGAACAGCTACGAATTGGGTAGATTTTGGGAAATGGTACTCAGAGAAAATTTTGTCGGGGACAACAGACTTGCCGGAAGAGACAAAAACTAAAATAAAAGCTCTTGTTGGTGAGGAAAAGGATCCAATAAAAAAAGCGAAAATTGTTTACGATTTCGTTCAGAAAAAATCAAGATATGTTAGTATTCAAGTAGGTATCGGGGGTTGGAAACCCATGCTTGCCACTGATGTAGATCGTCTGGGATATGGCGATTGCAAAGCATTAACCAATTATACAAAAGCACTTTTGCAAGCTGTTGATGTACCCTCGTACAATACCGTTTTGTATGGAGACGCTTATAAAACAAATATCGAGTCTGAGTTTGTCTCGATGCAGGGGAATCACATGATTTTGTCTATTCCAACAGGAGATCATTACACTTGGCTCGAATGTACAAGTCAGGATGATCCTTTTGGCTATCAAGGAACCTTTACAGACGACAGAGATGTTTTGGTCATTAAACCTGAAGGAGGAGAAATTGTACACACCAAAATTTATGATGACAAGGGCAACAAACAAACCGATAAAGGATCGTATGCCATCGACCAAAATGGGACTTTGACGGGTGCTGTCAGTATCGTTTCCGAAGGTTCGCAATACAGCTCTAAATCCAGAGTAGAAACATTACAGCCTACAGAAAAGGAAGCACATTATAAAGAATATTGGGATTATATCAATAATTTGAAATTGGGCAAAATTACATTCAATAACGATAAAGAAAACGTTCGCTTTACCGAGGATATACAAATTAGCGCGGCTAATTACGCTACCATTTCTGCAAACAAATTAATTTTTGCGGTAGATGTTTTCAATCAAAATTCAACGAATGTAAAACGCATTAGAAATCGTAAAAATCCTTTTCAATTTCAGAGAGGATACATCGATACCGATGAAATAGAGGTTAGTTTGCCCACTGGTTTTGCAATCGAATTTTTGCCTTCAAATTTTGAACTTAAAGGGAAATTTGGAGAATATAAAACCGAAATCATCAAAAAAGAGAATAATAAACTCATTTACAAACGCTCCATATCGGTCAATAAAGGAAAATATTCGAATAAAGAATATGACGAATACCGTCTTTTTATGGAACAGGTTTCAAGAAATGATAATGCCAAAATTATATTAACCAAGAACTAATTACCATGAAATTCAGTACATTTTTTAGTCTCGTAAGTCTTTTGTTTGTCTTGTCTAAAGCAACGGCTCAGGAATTTAAATTAGGGAAAGTATCTATTGCCGAATTGGAGCAGAGGGTACACCCAAAAGACACGGCTGCTGTTGCTGCCATTTTGTATAAAAAAGGGTCGTCTAAGATTGAGTTCAATCAGAATGATGGTTTTGTTCTGGTAACAGAAGTAGAAACACGTATTAAAATTTATAAAAAAGAAGGATACAATTGGGCAAATCAGAGTGTCGTGTTCTATATAGGAAGTCCATCGAGCAGAGAAAAAGTTGATTATTCGGATGCTGTAACTTTCAATTTGGTGAATGGAAAAGTAGAGAAAACAAAACTCAAAAGCGACGGAATTTTTGATGAGAATGTAAACAAATACAGGTCAAGGAAAAAAATAACAATGCCAAATGTTAAGGAAGGCTCTGTGTTAGAATTCAAATATACGGTGCGGACTTCAAATATCGGAATGATGCATGACTGGGATTTTCAAACCAGTATTCCTGTCAATTACTCTGAGTTTAAAACCTATATTCCAGAGTATTATGTTTTTAATGCAAGGCAAAAAGGCTATGTTTTTCCTAAAGTAGCCACGCAGAAAAATAATAGATCAATAGTCTTAACAAACAAAGAAAGAGTTTCTACTGTTGGTTTACGAGCAGGAACGGTTAAAACAGAGTATTCAACAGATAAACTTGATTATATCGAAACCGAAACTACCTACAGCAGCGAGCATTTTCCGGCCATGAAAGAAGAATCTTTTGTCAACAACATCGATAATTATCTTTCCAGTATCTCTCACGAATTGTCTATGGTGAAAGCTCCTAACCGACCTATAGAAATGTATTCTGCCGATTGGAATTCGGTGGTGAAAACAATTTATGATTACGATACTTTTGGACCAGAACTCAACAAAACCGGTTATTTTGAAGACGATATCAAAACGGTTTTAAACGGTTTGAATACACCGGATGAAAAAATAATAGCACTCTTAAATTATGTGAAATCCAGCGTAAAATGGAATGGTTATTTTGGCTACGATTGCGATAGCGGAGTTAGAAAGGCATACAAAGAGAAAACTGGAAACATCGCAGACATCAATTTGATGCTTACTGCCATGTTGCGTTACGCGGGATTGACAGCAAATCCTGTACTTACGAGTACACGCTCAAACGGAATTGCATTGTTCCCGAACAGAACGGCTTTTAATTATGTCATTGCAGCCGTAGAAACTCCAACAGGATATGTACTGTTAGACGCTTCTGATAAGTATTCTGTTCCCAACGTTTTGCCTTTAAGAGTTTTAAACTGGCAGGGGAGATTAATTAGAAAAGACGGAACCTCTGAAGATGTAGATTTGATGCCTAAAAAAGTGTCAAACGATATTGTTTTTCTTTCTTATGCGATAGATCCTGAAGGCAAAGTGTCGGGTAAAGCCAGAAGACAATGTTTTGATCATAACGCAATGATTATCAGAAATAATATTGATGGTTTGAAAGAAGAAGAGTACTTGGAAAAATTGGAAAACGAAAACAATAAAATAGAAATCAGTGATTACGTGAGAACCAATCAGAAAGAAATTTTATTGCCAACCATCGAGACGTATTCTTTTACAGGAAATAATTTATGTGAAGTCATTGGAGGCAAAATATACGTTGATCCGATGTTGTTTTTTAGCAATCACGAAAATCCATTCAAGCAAGAGATTAGAGAATATCCTGTAGATTTTGGTTTTCCTTTTTTAGACAAATACAGCATTACCATTCAGATTCCAGAAGGATTTACAGTAGAAACATTGCCTGCTCCTGTTGTCATGAACATGGAAGATAATTTGGGGAGTTTTAAATTTGTTATTGCTCAAAATCAAAATGTACTACAGCTCAATGTAGTACATCAAATAAACGAAGCCATTGTTACTACAGAAAAATATGATATGCTTAAAGAATATTACAAAGGAATGGTGGCAAAAGAAACTGAAAAGATCGTTTTAAAAAGAATATAATATGAAAATTAAGATTGCTGTAGTTGTTTTTTTATTTCTAAGTACACAGGCAAAAGCACAAAATTATGAACTCGGAAAAGTAACTACAGCCGAATTGCAGGAAAAAGCAAATCCTAAGGATACAGCTGCTCCTGCGACAATCTTATTCAAAAAAGCAAGAACTTTTTTTTCGTATAATATCAAAAGTGGTTTTACAGTAAATCATGCTTATGAGTTTAAGATCAAAATTTATAAAAAAGAAGGACTTAGCTGGGCAGATCAAAAAGTACGATTTTATGTTGGATATGAAAGTATCAACAAAGATCGGCTGGAATTTTCTGATGCCGCAACATACAATCTCGAAAATGGTAAAGTGGTAAAAACCAAGTTGGACAGTCAGGGGAGCTTTAAGAACAGTGTAAATAAATACTGGAACGAAAAAACCATCACGCTGCCCAACGTAAAAGTGGGTGCTATTATCGAATTTAAATATGTTTTGAAATCCGAGAATATAGTCAAGTTTCCCGATTATGATTTTCAATACGATATTCCTGTAAATTATTTTGAATATAAAACCGAAATTCCAGAGTTTTATATTTACAAATCGATTCTTATTGGCAAACAGGTAATTGAAGTAGATCATAAAATGGAAAATGGTTCTCAGACGTATGAGAATGAGCATAATCAGACCAGTAGGTTTTCGTACAGACAAATCAGTTCCTTTTATTCGGCCAAAGATATTCCGGCCTTGCAAAACGAGCCCTATGTTGATAATGTCGATAATTACAAAGGATCTCTTCAGCTCGAATTGGAGAGAGTTCGCATGCCAGACCAACCCGTAAAAGATTACACCATGACATGGGAAGGAGTGGCCAAAATGATTTTTAAAGATGATAGTTTTGGAAAACAACTCGGTCAAAGTTCGTTTTTAGTAGAGGATGTAAAACGTTTGCTGGAAGGTGTCGAGGATAAAAAAGAAAGGTTGAATATCATTTTTAAATTCGTCCAGAATAAAATGAATTGGGACGAGAAAAATGATTATTACACAGACAAAGGAGTTTTAGAAGCCTATAAAAGTCAGATAGGAAATGTAGCTGAAATCAATTTTATTTTAATTAGTATGCTCAAGCTGGCCGGGATAGAGGTAAACCCGGTTCTAGTAAGTACAGTAGAAAATGGCACGCCAGTTTACCCCACCCGAACAGGTTTTAATTATGTAATTGCTGCCGCAGAAATAGAGGGTAAACAAATTTTGCTAGACGCTACGCACAAATTTACAACTCCCGATATTTTGCCTCTCAATGTTCTTAACTGGAACGGAAGACTTATAAAAAGTGACGGATCTTCGCAGGAAATAAATTTGGTTCCAACGGGGCAGTCCAAAGAATTTTTAAACATCATGGTCAAAATTACCCCTTCGGGTCAGTTGGAAGGAAAAGTTAGAACACATAAAAGTGACTATGAAGCGTATCGTTTTAGAGTAGCAAATGCCGGCAGAAATACAGAAAACTATCTTGAGAAACTCGAACAACAATTAGGCGATGTAAAAATTTCGAAATATAGTGTCGAAAACATAAAAACAAATCTTGATAAACCGCTATTAGAGACTTTCGATTTTATAGCAGACCATCAAACTGAAATTATCGGAGACAAAATATTTGTTTCTCCGATGCTGTTTTTTACAACAACCAAAAATCCTTTCCATCAGGAAAAAAGACAAATGCCGGTTTCTTTGAGTTTTCCAACTTTAGAAAAATACAACATAAATATGGAGATCCCAGAAGGCTATGCGATAGAAACATTGCCCAAACCAATCCAGATGGTGGCAGAAAATAATGGTATCACCTATACGTTTAACATTGCTGCGCAAGACAACAAAATCCAGATTATTTGTATAAAAGAAATCAACAATAGTGTTTTTGCAGTGGATCAGTACGAAGGATTAAAAGAAATTTTTCAGAAAGTGATCGCCAGTCAAAATCAAAAAATTGTTCTTAAACGACTTTAATTTATTTGTACTATATGGTTGAAAATAAATATAATAGCAAATAAAAAGAAAGCTTATTCTTACTTTAAATAAAGTAATTTGTATATTTGGTATAGAAATTTTTCTTTAATTTAAAACCAAATAGTATGCCTTTCGAAAATTTAAACAACAACCATTATCTGGCTACTGAGAAAACATCCATACTGGCAGCAGTAGTTTCTCTTGAAAACATTCTTAGCCCGAAGTTCAAAAATCTTAATCCGGACGAACGCAAAAAGTACGGAAGCATCAACGAGCAAAACAAACTAATCGTAAACAAAGTGATGGATTATCGCACTAGCACGCCGGCTTTGAGTACACCAGATGTGGACTGGGCAGAATTTCAGGCCGATTATGATTCTCGCGATTTTATACAGAAACTCATGACCCGTTTGCAAAACATCATAGACAGCCTGAACAACAATAAAATTCTTCATGATTATGATAATTATCAGGCAGCACTAACAGACTACGGATTCAGCCAATACAAGGCAAGTACCAAAGTTGCAGGCTTCGAAAATAAAGTAGCAGATATTGGGCAGTTTTTTAATCGTACAGGAACAACAAACGCTGTAAATAACCCGGAAACAGAAATCTAAAAGCACTATTCAATAGCAAAAAACCTTTTTGTAGCAATACAAAGAGGTTTTTTTGTGTTGTAACCTGAACTCGATTAATAAAGCGCTACATATTAGGAATTTATTAATCCTGCAAGGTTTCAAAAACCTTGTAGGTATCGTTTTTAGTACAAGTAATACCTAAAAGGTCAAAAAAAAAACTTGCAGGAATTTTGCAAAGTTTAAAATTAACTAATTTTCAGTATGTTAAGAGTCGAACTCAGATTTGTAGTTAATTGAATTTGGCGATTTGAAAAATAACGTCAAATTTGGCGTCCCTGATGTCAAATTTGGCGTTCCTAACGTCAGATTTGACGTTCCTGACGTCAAATTTGGCGTTCCTGATGTCAAATTTGACGTTCCTGATGTCAAATTTGACGTTCCTGATGCCAAATTTGGCGTTGCTGATGTCAAATTTGACGTCCCAGACGTCAAATTTGGGGTAAATTCGATCATTATTGCATAACAAAACCCCAACGCTCCACCAAAACAGGTATAAATCCCTGCTCCCCTATCTTTATTTAGTGGTATACTTGCTTAAAATAAATAATCACCCATTACGGTTTCCCTCAGAGATGATGATGCTGGAATTGTTATATTTGTTTTAGAATGAATCAAGCACTTGTGCTGCTTTGTTGTTAAAAAAGAAACACAAAAAAGCGCTACAAAACTACGTGTATACACCCATATAAGGGTTGATGTGCGTAGCTTTGTAGCTAGTATATATAAGTTGGTGGCAATTTATACGCAGAGTCGGAGATTACAAAATTAATTACAAATGAAATTGAAACAAACCGATAAAAAAACATATTTAGAGAATTTAGAAAGGATTAATTACTTTGAATATAATGACAAAAGAGAAATAGAAGGGTTTACAAAAGTTATAATTAATTCTTTTTTTAAGCCATTAGTAGAAGAAAATATACAACTTCTAATAAATCCATTTACTTTTAAATTTGACAACAGAATTTATCTAATAGATTTTGTGGTTGAAAAATTTATATTAGATAAAATTGGAATTCAAAATAAATACGGAATGGAAATTAATGAAAACGCTGAATTGAATGATTTCTTTAAATTCATAGCTAAATTAGGTTTGAATGTGTTGATATCAAAATTAAAATATGTTGATAAAGATGAAAATGAATTCAAAATAGATTTAGAAGTAAATAAAAGAAACTATAATTTATGTCAAAACTATGAACATGAAAAATATGACTATTATATAATCTATCAATTCGTAAATATTCTTAACAATGAATTGACAAAAATAAAATCAAAAGAAAGAATATATTTTATAAATAATTATCCATTTACTATTATATTTTTAAATCTTGAAATTTATAATTACTTAAAAGAATTAGAGCCAAAAGAATTAAGGCCAGTAGAACCACAAGAATGGGAATACATTAATTAAAAAAAACTGCCACCAATAGCTAGAGTTTCGTTGGGCTTGAAAAGCCAACAATGAAACTCCTGTTGAACGGAACCGCTCTACATCCATCCCTTATGGGTTTTTCGATAAATGAATTCTAAGAATTTCAAGAGGCTATAGTGC
>NZ_JAGFBV010000037.1 GCF_017948595.1 Flavobacterium geliluteum | reverse complement strand
CGTAACTTAATCGTACTGCTGATGATTTAAACTCAGCACTGTAAACTCGTTTTTTCATAATTCTAAGATATTTATTTTTATTTAAACAGTCTTAAAATTTATGTCCCAGTAAATGTAGCAACTCCACTTTTCTGTGGGCCGGAAAGTGCACCGATTCTGCACCTTTTATTTTGTGAGCATTTATAAATATTGAAAACAGGACATAAAGCAAAAAAGCCAGTAAATCATCGGATTTACTGGCTTTAAGACATTTTTTAAGGCTTTTTGAAAAGATTGAAAACTTACAGTTTTTCGGCTTTTCGGCCTTTCCGTGGGGAGAGCAGGATTCGAACCTGCGAAGTTCACACAGCAGATTTACAGTCTGCCCTCGTTGGCCGCTTGAGTATCTCCCCGAAGCTTGTATTAATGCGCTTTGTTGTGCTAAGCGGTTGCAAATATATAAACGTTTTTGATGTTTGCAAACTAAAATCGCACTTAATTTCAACTTATTTTTTAATTGATTGGTATTGAATAAAATAAAAAATCTCCACTAGGGAGATTTTTTTGTTTTATGAAGAATCTTAGTCTTATTTAGCCAAAAGTTCTAAAATTTTTGCTCTTAATTCTGGGCCTCTTAAATCTTTTGCTACAATTTTTCCTGACGCATCTAGAATAAAAGTGGCAGGAATTGATTCTACTTTATACTGTTTGGCAATTGGTTCATCCCAATATTTTAAGTTAGAAACTTGAGGCCAAGTCAATTTATCCTTTGCAATTGCTTGTTTCCAAGCACTGGCTTCTTTATCTAATGACACTCCTATGATATTTAGTCCTTTTGAATGTAATTCGTTATAAATAGCTACAACATTAGGATTTTCTTGTCTACATGGACCACACCAGGAAGCCCAAAAATCAACAATTGTTACTTTGCCTAAACTTTCTTTTAGCGAAATTACTTTCCCTTCAGGATTTGGAGCCGAAAAATCTGCTCTTCATTTACCGCTATCTACAGAAGGAGCTGCAGTTGCACCTACTGATGGCATTTTCATTCTGCCTAAAGTTTCTTTTACTTTTTTCCCTGGAGTAGTATTTTTTACAGATTCATCTAAGGCATTATAAAGAGTTTCGATTTTTTTTACATCTGCAGTTGGGTCTCCAGCCATACCTTGAAGAATCAAAGCCGAAATAAAAGATTTTGGGTGACCTTCTGCGTAACCAACATATTTCTTTTTAGTCTCTTCCTGAACTTCTGTCTGAATTGTCATGAATTCTTTCATCAAACCATTGATAACAGCAGTATCTTGCTTTTGTTGAGCAGCTTGCATCGTTTGCGTATTTTTTTTCTGAAAATCGATCAGTTTTTTTGTTGCAACTTTAAGCTCTGCATCAAATTTTACATATTCATCATTATTGTAAGTACCAGAAATTTTTGTTTTTTGAATGCTGTCTTTGTCAACAGCAATGTTGATTTCTCCTGTTTCTAAGATAAAAGGAACTAATCCTTGAACATCTTGTATAATTAAAGTATGAAAAGCTGGTTCAGTTACTTTTCCTTTGATTTCAAATTTTCCATTTTCAACTTTTACAGTGTCAAGTGCAACTGTCATTTGAGTTTTTGGATCCTGACCTTGTAAAATGATCGTTTTTCCGTTTTCAATTCCTTTTGCCGTTCCAGTAATTAGGTATTCTCCGTCTTTAACTTTACTGCATGAAATAATCGCTACTGAAGCGGTAAGTAATAAAAATATTTTTTTCATTATGAAATTAATTAGTTAATTGATTTGTGGAACAAAAGTATTTAAAATTATTAGAACATAAATAATTTTACTACCTAAATTTTTGTTATTGTTTATAGTTTAAATGCTATTTGAAATCGTTCTTTTTATAAATTGCTTTTTGTTCAAAAACAGAAGTTTAATTAAATCTTCCTATAATATTTGAAGTTTTGCTCTTACAATATTAGGAAATTTGACTTCCGGAGCTTTTGTCGTTGTGTTTTCGTTTGTAATGCGTTTGTATTAGATTACTATTTTTAGAAATAATACTTATTGTTCCATCTATTTCAAGCATGGCAAGTTTTACTTCATAAAAATACTCAACACCATGCTCTCGCATTGCTTCTTTCAATTCTTCGTTAGTAATATCTAATTTACTAAGAGTTTTAAAATCTAATTTTCCGTCATGAATCAAAATCTCAGGTTTGTCCAATAAGAGGGTGTTGAGCTTTGGATATTTGTGTTCTAACTTCTTGATTCCGTAATTAATTATAAATAAAGCCAACGCTGCTATCAATCCTCCCAAAAGGCTAGTATCTGGACCAACCATTGCATTCTGAACCGAATTACTAATGAGTAAAATCAGAATGATATCGCCTGTATTGAGTTGCGAAAGCTCTTTTTTTCCAAAAAGACGAAGGGCAATTGTCATAAAAAAGTAGACGGCCACACTCCTAAAAATAATATCCAGATATGGACTTAGTGTCATTTTTAAACGGTGTTTTTATAACTTAAAATTCTTTTCGATAGCGCGTATCATTTCTCCGGCAATATCTTTATTTGTAGCGCCTTCAATTCCTTCAAGACCTGGAGATGAATTTACTTCTAATAATAAAGGTCCTTTGGAAGAACGAATAATATCAACACCAGCTACTTTTAAGTCCATTGCTTTGGTGGCTTTTATGGCAATTCTTTTTTCTTCGGCAGTAACTTTTATAACAGATGCCGTTCCTCCAAGATGAATATTGGCTCTAAATTCCCCCGGCATTGCTTCACGCTGAATTGCCGCAACAACTTTTCCGTCAATTACAAAACAACGAATGTCTTTTCCGTTTGCTTCCTTGATGAATTCTTGAACTAATATATTGGCATTTAAGCTTTTAAAAGCGTTAATTACACTTTCTGCTGCTTTTTTGGTTTCGGCCAAAACGACTCCTTTTCCTTGGGTTCCTTCTAATAATTTTACAATCAAAGGTGATCCTCCCACCATTTTGATCAAATTATCGGTATCCAAAGGTGAGTTTGCAAAACCAGTAGTCGGAATATCGATTCCGCTATTTAATAGCAATTGCAATGAGTACAATTTATCTCTTGATTGTGTTATTGCTGAAGCCGAATTGAGACAATATACTTTTAGTGCTTCAAACTGACGTGTTAAGGCACAACCATAAAAAGTCATGCTTGGTCGTATTCTGGGAATAATAGCGTCAAACTGATTGAGGATTTTTCCGCCACGGTAATGAATTTCAGGAGTTTTGGCATCCAGTTTCATGTAGCATTCTTTAATGTTCAAAAAATGCATTTCATGGCCTCGCATTTCTCCCGCTTCCATTATTCTTTTATTGCTATACAACTCGGGATTGCTTGCCAGAAGTCCAATTCGTAAACCTGAACTTGCTTTTTCAGAATTTTTATATAATTCTTTTAAAGTATCTGTTGTAGGTTGTCCCAGTAAATATTTTTCTTCGGGATCAACCAGAACACGACCACTCATAGCTTCGCGCCCTAAAAGCATGCGAAAACCCATCGAGTCACGATTGGTCAAAGTCATTTCTATTGGCCATTTGGTATCACCAATTAATATATTGGTTTGGATAACATAGCGATGTTCTCTAAAACCACTGGAACTTTTTACAATTCTTTTGTCTACCAATGGAGCTTCGCAATGAATGATGGTTTTGATATTGTTCTGAATTGGGTTGATATCAAATTTGACCCAATTGGCTTCATTTTTTATAAAAGGCGCAATGTTTATGGCATGCATCGCCGATGTTTTGGCACCCGAATCAACGCGGGCTTTGATAGTAGGAATTCCTAATTCTGGAAAAGAGCACCATTCTTCGCTACCTAAAATGACTTTGTTCTGAAGCATACGTTATTATTATCGATATTAGTATTCAAAAGTAGCTATTTGCTTTTAATAAATATAAAATTTGTAACAAAGAATAAACCCGTTATGTTATAAAAACGTAACGGGCATATTATTTTTGTTGTAAATTATTTTTTTATTGATTTGTCGGTTCTTCTGCTTTGTGAATCTCTACAGAAAGTTCTTGCGAGTTTTCTTTGAGATCCATTAAGATTTCATCACCTGAATGTATTTTTGAAGTAATGATTTCCTCTGCCAACAAATCCTCAACATATTTCTGAATGGCTCTTTTTAGAGGTCTTGCTCCAAATTGTCTGTCAAAACCTTTTTCTGCAATAAATGCTTTTGCTTTATCGGTAAGACTTAAATTATATCCAAGTTCAGAGATTCTGGCATATAATTTTTTAAGTTCAATTTCGATAATCAAATCAATATCGTGTTTTTCTAGTGCGTTAAATACGATTACATCATCAATTCTATTCAAGAATTCAGGAGCAAAGGTTTTCTTCAAGGCATTTTCGATAATGCTTTTTGAATTCTCATCGGCTTGAGCCACTTTTGCTGCGGTTCCAAAACCTACACCTTGACCAAAATCTTTCAATTGGCGAGCCCCCACATTTGAGGTCATGATGATAATTGTGTTTTTAAAATCGATTTTTCGACCCAAACTGTCTGTCAAATAACCGTCATCTAAAACCTGAAGCATCATGTTAAAAACGTCAGGATGCGCTTTTTCGATCTCATCCAGCAATACAACACAATAGGGTTTTCTACGTACTTTTTCAGTCAATTGTCCGCCTTCTTCGTAGCCCACGTATCCCGGAGGCGCTCCAACTAGTCGGGAAATTGCAAATTTTTCCATGTATTCGCTCATGTCGATACGAATTAACGCATCTTCAGAATCAAATAATTCTTTTGCTAAAACTTTTGCCAATTGTGTTTTTCCAACTCCAGTTTGACCTAAGAAAATAAAGGATCCAATTGGTTTGTTTGGATCTTTAAGTCCGGCTCTGTTACGTTGAATAGAGCGTGCAATTTTTAAAACAGCTTCGTTTTGGCCAATTACTTTATTTTGAATTAACTCTGGTAATTTTGCTAATTTATTACTTTCGGTTTGTGCAATTCTGTTTACAGGGATTCCAGTCATCATAGAAACTACATCTGCTACATTATCTTCTGTAACTTCAATTCTGTTATTTTTTGAATCTTCTTCCCATTGTTCTTGCGCAATAGCTAAGTCTTTTTCGATGCGTTTCTCATCGTCACGAAGTTTTGCAGCCTCTTCATATTTTTGTTTTTTGACTACCATATTCTTCATTTCACGCACTTCTTCCAACTGACGTTCTAGATCTAAGATTTGTTTAGGAACATCAATATTGGTGATGTGTACACGAGAGCCTGCTTCGTCAAGAGCATCAATCGCTTTGTCTGGTAAAAAGCGCTCAGACATATAGCGGTTGGTCAATTTTACGCAGGCTTCAATCGCTTCTGGCGTATAAATTACATTGTGATGATCTTCGTATTTGTCTTTAACATTATTTAAGATAGCAATCGTTTCTTCAACAGAAGTTGGTTCTACAATTACTTTTTGAAAACGTCTTTCCAGAGCGCCGTCTTTCTCGATATATTGTCTGTATTCGTCCAAAGTGGTAGCACCAATACACTGAATTTCTCCTCTTGCTAACGCAGGTTTGAACATGTTGGAAGCATCAAGTGATCCGGTTGCTCCGCCAGCGCCTACAATGGTGTGAATTTCATCAATAAAAAGAATAATATCATCATTTTTTTCAAGCTCGTTCATCACGGCTTTCATTCTTTCTTCAAACTGTCCACGGTATTTTGTTCCGGCTACTAAACTAGCCAAGTCAAGAGTTACGACGCGTTTGTTGAAAAGAATACGAGATACTTTTTTCTGAATGATGCGTAACGCCAATCCTTCGGCAATCGCAGATTTACCCACTCCGGGCTCTCCGATAAGAAGCGGATTGTTCTTTTTTCTACGGCTTAAAATTTGTGAGACACGCTCAATTTCTTTTTCGCGTCCTACTACAGGGTCTAGTTTTCCTTCCTCAGCCATTTCTGTTAAATCTCTCCCAAAATTATCTAATACTGGAGTTTTAGATTTTTTGTTTGACTTATTGGCTGGATTATTAAAACTACTTTCTTTTAGACTGTCATCTTGTCCTGAATCATCGTTGTAAGATTCGTTTCGTGGCAAGTTTTCTAAGAATTCTTCTTCGTTTGGAGTCATGTTTAAATATTGTTCTTTAGCGATATCATAATCTATTTTTAGCTTATTCAATAGCTTGGTTGTTGGATCGTTTTCGTTTCGTAAGATACACAAAAGCAGGTGAGCGGTGCTAATCGAGGAGCTTTGAAATACCTTGGCTTCAAGGAAAGTGGTCTTCAGCGCCCTTTCCGCTTGACGGGTAAGATGAAGATTTTTCTTTTCGGCATTTATTTCAACGCTTTGATTGGCGGGGCTTAGTATTTCTACTTTTCTGCGTAAGTGATCTAAATCGACTGCTAAGTTATTAAGGATATGGATGGCTTTTCCGTTTCCATCCCTTAAAATGCCTAGCATTAGATGTTCTGTACCAATAAAGTCGTGGCCCAAACGCAAGGCTTCCTCTTTACTGTAGGTAATAACATCTTTTACTCTTGGTGAAAAATTATCATCCATAATATATAATTGGTATTGTAAATTTAGTGAATTACTATTTGAAAAACAAAAATCGTACCCTTTGGAATCTCCTGTCAGCTAAGAGACAAAAAAATAAAGAATAAAAGAGTTAAAAAACGCTTAATTTATTAACTAAAACGCTAGATAAAGTTGTTAATAAATCATTGAAATAAGTATGCGAAAATTGTTATAAAAATTTCAAAAAACCGTATCTTGGCACGCTTTGAAACTAATATAATTATTTAATATAACAACTTATGTCTGAAGGAGAAAAGTTAATTCCTATTAACATAGAGGATGAAATGAAATCAGCTTACATCGATTATTCGATGTCAGTAATCGTATCGAGAGCGCTTCCAGATGTTAGAGATGGCTTGAAACCAGTTCATCGAAGAGTTCTTTACGGAATGTATGACTTAGGAGTTTTTTCGAATAAAGCTCATAAAAAATCGGCGAGAATCGTAGGAGAGGTTCTGGGTAAGTACCACCCTCACGGAGATACTTCTGTTTATGATGCGATGGTGCGTATGGCACAAGAATGGAGTTTGCGTTATTTATTAGTGGATGGACAAGGGAACTTTGGTTCTGTCGATGGAGATAGCCCTGCGGCAATGCGTTACACTGAAGCCAGAATGAAAAAGATTTCGGAAGAAATCATGGCAGATATCGAAAAAGAAACAGTTGATTTTCAATTGAACTTTGACGACACATTATACGAGCCTAAAGTAATGCCAACGCGCGTTCCTACTTTATTGATTAATGGAGCAACAGGTATTGCAGTAGGTATGGCGACCAATATGCCTCCTCACAATCTTACGGAGGTAATTAATGGAACTCTTGCATATCTTGATAATAATGATATCGAAATAGATGAGTTAATAACACATATTAAAGCTCCGGATTTTCCAACAGGAGGAATTATATATGGTTACGAAGGCGTTCGTGAAGCTTTTAAAACGGGTAGAGGTCGTATCGTAATGCGTGCCAAAGTTGGTTTTGAAGAAGTTGACGGAAGAGAATCAATCATTGTAACCGAGATTCCTTATCAGGTTAACAAAGCCGAAATGATCAAACGTACGGCTGATTTGGTGAATGATAAAAAAATTGAAGGTATTGCCAATATTCGTGACGAATCGGATAGAAATGGTATGCGTATCGTTTATATTCTGAAGCGTGATGCTACGCCAAACGTAGTATTGAATACCTTATATAAATACACATCATTACAATCTTCTTTTAGTGTAAACAATATTGCGCTGGTAAAAGGTCGCCCACAAATGCTGAATCTAAAAGATATGATTCACTATTTTATTGAGCACCGTCATGATGTTGTTGTTCGTAGAACTCAATTTGAATTGCGAAAAGCCGAAGAAAGAGCACATATTTTAGAAGGATTAATTATCGCTTCTGATAATATTGATGAAGTAATTAAAATTATACGTGGTTCTAAAAATACAGAGGAGGCTCGTGATAAATTAATCGAAAGATTTAAATTATCAGATATTCAGGCTCGTGCTATTGTAGAAATGCGTTTGCGTCAGTTAACAGGTCTGGAACAAGATAAGCTAAGAGCTGAGTACGAAGAGTTAATGAAGTTAATCGAGCATTTAAAAGCTTTATTGGCAGATGTAAATTTAAGAACAGAATTAATTAAAGAGGAACTTACAGAAATTCGTGAGAAATACGGAGATGCCCGTCGTTCTCAAATAGAATATTCTGGTGGTGATGTGAGTATCGAAGATTTGATCGCTGATGAAAATGTGGTGATTACAATTTCGCATGCAGGTTACATCAAACGTACCAACTTAACAGAATACAAAATACAAAATAGAGGAGGAGTTGGACAAAAAAGCGCTGGAACAAGAGATCAGGATTTCTTAGAGCATATGTTTGTGGCAACAAATCACCAGTACATGATGTTCTTTACGCAAAAAGGAAAATGTTTCTGGATGCGTGTTTATGAAATCCCGGAAGGAAGCAAAACTGCAAAAGGCAGAGCGATCCAGAATTTGGTCAACATTGAAAGTGATGATAAAGTAAAAGCTTTCATTTGTACTCAGGATCTAAAAGACAAAGATTATATCAACAGTCACAATCTTGTAATGGTAACAAAACAAGGTCAGGTGAAGAAAACGTCTTTAGAGAAATATTCTAAACCAAGGGTAAACGGTGTTGCTGCTATTACGATCAAAGAAGGTGACGAATTGCTTGAAGCAAAATTAACTAACGGAGAAAGCCAAATTATCTTAGCGGTGAAGTCTGGTAAACTAGTTCGTTTTGAGGAAACTAAAACGCGTCCGATGGGAAGAACAGCTTCCGGAGTTCGTGGAATTACCTTAAAAGATGATACCGATGAAGTTATTGGTATGGTTACTGTAGACAAAAATGATATTAACGACTCACAAATTTTAGTTGTAACTGAAAATGGATACGGTAAACGTACCAAATTGGTGGATGACGATGGTGAAGATGTTTATAGAATAACAAATCGTGGAGGAAAAGGTGTTAAAACACTTAATATTACAGAGAAAACAGGAAAATTGATTTCGATAAATGCTGTAACCGATGCTGATGATTTGATGATTATCAATAAATCTGGATTAACAATTAGAATGGCTATCGAGGATTTACGTGTTATGGGACGCGCTACTCAGGGAGTTCGATTGATTAATTTAAAAGGAAAAGACTCTATTGCTGCCGTAACAAAAGTAATGAAAGATGATGTTGCTGAGGTTATTGTTGATGAAGATGGTAACGTCATAGAATCAGTTGTTGAAAGAGTTAAACCAGATTTGGAAGTTCTTGAAGACGACGGAGCAGTAGAAGACGATGACGACGATGATGACAATGTTGTAGAAGACGAAGAGGATACTGAAGAAGAATCTGAAGAATAAATTTAGAGTAAGAAAAAAAAAGAAAATTAAATACACAAATTGAATATTATGAAAAGTAAATATGTAATACTTGCGTCAGCATTATTGATATCAGTAGCTACTTTTGCTCAAAAAGATCAGATTAAAAGCGCTGAAAAAGCACTAAAAAGCGGAGATGCTCAAGGGGCAATTGCAATTTTGAAAGATGCAGAAAACATTATTGTAAATGCTAAAGATGTAGAACAAGCTCAGTTTTATTTTATAAAAGGTAACGCTTTCTTAGATTTAGCCAATAAAAAAGTAGAGGAAGGTAAAAACTTGTCTCAAGCTGCTGAAAGCTACCAAAAATTAATTGAAATTGAAAAACAATCTGGAAAACCAAAATATTCTGCTCAAGCAGCAGGTTCTGTAACAGAAATCAAAGGAAAATTAATCAATGCTGCCATTGCAGATTCTCAAGCAAATAAACATGCTGATGGAGCAAAAAAATTGTATGACGCTTACTTGTTAGACAAAAAAGACACGATCAATTTGTATTATGCAGCTTCTACAGCGGTTAACTCTCAGGATTATGATCTTGCGTTACCGATGTATGAGGAATTAAAAAAGTTAAATTATTCAGGAAAAGGAACCAGTTTTACTGCTGTTAGTAAAACTAACGGTGAAGTTCAAGGTTTTTCAGATGCTAAACAAAGAGATTTAGCGGTAAAATTAGGTACTCACGAAAAACCTGAAACTGAAAATATTCCTTCTAAAAGAGGTGAAATTTACAAAAATTATGCTTTGATTTTGCTTCAAAAAGGACGTACAGAAGATGCTAAAAAAGCAATTGCTGATGCCAGAAAAGCAAATCCTGAAGATAGTTCATTGATTCTTTCGGAGGCTAATTTGTATCTTGAAACGAAAGATTATGATACATACAAAAAATTGGTAGGTGAGGCTTTGCAAAAAGATCCAAACAACGCTGATTTGATTTTTAATTTAGGTGTAATAAGCAACAACGCCAAAAACCCAGTTGATGCTGAAAAATATTACCTAAAAACAATCGAAATTAATCCAAACTATACTAATGCTTACATTAATTTAGCGGCTCTAAAATTAGAAGCAGAGAAACCAATCATTGATGAAATGAACAAATTAGGCACTTCTGCTAAAGATATGAAGCGTTATGATGTATTAAAAGCTCAAAGAGAAAACGTATTCAAAAGTGTAATTCCTTACCTTAAAAAAGCTAATGAATTAGATCCTAAAAATGAAGATATTACTAAAACATTAATTGGTGTTTATAGTGCTCTTGAAATGACAGCTGAAGCTAAAGCCCTAAAAGCTAAAAAATAATTCGCAACATTATTTCATAAAAAAAACCATTCGGAAACGAATGGTTTTTTTATACCTAAAAATTACTTTTACTAGCTTACCAAAGTAGCAGTTAATGTAATTGTAGTATTTAAAAGTTTAGAAATCGGACAAATTTCTTTTGCTTTAGCAGCAGTTTTTTCAAATTCATCAGCAGAAATTGACGGAACTTTTCCCTTCAAATCCAAATGAATTAGAGTAATAGTACCATCTTCAAAAGTTACTGTGGCTTCTGTACTCAAATCATCTGCTACAAAGCCAGCTTCATTCAATAAAAAGCTTAATTGCATCGTAAAACAGCCAGAATGTGCTGCAGCGACAAGCTCTTCAGGATTGGTACCAACGCCATCTGCAAATCGTGTCTTAAATGATAATTGTGCTTTATCCAGTGTGGTGCTTTGCGTACTGATTGTTCCTTTGCCCTCCATACCGGTTCCTTGCCAGTTGGCATTTGCTTTTCTTGTAAATTTCATCTTGTTACTTATTAAGGTTAATATATTAAAATTTTGAATATCAATAAATTTTTAAACCATAAATATAAGCAATATTTGAAAGTAATGTTTTATGAATATGTTACTTAAAAGCCAAATTCAAAAAAAAAAAGAGCTCAATGATAGTTCATTGAGCTCTTGGGTATCGTATAAAAGTCTTTTATTCCTGACCTAAATTGCGTAATTGTTTTAGTTTTTCTTTCCAAACTTCAAGGCTTTCTTTATGAATAGCAATGTTTTTGCGAACTTCTAATACAATTGAATTTTCTTTTTTAGCATTTTTGGTATTCGTAAAAAACTGAATATTATTTTCTAACTGAAAAATTTCATTCTGAACTTCTTCAATTTTTCGCATTAAGAAAATCTTTTCATTGTCTAGTTTTCTGGTATCATTGCTTCCAGATAATGAATCAATTCTGTTTGAGAAACGCATCATTTCTGTTTCTTTTTTACTCAAACTTAATTTTTCAAAAAGGGCATCCAGTATTTTATTGAATTTTCCTTCGATATGGCGTCTCGAAAATGGAACTTTTCCAAAAGCTTTCCAGGTTTCTATGTGTAATTTTATAGCATCCAAATCGGTTTTGTGATCGCCCGTAAGTTGGTAAGCTCTAAGGGTATCCAAATAGGCTTTTTTATTATCAAAAGCAGTGATTTCGTCTACGTTTTCTTCAGATTTTTGCTCTTTTAGTTTATCAAAATAGTGGTTACAAGCATCTTTAAACTCTTTCCAGATCTTATCTGAATATTTTTTAGGAACATGCCCAATTTGTTTCCACTCTTCCTGAATTTGCTTCATTATCGGTGTAGTTGCTACAAAATCAGTACTTTCCTGCAATTCTTTAGCTTTTGCAACCAGAGCCATTTTTTTATTTAAATTGTCATTCTGGTCTTTTTTAATGTCTTTGTAAAATGAATTTTTAAAAGAATTAAAATTTCGAACAGCAGTTTTAAAGGCAGCCCAAGTTTCTTCATTTACCTCAGATGGAACTTTTCCTGCAGCAAAAAAATCATTTCTAAGTGCTTCTACTTTTTGTATTTGAACCAACCATTGAGAATGGGCATTTACTTTTTCGGTAGCTAAAACTTCTATTTTAGCAATAATTTCTTTCTTGGTTTCCAGATTTTTTTGCTCGTTTGCTCTCTGACCTTCAAACAAAACTTCTCTTTTATCATGAATTTGTTTGGTTAACTCGCTAAATCTATTCCAGATGGCATCACGATGTTCTTTAGAAACCGGTCCAATATCTTCTTTCCAGATACGGTGCAAATCTTGCAATTCACGAAAAGATTTACTTATGTCGGTTTCGTTGACCAATTCTTCAACGCGAACAATAATTTTTTGCTTTTGCTCTAAATTGTATTTAAAATCAAGATCTCTTGCCTCACGGTCTAGGTGCAAATAATCATAAAAATTTTCTACATGAAAATGATAATTATTCCAAACGTGATTGTATTTGTCTTTCGGAATTGGGCCAGCGTTTTTCCATCTTTCTCTTAAATCATTAAAATGTTTAAGAGTATCTTTAATGTTTTCCTGTGGGTTAATAAGCTCTTTTAGTTCTTCAACGATGGCAAGTCGATTTTCTAAATTTGATTTTAAATTGGTTTGTAAATGCTTAAAATGGTCATTTCTTTTTTCTCTAAATACATTATAATATTGATCAAATTTAGCTTTTAAAGGAGAATGATATTCAAATTCTTCATTAGGATCTTGATTTGAAGCATTAAATTCTTCTTTTTTTTCATCCAGAAGATGACTGAATTGCAGTAAAAACGATTTTTTTATTTCCTCGATATGGTCTTTTACAGACATTACTTTGTCCAGAGCCACCAGTTTTTTTAATTCGTCAACCAGCGCATCCAGAGAAAAAGTATCATAATCCTGCAACGGAATATCATGACGATCTTTTAAGGTTTCGTCTTCACTTTCTGCAGCATTAGAGCTTGTGATAGCGTCTAAAGCCTCTTGATGATCCGTTTCAGTTGTGTTTGTAACGTTTTGTAAATCGTTTTCTGTTGCTGAATCTTCAATCGGAGTATCCGTTTGAGCAGCATCATTTGCGATTTCTAATTTTCCATCTGCTTCTTGCAGGTTATCATTCTTTTCTTCTAACATTTTCAAATGTATAAGGTTTGTATTTAAGAGACCGAAAGATAGTGAAGGTGTTTCTAAATACAAAATAAATCCTTTGTTAATAGCTTATTTCTCTATGAAATTCTTAACTATACAGGTGTTTAGGAGGTATGAATGGCATTTTAATTTTAAATTTTTAAAATAAATTCAAAAAAAAGCTTCTTTTATTTTAGAAAGTAAAGAGTGTTTGAAACATGAAATGGCAAAGTATTTTATTCAAAAAAAACTAAAACATTAATTATTGAAGCAATATGATTTTTTGAAAAGTAGTTTTAATCTCTAAAAAATTATTTATTCCAGATTTTCCATGATTTCTCCGCCTGAAAAATAAGCATGTCGTAGCCATTTTTTATCGTGGCTCCATTAACTTTTGCTTTCTTCAAAAAAGTGGTTTCTTCAGGATTATAAATCAAGTCGTAAGCAATGTGTTTGTCTGTAAAAAACTCGTACGGAAGATCTGGGCAAGCCTCTATATTAGGACTTGTTCCTACAGGAGTACAATTGATTATAATTTGAAAATTATCAAAAGTTGTGGCATTTATCAAGTCATAATCAATCATGTTTTCTTTGGGTTCTCTCGAAACAAAAGTATATAGTATATCAAGCTCGTCAAGTGCAAATGCAACGCCTTTGGAAGCACCGCCAGTGCCCAAAATAAGTGCTTTTTTGTGATGTGGCTTTAATAATGGTTTTAATGATTTTTTGAAACCATAATAATCGGTATTAAAGCCTTTTAATCTTCCGTTTTTGGTGAATTTAATGGTGTTTACCGCACCAATTAAAGTTGCTTTTTTTGATAATTTATCTAAGAAAGGAATGACTTGCTCTTTGTACGGAATGGTCACATTGAGTCCTTTTAGATCGGGATTGTTTTTTACTATTTCGCTAAATTCAGTAATGTCTTGAATGTCAAAATTCTCGTAGCTATTGCCTGCAAAGGTTTCATGGCTAAATTTTTCTGTAAAATATCCTTTCGAAAATGAGTAACTAATATTACGACCTAATAATCCAAAACGTCTCTTTAAAATATCGATCATTACTGTTTTTTATGTTTTGCAATATAGTTTTGTACTGTTTTTTTTGTCCAGATTACTGGAAATAAATCTTCGATTAAGATATAATTGTCAAAGTTCAGGCGTAATCCATTGCTTAAATGAAATTTGGCTTTGGTATTGTCCTGAAGCATAAAATACAATCCTGCCAAACGGTACTCAATTTCGTTTTCTTCTGGAAAATATTCCGAAGCTTGTAATAATGTTTGAACAGCACTATCAAATTCGCCTAAAAATTGAAGAATATCAACCCAGAATAACCAGGTATCTAGCTCACAATCGCCAAATTCTACAGCTTTTCTGTATCCAAATTCGGCTTCTTCAAAAAAGTTCATTTGTTTGTTTATCGTTGCGTAACGTTTCCAATACAAACGGTTCTGATTGTCTATTGCCAATGCTTTATTGACAAAAAACAATGCTTTCTGAAAGTTTTTCTGGCGTACATAAAAATCTGTAATAGCAATCCAGCCTTTGTCTAAAAGAGGATCTTCGTGTACGGTTTGATTGTAATATTTTAAGGCTAAAACAGCGTTGCCTAATTTTTCGTAACATTTACCAATTCGCAATAAAGCATACGATGTAGCATCGTCTAGCTCGATCGTGCGGTTGTAGCTTTCTATCGCTTCGGCGTATTTTTTTAGACGTTCGAACGCTTTGGCTTTTTCCATAAAAGCGCCCAAAAATTCGTCATCGATAAGGGTGGCATAATCAAAAGCACGAATTGCGTTTTCGTATTCTTTTACGCCGTAATGCAAGCGACCCAGTTGGTGCCAAGCTATTTCGCTGTAAGGATTTTTATTGATGTATTCGTTCAAATAGGCAATTGCTTCTTGATTTTGGTCTAAAAATTCAAAACAATACACCACATTATACAAGGCCGATTGGTCTTCTAAATCTTCTTCAAGACATTTTATAAAACTGTCTTTTGCCATTTCGAGGTTATCCATAAAAAGGTATTCCATTCCGATTAAGTTGTACACATCGGCGTAGTCGTCTGTATATTGCAATGCAATTTTAAGTAGTTCTACCGCTTTCTCGTGTTGGTCTCTCTTAGAATAAATATTGGCTTTCTGAATGTAAATTTCCTCGTTATTGGGTTCGATTGCGTACAACTCGTTTAAAAGCTTTTCAGCGATTTCAAGTTTGTCGTCGTAGACCAACATTTCTACTTGTACTAATTTTAAGCCTGTAGATTTCGGGTGTTGATCTAATGCAAGTTTTAAGGCCTTTTTTGCTAAATTAGCCTTGCCCATATCTAAATAATGAAGAATAATTTCTTCAAATTCTTCAGAATCAAAAAAGAGTACTTTGTTTGTTTTTAACATTGACTCAAATTTGGAGAGGGATAGGTTATAATCTTCTTCTTCGTTGCTTAATTGCATACTTTTTTTTTTGAAATTAGCCTGTTATAAATTTAGGCAACCATATTTTGTTGTGAGGATAGGAAATTAATTGTTTTGAACAATTTAATTAACAATATGGATAGAATCTGGATTCTATTTTTAAGTTATACTCTTTGATGTGTAAAAATTAAATTTTATTGTTATTCTACACTATTATTTTTTAAAATATCATTTTGTGTACAAGTGCCTTAGCCCTGATAGCAGCGATATCCTTTTGCTTTTTCCTTTAAAAAGCAAAAGATAAAGCGGATAGCAGGAAATAGCTCCTGATTATGCTTTTTGTTTCATTATTTCATCCATAACCTCTAAGATTATGGCACAACCTTCTTTGATTTCTTCTTCAGAAATCGTGAGCGGTGGCGTTATTCTTATCGCACAGCCTTCAAACAGCAACCAGAATAAAATGAGCCCTTTGTCCTGACAGTTTAAAATAACCTGATTGGTTATTTCGGCAGTTTCGGTCATTGCGGCCAGCATTAGTCCTTTTCCTCTAACTTCCTTTATCAAAGGGTGTACCAAAAGCGTTCTAAAGAGTTTTTCTTTTTCTAAGGCTTGCTGCATGAGGTTTGTTTCGGTTAATTCCTGCAAAGTCGCTAAACAAGCTGACGCAATGACAGGATGTCCTCCGAAAGTAGTGATGTGTCCTAGTTTTGGATTTTCGGTCAGCAGATCCATTTTTTCTGCGGCTGCGGTAAAGGCTCCTACTGGCATTCCGCCACCCATTCCTTTGCCCATCACGACAATATCTGGAACGACATCGTAATTCTGGAAACCGAATAATTTTCCGGTGCGTCCAAAACCGGGCTGAATTTCGTCTACTATCATCATGGCGCCCACTTCGTCACAGCGTTGGCGAACTTTTTTCAAAAAGTTATCCTGAGGCTGAATAAATCCTGCGCCACCTTGAATCGTTTCCAGCAAAATTGCGGCGGTTCTGGTGGTTATTTTTTGTAAATCTTCTTCGTTATTAAAGGTAATAAAATCGACATCCGGGAGCAAAGGACGAAAGGCTTGTTTGCGTTCTTCAAACCCCATAACGCTCATCGAGCCCATGGTATTTCCGTGGTACGCATTATGACAAGAAATTAGCTGGCTGCGGCCTGTTGTTCGTTTGGCTAGTTTTAGCGCACCTTCGATCGCCTCTGTTCCTGAATTGACCAGATAGGTTTTATTGAGCGATTCAGGAAGGAGCGAAGCCAGCAATTTGCAATATTGTACGGCAGGACTTTGTGAGTATTCGCCATACACCATCACGTGCGAATATTTGTCTAATTGGTCTTTTATGGCCTGATTGACTCTCGGGTGTTGATGCCCAAGGGTGCAAGCCGAAACTCCCGCTACGAAGTCTAAGTATTTTTTATTATTGGTATCGTAAATATAGGAACCTATGGCATGCGAAACTTCCATCCCGAGTGGGTAAGGAGAGGTTTGTGCCTGGTATTTTATAAAATCTGGATTCATTTTTTTAAGGTTCTAAGAATCTAAGTTACTAAGATTCTAAGATTTTTGTTGTAATGTGTCAAGGTGGTTCAAAACGCCTCAATTATTGCTATTTTTTACTCTTTGCTGCAGGTTTCTTCTTGTCGTAATTTAAAGTTTCTTTCCTGATTTTCATCGGAACATTTACTTTGGCGGCTTCGTCTTTTCCTTCTTTGATTAATTTATCGTTTTCTTCATTTTCTTCTTTCGAAAAAATATCTTCTTTTGATTTTATTCGTTCGTCAATTCGCCAGACTAATCCTCTTAGTTTTCGCGCATTTTCGGGCAAATCAATTTCGGGAAAAATGTCACCATCTACTTTGTTAAAAAAGGTGATGGTTTCGATGGCATTATTCTCTAAAATAAGATTGATTTTGCTACTTACATTTTTATTAATTCCGATGAGTTCTTTTTCGTCATTTCGCATAAAATAAACCACTTCCGTATTTTTAATGACATCTACATCGTGCAGTTTTCCATCTTTGAATTTTCCGAATAAATTAAGTCCCTTGACCTGATTGAATCCAGTGCCGAGCGTATCCCGCGAGACCATAAAAGTATTGTTGAGTACTTTTAGCGAGTCTAATTTTTTGGTTGTATTGTTCCCAATTAGGTGCATGATATCGCCGGTAATCTGACTTTCTCCATTCCACAAGATTGGGTTTCCTATCAGTTTTGTGAGCGCAGTTTTGGCACTCGAATGTATCGAATCGCATTTTCCGCTCATGTCGGTTTTGTAAAAACGAACATTATTAAAAGCTCTAATGATGCGATTGTCTTCTTTTCCGGTTACCATTAATCTTTTTCCATGAATGTAAACTGAATCATTGTCTACAAAATTTACGGCAACGGCTCTTTTGGTCACAAACATCGAATCTTTGAGTTTGTAAATTTCGGCATAATGACCTTTGATGATACCCCGATTGATAGAATCTGTAATTTTTACATTTCGGGTGGCAGATGCAAATTCAACATTTCGATTATAATACAAACTATCTCCTTCAATTAAGCGGTCATCGTACCTTATGTAAGACTTTCGAAGAAAATGGGCCAGGTTTTTTTTGGTATCATAAAAGCCTTTTTCGGTGTAAATATAATTGGCTTTACTGGTAATCGTTGATGGGCCAAAGAGGTACGAATGCCCCGAATTACTGTAATAATCTAAATGATTCGATTTTATAACGTATTTTGGATTGGTAATGGTCACTGCTGTCAAAAACTGAAATTTCTTTTGGGCCACAAAATATTTTCCGGATTTACTCACCAAAGTATTGTCTTTGTTTATAATAGTTCCTTTCGAATTATAAAAAACTTCCTGAACATTCCGGTCAAAATTGATTGTATCGGTTTGCAGAGTCGCATCGGGAGAAGTCATTACAGCATCGCCAGTAGCAAATGCTTTTTTTAGATTTCCGTTGTATTCTGCATATTTACTGTTTAAATACAAAGTATCACCTTGTACCAATTGTACATTACCAAAGGCTTTTAAGTAATTTTCCTTCTGAAAAAAATAGGCCTTATTACAGGTCATAACAACACCGTCATGGTCAATTATTACATTTCCGGTAAGCAATAATGCGCCAGGGATTAATTGTTCATTGACCTCAGAAAGATCGGCATTTTTGATAATTATTTTTTTTGTTGTTTGTGCTAAAATGTTTTGGGCATGTAACAAAAACAAGCAAAAAGAGATGAAAAACAGTAATTTCTTCAATTGATTTAATTTTTGTCAAATTTATGAAAAAGGATAGAACCGTAACAGATATTAAGATTTATTTATAACCGAAAATAGTTTCTTACAGGCAAGTTCTAAAGGTGTGTTAAACTTATCAACAAAAAGGCAAACTCTCACGTTGTAGTATTGTGTTTGCTAATGATTTGTAATCGATTTGTTTCCAGATACTTTTAAATGTTGAAAAATAGCCTAAATTTAGGGAATGATTATTAATTTTTTAATTAATTTTTAAAAATGGAATAATGTTATGTTAAAAAAGAGAATATGATAAATAAGAAAACTTTTGTTACCGGAATAACTCTTCTGATTTTGGTAACAGCCTGTAAAACAAATGATTTAAGAATGAATGCTGCGAAAGATGAAGCCTTACCCAAAAATAAAATTGTAGTATATCAAGTTTTTACACGTTTGTTTGGCAATAAAAATACAACCAATAAACCTTGGGGAACGATTGAAGAAAATGGAGTCGGGAAATTTAATGATTTTACAGACAAAGCACTTCACGAAATTAAAGATTTAGGGGCTACATATATTTGGTACACCGGAGTTCCGCATCATGCTTTGGTACGTGATTATACTGCTTACGGCATTTCAAACGATGATCCCGAAGTGGTAAAAGGCAGGGCAGGATCACCTTATGCCGTCAAAGATTATTATAATGTAAATCCAGATTTGGCGGTCAATCCGGCGAATCGCCTGCAGGAATTTGAAGCTTTGATTGCGCGTACGCACAAAGCTGGTCTAAAAGTGATTATCGATATTGTTCCGAATCATATTGCTCGTAAATATGAGGGTAAAACCAATCCTGAAGGAGTTAAAGATTTTGGTGTCGATGACGATGTTTCAGTTGAGTATGCTCGAAATAATAATTTTTATTACATTCCGAATACGGAATTTATAGTTCCGGATGGAAATCCTCCATTAAATGGAGAAAAAAATCCGCTTGTAGACGGAAAATTTACTGAATCTCCAGCAAAATGGACAGGTAATGGTTCGCGAAAAGCAAAGCCAGATCAAAATGACTGGTACGAAACAGTAAAAGTAAATTATGGAATTCGTCCTGATGGTTCCAAAGATTTTCCAGAATTACCGGCGGGATTTGATAAAAAGTCCTATAAAGAACATTTTACTTTTTGGCAGGACAAAGACGTTCCGGACTCATGGAAAAAATTCAGGTCGATAGCTTTGTATTGGATGAATAAAGGTGTTGATGGATTTAGATTCGACATGGCAGAAATGGTTCCGTATGAATTTTGGAGTTACATGAATTCGGCAATTAAAACAAAAAAACCAGACACTTTTTTATTGGCAGAAGTGTATAATCCGAAAGAATATCGCAATTATATCCGTTTGGGAAAAATGGATTATTTGTACGACAAAGTAGAAACGTATGATAAGTTGAAAGATGTTGTGCGTGGGAATTCATGGCCTGACGGACTTTCGGATATTCAAAAAGGAATGGCGGATATTGAGCATCACATGCTTCATTTTTTAGATAATCATGATGAACAGCGTTTGGCAAGTCCAGAATTTGCAGGAAATCCAGAGCGAGGAAAACCTTTGATGGTAGTTTCTACCACCATCAGCACATCACCAACAATGGTATATTTTGGACAAGAAGTGGGAGAGGCCGGTAATGAAAATGCAGGTTTCGGAACCCATTCCAGAACTTCTATTTTTGATTATATCGGAGTTCCGAATCATCAGCGATGGATGAATAACGGCAAGTTTGACGGAGGCCAACTGTCTGACAAAGAGAAGTTTTTGCGTGATTTTTATAAGCGATTATTAAATTTTTCGATCAACAGCTCGGCCTTAATGGGAAGTTTTTACGAAATGCAAACTGCAAATAGATTTAAAACAGTGAGTTACGACGATTTTGTATATTCGTATGCACGCTGGTCCGAGAGTCAAAAATTAATTGTAGTAACCAATTTTTCGGGAACTGTAACAAGTGAATTTGAATTGAAAATTCCATCGGAGCTTATCTCAAAATGGAGTTTAAAAGACGGCGATTATCCATTGAAAGACCAATTATACAACACAAATACCATTCAGATGAAGGTTCAAAACGGAGAAGGATTTGCAAAGGTGAAAATCGTGCCTTCAGAATCCTTTATTTATGAATTAAAATAAGAAGTTTGTAATCTACCATTTTGGTTATTGATTCCTAAAAAAAAGCTGAAACAAATGATGTTTCAGCTTTTTTTTAAAACTTTTTTACCTGAGTTAAAGCAGTTTTGTAGTTCTCGTTCACTTTTTCCCAATTGATTAATTTGTAAAAAGCATCGATATATGTTTTCTTCCTATTTTGATAATCTAAGTAATATGCGTGCTCCCACAAATCGATTCCTAATATGGGTGTTCCTTTGATCAGGGCATTTTTCATGAGTGGATTGTCCTGATTTTCGGTGGTAGTAACCTGTAATTTACCAGCTTTATCTACGACCAACCAAACCCAGCCTGAACCAAATTGTTTGTTTGCTTCATTTTTAAATTGCTTTGTAAGATTATCAAAAGAACCAAATTCTTTATTAATCGAACTTGCAAGAGTATCTTTTGGCGTTTGTTCTTTTGGTGTCAGAATATTAAAATACAAAGTATGATTGTAATATCCTCCGGCATTCTGGCGAAGTTTGGCATTATTTAAATCTAACTTTTTTAATATGTCTTCGATAGGAGCATTTTCAAATTCAGTACTCGCTATTTCTTTGTTAAGATTATTGGTATAGGTTAAATAATGTTTAGAATAATGTGTTTCCAAGGTAAGCGAGCGTATTTGAGGAGCTAGACCATCATACGCAAATGGAAGTTTGGTGATTTCAAAAGAACCTGGATCAGCTTTTACATCATCTGGTTTGCCTATCGTGATTTTTTCTTCCTTGGTAGGCAAGGGTACTTCAACAACTTCGGTTAATTGTTTGTCATTACAGGAAAATAATACAATAGATGAAGCTAAAATTGAGAGTGTGGTAAAAAATTTATTCTTCATGATTAATTATTTTTATGTTAACGAATTGATAATTTCGATATATTTTTCTTTGGCTTCATCTGAAGAAAGATGACTAATCTGCATCCATGCATTTGTTTTAAAGGCATTTCGCAAGTCAAAATTTTCAGAGTGATTATAAATTGCAGTACCAAAAGTGGCTTGTTTATAATATGCATAAAGTCTTAACTGCACATCTTGTGGCAGCGAAGATTGTGTCATCTGCAACGCTTTCTCAACGGCTTCTGTAAAACGAATATCTAAATTTTTGGCTGTCATTTAAGCTTTTGTAGCAATAATGGTTTTTCCTCCAATAGCTTTTTGATTCAAAACCACATTGATTGGAGTACCTAAAGGTAAAAATAAATCTACTCTTGATCCAAATTTTATAAAACCTGCGTCTGTTCCCTGAATAACCTGCATTCCTTCTTGTGCATAATTGACAATTCTTCGGGCCAATGCACCAGCAATTTGTCGGTACAAAATTTGACCAAAGGTTTCGTTTTCTATTACAACAGTTGTTCTTTCGTTTTCTTCACTCGCTTTTGGATGCCAGGCAACTAGGAATTTCCCCGGGTGGTATTTACTAAATTTTATGATACCGTCCATGGCATAACGCGTAACGTGGACATTGATTGGTGACATAAAAATTGAAACTTGTAAACGTTTATCTTTAAAAAACTCACCTTCGTATACTTCTTCAATTACGACCACTTTTCCGTCTACAGGAGCAAGTATGTGATCACTGTTTCTTATTGCGATTCTTTTTGGATTTCTAAAGAATTGCAAAATGATAATCAAAATTACCAAAGCAGCTAACTGAACCAGCATTCTTAGCCAATTGATATCAATAAATTTGTCAGCAAGTAATAGTACTGCAACAGTAAAAACTGTGCCTAATAAAATGGATGGGGCTCCTTCTTTATGAAACATAATATAAGATTTGGTAAAATAAATATATAATTGGTGCTACAAATATAACACTATCTAGTCTATCTAGAACACCTCCGTGTCCTGGCATGATCGATCCGCTGTCTTTTACACCCGCAACTCGTTTGAATTTTGATTCGACCAAATCACCAATAGTGCCGAAAACACTAACAATAAGAGCGATAATTGTCCAGATCAAAATAGACATATTGCTAAATTCTGGATTAGGTCTGATGTAAAATTTTGAAATTAAAAAACCGGCAAGTGCTGCAAAAATAACTCCGCCAAAAAAGCCTTCAATGGTTTTTTTTGGAGAAATACGTTCAAATAATTTGTGTTTTCCTATTGACTTTCCTACCAAATAAGCAAAAGTGTCATTGGTCCAAATAAGTACAAATAGACCAATTATGATTTTAGGATTGTAATTTTTAATTCCAAATGAAATTTTAGTGATAAAAATAAAAGGCAACGTAATGTATCCTATTAAGTAAATGTATTTTGACAATTTACTAATGCTCTGGCTATCATCAAATAAAAAGAAAATACATTTGATAGACACTAAGAGCGTTATCGCCAGAATGACAATAAATAATAAATCAGTATCAACTGTGATCTCAACTTCTTTTTTTAGAAGTTTATTAAAGTAATTTTCGGTTTCGGTTTTATAAAAACTGACCAAAACAATCGATGTGTAAATAAGGTAAACAGAGGTAAGTGCAAAAACTTTGTTGATTTTTGCCAAATTGCAAAATTCATAAGTTGCAATAATTAGAAAAATACCAAAAAGGATGATAAAGCTTTCAGTAGAAAACAAAATAGATGTTAGTAATAAAGCGATATAAACAGCACCAGAAATGGTTCTTTTAAGTGTTTCATTCATCTTAAAGATCTTCTAGAAGCAATAAATAAAGGTTTTTAGCAACACTTCCGTACTGTGTAAAATCTTCTTCTTTCGCTTTTTCGAAATATTTTATTGTAGTAATATTAGTAGGATAGTCTCTCTCATACTTTCTTTTAATAGCACTTAAACCATCACTTTTTACAGAAAGAATCTGACTCGTGGTCGCAATAATTACAATGTTTGCGGGTAACTCATTTGGCTTGTTTTGTTTAATTTGTTTTGAAGAAAATAAAATAGAACCTTCGTCTGCAATCAAATTTTCGCAAGTAGCCAATAAAAATTTAGGTTTTACAGGAGCAGTATAAAGTAACTTGTTTTCGTCTAATAAATTAAAAAGCGCTGGTTCATAACATAACACTTCACTTTCAAACCAATCATTTTCTTCCAAAATATTTTCAAATTGTTCAGCAACTTCTTGTTTGTTCTCACAATATAAAAATTTGCCTCCATTTTTTTTAAAATTAAAAATGAAGCGCTCATCTATAGATAAATGGCTATCCGAAATAGAACCCGCATATTCACTTACATTTTCTTCTTCGGAAGAGGCATTGCTCGAACCAAATAATTTTTTGAAAAAACTCATTATAGCTGAAATACTTTATATATTAATTTGAAATCGTTCAAAGATAAAAAAATCTTAATTCAAAAGCCTGTTTTGAATTAAGATTTTAATAATTATTAGATATTTCGTTAAAGCTTAGGAAACTACTTCTTCAAGATTTTTATCAAAAGTACGTTTTCCAAAAATTGTTTCTAAGTCGTCTTTAAAGATTACTTCTTTTTCAATTAAAATATCAGCAAGTTGATTCAGCTTGTCTTTATTTTCTTCAAGAATGTTAATAGCTCTTTGGTACTGACCTTCAATCAAATCTGAGATTTCTTTGTCAATTACTTTTGCTGTTTCATCAGAATAGGGTTTTGAAAAATTGTATTCGCTTTGTCCTGTAGAATCGTAATACGTAACATTTCCTATTTTGTCATTCAGACCATAAATTGTTACCATGGCACGAGCCTGACGTGTTACTTTTTCTAAATCACTCAAAGCTCCTGTAGAAATTCTGTCAAAAGTTACTTTTTCAGCAGCTCTTCCACCCATTGTAGCGCACATTTCGTCTAGCATTTGATCTGTTCTCACAATTTGACGTTCTTCAGGAAGATACCAAGCTGCTCCTAAACTTTGTCCGCGAGGTACAATAGTTACTTTAATAAGTGGTGCAGCATGCTCTAACATCCAGCTTACAGTTGCATGTCCGGCTTCGTGAATAGCAATAGCTCTTTTTTCTTCTGGTGTGATAATTTTGTTTTTCTTTTCAAGACCACCAATAATTCTGTCTACTGCGTCAAGAAAATCTTGCTTGTCTACGGCAGTTTTGTTGTAACGCGCAGCAATTAAAGCAGCTTCGTTACAAACATTCGCAATATCTGCACCTGAGAAACCTGGAGTTTGCTTGGCTAAGAAGTCTAAATCAAGACCTTCTACTTTTTTGATAGGAGCTAAATGCACGGCAAAGATTTCTGCTCTTTCGCGAATGTCTGGTAAGTCAACAAAAATTTGTCTGTCAAAACGACCCGCACGCATCAAAGCTTTGTCTAAAACATCGGCTCTGTTGGTTGCGGCCAAAACAATTACGTTTGAGTTCGTACCAAAACCATCCATTTCTGTCAATAATTGGTTTAAAGTATTTTCTCTTTCATCGTTTCCGCCCGACATATTGCTTTTTCCTCTGGCTCTACCTACAGCGTCAATTTCGTCAATAAAAATGATAGCCGGTGATTTTTCTTTGGCTTGCTTGAATAAATCACGTACTCTTGATGCACCAACACCTACAAACATCTCAACAAAATCAGATCCTGACAATGAGAAGAAAGGTACTTGAGCTTCGCCTGCTACAGCTTTTGCCAATAATGTTTTTCCAGTTCCCGGAGGTCCTACAAGTAAGGCTCCTTTTGGAATTTTACCTCCAAGATTAGTGTATTTTTCAGGGTTTTTAAGGAATTCTACAATTTCTTGAATTTCCTCTTTTGCACCTTCTAAACCGGCAACATCTTTAAACGTAGTTTTAATATCTGTCTTTTCGTCAAATAACTTAGCTTTCGATTTTCCGATGTTAAAAATTTGTCCGCCACCGCCACCGGCACCGCCAGACATTTTACGCATAATAAAAATCCAAACACCAATGATGATGATGATAGGCAGCAAGCTGATTAAAATATCGCTCCAGTTGTTTTTTTCCTGAAAAGAATAATTTTTTATCTTTTTCTGGGCATAAGCAAGTTGTAAGGTTTTTTCAAAATTCTGAATATCACCAATTTTCACAACATAATGCGGTCCTTTGTTCGGTCTTTTAAACATATCTTCAGCTACTTTTTTGTTAGCTGGGTTTTTAAGAGCCGCATCCGTTAGAAACACTTCTGTTTCTGACTTGTTATAAATTATTACCTTTTCAATTTCTCCTTTTTGCAAAAGATTATTGAAGTTAGGAGGTGATAATTGTATTGGTTCGCTTAAGTTTGATCCTCCAGTTGTAAAACTGATAACCAAGAAAACCAAAAGTATTGCGGTATAAATTAACCAAGGACTTATTTTAAATTTATTCTGATTCGGATTATTATCTTTAGCCATTAGAAGAAAATTTCTTTAATATTTGTTTTCGATTGTAGTTATTTTAGCATCACCCCAAAGACTCTCGATATTATAGTATTCGCGAATGTGTTTCTGGAAAACGTGTACCACAATGTGTACATAATCCATCAATACCCATTCTGCGTTATCGGTGCCTTCTACATGCCAAGGTTTGTCTTTAAGATCTTTGGATACTGTTTTTTGAATTGAGTTTACAATAGCATTCACCTGAGTGTTTGAGCTACCGTTGCAAATAACAAAATAGTCACAAACTGCTGTGTCTATTTCTCGTAAGTCAAGAATATCAATGTCATTTCCTTTTACTTCTTCAATTCCTTTGATTATGTTCGCCAATAGAACATCATTGTTTATAGTCTTTTTCGCCATGAATTATTTATATGAATTTGTAAAGTTACCAAATTTTGTTATTATTTTTGAACCTTAACAAAATATTAAATTAAGTTATTTAAATTACTTGAATGAAACTAATCAAACTCGATGCCATAGATTCTACAAATGATTTCCTTAAAGCACTAGCAAGCCACGATGAACCTGATAATTTTACCGTAGTAACAGCTGAAACTCAGAGCAAAGGCAAAGGGCAAATGGGGGCAAAGTGGCAGTCTGAGTCGGGTAAAAACTTAATTATGAGTGTCTTGGTAAAGGATTTTGTGTTTGATAATCAGCAGGTTTTCGACCTCACAGTCGTAGTCGCATTGTCGGTTACAGAGGTATTAAAATCGTTGAATATTCCTGATATAAGCATAAAATGGCCTAACGACATTATGTCATACAATAAGAAAATCGGTGGCATTCTAATCGAAAATACTTTCAAAAGTGATGGCAGAATCTTGTCAGTAGTCGGATTAGGACTCAATGTTAACCAAACCAATTTCGAAAATCTGCCTAATGCTTCCTCATTGGCTTTGATTGTCAAAACGCAATTCGATAAGGAAATCTTTCCTAATTTGATTGTCGAAAAAATAAAACAAAAAATCGCTCTGTGGCTCACTCATTCTACACTTTTTTGGAGCGAGTATTTTGATACTTTGTTTCGAAAAGGAGTTCCAATGCCTTTTAAAAATCTCGAAAATCAAAATTTTATGGGAATCATTCAGGGCGTTTCTTCCTCAGGAAAAGTTCAGATCTTACTCGAAGACGACTCTGTATCTGAGTTTGATATTAAAGAAGTTCAGATGCTTTATTAGAGAGGTACTTAGGTGATAAGTTGCTAAGATGCTAAGTTTTTGGCTTTGTAAGATGTATTAGAATGTTGTTTCAAAATAGCACAAAAAAAGCCCGATGGTTCACATCAGGCTCCTAATATTTTTATTTTCTGTCGATTTACAATTTGGTCATGTTATTGGCCAAAGTTTCAATAAATTTACCAATCGGCCCTTTGATCATCATGGCCATCATCGGATTAAAATCTCCTTCAAAGTCCAGTTTTACAGTACTAGAAGTATCAGACTCACTTTCTATATTCGAAACCAAAGTAAAAGGTAGTTTATCACTTGCTGCACCCAAAACAATTTTGCTTGGAGAAGTTTTTTCTTTCATTTTCAGTTTTATTTCTGGCATTCCTTTCAGTCCAAAAATAAAAGCATCTTCGCCAATCACTTCAAATTTAGCAATATTATCCGGCATCAATTTTTCAAAATTCTTAACATCACTCAATAAATCAAACAATTCTTGTGCTGATTTCTGAACAGTAACTTTTGGACTCTCTAAGTTCATATAGTATTATTTATTTTTAACGCAAAGTGCGCAAGGTTTTTTTATTATGATTGCGAATATTAAACGCAAAGTTCGCAAAGCTTTGTCGAAAAAATTTTTAAATTCCAATAAAGATCGAAGCGATTTTTCAGAAAATCTTTACTCTTTACTCTTTACTCTTTACTCTTGTCCCCAAGTAGATGGCGTTTTGCTCCATTCTTGCAGTGCTGCCTGATCGTCCTCGGTAATATATTGCTTTTGAACTGCCAAATCCAGTAGATTCTCGTAGTTGCTCAATGTATACAAATCGATATTAGCGTTTTTAAAATTCTCCTCTGCAACACCAAAACCGTATGTAAAAATCGCTGCCATTCCCTTAATGTTTGCACCCTCGTTGCGCAAGGCTTCTACAGCCATCAAGCTACTGTTTCCGGTACTAATCAAGTCTTCTACCACCACCACATTCTGGCCTTTTTGCAAAAAGCCTTCTACTTGGTTTTGTCGGCCGTGTTTTTTAGGTTCTGGACGCACATATACAAACGGTAATCCGAGGCTTTCGGCCACCAAAATACCGATTCCAATGGCACCAGTAGCCACACCGGCAATCACATCGGGTTTGCCAAATTGTTTTTCTATATTTTTCGCAAATTCATCACGAATGTAGTTTCGGATGGGCGGAAATGAAAGAATTAACCTATTATCACAATAAATAGGCGACTTCCAACCAGAAGCCCATGTAAAAGGATTTTCTGGATTCAATTTAATTGCATTTATTTGCAAAAGCAATTCTGCTGTTTTTTCGGCGGTATCTTTATTAAAAATCATAGTACAAATGTATAAAGTTTTTGTGAACGACAAACCACTTTTTTTGACAAATGAAATCTCTAAGGAGACTAATTTTCAAATATTCTTGTTAGAAAGTATTGATATCGAACAACTTATCGTAAAGATATTTCAAAATAAAATACAATCGGCATATTTATACCATCCTGACGAAAAGGAAATAATGAAAACTTTGAAGACTAAAATTCCTGTTAATAAAGCCGGTGGTGGATTGGTTTTTAACAAGAAAGGTGAAGTTTTATTTATCTTCAGAAATGGTAAGTGGGATCTGCCAAAAGGTGGAATCGAGAAAGGTGAGGAGATCGAAGACACCGCAATGCGCGAAGTAGAAGAAGAAACCGGGGTCGGAAAACTCAGAATCACAGGCAAACTTCAAAAAACATATCACGTTTTTAAACGCAACGGAAAATACAAACTCAAAATCACACATTGGTTCGAAATGCATTCCGATTTTGAAGGAACACCGCAAGGCCAACTCGATGAAGGCATCGAAAAAGTAGCCTGGCTCAACCCCGAGCAAATCAAAGAAGCCTTAAAAAACTCATACGAAAACATCAAATTATTATTTGAGGAAGAAAAGAAAGTCTCTATTAAAGAATAAAGCTTCTAAGTCGTTAAGTTGCTGAGAAACTGAGTCTCTACTTTACAGGGCGTGCCACCATCCCGATAAGAGGGCTAAAGTACGTTGCGCATATACGCCCTCTTATCGGGATGCTGTCGGTATAATCGGAAAAACCAAAAGTAACGATTTACCAAGCCAAAAGTATCAAAAAAAAAGAAAGCCTACAATTGGAGGGCACTGAAAAACATCCCTTATTTTGATCAGGTTTATTTTTTAGACAATAAAAAAACGCTTATAACAGGACTTTAAAAAATCCGCTATAAGCGTTTTTCGTTTTATAACTGTTTTTGATTTG
>NZ_JAGFBV010000036.1 GCF_017948595.1 Flavobacterium geliluteum | reverse complement strand
TAGTCTACTAGTATCTCAGGCAGTAACAACTTAAGGATATCGATAAAAGAATCTTGCATTAGGGTATAATTTGAAAATACAAATATCTAGATTTTAATATTTCCCCACAACAATATGTGTTGATCCGGATTTGGTACTCGCGCAAAAGTGAGACAAGCTGATGTTCAAATTAGATCGCTTCAGGAAGATCTTAAAGACACCAAACTTTCACTTGATTTAGATTATAAAAATGCAACTACTCAAATCCAAAATAGCATTATTACAATAGAAAACCAAAAAGAAAACATGCTTTTGGCAGGAGAAATACTTAAAAACACAAACAATAATTACTTACAAGGTTTGGCTTCGTTAACCGATTTACTAGATGCAGAAAACGCATCAATTGAAGCACAGAACAATTATACTGCGGCAATTTTAGATTATAAAGTAGCAGAAATAGCATTAATAAAATCAAAAGGAGAACTAAAAACACTTATTAAATAATAACTAACAAAATGAAGAAAATTATTATAACCATCGTAGTCATAATTGGATCTCTAGCTCTAATTGGATTCGTATTAACTAAAAATAAAGCCGAGAACAAAGCCAAAACTGATATTGTGGCTCAAAAAAATGCTGCAGTTTCTGTAAAAGTAGCACAAGTAAAAACTCAGGAAGTGTCACTTGATTTTGTTGCCAATGGTAGTTTTCAGCCTATTCAGGAGCTAACTTTTTCTGCAGAAAAGTCTGGAAAAGTAATCAGTGTTTTGGTAAAAGAAGGTGACTATGTAAGAGTTGGCCAACCTTTACTGACAATGAGAGGTGATGTAATCAATGTGAGTGCACAACAAGCTGATGCAGCCTATCAAAATGCAAAATCTGATTATAACAGATACGAAAATGCATTTAAAACAGGTGGTGTTACCAAACAACAACTGGATCAGGCAAAATTGGCTTTGACCAATGCTGAATCAAATTTAAAACAAGCCAGAATTAATGTAGGTGATACAAAAGTAAAAGCACCGATAAGCGGTTTTATCAACAAAAAATATATTGAGCCAGGGTCTATTCTAGCAGGAATGCCTGCAACTGCAATGTTTGACATTGTAAATGTTTCGCGATTAAAACTGGTAGTTACAGTAAACGAGAACCAAGTTGCCGGACTAAAAGTTGGCAATAAGATCAATGTAGCTGCTAGTGTCTATCCAGACAAAACATTTACGGGAAAAATTACTTTTATTGCTGCAAAAGCTGATGAGAGTTTGAGTTTTCCGGTTGAAATTGAAATTGCAAACAACTCAAATAATGACCTAAAAGCAGGTATGTACGGAACTGCAAATTTTGCTTCGAACCAACAAAAACAAAACTTGATGGTGGTACCTAGAAACGCATTTGTGGGAAGTGTAAGCAGTAACCAGATTTTTGTTGTTGAAAACGGTATTGCTAAATTAAGAAAAGTAACTGCCGGAAGAATTTTAGGAGATACTGTAGAAATTATCAACGGACTATCTGATGGTGAAACTGTAATTATTACAGGTCAAATTAACCTTCAAGACGGTAATACAGTAGAAATTATTAAATAATTACAGGCTGTAAGCCTTAAGCAATAAGCTTTAAGCAGTTAAAAAGCGTAAAGGGTATTGCTTATAGCCTAAAGCATAAATAAAAATATATGAAATTAGCCGAAATATCCATAAAACGTCCGTCGTTGGTAATTGTATTGTTTACAATTCTGACACTTGGTGGATTATTCAGTTACAGCCAATTAGGCTACGAGCTGATCCCTAAATTTGAGCAAAACGTTATCACAATTTCTACTATTTATCCGGGAGCTTCTCCGAGTGAGGTAGAAAATACTGTAACCAAGAAAATTGAAGATGCAATCGCATCTCTGGAAAACATCAAGAAAATTGACTCAAAGTCCTACGAAAGTTTGTCTATCGTATCGATTACACTGACTTCTACTGCCAAAGTCGATATCTCTATGAATGATGCGCAGCGAAAAATAAACGCCATCATAAGTGATTTACCCGATGATGCCGAAACTCCATCGCTGACCAAATTCTCATTGAGCGATTTACCAATTATGACAATTGGTGCCAACGGAAAGATGGATGAAGCTGCATTTTATGATTTAATTGATAAAAAAATCGCCCCTGTTTTATCTCGTGTAACTGGAGTTGCACAAGTAAATATTATTGGTGGACAGGAACGTGAAATTCAGGTAAATCTTGATGCATTAAAAATGCAGGGTTACGGGCTTTCAATCCCACAGGTACAACAAAACATCCTGTCATCCAACTTAGATTTCCCAACAGGAAATATTCAAACTCGTGATCAGAAAATATTAATTCGTTTAGCGGGTAAATATAAAAGTGTTGAAGAATTAAGAAATTTAGTGGTTTCTTCTCAAAACGGAATTCAGATTCGTTTAGGAGATATTGCAGACGTTCAGGATACACAAAAAATTGCTGAAAAAATATCGCGTGTCGATCAAAAAAGCGCGATTGTTTTACAAATTATCAAACAATCTGATGCCAATGCTGTGGCAGTAAGTGAGCAATTGTTAAAAACAATTGAGACTCTTGAAAAAGATTATAAAGCAAATAAACTAGAATTAGAAGTCGCAAAAGACAGTACTATTTTTACGTTGGAAGCTGCTGATTCTGTGGTGCATGATTTATTAATAGCGGTGATTTTGGTGGCTTTTGTAATGTTGTTCTTCCTGCACAGTATAAGAAACTCATTAATTGTAATGGTTTCGATACCAGCATCTTTGATTGCTACTTTTATCGGAATTTATTTAATGGGATACACCCTAAACTTAATGAGTTTATTAGGATTATCTCTGGTGGTCGGTATTCTGGTCGATGATGCAATTGTGGTTCTTGAAAACATCTACCGACACATGGAGATGGGTAAAAGCCGTATTCGAGCATCGTATGATGGAACTGCAGAAATTGGCGGAACCGTAACTTCGATTACATTGGTTATTGTGGTCGTGTTCTTGCCTATTGCAATGAGTTCTGGTTTGGTTTCTAATATCATTACACAATTTTGTGTAACGGTAATTATTTCAACCATGCTATCACTTTTGGCTTCATTTACTATTATTCCTTGGTTGTCTTCTCGTTATGGAAAATTAGAACATATTGAAGGAAAAAATCTTTTTGGAAGAATTATTCTTGGTTTCGAAAGTTATTTGACACGTTTTACAAACTGGATCTCTGGTTTATTAGAATGGAGTTTGGATCATTACATCAAAACAATTGTGATTGTTTTAGTATTATTTTTTGGATCAATCTTCTCTTTACTAGGCGGCGGATTTATTGGTGGTGAATTCTTTGCTTCTTCAGACAGTGGTGAGTTTTTAGTTCAAATCGAAATGCCAAAAGATGCTTCGTTGGAGCAAACCAACTTTATGACACAAAAAGCAGAAGCCTTTTTGAAAACTCAAGAATATGTTCACAGCCAGATTACAACTGTAGGACAAACTAGTGAAGGTCTTGGAGCCTCACAAGCCACGGCGTACAAAGCTGAGATTGATGTAAAAATGATCGAACAGAAAGATCGTGATGATGATGCTTCGGTGTATGCTGCAAAAATCAAACGTAAACTTGAAAAAGTATTGGTTGGAGCAAAAGTAAAAACAGTTCCGGTTGGTATTTTAGGTACGGCAGATAATGCTACTTTAGGATTAATTGTAACAGGTCCATCAACTGAAAGCGCCATGGCATACGCTAAATTAGCAGAAGCTGAATTGCGCAAAATTCCTGGAACGACAGAGATTAAACTAACTGTTGAAGACGGAAATCCTGAAATTAATGTTCAGGTTGACCGTGATAAAATGGCTGCTTTAGGTCTGACTCTTCAAACAGTAGGTCTCACCATGCAGACTGCCTACAGCGGAAATACGGATGGTAAATACAGAGCTGGTGAATACGAATACGACATCAATATTAAGTACAATGCTTTTGACAGAAAAAACATTACCGATGTTAGTAATCTAATTTTTATTAATGCCGCAGGACAGCAAATCAAATTATCTCAATTTGCTACCATTAAAGAAGGTTCTGGACCTAGCCAATTAGAGCGTAGAGACAAAACAGCTTCAGTAACAGTGCAAGGTCAAAATGTTGGGGTTCCTTCCGGAACAATCGTAACGCAATGGCAGGAGAAATTGGATAAACTTGAAAAACCAGTTGGGGTAAACTACATCTGGGGTGGTGATCAGGAAAACCAAAGTGAAGGTTTTGGTACATTAGGAATCGCTTTGTTGGCCGCTATTGTTTTGGTTTACCTTGTTATGGTGGGACTTTATGATAGTTTTGCACACCCGTTTGTGGTATTATTTGCTATTCCGCTTTCGTTTATCGGGGTATTATTAGCTTTGGCTTTGACCAACAACACCTTAAATATATTTACGATTCTTGGGGTCATCATGTTGATTGGTCTAGTGTGTAAAAACGCGATCATGCTTGTCGATTATACCAACCAGCGAAGAACGGCTGGAGAATCTATCAGAACGGCATTGATTCAGGCAAATCACGCACGTTTACGTCCGATTTTGATGACTACAATTGCGATGGTATTTGGTATGTTTCCAATTGCATTGGCATCTGGAGCGGGAGCTGAATGGAAAAACGGATTGGCTTGGGTAATTATCGGAGGTTTGATCTCTTCTTTATTCCTTACTTTGATCGTAGTTCCTGTGATTTATAGTATCATGGAAAAAATCATCCACAAGTTTAGTAAAGGAGAAAAAATTGATTATGAAGCTGAAATGGTTGCCGATTATGAGCATATCGAACTAAGCGAAGACGGTTTTAACCCGAAACACACCCATTAATACATAAATTAGTTTTTGATTCTAAAACCTGTTCATTCATTTGAGCAGGTTTTTTTATTTAGAATTGATTTACACACCAATAATATGTTAATTTTTTATTGAAATGAAAAAAATAATTATCGTTAAGTTTTTTATTTAGAATAAATAAGAATAGTTTGCTTTGTTGCTGATCATGTATTAGATTTGCATTATTAAAACCAATTCTAAATAACATGACATCTAAATTTACAATATTTTTGTTAAGCTTGTGCTTTACTTTGTTACTAAATACAACAGTTTGGTCACAGGAAAAAGCAACCTTAAAAGGACAGATTACCACCAATGATGATCAATCGCCTGAAAATATTTCAGTGATCTTAAAAGGCACAAGATTAGGCACAATAACAGACTCAGAAGGAAATTACAAAATAAAAAATGTTAAACCGGGAATCTATACCTTAAAAATTTCTGCCGTAGGATATACTTCAAAAGAAAAAAAAATAACGATCAATGAAGGTCAGGAATTGGTTGAGAATTTCAGCATTACTTCAAACTCAGAAGAGCTAACAGAAGTGGTTATTAATGGTGGCAGGAAAAATCATTTTGCACGCAAAGACAATCAGCAGGTTTCCAGATTACCGCTAAAAAATTTAGAAAACCCACAGGTTTATACTACCATTACAGGAGAATTATTAAAAGAACAAGTAGTCACCAATTTTGATGATGCCTTAAAAAATGCTTCAGGCATCACGCCTCTTTGGGCTGCTACTGGCCGTGGTGGTGATGGAGCTGCCTATTATTCTCTTAGAGGATTTGCTGTACAGCCTACTATGGTAAACGGTTTACCAGGACTAACAAATGGAAGTTTAGATCCCGCTAATATTGACAGGATCGAAATTATTAAAGGTCCATCGGGAACCTTGTTCGGAAGTAGCTTAATCTCTTACGGAGGTTTAATCAATACCACAACCAAAAGACCTTACAAAACATTTGGAGGAGAAATAAATTACACAGTTGGAAGCTTTGGTTTAAACCGCGTAACTGTAGACGTAAACACGCCTCTTAATGAGAAAAAGACTTTAAATTTTAGAGTAAACTCTGCTTTCCACACACAAAACAGTTTTCAGGATGCCGGTTTTAAAGAATCGTATTTTATTGCGCCTTCGTTATCTTACGAGGTAAACGATAGATTATCATTTTTGATTAATACTGAATTTATGAGTAATGAAGCTACCAATCCGACGATGCTGTTTCTGGACAGAGGTGCGCCGTTACGAGTTCATAACATTAATGAATTAAAATACGACAACCAACGTTCTTACACGAGTAACGAACTTACTCTTAAAACTCCTTCTTATAACATTCAGTCTCAGATGCTTTATAAGCTTTCAGATCAATGGACTTCACAAACCGTATTTTCTACAAGTTCAGCAAAATCTCAAGGAAATTATGCTTATCTATATGAGGGAACTAGATTTACAACCATCACAGACGGAATTGTATTGGACCGTTATTTCAATTACCAGGACAATTTAAATCTGACTACCGACATTCAACAAAACTTCAACGGTGATTTTAATATTGGAAGTTTAAGAAACAGAATAGTGGTAGGTTTTGATTATTTCAAAAGAACCACTTCAGATCGCAGTTCGGGATATTTTGGAAATGGAAGTGTTTACATAGGAGATAATTTACAAGCTTTTAATGCTGTTTTTGGCCCTTCAAACGGCGATACAGGAAATTTGACAAAAGTAGGATCGGATGCAATAGTTGGAGATAGCCCGCGCAACAATAATAAAACCAAGCAAGAAATTTATAGTGCTTATGTTTCTAATGTAATCAACTTTACGCCTGCCTTATCTGCGATGTTGAGTTTACGTGCGGACCGTTTTATGAATGCTAAAAATGACGGATACAATCAAACTGCTTTTTCTCCTAAATTTGGATTAGTTTACCAACCGGTTTTAGATAAAGTATCACTTTTTGCCAATTACATGAACGGATTTGTTAATGTTGCTCCTGGTCAGAATCGTAATGCTACAATTGCCACGCCTTTAACCTTTGATCCAGAAAAAGCCAATCAGTTTGAAGTTGGAACAAAATTGAATCTTTTTAAAGACAAACTCTACGCTACTTTTAGCTACTATGATATTAAGGTTACTGATCAAGTTTATGTAGTAGAAACTCCATACGTTGATCCTACAAACCCAACTGTTCCGCAGCCAAACAACCAGACTTCTTACCAAGATGGAGGACAACACAATAAAGGTTTTGAAGCAGAATTTGTTGCAAATCCGGTCAATGGTTTAAATATTGTTTTAGGATACAGCTATAATGATGCTATCCTAACGGCTGGAGACGCTGATTTCGTTGGCTTTAGACCTGAAAGCGCAGGAGCTCAGAATCTTGCCAACCTTTGGGCAAGCTACAAATTTACAAATGGTGTTTTAAGAGGTTTCGGTCTCGGTTTTGGAGGAAACTATGTTGGTGATAATAAAATTATGAATAGAAAAGTTGCCGGAACATTTACAATTCCGGAGTATACAGTTTTAAATTCATCTTTGTTTTATACTGCTGAAAAATTTACCATTACAGTACGATTAAACAACATCACAAACGAAGATATTTATGATGGTTGGTCAACAATTCATCCTAAAGATCCGCGAGCCCTTGCAGCAAGCTTCTCTTATAGATTCTAAAAAAAACAAAAACACCTTTCTCTTGGTAGAAAGGTGTTTTTTAAATTCATGGAAAAATGATAACAATAGCCAGTTTACTACTTTTTTTAGCTTTTTACACTTTATATTATACCTCAAAAAGAGCCTCTTTATCGTATGATCTTGGTTTTGAAAAATGGATGCAAAAAAATCCAAAACAAACCAAAGCAACAGGATTGATTCTTCTGCTTTTGGCCTACATCATGTGGCTTTTTACACAATCCTTATGTTGTGGTACGCTAATGTTTTGTATTCAGTTAATGACTGTTGGCAGTTTGATTATCATTTTGAGTCCGCTAAAAAAAATAGATAAAAAAGCCATTTTTATGCTTTTTTTTATAATTGCTTTTTTAGAATTTTATTATAACTAAAATTTGTTCCGAATATGCCTGCTAACCCTAAATACTTAACACAATCAAACTGGCAAAGATTTGCCAAAATTACAGCTGCCATTGTGGGCGGCTATTTTGTTTCTGTAAGTTTTCATTTGGCTTTAGCTTCTTGGTTCAACAGGGTAAACATCATGATTACGATGGCTTTTAGCGGTTTTATTCTTTGGGTTGTGCTTATGATTATTGCCTTTTTAGCAAAAAGTGCCTTAAAAATCTGGGGGCTTTATTTGCTCCTTATCTTTGTCTTTTCTCTTTTAATTTACTTGGGTCAGACCTATAATCCAGCAGTCTAACAACTTATGAGCAACCGTAATTACAATATTTACTTTCATACACATACCGTTAGCGGAATTGTTATTAGCGTCGTGCTGTTTGTGATTTTCTTCGCTGGTTCTTTTTCTTTTTTTAGGGATGAAATCATCAATTGGGAAAGAAGTGAATCCACAGTTATTACAAAAGAAATTCAGTTAGATTATGATACTGCTTTACAAACGCTTGACAAAAAATACGTACTGCACGGAAGGGCTTTAACGATTTCTAAACCAAGTATCGAAAATCGTGTTGCTATCTCTCTTGAAGGCACCAAAGACACTTTGGCTCCAGCCCAACAAAAGGCAGGAGATTTTTTCTATTTGGATACCAAAAGCTTCAAAACCTTTACTTATGAAGAATCCTACTCGCTGGGAGAATTTTTATACCGATTGCATTTCCTGGCTCAAATTCCGTATCCAGTAGGCTACTATCTTTCCGGGTTTACAGCCTTATTTTTTCTGTTTGCCATCATAACCGGATTATTGTTGCATTGGAAAAAAATCGTTTCTAACTTTTATGTTTTCCGTCCAAAAGAAAAATTAAAAACCTTATGGACAGATGCGCACACATCATTAGGAATGTTAGGGCTTCCTTTTCAGTTTGTGTACGCGGTTACAGGCGCTTTTTTTATGATTAAACTTTTGATCGTTGCTCCAAGTGTCATGATATTGTACCAAGGCGATCAAAACAAATTGTATAAAGAATTAGAATATACAGAACCCACATACGATTTTGAAAATAAAGCTTTAACTGGGCCATTTAGTATCAATAAATTAGTAGAAAAAGCCAAAAGTAATTGGGAAGATTTTCAAATTACACGTGTTTACATTCAAAATTATGGAGATTTGAATATGCACGTTTTAGTTGAAGGTGAATTGCTAAATCACAAAAAATTTACTGGAATCGGAAAAATCATGTATCGTGTTGCAGATGGAAAAGAGGTCGCTAAAAAAGACCCAATCACACAAAACAAATATCTGGATGCTGTAAAAAATGTATTATATCGAATTCATTTTGGTGATTACGGAGGTTATGCCTTAAAAATCGTAAGTTTCATTTTAGGCATTATTACCTGTTTTGTCATTATTTCCGGAGTGATGATTTGGTTGGTGGCCAGACAAAAAAACAATATGCCCGAAAATAAAAGGCGCTTCAATCGCAGAGTTGTTCGCATTTATCTGGCGATTTGTTTGAGTATGTACCCGATCACTGCTTTGGCATTTAGTACAGCCAAAATATTTTATCCACTTAGTCAATCCAACCTTTATACAATTTATTTTACAGGCTGGCTTTTGCTGGCGGTATTTTTTATCCTTAAAAGAAATGATGCTTTTACCAACAAATACTGTTTGATTTCAGGAAGTATTTTAGGCTTTTTAGTACCCATCAGTAACGGAATTATGACAGGTAACTGGTTGTGGAATTCTTTTCAGCACAATCAAATTCAGCTATTTTTTATAGATGCCTTCTGGATTGTTTTGGCTTCGATTACGCTTTACACAGCTCTGTCATTACAACCCAAAGTCAACAAAACAGCTTAAAAAAATTTAGAAGTTGTATTCTTTGAGCATAAAATAAAAATTAAAACATAAAAAAACCGCTAATAAAAGCGGTCTTTTCTATTTATAAATAAACATCTTAATTTCTATCAGCTAAAGCATTTTTTTGAAGATTCTTAACAGATTCTATTTTGTTGTCTGAATACGCCACCTGATTGATGGTTTTTTCATTAAAATACATCCATTTTCCAGTTTTCACACCTTCTTTATATTCTGCAACAGCTGTTTTATTTCCTTTTTCGTCGTAAGACACCCAAATTCCATCTAATTTACCATCCTTAAAAAAGCCTTCTTGTTGAACGTTACCATTATCATAATAATAAGTAGCTTTTACTGTATTTCCAACAACTTCTAATTCGGGTTTTGATTCTTGTGCAACTAAAATTCCAGAGAACAATATTGCAACTAAAATTACACACTTTTTCATATCTTGTAGGTTTTAATGTTATCAAATCTTTATCAAATATATAAATTAATTTACATTAAAAAAACTTTTACTTAACAATTTGGTAACATTGAATAAAAACTTAACATTGGAAATGAATTGTTTACAAAAAAACCAATGCCGAAGCATTGGTTTTACTGGAATTTTTACTAAAAATAAAAAATTACGATATCGTTGTAATTCGTACTAAATTACTTCAAAAGTGCATCTAATTGTGTCTGAAGTTCTGGTGAAGAAGGTCTTTCGGCATCCGCGTTAACAATATTTCCTTTTGGATCAATCAAAATAAATCTCGGAATTCCTGTCACTCCGTACTTTACAACAAAATCTGATTCCCAATCTTTATCCGCAAATAATTGAATTCCTCCGAGTTTTTTATCTGCTACAAATTTCTTCCACTTTTCATTGTCTTTTGCTTTATCAATAGAAATACTCACAAACTCAATATTTTTGCCATGATATTTTTCTTCTATTTTTTGCAAAAATGGAATTTCTGCTCGGCAAGGAGCGCACCAAGTTGCCCAAAGATCAATATAAACATACTTTCCTTTTAAGTCGGCAAGTTTTGTTTTTCCTCCTTTGTAATTATCAAAATTAAACTCCGGTGAAGGATTCCCGTTTAATTTTCGCATCTTAGACGCACTCGAATATTGCTGAAAAGCATATTGATTAAATTGCTCAAACGAATCCAACAACACCTTTTTAAACTCTGCATCAAAGTCGCCTTTGTTAATGGCTTCTGTATCCGCTTTTTTCTTTTGTTCTAATAAAGTAGTAAATTCAGCAGGTTCTTTTAAAAAAGCCTCCGCTTGAAATTTTTCATTATTCAAAGCATACTGAGCAAGAAAATTGCTCTCGTTGACACCTTTACCTTTATATACAATGCTCTCATCAAACTCTTTGGCATTCATCGTAAGGTTTACTTCAGAATCCGGCAATAAAAATAAACTTGTAGATTCTGTACCATCCGTAAAATTGTAAAACCCTTTTGGAGCTTCAAAATTAGCGGCAAAAATCTCGTCTTTGCTTATGGGTACAATTTGCTTAAAGCCATTAGCGCCTCTAATTACAAGAGTATCACTATTTCTATTGGCAATTTTAGCCGTAAATTTTACTTGATTTTTGGCTTGACCCACCACATTCAAAGTGCTAAAAATCAGCAAACCTGCAACAAAAAGTTTCTTCATGATCTGTTTAATTAAATTTAATGTAATTCAAATCTAAAGAAATTACAGCTTCAAATTTTAGCAATTAACAAAATATTTCAAATTAATACATATCAAGTGACGACTTTACTATATTATTTTGAATTTTGTGTTTACTTTTGCAATCTAAAATTTTGATCATGTATAGAAGTCATAATTGTGGCGAATTAAACGCCTCAAACATTAATACCGAAGTTACACTAGCCGGCTGGGTTCAAAAATCACGCGATAAAGGATTTATGAATTGGGTGGATTTGCGCGACCGTTACGGAATTACACAACTTATTTTCGACGAAAGTCGTACCGATAAAACTGTTTTTGAACTGGCAAAAACACTTGGGCGTGAATTTGTAATTCAGGTAAAAGGAACTGTAATTGAGCGTGAAGCCAAAAACAAAAACATTCCCACTGGTGATATCGAAATTTTAGTTACCGAATTGACCATTTTAAACGCGGCCCTGACTCCTCCTTTTACAATTGAAGATGAAACAGATGGTGGAGAAGACATCCGGATGAAATACCGTTATTTGGATATCCGAAGAAATCCTGTAAAAAATAGCTTGCTTTTTCGTCATAAAGTAGCGATGGAAGTTCGTAAATATTTGTCTGATTTGGATTTTTGTGAAGTTGAAACGCCTTACTTAATCAAATCTACTCCGGAAGGTGCGCGAGATTTTGTGGTACCAAGCCGCATGAACGAAGGACAATTTTATGCTTTACCACAATCGCCTCAAACCTTCAAACAATTATTGATGGTAGGCGGAATGGATAAATATTTCCAGATTGTAAAATGTTTCCGTGATGAAGATTTACGTGCCGATCGTCAGCCTGAGTTTACCCAGATTGACTGTGAAATGGCTTTTGTAGAGCAAGAAGATATTTTGAATGTTTTTGAAGGGTTAACAAGACATTTATTAAAAGAAATAAAAGGTATTGAAGTAGATAAATTCCCGAGAATTACCTACGATTATGCCATGAAAACATACGGAAATGACAAACCGGACATTCGTTTCGGAATGAAATTTGGTGAATTGAACGAATTTGCACAACACAAAGATTTTCCAGTATTTAATGCTGCAGAATTGGTAGTGGGAATAGCCGTTCCAGGAGCTGGAAATTACACTCGTAAAGAAATCGATGCCTTAATTGACTGGGTAAAACGTCCACAAGTTGGCGCTTCGGGAATGGTTTACGCAAAATGCAATGAAGATGGAACTTATAAATCATCTGTAGATAAATTCTATGATCAGGATGATTTAGGGCAATGGGCAAAAATTACAGGAGCTGAGCCAGGAGATATGATTTTTGTACTTTCCGGTCCAGCCGATAAAACTCGTGGTCAACTTTCTGCACTGCGTATGGAATTGGCAACACGTTTAGGATTGCGCAAACCAGAAGAATTTGCACCTTTATGGGTTGTAGATTTCCCATTATTAGAGCTTGATGAAGAAACGGGTCGTTATCACGCCATGCACCACCCATTTACGTCTCCTAAACCAGAAGATATGGCTTTGCTAGAAACAGAACCAGGAAAAGTACGTGCAAATGCCTACGATATGGTCTTAAACGGAAACGAAATTGGCGGTGGTTCTATTCGTATTCACGACAAAGCAACACAACAATTAATGTTCAAATATTTAGGTTTTACCGAAGACGAAGCAAAAGCACAATTTGGCTTTTTGATGGATGCTTTTCAGTTTGGAGCACCACCACATGGAGGATTAGCTTTTGGTTTAGACCGATTAGTAGCTATTTTGGGCGGACAGGAAACCATCAGAGATTTTATTGCTTTTCCAAAAAATAATTCAGGTCGTGACGTCATGATTGATGCTCCTGCCGCAATTGATAATGCTCAACTGAAAGAACTATCCATAAAATTAGATTTGAAATAATTTTTAGACATAATTTTTAACTATTAAAAACTGTAATTAGAGAATTTTAATTGCAGTTTTTTTATGTTCTTTTTTGAATAAATAATTCAAAAAAAGAAAAATAAGTCAATTTGATTAAGTAGTTAATTTAGTACAACATTTTTTGATGTTGCAGATTTTGAGGTATCATTAATGATTCGTTATTTATCGAGTTACATATCAAATTTGATGCAAAATAAATAGCGAAAACACTGTAAATCAATAATTTTTAGAAAAATTTAACACTCCGTTGTCTTTTGTATGAATTTATATGCTACATTTGCTTCATTATAAATTATTATTACAATTACAATGCGTACAGGTACAGTAAAATTTTTCAATGAGTCTAAAGGTTATGGATTCATTACAGACGAAGAAACAGGAAAAGATATCTTCGTTCACGCTTCAGGAATTAACGCGGAAGAATTACGCGAAGGTGACCGTGTAAGCTACGAAGAAGAAGAAGGAAGAAAAGGGAAAGTTGCTGCTAAAGTAGCAGTAATCTAAGAAAAATATAGCAATTTATTTTTTTTGCCTCTGAATGGTTTAAAAACGTTTCGATTTATTTCGAAACGTTTTTTTTTGCTCTTTACTGGAAAACAAACCCTAAAAAACAGCTTATTATTTATAATGAATAAAAATTAGATACAAACTCCGTTTCATAACCTACTTAAATCATTTTTTAGCTTGTGATTTACAGACCTGACAGTTATCTTTGTGTCTTATTTTTTAAGTAAAAACCCTAAGTTTATGCAATCTGACCAATACAGTTATCTTCCTATTTTAATGCAGCTTATTCTAGCAGTAGGTTTTGTGGTAGGAACTATTCTTATTTCCGGAAAATTAGGCCCAAAAAGAACATCAGAAATTAAAGATAAAAACTTTGAGTGCGGTATCGAATCTGTTGGTAACGCACGTATTCCTTTTTCTGTAAAATATTTTCTGGTAGCTATTTTATTTGTTCTGTTTGATGTAGAGGTTATTTTTCTTTATCCTTGGGCAGTAAACTTCAAAGAATTAGGTATGGAAGGAATGCTAAAAATGATTATTTTCATGGCATTGCTCTTAGTTGGCTTTTTCTACATCATCAAGAAAAAAGCATTAGATTGGGAATAAATAATTTTAGATTTTAGATCGGTGATTTTAGAAACACTTGTTAACTAACCTATCACCAACTACAATTTAAAATATAATTTCTCTAAATTAGTATTATTGATTTAAAAAAATTGATTTTAACTTTTATGATTTCCCCAAATCAGAAATCTAAAATCAGAAATCTAAAATAAAATGAGCGATTCAAAAGTAAATATGGTTGCCCCTCCTGAAGGCGTTGTTGGTGAAGGCTTTTTTGCCACTAAGCTAAATGACGTTGTAGGTATGGCTCGCGCGAATTCTCTTTGGCCTTTACCTTTTGCAACTTCTTGTTGTGGTATTGAGTTTATGGCGACAATGGCCTCTCATTATGATTTGGCACGATTTGGTTCTGAGCGTGTGAGTTTTTCTCCCCGTCAAGCGGATATGCTAATGGTAATGGGCACAATTTCTAAAAAAATGGCCCCTATTTTACGCCAGGTTTACGAACAAATGGCCGAACCTCGTTGGGTGATTGCTGTAGGCGCTTGTGCCTCGTCAGGCGGGATTTTTGACACTTATTCTGTCCTACAAGGAATCGATAAAGTTATTCCGGTTGATGTTTACGTACCCGGATGCCCACCAAGGCCAGAACAAATTGTAGATGGCGTAATGAAACTACAAGAATTGGTACGAAGCGAATCTGTAAGACGCAGAAGTTCGCCAGAGTACCAAGAATTATTAGCTTCATATAACATTTCATAAGATGGCTTTAGAAAATACCCTGATTCAAGATAAACTTACAGAAACATTTGACACAAGTGTTTTTAACTTTCAACAAGAAAGAGATATTTTTTCATTAGAAACCACAGCAGATAAAATTACTGCTCTGATTCTTTTTCTGAAAAATGATGCGGATTTGCGTTTTCACTTTTTGACCGATTTATGCGGTATTCATTATCCGGATAACAGCACAGATCGTCAATTTGCCATTGTATATCACCTGCACAACTGGTACGAAAACAAACGTATCAAAATCAAAGTGTATCTTAATGGAGAAAAACCGGAGATCAAAACCATCTCAAATATTTTCTTGAGTTCTAACTGGATGGAAAGAGAAACATACGATTTCTTTGGAGTGAACTTTATTGGCCACCCACAATTGAAACGTATTTTGAATATGGACGAAATGGTATCTTTCCCGATGCGCAAAGAATTTCCAATGGAAGATAGCGGACGAACAGATAAAGACGACAGATTCTTTGGAAGAACAACAACAAATTGCTAAAAATAAATAATTCAACATTATAAAATGTCAGAACTATTATTACCACCAGAGCATCGTTATGCTAAAATAATTAAGGAGAAACTAAACGAAGACGGAAGCGAGCTTTCGGTACTGAATTTAGGGCCTACTCACCCGGCAACACACGGTATTTTTCAGAATATCCTGTTAATGGATGGAGAAAGAATCCTTGAGGCCGAACCTACTATTGGTTACATCCACAGGGCTTTCGAAAAAATTGCCGAAAATCGTCCTTTCTACCAAATTACGCCACTTACAGATCGTATGAACTATTGTTCTTCTCCTATCAATAACATGGGATGGTGGATGACTTTAGAAAAACTATTGGGTGTTGAAGTTCCTAAAAGAGCACAATATTTAAGAGTGATCGTAATGGAGTTGGCTCGTATTACCGACCACTTAATTTGTAACTCGATTTTGGGTGTAGATACTGGTGCGTATACTGGTTTCTTGTACGTTTTTCAATTTAGAGAAAAAATCTACGAAATCTACGAAGAAATTTGTGGTGCTCGTTTGACTACAAATATGGGAAGAATTGGTGGTTTTGAAAGAGATTGGTCTCCAGAAGCTTTCAAAAAACTAGATACTTTTCTTGAAGAATTTCCAGTTGCCTGGAAAGAATTCGAAAACCTATTCGAAAGAAACAGAATTTTTATTGACAGAACTGTAAATGTAGGTGCAATATCTGCCGAAAAAGCCATGGCTTACGGGTTTACAGGTCCAAATTTACGTGCTGCCGGAGTTGATTACGACGTTCGTGTGGCACAACCTTACTCCTCTTACGAAGATTTTGATTTTATAGTTCCTGTTGGAAAATCAGGTGATACATACGATCGCTTTTGTGTTCGTAATGCCGAAGTTTGGGAGAGTTTAAGTATCATTCGTCAGGCTTTGGCAAAAATGCCAGCCGGAAACGAATATCATGCAGAAGTTCCGGATTATTACCTACCTCCAAAAGAAGATGTGTATACTTCTATGGAATCTTTAATCTATCATTTTAAAATTGTAATGGGAGAAGTTCCTGTACCAGTGGCAGAAATTTATCATCCTGTTGAAGGAGGAAACGGAGAAATCGGTTTTTACTTGGTTACAGACGGAAGCAGAACTCCTTATAGATTGCATTTTAGAAGACCTTGCTTTATTTACTATCAAGCGTATCCAGAAATGATCAAAGGCGCTTTATTATCAGATGCAATTGTTATTTTGTCAAGTTTAAATGTAATTGCGGGAGAATTAGACGCATAAAGATTTCAGATTGTTGATTAACGATTTTAGACCCGAGCGTCAGCGAACTGGCGAAGCATTTCAGATTTAGAAGAAAAATGGAAAGAAAACATTACAAACAAGAAATAAATATGACTGACGCATTGATGGCTCGCATCAATGAATTAATCAGTCATTATCCGGAAGACAAAAGAAAATCAGCTTTATTGCCGGTTTTGCACGAAGTGCAAGATGCGCATGACAACTGGTTAAGTATTGAATTGCAGGATAAAGTTGCCGAAATTTTGCACATCAAACCAATCGAGGTGTACGAAGTGGTTACCTTTTATACCATGTACAACCAAAAACCAATTGGAAAATACATGTTTGAGTTTTGCCAGACTTCTTGTTGTTGTTTAAATGGTGCCGAAAATTTAATGGATTACACTTCTGAAAAATTAGGCATTAAGATGGGCGAAACAACTCCAGACGGAATGTTTACCATTGCTGGTGTAGAATGTTTAGGTGCTTGCGGATATGCTCCGATGATGCAGTTAGGTGATTTCTACAAAGAAAAATTGACAGAAGAAAAAATCGACCAGCTAATCGCTGATTGTAGAGATGATAAAATAATATTACACGATAAATAATATGTCACAAAAAATATTATTAGACAAAATTAATATTCCAGGTATCAAAACCTACGAAATATATCGCCAAAATGGTGGTTATGCTTCTGTAGAAAAAGCTTTGAAAACACTTACGCCAGACGAAGTTGTTGAAGAAGTAAAAAAATCAGGACTTCGTGGTCGTGGTGGAGCAGGTTTTCCAGCGGGAATGAAATGGAGTTTTATTGATAAAAAATCAGGAAAACCAAGACATTTAGTTTGCAACGCCGACGAATCAGAACCAGGAACTTTCAAAGATCGTTATTTGATGGAATTTATTCCTCATCTATTGATCGAAGGAATGATTACCTCAAGTTTTGCCTTGGGTGCCAACCTATCTTATATCTACATTCGTGGAGAATATATGTGGGTGTATAAAATTTTAGAAAGAGCCATTGCCGAAGCTAAAGCTGCCGGATTTTTGGGAAAAAATATATTAGGTTCAGGATACGATTTAGAACTTTATGTTCATTGTGGTGCTGGTGCTTACATCTGCGGAGAAGAAACTGCACTTATCGAATCACTGGAAGGTAAAAGAGGAAATCCTCGTATTAAGCCACCATTCCCAGCGGTTTCGGGACTTTGGGCAAATCCAACGGTGGTAAACAATGTAGAAACAATAGCCACTGTGCCATGGATTATCAATAATTCTGGTGATGATTATGCTAAAATAGGAATTGGTCGTTCGACTGGAACGAAATTAATTTCGGCTTCAGGTCACATTAAAAATCCTGGGGTTTACGAAATAGAATTGGGTTTAAGCGTTGACGAATTCATGAACTCTGACGAATATTTAGGCGGAATGTCTTCTAGCAGACCTTTGAAAGCTTTTGTTCCCGGAGGATCTTCAGTACCAATTTTACCAGCTGAATTAATTTTTAAAACAGCAAATGGAGAAGATAGATTAATGACTTATGAATCTTTAAGTGATGGTGGTTTTGCAACCGGATCTATGTTAGGTTCTGGAGGATTTATAGTTTACAATGACACCGCCTGTATCGTAAGAAACACATGGAATTTTGCCCGTTTCTACCACCACGAATCTTGCGGACAATGTACACCTTGTCGTGAAGGAACAGGTTGGTTAGAAAAAATATTATGGAGAATCGAGAACGGTCAAGGCCGTGAAGAAGATATCGAATTATTGTGGAGCATTCAAAGTAAAATTGAAGGAAATACTATTTGTCCACTTGGTGACGCAGCATCTTGGCCAGTAGCAGCAGCAATTCGTCACTTTAGAGATGAATTTGAATACCACGTTCGTTTTCCAGAAAAAATAAAAAATAGAGAGCATTTTGTAGCTGAGCCTTTCTCGCAAGTGAAACATTTAGTTGCAAAGCAAACAATATAGTCAAAAGTTAAAAAGTCAAAAGTTGAAAGGTTAGAAAGTCAAACAAATTGACTTTAGACTTTAGACTTTAGACATTAAGACATAAAAAGATGAAAGTAACCATAGACGGTCAAAGTATAGAAGTAGAGCCAGGAACAACGATCCTGCAGGCTGCACGTATGATTGGTGGAGATTTGGTGCCACCAGCCATGTGCTATTACTCAAAATTAAAAGGCAGTGGCGGAAAATGCCGTTGTTGTTTAGTGGAAGTTTCTAAAGGAAGCGAAGCTGACCCAAGACCAATGCCTAAATTAATGGCCTCTTGCGTAACAGGATGTATGGACGGAATGGAAGTAAACAGTAAATCTTCAGACAGAGTAACGGAAGCCCGTAAATCAGTAACCGAATTTTTATTGATCAATCACCCTCTAGATTGCCCGGTTTGTGATCAGGCTGGAGAATGTGATCTTCAAAACTTAAGTTTTGAACACGGAAATCCGAAGTCTCGTTTTATTGAAGAAAAAAGAACATTCGAACCAGAAGATATTGGTCCGAATATTCAACTACATATGAACCGTTGTATTTTATGTCAGAGATGTGTGCAAGTGGCAGATCAATTGACAGACAATAGAGTTCACGGGGTATTAGACCGTGGTGACCACGCTAATATTTCTACCTGCATTTCAAAAGCCATTGATAATGAGTTCTCTGGAAACATGATTGATGTTTGTCCGGTTGGAGCTTTGACAGATAAAACTTTCCGTTTCAAATCGAGAGTTTGGTTCAACAAACCTTATAATGCGCATAGAGAATGTACAACTCCTGGATGTTGCGGAAAAACAACCGTTTGGATGTTTGGAGGAGAAATTCAACGTGTGACCGGTCGTAAAGATGAGTATCATGAAGTAGAAGAGTTCATTTGTAACTCTTGTCGTTTTGATCATAAAAATGTAAATGACTGGGTTATTGAAGGACCAAGAGAATTTGAAAAAGATTCGGTTATCAACCAAAATAACTATACTCAAAAATTAGAGAAGGTAGAAATTGCAACAGAAAAGAACATTCTTTTAGGTAGAGATGAAGACCGCAAAAAAATTAGTATGGCTGAAATTCCGTTAAACACTAACAACCAAAATTCTTAAAAAATGGATAGTGCCTTTATTATAGAAAAAAGTGTTGTAATTGTTGTGGTTTTTGCTGTTACGATGATTATGGCGATGTACTCAACTTGGGCTGAGCGTAAAGTTGCGGCTTTTCTTCAGGATCGTGTGGGTCCTAACCGTGCGGGTTGGGGAGGTTTATTGCAACCTCTTGCCGATGGTTTGAAATTATTCTCGAAAGAAGAATTTTTCCCGAATACGCCAAACAAATTTTTATTTGTTGTTGGTCCGGCAATTGCCATGAGTACCGCTTTGATGACAAGTGCCGTAATTCCGTGGGGAGACAGACTGCATTTGTTTGGAAGAGATATTTTATTACAGGCTACCGATATTAACATTGGTTTGCTGTATTTCTTTGGAGTTGTTTCGGTAGGAGTTTATGGTATCATGATTGGTGGATGGGCCTCTAACAATAAATTCTCTCTGATGGGAGCTGTTCGTGCGGCGTCTCAAATGGTTTCGTATGAAGTTGCCATGGGATTATCAATGATTGCTTTGTTGATGATGACGGGAACTTTGAGCTTAAAAGAAATTTCTGAGCAACAGGCAGGAATGAACTGGAATGTTTTTTATCAGCCTTTATCGTTTTTGATCTTCCTGATTTGCGCTTTCGCGGAAACTAACCGAACGCCTTTTGACTTAGCAGAATGTGAGTCGGAATTGATTGGTGGTTACCATACCGAATATTCTTCTATGAAAATGGGATTCTATCTGTTTGCTGAATATGCAAATATGTTTATCTCGGCTACCATTATTTCGGTATTGTTTTTTGGAGGCTATAATTATCCAGGAATGCAATGGATCGTAGAGAATGTAGGCGTAAATACCGCAAATTTATTAGGAATAGGGGTTTTATTTGTAAAAATATGTTTCTTTATCTTTTTCTACATGTGGGTTCGCTGGACGATTCCAAGATTTAGATATGACCAATTGATGAATTTGGGTTGGAGAATTTTGATTCCGCTTTCGATCATCAATATTATGATTACAGGTGTTGTCATTTTAAGACATGATATTGCCTCCTATTTCGGATTGTAATTAACGAGTGCCCTAGCCCTGATAGTAGCGGTATCCTTTTGTTTTTTTCTTTAAAAAACAAAAGATACAAGCGGATAGCAGGATGAGCTACTAAATAAAAAAATAAACTGATTTGATTTGTTTGATACAAATTGTAAATCGTAAATCATACATTAAAAAATGTCAATAGAAACTATATCATTATCGGGTAGAAAAAAGATGGTCTCTAACAAAGAGATGACTTTTTTGGAGCGATTGTATCTTGTGGCCATTGTGAAAGGGTTGTTTATTACCATTAAACACTTATTTAGAAAAAAAGTTACGATTCACTATCCGGAACAAGTACGCCAGATGAGTCCGGTTTATCGTGGTCAGCACATGTTGAAACGTGACGAGCAAGGTCGTGAAAACTGTACCGCATGCGGATTATGTGCGTTGTCATGCCCAGCAGAAGCCATCACAATGAAGGCTGCGGAGCGTACAGCAGATGAAAAACATTTGTACAGAGAAGAAAAATATGCTTCTATTTATGAAATCAATATGTTGCGTTGTATTTTTTGTGGCTTGTGTGAAGAAGCGTGCCCAAAAGATGCTATTTACTTGACGACTTCGAAAGTTTTGGTTCCTTCTAGTTATGAAAGAGAAGATTTTATTTTTGGAAAAGATAAATTAGTAATGCCTTTGGAAATGGCGATTAAAAATACTCAAATTAAAAACGCTAACTAAATGATACACATTCCTGATTTTGCACACGCAACTACGGTACAAATTATATTTTGTTTCTTGGCGTTTATAACGGTTGCCACCGCTTTTTTGACTATTTTTAGCAGAAACCCGATTCATAGCGCCATTTATTTGGTGATTTGTTTTTTCTCTATTGCGGGTCATTATTTACTTTTAAATGCTCAGTTTTTGGCTGTTGTACATATAATAGTCTACTCGGGAGCGATTATGATTCTGTTCCTGTTTACGATCATGTTGATGAATCTGAACGAACAGCGAGATGTACACAGACCTAGAATTACACGTTTGGGAGCAATTGTTTCTTTCTGTTTGATTTGCATTGTATTGATTGCCATTTTTATCAACTCGAAACCAATTGTGGGAGAATACGATTCGACTGGAGAAGATTTTCAATCGATTAAAGTATTAGGAAAAATATTATTGAACGAATATATGGTTCCGTTTGAATTTGCTTCTATATTGCTTTTGGTAGCCATGATTGGAACTGTATTATTGTCTAAAAAAGAAAAATTAAATAAATAATGGGTAATATATTAAATCAAATAGGTATTGAAAATTACATCTTTTTGAGTGTTGTACTTTTCTGTATTGGTATTTTTGGTGTATTGTACAGACGAAATGCGATTATCGTTTTTATGTCTATCGAAATCATGCTGAATGCGGTAAACCTTTTATTTGTTGCTTTTTCGACTTATCATCAAGATGCACAGGGACAGGTTTTTGTATTCTTTTCGATGGCAGTTGCAGCAGCAGAAGTTGCAGTAGGATTGGCAATTTTGGTTTCTATTTTTAGAAATTTAGGCTCAATTAGTATCGATAATTTAAAAAACTTAAAAGGATAGATGGAAATGGATACCAATTTAGCTTTAGTATTAGTATTAGCTCCTTTTTTAGGATTTTTAATCAATGTTTTCTTTGGGAAAAGCTTAGGAAAAACAGTTTCTGGAATTATCGGGACTGTTACCGTAGTCGTTTCTTTCATTGTTACACTTTTCTTTTTCAACCAGATTACTTCAACAGAAAAAGCCATTCAAATTACTTTATTTGATTGGATTCAGATCAGTAATCTTAAAATCAATCTTGGATTTTTATTAGATCAATTGTCAGTGCTTTGGTTACTTTTTGTAACCGGTATTGGTTCTTTGATTCACTTATATTCGATCAGCTACATGCACGATGACGAAAACATACACAAGTTTTTTTCGTATCTGAATTTGTTCGTGTTCTTTATGATTACCCTTGTAGTGGGTAGCAATTTATTAGTATTGTTTATCGGTTGGGAAGGTGTTGGACTTTGTTCTTACCTATTAATTGGATTTTGGTATAAAAACCAAGATTACAATGATGCTGCCAAAAAAGCATTCATCATGAACAGAATTGGAGATTTAGGTCTTTTGATCGGAATGTTTATTTTGGGTTCAATGTTCTCAACATTAGATTATGCTACGTTACAAACTGCAATTGCCGGCGCAACTAACTTAAATATTCCATTGCTTTCTTTAGCTGCTTTATGTTTATTTATAGGAGCTTGTGGTAAATCTGCTCAGATTCCGTTATACACCTGGTTACCTGATGCAATGGCAGGACCAACTCCGGTTTCGGCATTGATTCACGCGGCAACTATGGTTACTGCGGGTATTTTTATGGTAACAAGATTGAACTTTGTTTTTGACTTGGCGCCAGACGTTCAGATGATAATTGCAATTGTTGGTGGTGTTACATCATTAGTAGCTGCAACAATTGGTTTGGTTCAGACCGATATCAAAAAAGTATTGGCCTATTCTACCGTTTCACAATTAGGATTAATGTTTTTAGCCTTAGGATTCGGTGCTTACGAAGTAGCCGTTTTTCACGTAATTACTCATGCCTTTTTCAAAGCTTGTTTATTCTTAGGATCAGGTTCTGTGATTCACGGTTTACACGGAGAGCAGGATATGCGTAAAATGGGCGGCTTGCGTAAAGCAATGCCAATCACATTTTGGACAATGTTGGTTTCATCATTAGCAATTTCGGGAGTTCCTTTTTTCTCAGGATTTTTCTCGAAAGACGAAATTTTATTGACTGCTTTCCACCACAGTATTCCTTTGTACGTTGTGGGTTCTATCGCTTCAATCATGACCGCTTTTTATATGTTTAGATTGATGTTTCTTACTTTCTTTAAAGATTTTAGAGGAACTGAAGAACAAAAACATCATTTACATGAAAGTGATGGCTTGATTACTTTTCCTTTAATGATTTTAGCACTTCTGGCTACTTTTGGCGGATTAATAAGCCTTCCGGGAAACAGTTGGCTAAACGAATATTTGGCTCCTCTTTTCACGAAAGTGGCAGGAGAAGAACACCACTTAGGCACTACAGAATACATCTTGATGGGAGTTGCTGTTCTAGGTGGATTACTTGGGATTTTCATCGCATACATCAAATATTTCAAACAAGACAATATTCCTGAATCTGATGAAAAAATCACAGGTTTAACCAAAGTTTTATACAACAAATATTATGTAGACGAAGCTTACGACACGCTATTTGTAGCTCCAGTAAATGCTTTATCTAAATTTTTTAGAGATTATGTTGAAACAGCATTATCTGCATTTGTTCTCGGATTAGGAAAAGTAACCAACGAAATAGGTTTTCAAGGTAAAAAAATACAAAATGGAAGCATCGGATTGTATCTGTTTGTTTTTGTTTTGGGTCTTTGCGCCATTGTTTCCTATATATTTTTAGCTCAATAATTTTATAACTATGAACGTTTCTCTCATATTAATTATTCTTTTGGTTGGTGCATTTGCCACTTATGTAGTTGGTGACAAACTGGCTTCAAAAGTAGCTTTGTTCTTTAGTTTAGCAGCTTTGGGCTGTTCGGTTGTATTGTTAAATCATTTTTTGGCTGGTGAAAACATCAGCTTAATCAACGCTTGGATTACACAACCTAAAATTTCATTTGCCCTAAATGCTGATGGTTTGGCAATCGCAATGCTTTTATTGACGGTAGCCCTAACACCAATTATTATATTTTCTTCTTTTGGAAATGAATATAAAATTGCAAAAGCTTTTTATGCTCTGATTTTGTTTATGGCTTTCGCAATGACAGGAACTTTCCTTGCAGCAGATGGTCTTTTATACTATATTTTTTGGGAGTTGGCTCTGATTCCTATTTATTTTATCGCCCTAATTTGGGGTAATGGCGATGCCGAAGAACGCAGAAAAGCGGTTGTAAAATTCTTTATTTACACACTTGCCGGATCATTATTTATGCTAATTGCTTTTATTTATTTGTACCAAAAAGCTGGAAGCTTCTTAATTGATGATTTATACAAATTAAACTTATCAGCTACAGAACAGCTTTGGATATTTTTGGCTTTCTTTTTAGCGTATGCGATTAAAATTCCAATAATTCCTTTTCATACTTGGCAAGCCAATGTGTACCAAAAAGCACCAACTGTTGGAACTATGTTGTTATCGGGTATCATGCTAAAAATGGGATTGTACAGCGTTATCCGTTGGCAATTGCCAATTGCTCCTCTTGCTGCCAAAGAATACATGAATATCTTTATTGCATTAGGAATTGCAGGTGTAATTTACGGATCAATCGTTGCTATAAGACAGAAAGATTTAAAAAAATTATTAGCGTATTCATCTCTGGCTCACGTGGGATTAATCGCTGCTGGAACTTACACTTTGACTATTGACGGTTTACGTGGAGCGGTACTGCAAATGATAGCGCATGGTTTTGTTGTGGTTGGATTATTCTTTGCTGCAGAAATTATTTTTAAAAGATTTGCAACCCGAGAAATCAGTGAAATGGGCGGAATTCGTATCCAATCTCCTAAATTTACTTCGATGTTTTTAATCTTGGTATTGGCTTCTGTTGCCTTGCCTTCTACTTTTAACTTCGTCGGTGAGTTTACCGTTCTGTACAGTTTATCGCAAATTAATATTTGGTTTGCCGTTTTGGGCGGAACTACCATTATTTTGGGAGCGTATTATATGCTTAAAATGTTTCAAAATGTAATGTTGGGTGAAGCAAATACTAAAACTTTCTCTGATGTAACGATCAATGAAGGAATTTCATTAGTCGCAATTATAGCAGTTTTACTCTTTTTCGGATTTTATCCAAAACCAATTACAGATTTGATTACACCAAGTTTAGAAACTATTTTGAACGTTATCAACAAGAATTAAATATTTTAAATAAAAATAAATTAGGGCATCATTAGTTTTGGATTACCTAAATCAAAAAAACAAAAATGAATACATTAATAGCTATAACAGGATTGGGTATTTTCTGCCTATTGTTTGAAATTCTTAATTTAACAAAAGCAATTGTTCCCATTACAATTCTAGGATTATTGGGTGTTTTGGCACTTAATTTTTCTGAATTTGGCGCTACAGAAAGTTACTACAACAATATGATTACAGTGAGTAGATTCTCTACTGCATTTTCGTCATTGTTCATTATTTTGACTATTTTCCTTGTAGCATTAAGTCATAATTTTTATGAAAATCATCCAACCAAAATCTCAGATTTTGTAGCGATAAAAATATTTCTTTTGGCTGGTGGAGTTGCCATGGTTTCTTTTGGAAACTTAGCGATGTTTTTCTTAGGAATTGAAGTACTATCTATTGCATTATACGTTTTAGCTGCCAGCGAAAGATTAAATTTAAAAAGTAACGAAGCTGGTATGAAGTACTTTTTGATGGGATCTTTTGCATCAGGGATTATATTATTTGGAATCTGCTTGATTTACGGAGCAATGGGAAGCTTTGATGTGGCAGAAATTAGCGAAAATTCGCTGTCTGCAGAATTGCCAATCTGGTTCCCAATCGGAATGGTGCTAATGGTGATCGGAATGCTATTTAAAGTTGCAGCAGTACCTTTTCACTTTTGGGCTCCTGATGTTTACGAAGGTTCTCCTGCTTTGACCACTGCGCTTATGAGTACTTTGGCAAAAGTAATCGCAATTGCAACTCTTTACAAACTGGTTTCGGCTTTAAACCTGATTCCTTCTCTCGAAAATCAAGATCTTTTAGGAACTTTTCAAACGATCATTGTCGTAATTTCTATGGCATCGATGACTATTGGTAATATAATGGCATTGCGCCAAACGAATGTAAAACGTATGCTCGCTTTCTCAGGAATTTCGCATGCCGGTTTTATGCTAATGACTTTATTGAGCATTTCTACTTCTGCAGGTGTTTTATTATATTATACTAGTGCTTATGCTTTGGCAGGAATCGCATCTTTTAGTGTTATTCTTTATGTTTGTAAAAATCAAGATAACGAAGACATCACAAACTTTCACGGCTTAGGCAAAACAAATCCTTTATTGGCTGCAATCCTTACGGGTTCGTTGTTATCAATGGCAGGTATTCCGATTTTTTCAGGATTTTTTGCCAAATTATTTTTATTCAATCAAACCATCGAAGCGGGTCATCTGGCTTTAGTAATCGTTGCGGTCATCAATTCTATCATCAGTGTTGGTTATTATTTTAAATTAATTTTAGCCATGTACTCGAAAGAGCCAAACGAAGAGCGAAAAGGAAAACCAGTATTAATTTATGCTGTAGCAGTAATCTCCATTGTATTGAATATCGCTTTGGGCTTGTTTCCATCGTTAGTAGTTGATTTATTGAACTAAAATTTTAATCCAAATAAATACAAATCCATCAAGAATTTCTTTTGATGGATTTTTTTTATATCGAATGTATTCGAAAGAAAAATTGATGTTAAAAATTTTAGAGAAATAAGGACAGCTCAAAAAAACTCCATATATTTGAGTACAATTAAATGAATTAAAACATGAACTTCAATTCAAAAAATCCATTTTTAAGCAACAAACGTTTTTCATCAAACGCTGTTTCTAAAGCTGAAGAAGTGCACCAGGCTCAAATTATTGATTATAATCAAGAAATGACTTTGTCGGGCACTATCAATAAAACAGCTATTTTATTTCTAATTTTATGTGCCTCTTCTATGATTACATGGTGGATGGCTTTTAACGGAACAAGCCCAATTATTCCTGCTTTTGGAGGTGCTATTGTTGGCCTTATTTTAGTAATAATTTCAGCATTCAAACCTCAGGCTTCGCCTTACCTCGCTCCCGGATATGCCTTTTTTGAAGGATTATTTATTGGAGGTATTTCTGCAATCTTTGAGTTGCGTTATCCTGGAATCGTAATCAATGCTGTGGGTGCAACTCTGGTAACTTTTTTAGTATGCTTAGGTCTGTACAAATTTAAAATTGTAAAAGTTACAGAGCAATTTAAATCCGTTGTGATTGCAGCAACTTTGGCTATTGCAACCTATTACCTGATTTCTTGGGTGGCATCACTAATTTTTAATTTTACTCCTGTACATTATGGTAACGGAATGATGAGTATCGGAATTAGTGTGTTTGTAATTATAATTGCGGCTCTAAATTTGTTTTTAGATTTTGATCAAATCGAAAAAGGAGTTCAACAAAGAATGCCAAAATTTATGGAATGGTATGGCGCAATGGGACTAATGATTACATTAGTTTGGTTGTATATAGAATTTTTAAGACTACTTTCAAAATTATCGAGCAAAGATTAATTGCCAACTTCAATTATCTTATAAAAAAGCCTTTTTGAAATATCAAAAAGGCTTTTTTTATGCTGCTCTCTCAAAAGCTATATAATGTGATAGTTGTCCTTTTATATTAAAAATAGGGAAACAATTGATCTTACACTTATACGTACTTCCGTTCTTTTTATGATTAATAACTGTTTTATCAAACGGAACTGATAATTCAATTGCTTTTCTGATTTCTTTACGAACGGTCGGCGATGTCGATGAACCCTGAAACATCTTAGGCTTCTGCCCCACAACTTCCTCCTTAGAATAACCCGTCATATTTAATATTCCGTTTGAAGCAAAAACAATAGTTTGCTCAACGTCTGTTATAATAACAACTTCCTGACTAATTCGTTGCTTAATATTAAATTTTTCTGTGTTCCAACGAAACTTACTTGAAAATTCATCAAGTTTCTTCAAATCTTCATTCACTGCTTTCAGTTCGTTTACAGATTCATAATGAAAATCCCAAGCCAAAATAGGGACAGAATTGCGACTTGAAATTTCTTCCTTTGAACTAAAATTGTATTTCACAAGAGTATCCATTACCAATCAATTTTTTCCAAAGGTAAAATGAAATTTGGATAGATTGTAATCCGATCCCTTATTTAACTTATGTTTAATGCATTAAAATGCAAATTTTAGCTGAACAACAACGGCTTTTTTCTCTTCTGTGTTCAAATTACTCAGAGAAATACCCAGTAAACGAACAGAATCCTTCATTTTTTCCTGGTACAATAACTCTTGCACCGTTTCCAGAATCAAATTTTTATCAGATACAAAATAAGGCAATGTTTTACTTCTGGTTTGCTGACTAAAATCACTGTATTTTATTTTGAGAGTGACCGTTTTTCCCGAAACATTATGTTTTTTTAAGCGTTTTTCTAATGATGCCGCAATACGAACCAGTTGCTCCAGCATAAAAATTTCTGAAGAAAGATTTACATCAAAAGTATGCTCTGCTGCAACCGATTTTGTAATTCGATGTGGCTTTACTTCGCTATTATGAATTCCACGCACAACTTTGTAATAAAACGCTCCCGACTTACCGAAATGTTTCTCTAAAAATTCTAACGATTTACTTTTTAAATCTACCCCCGTAAAAATACCAAGCTGATACATTTTTTCGGTGGTAACTTTTCCAACTCCGTAAAACTTTCTGATCGGCAAATCTTCCAAAAAAGCCAAAACCTCATCGGGATTAACCGTTTTTTGACCATTAGGCTTGTTGTAATCACTAGCAATTTTTGCTACAAATTTATTGATCGAAATACCTGCAGAAGCAGATAAACCGACCTCATTTAGAATTCGTATCCTAATCTCCTGAGCCAACAAAGTTGCACTCGGATTCCCCTTCTTATTTTGAGTAACATCCAGATAAGCTTCGTCAAGCGAAAGTGGCTCGACCAAATCTGTATAATCGTAAAAAATTTTGTGAATTTTATTCGAAATTTCTTTATAGCGATCAAAACGAGGCCGAACAAAAATAATCTCAGGACAATATTTCTTGGCCAAAACACCACTTATGGCACTCCGCACTCCAAATTTTCTTGCTTCGTAACTGGCCGCCGAAACCACACCTCTATTCTCTGACCCCCCAACAGCAACAGGTTTTCCCCGTAGCGCAGGATTATCCATTTGCTCTACAGAAGCATAAAATGCGTCCATATCAATATGGATAATTTTGCGATATGTTGGCACTTCAGACATAAAAACAAATTTATGACATCAATTGCAAAAATCTGGAAAATTGCTAGTTAAAGATTTACAACTTATATCTGTCAAACAAATCATTTTCTCTATTTTTGCATCCTACACCAAATAAAATAAAATGCGAACATTTGTCATAGGCGACATACACGGTGGTTTACTTGCGCTTGAACAAGTGATGAAGAAAGCCAATGTTACTGAAAAAGATACTTTATTATTTCTTGGAGATTACGTTGATGGCTGGAGCCATTCTCCGCAAGTAATCGACTTTTTAATTGATTTGAAAAACAAGCAAAACTGTATTTGCATAAGAGGTAATCACGACGAATTAGCACTGGATTGGCTAGAGGACAGGATTGAAAATATAGATGAGAAAATGTGGTTTAAACATGGCGGACAAGCCACTGTAGAAGCCTATTCTAAAGTTTCTAAAGAAAAAATAGCCACTCATATCGAATTTTTAAAATCATTGCAAGACTATCATCTTGATTCTCAAAACCGCCTTTTTGTCCACGCTGGTTTTACCAACGTAAACGGCGTTGAATATGAATATTTTCCGAAAATGTTTTATTGGGACAGAACGTTGTGGGAGACGGCGCTTTCTTTAGACCAAAATCTTTCGATAGATGATTTGTTTTATCCAAAAAGATTGAGTCTTTACAAGGAAATCTTTATTGGTCATACTCCTGTTACCCGAATTGGACAAACCGTGCCTGTACAAAAAGCATGTGTATGGAATGTAGATACAGGAGCCGCTTTTAAAGGACCTTTGACAATTATGGACGTCGATACCAAACAATTTTGGCAAAGCGAGCCTCTTAACGAACTTTATTTTGATGAAAAAGGTAGGAATTAATAGGTAAAAAACTATTTTTGCAGTTCGAAATTATAATCGAAAAATTGAAATGAGCACAAATATAAAATGAAATGTGCATTTTTTTAAGCAAAGATAACAAAAGTCAATACGTAATGTACTGGCTTTTTAATTAAGATTTAAACACCATTTAACCAACG
>NZ_JAGFBV010000035.1 GCF_017948595.1 Flavobacterium geliluteum | reverse complement strand
AATAGAAAACGTCTGCATTCTTCTTTGGGATATAAAACACCTAAAGAAATCGAACTAGAATTTTATAAAATTAAAAGTGTAGCATAGGTCTTAGAAAATTTGTCCCACTTTTTGTTGCAAGTCCAATCTTCAATAGGGTCTAATCCTGGACAAAACTTAGTAATTAGCGAATCACGAGTTTTAGGTGTAGTATTAAAATCTATTATATCCAATTCGGGCAAAATTACGTTCACATATTCAGATAGAGATGTTATATCCAATACAAAAAAAATTGAAAGAATTGAGATTGAAGATATGCATCAAAAAAGTATTAAAAAAATTATATTGGGCTATGATTTAGTCACTTCTTCTTTAGAAACAACATACAAAAATCCACATATTCCATATGTTTCTGAGTATGGTAAAAGGTTATTTTTAACAAGCGTTACCGAAGAGAATGAAGGTGTAACCAAACCATCTTATCATTTCTCGTATTATGATTACGATAAAATTCCTCCCAGATTTTCTTATGCACAAGATTATTGGGGGTATTTTAATGGTGAACAATCTAACTCCTATTTAGTAAGTAACGATGATTATTATTTTTCAGGTACACATTTTTCCCTTTCCACTTTGAGGAATATTTTTAATAATATTGGAGGTAATAAAAAGGCTAACGGAATTTACAGTAAAAATGGATTACTAAAAACTATTACATATCCAACAGGTGGATCTAATGAATTAGTTTATGAACCACATTCTTATTATGGTAAAAAGTTAGTTTATCCAAGCAAAAAGGGAGTTGCAATAAATATTTCTAATACTGCGGACCAGTTTTCACAAAGTAAAACTGAAACAACAGAGATCATTCCTTTTTTTCAAGAAAGAATTCCAATTTATTTTAGTGCAGGAACCGTAAAATGTTGGGAGAGCGGTTGGCCAACTCATCATGTAAGAGCAACTTTGACTGTTGAAGTTGCTGAAGGTGGATCTGATACATTTACAACTCCTGTTGAAGGTAAAGGTATATATGTTGTTACACCAAACGGTTATAAAGTTTACGATAGTGGTAGTTCAGTTGTTGCGGCACCTACTATTTCACAGCATTATATTGATTTAATAGAAGGAAACAGGTATCGATTTAAAGTGAGTGTCCCATTTGAATGCATCAGAGGAGATTTTAGTACATCTTTTTACGATTCCCCATTTACTTCGCTTGATGCTAATATTGAAGTTGGTGGACAACGATTATCCAAACTGATAGCAAATGATGATGAAAATAAAAAAGAAGTGAAGGAGTATTATTATGGACAGCTTTCTTGTTTAAGTTGCTCAAGTGGTGTTATAGAACCTCCCGTTCCCTCTATAACATTAAAGACCTATCATGATTGGACTGGTAGTAAGGGTACTGGAGATTCTTCTTATTCTCTTTCTTCAACAGATATCCTTACGCTATCCTCAAGTACTTTGTATTCATTATACACCAAACAAAATAGTCATATTGGATATACTTCAGTTGTAGAGAGCATTGGTGAGAATTTTGCAGGCGGTGGGATATCGCATAAGTTCATGAATACCCCTATTGAAATAGCTTTGCCTTTACGGGGGCTTTATGTTCCGGGAACTCCATTTAATACCACATTTGGTACAGGAAATGAAATTGAAACACAATATTTTTCTAAAAGGGGAAGTATTTATTTGACGGCTAAAAAAATAGTGAATAATTATTATTTAAACCCTGTTTTGAATAAGCAGGTGTTCGGTTATAGTATTACTCAACGTGACCTCTATTCAGGGAGCACTTGGTCAGTTATAGATAAGATTAGAGGTTACGATATTACCAAATATATAATTCGTTCACAGTGGCATTATATAAAATCCACAACGGAAGAGACATATGATTTAAATGGATTAAATCCAGTGATCAGTACAACAAATTATAACTATAATAATCCGAACCATTTACAATTATCATCGGAAAATACAATTAATTCGAATCAAGAAACTCTTGAGACAAAATACTATTATGCTCCAGATCCAGAAATGACGACTCAGCCATTTGCTAACGATTTAACAACATCTAATATCATTTTACCTCCTTTAAAGACACAAACTTTTAAATCAGGTTCTAAATTATCAGAACAGTTGATCGTATACGATCAAAGCGAACAAACTAGTAATTTGTTGCTTCCTAAATTTGTATTTACAAATAAGGGAATTGCAGATATAAATTTAAATCTAGATAAAAAAATAACTTTTGACAAGTATGATGATAAAGGAAATATTTTGCAATATACTCTGGAAAACGGAATTCCGGTAAGCATCATTTGGGGGTATAATAAAACGCAACCAATTGCAAAAATAGAAAATGTAGCGTATACAGCACTAGAGCAATACGTATCGAATTTGCAAAATTTGTCTAATCTGGATGATGATAATTGTATGTCTAGCAGTTGTAAAGAACAAAATTTGCGAGTTGCCTTAAATTCTATAAGAACTAATTTTTCTAATGCCATGGTGACAACCTACACCTATAATCCTCTTGTTGGTGTAACCAGTATTACCGATCCTAAAGCAATACCATCTTATTATGAGTACGATGCTTTTAATCGCTTAAAATTTATAAAAGATAAAGATTTAAATATTCTTCAAAAATACTGTTACAATTATAAGGGGCAACAAGTGGATTGCTCAGATAATACATCAACTAGTGTAGTTTTATATAAAAGTGCTCCTAGAAGTGGATCGTTTACAAGAAACAATTGCGGAGCTGGAGGTACAGGTTTAAGTATACCTTTTTCTCAGGCAGAAGGTGCAGTGACTTCGACTATTTCGCAAGCAGATGCAGACGATAAAGGTTTATTGAAATTTAATACAGACGGTCAAGTATTTGCAAATAACGATACAAATGCAAAATGTATTTTTTCAAGTAATACTAAAAGTAGATTATTTACTCGAAATAATTGCGCACTTGGCGGAACACCATCAAGTGTTTGGTTTGTAGTTGCTGCTGGAAAGTATAATTCAGATGTTTCTCAAGCGGATGCGGATGCTAAAGCTCAATTAGATGTTGATAATAATGGGCAATTATTTGCTAACACAAGCGGAATTTGTACTTTTTGGAATACTGCTCGAAGTGCTGCAGTTACAAGAAATAATTGTGCAGCTGGTGGTAATCCAGAAACAGTTACTTATACAGTTCCAGCTGGACGTTATTATTCTTTTAATTCTCAAGCAGAAGCTGATTCTCAGGCTCAAACCGAAATCAATAATAATGTTCAGTCATATGCTAATGAAAACGGGAAATGTACTTTTTGGAATGCTGCCAAAAGTGGATTATTTACAAGAAATAATTGTGCACCAGGAGGTTCTCCTGCCAGTGTCTGGTACACCGTTGCTGCCGGAATATATAGTTCTACAGATTCTCAGGCAGCAGCAGATTCTCAGGCTCAGAATGATGTGAATGCTAACGGACAGGCATTTGCTAATAATGATACAAATGCAAAATGTACTTTTTGGAACACTGCCAAAAGCGGATTATTTACAAGAAATAATTGTGCACCAGGAGGTTCTCCTGCCAGTGTTTGGTATACAGTCCCGGCGGGGAGGTATAGCTCTACGTATTCTCAGGCAGCAGCAGATTCTCAAGCTCAGAACGATGTGAATGCTAATGGACAGTCTTTTGCCAACAATGATGCAAATGCAAAATGTACTTTTTACAGTATCACTTATTACAATACATTCTTTAATAATAACTGTGGGCAAGCTGGAACTGGCTCTAGTCACTATTATACGCTACCAGCAGGAGCCGAGATATCAACTGTTTCTCAGGGAGAAGCAAATTATAAGGCAGCTATAAGGTTAAATGCCGAAGGTCAGGCCTATGCCAATACTTATGGTGAATGCGTCTATAACAGTATTGCCTTAAGCGGTTATTTCAGTAAAAACAATTGTCCACAAGGAACAATTAGTTCATCAGAATTATTTTATTTTGTACAAAGTGTTGGAACTATAACTTCCAAAATTTCACAAGCTGATGCGGATGCACAAGCAATTATTAAATTCAATGCGGATGGACAAGCTTATGCAAATATTGCAGGAAAATGTTTTTATTACAGTAATCCTATAAGTGGAACTTTTACAAAAACCAATTGCCCACCAGGAGCAGTAGGTTCCAGTTTGGTTTATTCTTTGGCATATGGAGCTGTTAGATCCACAGTTTCTCAGGCACAAGCTGATGCAGAAGCATTAGATTTATTCAATTTTAATGGTCAGGCACAAGTGTACTATGGCGGTACTTGTACTTTTAACAGTGTACAAATCAGATATCAAATTTATAAAAATGATTATTGTCCTCCGGGAACTACTTATCCTTATGTGTATTATTCTGTGCCGTATGCTAAATATCAGTCAACTATATCGCAAAATGATGCAGACAATAAAGCATGGGCAGATGTTGCAGCAAATGCGCAAGCCTATGCTAACGCCAATGGCACATGTCTAAATCCTGGTGAAGTTGAAGAGTAAAATTTTAAACCAGTATTCTATTGTTCTTATCATTTTTAAAAGACATTTAATTCTATGAAAAAATATATACCAATTATAATAATGTTACTATTTGCAGGTCCGTGTCTACAAGCCCAGACCTTTAGCGATGATAATTTTATTTACACCGCAGCACCAAAAAAAGCGGTTCAAGCGGCTAATTTTAATACGTTGACCAAAGAAGAAATCAATCAAAATGTGACGTATTTTGATGGTCTGGGTCGTCCGATACAAACTATTGCTATCGGGCAGGGAAATAATGGTTTGGATGTTATTACCCCAGTAGCGTATGATGGTTTTGGCAGGCAGGTCAAGGAGTATTTGCCTTACACTGCTTCTAATGGCGGTACTTATTATCCAAAAATAGATCCAATATCTGCTATAGATGCCACAAGAGTATTTTACAACAACAAGTACCAGAACACCGATAATCCTTTCTCTGAAAAGAAATTAGAAGCTTCACCCTTAAACAGGGTCTTAAAACAAGCAGCACCGGGTAGTTCTTGGGCTATGAATTCCGGTCACGAAATCAAACTCGACTATCAGACCAATACAGCTACTGATGCTGTAACATTATACAGAGCCACAGCGAGCTGGCAAGCGGGTTCTGGTTTGTACGAAATTAGCCTTGCTCAAGAAGGTACTTATGCAGCTGGCGAATTGTACAAAACGGTAACTTACGATGAGAATACCACTGCAACTCCCATAGAGACTGCGGGTGCTACTGTAGAATTTAAAAACAAAGAAGGACAGGTAATCCTTAAAAGAACGTACTCAGGGGGTGACAAACATGACACGTACTATGTGTATGATCTTTACGGGAATCTAACATACGTACTGCCACCCAAAGTGTCGGGCGCTATTAACTCTGACGTCTTAGACGGACTCTGTTACCAATACAAATACGATCATCGCAACCGTTTGGTCGAGAAAAAATTACCGGGCAAACAATGGGAGTTTATTGTCTATGACAAACTAGACCGACCTGTAGCCACAGGACCTGCTTTTTCACCTTTTAAAGACGAAACAACTGAGGGTTGGCTCATTACCAAATACGATGCTTTTGGCAGGCCTGTCTATACAGGCTGGAGCGGTCAAACGTGTACCTCAGCGGCAAGAAAGTCATGGCAAGACGCTCAAAACGGGGCAACGCTATTGTACGAAAGTAAAGAAACTTCAGGCACTATCGATGGGATTTCGGTCAATTACAGCAACGATATAGAGCCTAAGACCTTCAAACTCCTAACGGTTAATTATTACGATAATTATGCTTATCCCAATGCTCCGGCAGTGCCTACGAGTATCGAAGGAGAAACTGTTTTGGCCAATACCAAAACACTTGCCACAGGGAGTTGGACAAGAGCGGTAACCACAGCTGCGGCGATATTGGGTGAAACCACTACGACCTTTTATGATGCCAAAGCCAGACCCATAGGCAGCTATACCCAAAACCATTTAGGAGGGTACACCTCTTCTAATAGTAAAATCGATTTTTCGGGAAAAACACTTTACACGCTTACCAAACACAAGCGCAGCTCTGGGGACACCGAGCTGAGTATACGAGAAGAGTTTACCTATACGGCGCAAGATCGCTTGCTCACACACACGCACCAGATTAATGGGGGTACGGTAATGCTTTTGGCGGCTAATGAATATGATGAATTAGGCCAGCTGAAAAGCAAAAGTGTGGGAAACAGCACAGGAAACCCCATGCAGAAAGTCAATTTTAGTTATAATATTAGAGGCTGGCTGACGGAGATTAATAAAATCGATAATTTACAGCAAGATACTGATCCGGTAGATTTGTTTGCTTTTAAAATCAATTATGATATAGCACAATTAGGTACGGGTGTTCTGCCTCTCTATAATGGAAATATTTCAGAGACTTTATGGAAAACGGCTTCGGATAATGCTGAGCGTGGTTATGCATATGACTATGACGGACTTAATCGCTTAATATTTGGTCTTTATACAAAAAATGGTATTGAGACCGATATGTATACTGAAAATTTGTCCTACGATAAAAATGGAAATATACAACTTTTGCTACGATACGGTGATCAAGATGTGCAGGCAGGAAATATAGAAATTGATAATTTAGCATACGCTTATCCCGACAACTCTAACCAGTTAAGTAAAGTAGACGACAATGCCAATAATACTAGTGGTTTTAAAGATCTCAATAAAAGCGGCGATGATTATGGGTACGATGCTAATGGCAACATGATTAGTGATAAAAACAAAAACATCACCACCATAGCGTACAACCAACTCAATTTGCCTAAGAAAATTACTTTTGGCACAACGGGTAGTATTGAGTATATTTACAATGCAGCAGGACAAAAGCTAAGAAAAATTGTAACTGATGGAGCAGTGGGAACTACCACCGATTATTTAGGAGGTTTTCAGTACAAAGACAATGTGTTGCAGTTTTTTCCAACGGCAGAGGGATATATAGCATTAGAAGGAAGTTCTTTTAAATATGTGTTTCAGTATAAGGATCATTTGGGGAATATTCGTTTGAGTTATGCTAAAAACCCAACCACAAACGTTCTTGAAATTATAGAAGAAAACAATTATTACCCTTTTGGTCTCAAGCATAATGGCTATAACAATACGGTTACTTCTACAAATGCTGGGCAGAAATATAAGTTCAATGACAAAGAGTTCCAAGACGAGTTAGGACTTAACGTTTACTTCTTTAAATTTAGAAGTTACGACCCAACGTTAGGTAGATTTTGGCAGATAGACCCTTTAGCAGGAACATATGCGCATAACTCCACTTATGCATATGCAGAAAATAATGTCTCAAGTGGAACAGACCTTGAAGGATTAGAACTTTCATTTCATCTTAATGGAAATTTAGCAACAGCACAAAATGGACCAAGAGTTACAGGAGGGGTTAATGGAAATTATACGCTTCAAGAGTTAAAAAGCCATATGGCTAAAAAACAAGCTCAGGTAGATAGGGCTATGAATAAACTCATGTCGGGTGACCCAAGAAGTATTCCTCATGGAGATATTCGTCCTGCTAAAGGAGATATAAATGTTGCTAGATTTGATGATCCAGGAATGATGATAGCTGATGGTGCTCGTATTGGTGCTGAAATGATGGCAACGGATGTTGCTATGGGAAAGGTTTTTCAGGGTTTTAGAGCATTACGCAAAGGAGAAAGTGTCTGGATGGCAAATGCATTTGAGCGAGGAAGAAGAATTGAAACAATGTTAGGTGAAAATTTAGGATGGAACTTTCCAACTATTGATAAAATAAAAGATGGTGTTGCGACAAGTATAAAAAGTTTGGATTTGACAGCTGGAAGTTATCAAAAAGGGAATAGCGTATATAATACTCTGAAAGGATACATAAATAAACTAGCAGATTTTACAAGTGCTGAAGTTGGAGGAGTAAAAGTCGTACAAGGTGAGACTTACACTAGCAAAGTATTGGAATTAGCTGTGCAAACTGGTAAGGGTACAGAATCTCAATGGAGTCAGATTGGTGATGCAATAAAATATGCACAAGACAATAATGTTAATGTAACAATCCGTTTTATTAAGTAAAAAAATAATTAACAATGATAAAGTCAGTATCAATAAAATTTTTCTCTAAAGAAAATAAATACATAATATATCCTCAATTAAAAATTAAAGGATTTGTTTCAATAGCTTCATCACCATATTTTATTGAATATAATTTATCATCTTCTAATTTATTAGAGAAGATTTTAGATACTTTAAAATTAAGTAGAGAAATTGATGAACGTCCTAAAGACTGGAAAGAGTTTAGAACTGAATATTTAAAAGGTATAGGTGTGAAAACAATGAAAGCATTACATAATGGTAGTATTAGTTTAGATGTCTCTATAAAAGATGATACTATTATTTTTATGCCTTGGGAGAATAAAGGCTCAAAGGAAGGATTCGTTGGTTTTAAAGAAGATTTAACGGTAAAATTACCCTTTAACTCACTAAAAGAAGATTTGATAAAAGCACTAGAATTAGCATTGTCAAGGTGTAAATAATCAATTAAAAGAGTAATGTATCCCCGCTAACGCGAGCATCTTGCTCGTGAACGCAATCTAAATCAATACAAAAGCCACTTCTAAAACGAAGTGGTTTTTCTGTTTTTGGATGGTAATATTGTAGATATTTATACTTAGATAAAAAAGTGTTGTACTGAAAATGATTCATTAGCCCAGACAGCAACGGCATCCTTTGGCTGCTTTCTTTAAGCAGCCAGAGATATAGTGTATGGCTGGAATTAGCTCCTGATACACGATAGTTGTGCTTTAAATAAAATATCAATTCTTTAGATTTGTTTGCTTTTAAAATCAATTATGATCAGCCTGAATGGGATGCAAATGCAGCTAAGGGTTTGTTTAATGGAAATATTTCTGAAACCAAATGGATCAATGGAAATGATAATACAGGTGTTGTGCGTGGTTATGGTTATCTGTATGATAATTTAAACCGATTAACAAATGCTACTTATCAGACTCCTTCTCTTACAAATAACAAAAATTATTTTGGAGAAAGTATGGATTACGATAAAAATGGTAATATACAACATTTAATGCGTCAGAACATGGGAGGAGGCTCATCTAATTCTTATGTTGGAGGCATGGATGATTTAACATATGATTACGCAGATGCAAATTCTAACCAGTTGACAAAAGTTACAGATGGTTTAGGAGGTAATGATTCCGCAGGTTTTATAGACGGTAATAAAACGGGCGATGATTATGCTTATGACGCCAATGGCAATATGATTACTGATAAAAACAAAAACATCACCACCATAGCATACAACCATCTGAATTTGCCTAAGAAAATTACTTTTGGCATAACGGGCAGTATTGATTATATTTACAATGCGGCAGGACAAAAGTTAAGGAAAATTGTAACTGAGGGAGCAGTGGAAATTACTACCGATTATTTGGGAGGTTTTCAGTACAAAGACAATGTGTTGCAGTTTTTTCCAACGGCCGAGGGTTATGTCAAGAACGATGCAGGAATGCTCTCGTATGTGTTTCAGTACAAAGATCATTTGGGCAACATCCGTTTGAGCTATGCTAAAAACCCAACCACAAATGTTCTTGAAATTATCGAAGAAAATAATTATTATCCATTTGGGTTGAAACATAATGGGTATAATAATACGGTTACTTCTACAAATCCAGCTCAAAAGCTTCTCTACAACGGGAAGGAATTACAGGATGAGTTAGGACTTAACTTCTACTACTATGGAGCTAGGAATTATGATCCGGCTCTGGGTAGATGGATTAACATTGATCCTAAAGGCGAAAAATATCTTAATTTGAGTCCTTATATCTATGTTGCTGATAATCCTATTATAAATATTGATCCTGATGGAAATGATATTATATTTATTGTAACAAGAGGAGATCAAACTAGAAATTTTAAATATAGTAAGGGTAACTTTTATGATACCGCAACAGGGAAAAGATATAATCCCGGAAAAGAAAGTGTCAGTCCTACGATGTATAAAGTCTTATCTGCTTATAGAAAAATTGAAAAGTCTAATAATTCTAGATTAAAAGGCGTTTTACATAAGCTTGAAACAAGTAAACTTCATCACTATATAGAAGAAGGTGTTAAGAGTGTAGTTAATGCATACGGAATAACAAGTGAAAAAGAAGGTGATTTGAGCATAGGAACTCGCACCCATTATAATTTCTCTCATGAAGATGATGCAGAATTTGAAAAAGATGAAGGTGCCCCAGTATCAGATGACGCTACTGTTGCTCATGAAATGAGACATCAATATGATCATGATATAGGAAATACAGCTGATAGTCAAGATGGTGGAAATGAAAAAGACCCAGTGGAGATAAGAGCTGTTTTCTTTGAAAATCTTATGAGGAAATTATTAAAACAGATGCAAAGACCAAATTATGGAAAGCCTATTGAACCTAAAATATTAAAAAATCCACCAAATAACCGATTTGAAGAAGAAAAATGAAAAAAAAATTTACAATTATTTTAGTTATGATATCTTTTTTTTCTTGTACAGAAAAGAAAGAAATAATATCAGAGAATGATATTAATAAATTCGCCAAAGGAAGTTATATAGTACCTTCTAAATACGGGGCTTTGAATCTTTTTCTCCTAGCTGATAGTGGAGAAATAATCATAACAAATGCCGACTATTTAAATTATGCTTATAATAAACATTATCAAAAGGAATACAGTAATTATAGAGAATTCTTGTCAAAAGTATTAAATGAAGAAATTAAAATTAAAAAAAAATCCTTTGATCGAATTCCTCATGAGTCTTTCAAAATAAGTAGCATGGTTGAAAGAGAATATAAACAATTAAGTTTTAATGACTTTTTTAATAAATATACGGGAAATGATATGTCTCAAGAAAATTCAAATTATTTGAAAATTGAAGAAAATACTTCTTTAGATGAAATCAGAACTATTTCATATTATTTTTATCTTAATGGTTATCAAATAATAAAGGGTGATAATTTTCCTAGATATTTTGTTTACAAAAGAGACAAGTTTATGAATTGATATTTATTTTATTAAAAGATAGATAATGTATCAGATGAGTTGGTGTTTAATAATTTTGGTAATGTGTTAAATGTGTTGGTGATATTCCCCAGGGAGGCGCAAGCATCTTGCTCGTGAACGCAATGTAAATCAACAGAAAACCCACTTCTAAAACGAAGTGGTTTTTCTGTTTTTGGATGGTAATGTTGTAGATATATACTTAGATAAAGAAAGTGTTCTACTGAAAAATGATTGCCTAGCCCAGACAGCAACGGCATCCTTTGGCTGCTTTCTTTAAGCAGGTAAAGATATAGTGTATGGCTGGAACTAGCTCCTGATATGCGATAGTTGTACTTTAAGTAAAATGCCAATCCTGTAGATTTGTTTGCTTTTAAGTTAAATTATAATAACGATACTTCTAACCCGGCTGTTCAGAAATTGTACAACAGAAACATTGCTGAGGCTTTTTGGAAGACTGCTTCGGACAATGCAGAACGTGGTTATGGTTACCAGTATGATAATCTGAACCGATTAACCAATGCGATGTATGCCAAAAACGGATTGATAACCAATGCCTACAATGAAAACCTTTCGTACGACAAAAACGGAAATATTGTATCGTTGGGCAGAAATGGCGATACCGATCCTCAGATGCAACCCTTTGTGATTGATGATTTAACATATGATTACGCAGATGCAAATTCTAACCAGTTGGCAAAAGTTACTGACAGTCCTGCTGGAAATGATAATTCTGGTTTTAAAGATCTCAATAAAATTGGTGATGATTATGCTTATGATGCCAATGGCAACATGATTAGTGATAAAAACAAAAACATCACCACCATAGCATACAACCATCTGAATTTGCCAAAGAAAATTACTTTTGGCACAACGGGTAGTATTGAGTATATTTACAATGCGGCAGGACAAAAACTAGAGAAGATTGTAACAGATGACGGTGTTGTAGTTAACACTACTTATTTAGGAGGTTTTCAGTACAAAGACAATGTGTTGCAGTTTTTTCCAACAGCTGAAGGTTATGTAAAAAACGATGCAGGAGTGCTTTCGTATGTGTTTCAGTACAAAGACCATTTGGGTAACATTCGTTTGAGTTATGCTAAAAACCCAACCACAAATGTTCTTGAAATTATCGAAGAAAATAATTATTATCCTTTTGGGTTGAAGCATAATGGGTATAATCCACCAAATACTTCATTAGGAAATAATGATGCTCAAAAGTATAGGTACAATGGTAAGGAGCTCCAAGACGAGCTGGGGCTTAACTTGTACGATTATGGAGCACGTAATTATGACCCTGCAATCGGCAGGTGGATGAACATCGACCCGCTGGCGGAACAAATGAGAAGGTGGTCACCGTATAATTATGCATTTAATAATCCTATGAGGTTTACTGACCCTGATGGAATGGGACCAAATGACATCATAATTTGGGGCTCGGCATCATATAAACAAACTGCATTAAATGATTTACAAAAACTTACGAATGATAAGTTGACTATTTCGGAGGATGGCAAAGTTACTATTGAACAAAAAGGAGGTAGTAATGCAGATAAGACACTATCCATTGGAACAGATTTGATATCTAGTTTGATTGAATCACCTAAAACTACTACAGTTGAACAGTCTTGGGGTGATAATGGTACAAAAGCAGATTCTGGTATGGATAGTCTTATTACTTCGAAAGGTCCTGGACCAGGAACAGATTCAACTGTAAAATATAATCCAAATGGAAAGGGTGAAACTATCGTTAATGCAGATGGAACAAAAGGTAGACCAGCTTTTATTGGACTTGGGCATGAATTAGCTCATGCTAAAGAAAATGCTACAGGAACCCGCAGTGTAAAAGTAAATGACACAAAAATTGACCCTGACGACGGAACAAAAGGAACATTGACCGAAAGCGAAATACAAGTTAGAGCGGTCGATTCTCAAATACGTAAGGAACAAGGAGTCGTTGAAAGAAAACAACCATATAATTAAAAAAATGAAAAATATTTTTTATTGCTTAATGATAATAACATTATCGTCATGTGGACGCTATATAAATAATAGTGAAAATAAAACAGATAAAATTTTTATAAATTGGAATATAGCTACTGCTAATTCAATGCAGCTACAGGAAAAATCTATAAATGATGAATATCAGAAATCATTATATAAAAATAGATTAGAAGCTTTCAAATCATATATTGATGTGGGAGATTTAAATCAATTGAATAAAAATTCAATACGGTATAAGCTCCTTAACCAATATCTTAATGATTGGGATGATAAATTTTATATTGTTGAAGCTAATGAGTCAGGAGAAATAGCCACCAAAATATCTTATATCATACTTCAAAATGGAACAGGTACATCAAAAGTTCTTAAATACATTTACAGAAATGGGAAATGGGAGAAAGCCAAAGAATATGCGGTAAGCTCTAGTTTTAAATTTGATAGAGAAAGTTATAATACTAAATTTGGGGAAGGTAAAAATGAGAATGATATAACTGTCACCTACGCAGAAAATAGCACTATTATTAGTTCAGATTTCTTTCTTTTATTATCGATGAAACAAATTGAAATTTTAAAAGATAAATGAGATAACTGAATATAGTCCTACTCTGAAAAAATAAGGATATCATGAATGAAGAAATATTCAATAAGTTAAAGGAATTTGTGGTAAATCAATCTGCGGTTAATGATCAAATAATAACTCGGTCAACACAAATTGAAAATGATTTAGGGGTTTATGGTGAGGATGCCGTAGAGTTCATAGTTGCTTTTGGCAAAGGATTTAATGTAGATGTATCAAGATTTATGGCAAGTGATTATTTTAGTCCCGAAGGCGATTTTATATTACCAGCAATTATTAGATTTTTAACAAACAAAAAAAAGAAAGAAAGAAAATCTTTTACAATAGGTCATCTTGAAAAGGCGATAATAGCAGGGAAATTAGATGAAAATACTTTTTTATAATTTTAGCGAAAGAGCTTTAGAACTAAAACCACTTCATTTGAAGTGGTTTTTAGTATAATAAACATAGCCAATTGAGAAATATCTATAGACAGAGGTTTTTTGCACCTAACAAAGCTAAATAAATTCTGAAATCAAAAAACAGTATAAATACCTATTGTGTATAATTTTTAGAATCACTTCCTTGTTACGGTTTTCCGTAATGCAATAAGGAATTTATTATTGTTATTTGTGACGTGGATGCAATTTTTATTTTATGCTTCAAAAGCATGCTAAATTATAAGATTGGAGCCATCTAAAGCGGGCTTAAAAAAACATTAAAAATGAAAGTAAAAATACTAAATTTCAGAGTGTACAGAGATAGAATTGGAAGTTCAATAACATTACATCAGGTAAGAAATTTACAAGATTTAATATTGACTGAATTTTTATTATTAAATTGATATCTTTAGAATCTTAACTTAAATCTTTTATTACATGTATATTGACTATTCACTATGGGAGCATTACGAATATTCCTTAAATTCACTTCATTTAGATTTAAATAATCCACGATTAAAGTATAGGGAGGTAAATTTAAATCAACCTGAAATTCTTAAATTTTTAATTGCAAATGAAAAAGTATATGAATTAGCAAAAAAGATTTCAGAAGAAGGATATTTTGTTGGTGAAGAACCTATTATATGTATAGAAAATGACAAAAAGATTATCCTCGAAGGAAATAGAAGGACAGGTGCGTTAAAGCTTTTGCAAGACCCGAGTAAATATCTTTCAAAAGCGAAAGCAAATATTTTACTTCAAAATATCTTAAAAAACAATTTTCCAGTTGGAAAAAAACTAAAGTGTTATATAGCTCCAAATAGACTATTAGCTAATCCTATAATTTATGAAAGACATAAAGGAGACTCGTTGCAAAAATGGAAAACAGGAAATCAATATGCATTTGTAGCTGACATGTATTATGAAGATGGATTATCAATTGAAGATATAGCAGATGTTTTAAATGAATCTATTACTAAAATTGTTAAGCCTCTAAAAGCATACAATTTATTTTTAGAAGGCAAAGAGCTCCTTGAAAAAGAAGAAGATATTATTATTGAAATAGATAAATTTGATTTTACAAATTTAGAAAGATTTTATTCTTATGATGAAGCACGATTGCTTTTAGGAATTGATTTTGATGATGAAAATGGAGAATTAATAATTAATATCCCTAGAGAAGAATTTGACAAAAGACTTCTTATTATTTTTAAAATTATAATTGATTCTGAACGATTCTCAAGGGAATTTAATAAAGAAGATGATAAAAAAGAATTTGTAAAAAAGTTAAAAGCAAATGCTGATTTTAACCTTAGTGTTCCTGAAAAGCAATCAGTGGTGAGTAAGGCTACAAAGCAAAAATCTAATCTAGATGAAGAAAAAGCAAAAATTAATCAAAGAAGAAAAAAGGCAATAAAAAATACTTTCTTTGAAAGAGTGATTCCTAAAGATACTGATATCTATTTTAATAATGATAAATTAGATAGTTTGTTTCTCGAATTGAAAAGTTTACCAAATGAAAAATTTTATTCATTTGCTCTATTACTTAGGACTTACCTAGAACAAAGCTTGTATTATTATCTAAAAACGAATGATCTTTTTGAAAGCTTGTCAGATAAAACAAGTAAAAAAACTATTGAAGACAGTGGAAAAAAGGTCAGCCTGGTGATTGATTATATAAAAAATAATCATGGAGTTCAAGATACTATCAGTAAAGACAACTTAATGAACATCTTAAGATTTAATTCATCAAAAGATTATTCTAATGCTAGTTTGAAGATAATGTTGGATTATTTTAAAAATTATGAACTAGATAATTTTTTTGATGTTCAAACTTCAAAAAATTTAAAAAAGTACTTTGATAATGTTAAAGAAGAATTGGATTTAGCCGTACATAATATTGAGACTTTTGTAGATTTGACTCATAATAAAAGAGCTTGGAAACATTTAGAACCATTATTTGTAACTTTGAGCGAAAATTTAAATAAAGATTAATGTTCTATTCACCACTTAGATACCCTGGAGGTAAAAATAAATTATCAGCATTTATTGCAAAAATTTGTATTGATAACAACATTAATGGACATTATGTAGAGCCTTATTCAGGAGGGGCATCTGTTGCTTTATTTCTACTTTTTGAAGGGTTTGTAAATAAAATAACCCTTAATGATAAAGATAGATCTATTTATGCTTTTTGGTATTCAGTTCTTAATCATACGAAAGAATTATGTGATTTGATTGAAAATTCAACATTTACTGTTAGTGAATGGAGAAAACAAAGAAATGTTCAGCAAAACAAAGAAGAAGTTGGACTTTTAGAATTGGGTTTTTCAACATTTTATTTAAACAGAACTAATCGATCAGGAATAATAAATGCTGGCTTAATTGGAGGAATCGAACAAAATGGCAATTATCTGATGGACTGTAGATTTAATAAAAAAGATTTAATTGAAAGAATTATGCTTATTGCATCAAGGAAGGAAGATATTTTGCTGTTTAACGAAGATGCTATTGCATTAATTGATATTATCCAAGAACAGGCAGAAGATGATAATGTAATATTTTATTTTGATCCACCATACTATTTAAAAGCAAGTAGCTTGTATATGAACCATTATGAAGATAAAAATCATGAATTAGTAAGTAACAAAATAAAAGGAATTACAAACATCAAATGGATAGTTTCATATGATAATGTACCCGAAATAAACATACTATATGATGACTGTAGTAAAAAAGAATTTTCATTCAAGCATACAGCATATAAATCAAGAGTTGGACAAGAAATCCTTTTCTTTAGTCCAACAATTCTGAGTCCAAATATAGAAAACTGGAGTCCTCTAAAATTCAAGCTACATAAAAAAAAGAACAGTAAAGAGATTATTTATTCCGATAAAAAATAGTTTCTATTTTTCATTTCTTAATTATAAAAATAAAATTTTCATGCTGATAAAAAAAATCCATGTAGAAAAATTTAGAGGTTTCAATAACATTGAATTTGAATTGGGAACCAGTATTACAGTGATCGCTGGACAAAATGGAACACAAAAAACTACTCTACTTGGACTTTTAAGTCAGCCTTTTTCTATCAATGATAAAAGTAATCCTATAAGTGATGAAAAACCACTTTGTGGAGGTAATTATAAGTCATCCTTTTCTGAAAAATTTAAGTTATCTAAAACTTTTGATAAACCAAAACATCATACATGGACACTTGAGACAAATGGTAACGAATCGTTCTCAGTTGAAAGTATTGCAAGAGATAAGGATTCTATTAGGTTTTGGAAGCAAGGAGATAGAACAAAAGGTTCCGGATATCTTAATTATCCAGTAATTTATCTTAGCTTGTCTCGATTAATGCCGATAGGGGAAGATGATAAATTAGATACAGATTCAGCTATTCAATTAACTGCGGAAGAACTATTATTTTATAATAAATGGCATAACACTATATTAATAATTAATAATTTAGAAATTAGTTCGGTAGATTATCTATCAAGTAAACAAAAAAATACTCTTGGGGTTTCAACAGACCATTATGACTGGAAAATGAATTCTTCTGGACAAGATAATCTAGGTAAAATTTTACTTGCTATATTATCTTTCAAAAGATTGAAAGAAAAATTTCCAACATTATACGAATATGGAATACTGGTAATAGATGAAATTGATACTACCTTGTATCCTGCATCACAGATCAAATTAATTGAAGCCCTACGAAAATTTTCTTCTGATTATAAAATTCAAATAATCTTTACAACTCATTCCTTGACAATTTTAGAAAAAGTATGTGGAATTCAAAACGACATAAAGCTTAAAAATCAGGTCAAAGTAGTTTTCTTGCAAAAAATAGACAAAGAAATAGTAGTTAATGATAGTGCAACTATAGATTTTATTAGAAATAAATTAAATGTTAGTCTGTCATCACATGTAATTAAAACCAACAAGGTTCCGTTATTTACTGAAGATAAGGAAGCAGAAATTTTCCTAAAGAATATCTTGAAGTCAAAAAAGAGTTCACTTAACTTTATACAGTGTACATTGGGATGTAATAATTACATTGAATTAGTAAGAAAAAAAATTAAAGGATTTAATTACCCCGAAAGTATAATTTGTTTAGATGGAGACGTAAACCAGAAACCTGCGATGATGAAAGAAATAACTAAACATAAAAATTTCTTGATTCTCCCAGGAAATGATTCTCCTGAGAAAATATTAGCAGAAATGCTATATGTTGAACCTGATTCTTCAATTATTTGGGATAAGCTATTTGCAGGTTACGATAAACAAATTTGTTTTAAAGATTATTCAATTGCAGATATTCGTACTCATAGAGAAAAGGCGAAATTATGGTTTAATGATCAAAAGCAATATTGGGGTTTAGGTTGTAATAAATTGATTAACATTTGGATTGGTAAAAATGTTGAGGAAACTAAAATGTTTTTACAAACTTTTGACTCATTAATATCTAAGTATGGAAAATAAATTACACATAAATATCTATGGATAAAACTAACTTAAGAAAAGTATTTGTAAAAAGTTAACCAATCGGACATAACTCACCTTTTTCAATACTTTCTTTAATCCCCATGAGGGCTTCATCTTTCAGTCCAAAAGGAAATTTGATCAAATAATCATCAGCCGTTTTCAGTGTATCATTTATTGAGTGTAATTTTGCTACGTGCATATATAGCCAGAAACAGAAATTACGCTTGTCCTCATCAATAGAGGCATTGAAAGCGATTTCCTTTAAGATTTCATGAAGATCTGCCACCATATTGATGACAAGGAAAATTAAATAATTGAAACTTCCTCTAACTATTCCACCTTCAAGATACGACAATATAATTTCAATTTCATTTCTTCTGAAATACTTCGTCATAAGATTTGAGAGATTTTCTTTTACATCTGGAGATGACAAATATTGAAAATTATTTGAGTGCCAAAAAATGTCCCGGTTTACATAATTACTTAGCAAACCCAAAATATTCTTTCTTATACCTTCTTCCTTAATTTTTGAAAAATTTGAGATGATATAGAACCAAGTTGCAGGCTTTTCACGATGATAAGAATATAGGGCTTTCATTCCTTCGTAACAGATACTTGAATGCAAATTCTGGCAAAAGTGAGCATCCCATTCCGGTAAAAGAGAGCAATTTGTTCCGGTTTAAAGTGACCACCCTATTCTTGTAAAAGAGATCAGTTGATTCCGGTTCAAAGTGACCACCTCAAAAAGTAGTGTTTATAAAGAATATCTTACTTGTTTTTAAAACAAAAGATATGGCAAATAAACGACTGGATATGAGAAACATTTTGCAATTATTACGTTTATATACTCAAGGAGTAAGTAAGCTCCAAATAAGTAGACAATTAGGCTTATCGCGCAATACTGTAAAGAAATATATTGAATCATTTCATCAAAATTCTTTTACCTATCAAGAATTATCAGGTCTTAGTAATGAAGATCTGGAAGAACTCTTTGATGGCCAGATAAAACCCGTTCCCGAAAAAAACATAGTTTTAGAATCCTTATTTCCCACGATAGAAAAAGAATTAAAGCGAGTTGGTGTTACCCGCCAATTGCTCTGGGAAGAATATAGGGTAAATCATCCTGATGGCTACAGTTATTCTCAGTTTTGCTATCATTATCAAAATTGGCGAGGCAAACTCAAGCCCTCTATGCATATGCATCATAAGGCAGGGGATAAAGTTTTTGTAGACTATACAGGAAAGAAATTATCCGTTATTGACCAGTCTACAGGAGAACTGTGTGAAGTAGAGGTTTTTGTAAGTGTACTGGGAGCAAGCGGACTTACTTTTGTAGAAGCTACCAGAACCCAAAACAAAGAAGACTTTATGGGAAGTCTGGTAAAAATGCTAGACTACTATCAGGGTGTTCCAAGTGCTATTGTAACGGATAATTTAAGAACAGCCGTTAAAAAGAGTGATAAATATGAGCCCTTAGTAACGGAATATTTATTAGACTTTGCATCTCATTACGCAACTACAATACTTCCCACAAGAGCTTATCACCCAAAAGATAAGGCTCTGGTTGAAAATGCAGTAAGAATAATTTATACCAGAATTTTTGCCCCTTTACGCAAAGAAGATTTTTTTACTATAGAAGCCCTTAATGATGCTATTTTACCACTTTTAGAAAAGCATAATACAATGTCTTTTAAAGGCAGGAAATACTCAAGATTAGATTTGTTTAATGAGATAGAAAAAGAAGCACTATCATTTTTACCTGTTAATCCCTATCAGCTCAAAGGTTTTGCTAAAGCAACCGTTCATAAATCCAGCCATGTTTATCTCAATAAAGACAAACACTATTATAGTGTGCCTTTTATTTATATGGGCAAGAAAGTATTGATTATTTACAGCAAAACTACCATTGAGATTTATCATGGGCAGCGCATAATAGCCAGTCATCAGAGGGACTACTCCAAATATCTTTATACAACAAATAAAGAACACATGCCCACATCACATCAGTTTGTGGCAGAGTGGAATCCCGAGAGGTTTATCCAATGGGGAGCTTCTGTTGGAGAATTTTGCAAATCATTTATTATACAAATATTAGATAAAAAACAGCACCCTGAGCAATCTTATAAGTCCTGTACCGGCGTGTTAAGTTTAGCCAAAAAAGTAGGCAATGACAGATTAAATAATGCCTGTAAAAGAGCGATGGATTATGAAAAAATAAATTACCCAATCATCAAATCTATCCTGGAGAAAGGATTAGACTTCATTGATGAAGATCCTGCTATTGAAGATAAAGAAATACCAATACATAATAATATTAGAGGCAAGGAATATTACAAATAACAACCATTAATAAAATAACTATATGAATGATCAAACATTAGAAAAAATGAAACAGTTAAGGCTCTACGGAATGTCCAGAGCCTTTAATACTACTTTAGAGGCAAGTAGTATCGATTACACAAATGATGAACTTATTGCTTATTTAATTAACTCTGAATATGATGACAGAGAAAATCGAAAAGTAGAAAGATTGATCAATACTGCCAAGTTTAGGTATAAAGCTTTTATGGAAGAAATCGATTTTGACAGTTCCAGAGGAGTAGATAAAAACTTGGTAAACAGACTTGAGTTTTGTGATTTTATAAAAAACAAACAAAACATCCTGGTCTGTGGAAGTACGGGTGTTGGCAAAAGCTTTATAGCTACAGCAATTGGTTATAAAGCCTGTATGATGGGCTACAAAGTAATGTATTTTAATATCAATAAACTTTTCTCTAAACTTAAAATGGCTAAAGCTGACGGCTCTTACATAAAAGAAATTAATAAAATAGAAAAGCAGGACCTCATTATACTAGATGATTTTGGGCTTCAATCATTAGATAACTTTAAAAGGCAGGATCTTATGGAGATAATTGAGGACAGGCATGGGAAAAAATCAACTATTATTGCTTCGCAGCTCCCAGTTGAATCCTGGCATGAAGTCATTGCTGAACAAACCATTGCAGATGCAATTTTAGACAGAATCGTTCACAATGCTCTTCGGATAGAATTAAAGGGAGAATCAATGAGAAAAAAGAAAATAGAAAAACAACCAATAGAGTAAAATAATTTTATACTTTTAAACTACTTTTTAGACACCTTTTTGAGTTCATTTATACTGCTCACTTTTATCCAGAATTAGGTGCTCACTTTATCCAGAATATCCATACTTGAATTATCAATGTTAGCAAACCATTCTAAGGCACGCCCAAATTTTTCATAGCTTGAAAATAGCTGTCGAAAAGAGAAGCAATACTCTATAAATGCAGGAAAAGTTGCTTCGGAAAATTCGTTTGCCTTATCAACTCTAATAGTATGATAACTTTGCGTAAAAATGTCAGGTCGAGAAGTCAAATAAGATGTAACATCCACCCAAAAGGCTTTTTTAATTTCCGGATCAAAAACTATTCCTACTGTTAAATTTAACCCCTGATTCCAGTACTCTAAATGGGCTTTATCTGCTGTGAATTTATAGCCTAAGCTGTCCTTATAGCTGTCTCCACTTTTTATTTGAACAAATATCCCATAATTGGTTGCAAGACCATTACGTACAAATTCTATATAACAATCATTGCCTTGGTCATTTTCTCGTGAAAGATTTTGAAAAATGGAATGATTATCTTGAACAACACCCTGAACGAATCTTACTCCTTGAAATTCAGTCTTTATATTGGGATTACGATTAGTCATTATTTAATAGGTTTATATCTGAATCTGATTATTTGCTCAAGTTGTTCATATTTAAACATAGTTCAATGACAAAGGGCAAGTAGATAGGAAAGGATTTGGTAAATTCTGTTAGATATTCCTAATGAGTGGAATAGAATACTTATGCGTCTATTCTAGATTTTCATTTTTTAAGTCAATATCAAAATCTACTAATTTTTTTGGCTGAACTTTAAGTCCCTTAGCAACTTTTAAGAAAGTTCTAAACGTAATATTTGTTTTTCCTAACTCAATTTTATTAAAGTCACTATCGTCAATACCAGTATGAAATTCCATATCCTTTAAAGTTAAGTTCTTAGCTTCCCTTTCTGTTTTTACTTTTTCACCAAAATCTTTCAAAAAATCGTTAAATGTATTATCCATAGCATGTTTTTTTTTTGAAAAGTGAAATTGGTAATATTTAACATAAAACTTATGGGGATATATCCCTATATTTATTTTATTTAGTATATTTGTTTAATCATTACGATTTGTAATGTATTTTTGCGATACTTCATTAAAAATATTTGAAGCATTCGCTTTGAATCTCGCCTTCAAAAACTGGTACTTTTTAAATGGGAACGAGAAGATAAGTGCAAATGCTCACGCCATAAATGGCGTGGGCTCACTTATTGTTCCCGGTATACCAGTACCATGAAGGCAATAAGCTGAGTTCCGCGCCTATTTTTTTGGCTACACCTCAACTTCTCAAAGCTTCTTCACGATATCTTAAAGTGTCGTTACCGCTTGTGTTTAACCATTAACCGGTTGCTTATGGTGTAATCTTTAATTTTTACTTGAGTTGGGGAAGGTTCAGGTTATTATACTATCAGCTTCGCCATTTACAAATATCTGCAAGAGCGCAGATCCGAAACCATTCAACAGCTATTGACTATTTAAGTAACCAAAAACCAACCTATGCCTATGATAAATTAATTAACAAGAAAAAGCCTTCTATTACTTGCGTGGAAACTAGCATAGAAGGCTGGGAAAATCAAACTTTCGTTCAATTTTAATCCTTTCTAAATTTATGAAAAATCTTTCATTTAACAAGGGCAGACCTTCCTGTCTTTGCATATTTATTCTCGCAATACTGCTTTCCAGTCAGATTTATGCCGCCAAACTAACGTTCGGGAGCTACACGAAGCAGTCGCAACATCAAATTACAGGTACAGTTACCGATGCCACTGGACCACTTTCCAGCGTTACAGTCATTGTAAAAGGAACTACCACAAACACCGTAACAGATGAAAAAGGTAATTTTTCAATTACGGCTAATTCTACCGATATCCTTGTCTTTTCGTTTATAGGCTATGCCCCACGGGAAATTCAGGTTGGAAGCCAAACTTCAATAAATATAGTATTGATAGAAGACAGTACGCAGCTTAAGGAGGTTACGATAAACGCTGGGTATTATTCTGTGAAGGAGAAGGAGCGCACCGGAAGCATTGCAAAAATCAAATCAGCCGATCTCGACAAGCAACCCGTAAACAATCCATTAGCTGCAATGCAAGGACGCATGTCTGGTGTAAACATTACACAAAATACGGGATTGCCAGGCGGTGGCTTTAATATCCAGATTCGTGGTATTAACAGTATCCGAGGAGACGGCAATGATCCATTGTACATTGTAAACGGAGTTCCATATTCATCACAATCATTAGGAGATCCTACGGTTTCTGCATCCGCTATTTCCGGTGTGACAAATCCGCTGAACAATTTAAATCCATCAGACATAGAAAGTATTGAGGTATTGAAAGATGCGGATGCAACAGCAATTTATGGCTCGCGGGGGGCAAATGGCGTGGTACTGATTACAACAAAAAAAGGCAAATCAGGAGAAACACGTTTTAATTTCAATGCATTTACTACTGTTGGAAAAGTAGCTCAAAAAATGAACCTGATGAACACAAGCCAATATTTGGCAATGCGCGCAGAAGCATTTGCAAATGATGGGATCACGGAATATCCTGAAGATGCTTATGATATCAATGGCACTTGGGATTCAAATCGCAACACCGATTGGCAGAAGGAATTAATTGGCGGTACATCTTACATCCAGAATTTTCAGGCATCCGTTTCAGGCGGTAATGCTAACACGCAATTTCTATTGAGTGGAACCTATCGCAAAGAAACAACCGTATTTCCTGGTGATTTTCATTACGGAAAGGGTTCAGTAAACAGCAACATTACACACCAATCCGACGATAAACGGTTCACCCTTAATTTTTCGGCCAGTTACTCCGGAGATAAAAACACTTTACCGGGAAGGGATTTGACATCCCGAGCATATACGCTTGCTCCAAACGCTCCGGAGCTTTATAACAGCGATGGCAGCCTCAACTGGGAAAACGGCACATTCAACAATCCATTGGCATTTCTCAACGGAAGATACCTTACCGCAAACCAAAACCTTATTGCAAATGTGCTGTTGTCTTACAATGTGCTTCCTGGTCTTGAGGCTAAGGCTAGTATTGGGTATAACGATACTAGGATAACCCAAAACGTAACCAGCCCTCTAAGTATTTATAGTCCCTTTGACACAAACGAGCACGAATCATCCCTATTTGTGGCTAGTGGCACTGGCAGATCATATATTTTCGAACCACAATTAAACTATCGTAAGGAATTGGATGACATAGAGATAAATTTCTTGGTCGGTACGACATTCCAGAGCCAAAAAACAACAAAATTGGCACAATCTGCATTTGGATTTGCAAGCGATGCGCTGATTAATAGTTTGGCTGCGGCTACTACGGTGACAGTGCTGAACCATGAGGTAACTGAGTACAATTACAATGCATTATTTGGGAGACTCAACATGAACTGGCATAAAAAATACATCGTGAACCTAACAGGTCGCCGTGATGGCTCAAGCCGTTTTGGACCCGATAACCGCTTCGCTAATTTTGGTGCTGCAGGTGCAGCTTGGTTGTTCACTAATGAAGGTATTTTCAAACAGCACAATTCCATACTTAGTTTTGGAAAGTTGCGTGGAAGTTATGGCATTACGGGCAATGACCAGATCGGGGATTACCAGTATCTCGATACCTATCAGGTGTCGCCTTATTTGTATGATGGGGTGGTAGGACTTTTACCGTCACGCCTCTACAATCCCGATTTCGGCTGGGAAACAAATAAAAAACTCGAACTCGCGTTGGAATTGGGATTCTTAAAGGATAATATTTTCCTTTCCGCAGCTTGGTTCCGGAATCGCTCATCCAATCAATTGGTCGGGGTTCCGCTCCCCGGAACAACAGGATTTTCTTCTATCCAATCAAATTTTGATGCTACCGTGGAAAATACCGGTGTCGAAGTGGAACTTCGTACCACCAATGTAAAAAGCAAGGATTTCTCATGGACAACTACAGTAAATCTTACTGTACCAAAAAATAAACTGGTCTCTTTTCCAGGGCTTGAAGGTTCTACATATGCTAACCAACTCATAGTTGGTGAATCACTATTTATCAAGAAGGTCTTCAATTATGCAGGTATCAACCCCGAAACAGGAGCCTACACTTTTCAGGATTTCAACGGCGATGGACAGATAACCTATGAAGACGATCGTCAGGCAATCGTTGATACTTCACCAGAATACTATGGAGGCCTCAGTAACCAATTAACATATAAAAATTGGTCGCTCGATTTTTTGTTCCAATTTGTAAAACAACTCGGCAGGAATTATCTGTACACTTCAGCCTTGCCCGGCTCATTTGTAAATCAGCCTGTAGATATGGGAAATCACTTCCCGCAAGACGGCACCAATGCGGTATCACAACAGTATACTACGGGTCAGAATGGCACATTACTCGAAGGACATTACAATCTGATTGATAGTAATGCAGCATTCAGTGATGCATCTTTCGTGAGACTCAAGAATCTGACCCTTGTGTATGCAATACCATCAACATGGTCAAAAACCTTCACAGGAAAGATTTATGTACAGGGGCAAAACTTATTAACCCTCACTGATTTTCGTGGAGCTGACCCTGAAAACCAGTCTGCTTCGGCACTTCCATCATTGCGCCAGTTTACACTGGGCATTCAGCTAGGCTTTTAACTTAACTATATATCAAATGAAAACAAGATTTAATATTATACAGCCAATTATTTGGACAGCGTTACTTACCCTTTCGGCTTGCGAGAGTTTTACCGAGGTAGGCACGCCACAATCACAACTCACAACTCCTGCCGTTTTCGAAAGTATCAATACTGCCGACGCGGCTATGGGCGACATTTATGCGCGCCTGCGTGAAGACAGCATGGTTGCAGGCACGCTGAACGGTCTGTCGAGTCTTTTATCAAACTATTCAGATGAAATGCAGTACACAGGGTCAAGCATCGAAATTATGCAGTTCAACAACCATACAATTACACCTTCAAACAGCCTGATAACAGGATTATGGAACAGCACCTACAGCCAAATCTATGCTGCGAATCTGATGCTGGAAGGTTTGCAGAATTCAACGGCTTTAACAGATAATGAAAAAGCAAGATTGTCAGGTGAAGCATTGTTTATTCGAGGGTACCTTCATTTCTATCTAATAAACATCTTTGGTGATGTGCCCTACATCACAACGACTGATTACGTCGCAAATTCGGTTACATCAAAAACACCGCATGAACAAGTATGGCAAAATATCATAGCCGACTTGACACAAGCTGAAACGCTGTTGCCAGTTGAATATCCTTCTCAGGAAAAAGTCCGTGTAAACAAGGCTGTTGCCGCTGCGTTTCTCGCACGAATATACTTGTACCGTGAAGATTGGGCAAATGCAGCAGCGAAAGCAACAGCTGTAATTGATAATCCCAATTACATATGGGTCGATGATACTTCACAGGAATTTCTTCGCGAGTCAACAGCGACAATATGGGCATTGCATCCGGGAACACCCGGGCTTAATACTAAAGATGCGCGCACGTTTATCTTTTCAAGCGGACCACCTTCCAAGCCGTCACTGGCTGCTTCGTTTGTAACCGGTTTTGAATCTGGTGATCTGCGCCGTACCCAATGGGTACGAACCGTTTCAAACAGCAGTGGCTCCTGGTATTCATCATACAAATATAAAAAGCCGTTGGGCACAGCCTCATCAGAAGAATACACTATTCTGTTCCGGTTGGCCGAACAATACCTGATTCGTGCGGAAGCCAATGCACATCTGTCAAATATATCTGATTGCCAAGCAGACTTAAACAAAATACGCAACCGCGCCGGTCTATCAAATACTACCGCAAGTACGGAAACCGAATTATTGGAAGCAATCGCAAAAGAACGACGTTTTGAGTTTTTTACAGAGCAGGGACATCGTTGGTTCGATTTAAAGCGTACGGGAAAGGCGACGGAAGTACTAAGTCCAATAAAATCCGGGTGGGAAGATACACAGATCATACTTCCGCTGCCACAATCGGAATTGCTGTTGAATGGAAATCTGCTGCCTCAAAATCCAGGTTACTAAGATGCGGGCGTTTTTCTTCAAGACTGTATTTTTGGCATTGCTGCTACTTGTGGCGGTACCAATCTATGGACAAAAACAAGAAGTAACGACTGCCGATTATGCAAAATGGAGTTCCATACAAGCAGAGACGATATCTCCAAATGGCAAATGGATTTCTTATGTTCTGCACTACGATTACGGTGTCGATACATTGTTTGTACAAAATATAAAATCTACGAGGCGATTGGTATTTCCCAAATGTACTGATGTAGGTTTCAGCAATGATGATAAATGGGTGACGTTTTCAGATCCGGAAAAAGGTTTGGCGTTATATGATCTGAACAATGGTAATACGCAATATTTCAAAGACGCAATTCGTCATGAATTCTGCAAAGAAGAAAATTTTCTGGCAATACTCAACAAGAATGCTGTATCTGACTACTTGACGATAATTGGGCTATCCACTTTCAAAAAATACATTTTTGAAAACGTCAGAGAGTTCAGTATCAACAATTCCGGCATTTTGGCTATAAGTACTGGTTATGAAGTGCGCCTGCTAAAACCAAAGGTAGGATTTGTTGAAAAGACCATTGCACAGGATGATGATGCGGGATTTAAAAAACTATTTTGGAGTAGCAATGGCGAATTTCTTGCTTTTCTTCAAGAGATTAAAGACCAACAGGAAACTACCAAAAATTACAGGATATTTTACCACGATTCAGCAATAGGGACAAATACTATTCTTGATAGCAGGCAAACGGAAATATTGGCTATGGAAAATATAACTACATATGGTGGAAGTTCTGCACTTCGGTTTTCAGATGACGGAAAAAGTGTATTTTTCAATTATATTAGTCCTGAGCTGGAATCAAAGTCTGTCCCTTATGAAATTTGGGACTCTGCAACAGCGTTGGAATATACGCAGAATAAAATGTTTGGAGATGCTTCCCGCTTGCCAAAAATTGCTGCATGGAAGCCCGAAAGTGGTGGGACTCTAAAGATCGGAACAATCGAGAATCCGAAAGCAATCCTTACTGCAAATCGAAAGTACGCGCTGTGTTATAATCTGTTGAAGTATGAACCTCAATATGAGTATTACGCGCCTGCTGATATGTACCTGAAAGATACCCAAACCGGGACACAGCAACTGATTTTAGAAAAGCAGTCAACAGCAGTTGGAATGATGGGTGGCTCTCCTAAAGGAAATTTTATACACTATTTCCGCAATGGGAATTGGTGGGCTTACGACATTGTGAAAATGCAGCATCTCAATCTCACAGCAAGACTGCCAGTCTCCATGATTGATAGTATTCAAAACGATGCGGGTGTTCCTGCACCATATGGTAGTCCAGGCTGGTCATCAGATGAAAAATATTTCATAGCTTATGACCGGTATGATATCTACTTGATTGATAATAATGCAAAACAAACCAGAAGAATTACTGATGGAAGAAAGCAAAAGATTTCCTATCGAATTTGTTTAGACCTTTATCCCGTTATAAAAAAGCCGAGCCAGGATGAATTTCTGATAAGAAAATTTGACCTATCGATGGGTTTGGTTTTGCAGGCCATTGGTGAAGATGGATCTAGCGGGTATTATAAATGGAATTCTAACGGTACTTTAGTAAAATTGGTGTTCGGAAACAGTGGAAACAGCAGGCTGATAAAAGCAAAGAATACCGGGCAATTCATTTACATACAGCAAACCGCTTCCGATGCACCAAAGTTAATAGCTGTTTCAATGCAAAAAAACAAGATGCTCTTCAAATCCAATTCCCATACCCGTAAATTTAATTGGGGAACGGCTGAGATGATCTCATACAAAGATAAAAACGGCAATAATCTAAAAGGTATTCTATATAAGCCTGCTGGGTATATCGAAGGAAAAAAATATCCAATGGTTGTATATATTTATGAAAAACAATCCCAAGAGATTAATAATTACCGTGTACCGACAGAATATGGGCCGATGGGCTTCACTCTGTCCAATTATTTCCTGGATGGCTATCTGGTATTGCTGCCGGATATTCATTATAAGATGGGCGAACCCGGAAAGTCAGCTCTGGACTGTGTGCTAAATGCGGTTGATATAGTGAAACGAATGGGAATTGTTGAAGAAAATCATATTGGGATTATAGGCCATTCCTTTGGAGGTTACGAGACGGCATTTATAATTACCCAGACCAATGATTTTGCAGCAGCTGTATGCGGTTCGGGACTTATGAACACTATAAGCAGCTATTTTGTGCATTCTGCAGGTATACCGCGTTCAAATGCATGGCGGTTTGAATCACAGCAGGGACGTATGCCATTTTCACCTTTTGACAATTGGAAAGCTTATGAGCAAGACGCGCCTTTGCCAAATGCTGTAAATTGTACAACACCGCTTTTGAGCTGGGCAGGAAAAAAAGACCCCACTATTTTCTGGACACAATCTGCCGAATTTCATATGGCACTTCGAAGGCTTGGCAAAAGGAATGTTTTTATTCTTTATGACAATGAGGCGCACACAATTGTTACACCTGAATTACAAAAAGACCTGACAATAAAAACCAAGAACTGGTTTGATTATTATCTGAAAGAACAAAAGGAAACACTTACCAATGGAATCCCTTAAATCATAATTAACAAAGCAGGAGACCGACAATCTCCTGCTTTGTTTTTTAAGGTTAATTGATTTTTCTGTATAACTCGACATTACATTGAGTCGGACTGCTCATGTCGAACAATTGTTGTCCTCCCGCCGTAACTCTACAAACATTAGGGTTTTGTATGTTGCTACATTTTACTGTCGTAACATCACAATCCTCTAAAGGGTTATGCCCCCAAACATCTATCAGCTTTCCTTTTTCAGGGGCCGTTGAAAATGCGAAGGCTGCAAATACAGCAAATGCGATTGCTGAAAATGAAAGCGCTGGTCTTAAAACTTTAGTATTCATAATATTAAAATTTAATGTTAATGGTCTACTCTTTTTCAGGTTTTCGACCTTCCCCTGGACTGTACAGTGTATTTTCAAAAGCATAAATGCTGATATTATCTTGATGCGGTAAAGGGCTTGTAATAATTGGTCTGTAATTTTTCAATTGTTAGACTCCTTCCATTCAATGAAACAATCCGGTCGTTTAAAACAACAAATTCATCCATTGTCCTGCCCGCTATATTGTATACATAAAAACTAAATGCATAGGTGTTTGCACTCAGGTCGTATACATCAATTATCGAAGCCTGCTTCCACATAATTTCAGGTTCGTATTTTCCAATGAGAGCCGCATTTACAAAAAGATAATTGCCAAAAGATGCGGTCAGTTTATTGACCAATTTAGGCTGTTTGCTCAGAGTGGTTACTTTTTTCGATTCTATCCTCGCAACAGAAACCTGTGCACGTGTAGTTGTATCAATAGTATGCCCTGAGGTATGATTGCCTATCTGAGAATCAATCATCAGGAATTCATTTCGATAGGCGTAGGTATAGATTACCTTGTCAAGCTGGGAATTATAAAGCAATGATCCGTCCGTGTCAAATATACCGTCTACCTGCTTCAGCAGAAGTCTGCCGTTAAGCTGTAATGATGCATCATTATTAAAAGTAAAGAGTCCTAGCGTATTTGCTTTTGTTTTAGAATCAATAGCTCGGATAACTGCTGTCTTATCATCGATCGGCTTCAATATGGAAAAATAAGCTTTTCGATACATTTTAAGCTCCGCTTTCCAGTTGGTGGTATCTCCAATAAAAATGCAGGGTACGCTTCCATCGCTAAAATAAAAATAAGGTGATTTTACGGCAAGGCGCGGCACAGTGTAAGGAAATTTATATTTAGGAAGTTCGATGCGAATTGTCTTTTTTTGAACCAGACTGGTATCAAAAATTGTTACGGCCAGCGGTTCAGCCCGATTGCCTAAATAAATCTGTCCTTTGTCATAACCGGCTATATAATATGTTGCTTGTGGAAGCAGGATCGTTTTCTTGCTATTAGTAGGGTGCTTGGGAAATCTTCGCACAAAATTATTACGATGATGGATTATGTCTTCTGATAACATAAACAGCAGGGCAACAATACCAATGCTGAAAAATATCGTCATAGAAAAGGCACTGGCCAGTGCAGCAGGTTTTGAAATAAAATGTGCCTTTGGCACACCCCGGCGCAGTATCAGGATACCTGCTGCGGCCAGCATCATGAAAACAAAATTAAAAATGAAATGTTCCTCCCATCCCATTTTTTCCAAAATTCCTCCACAGGAACAAGGGACAAATGGGCTGTAATTTAAAATAATGAAAATGTATGCGGTAAACATAACCATCATGCACAACGCTCCAAAAAGCCCCATGATTCTCCACCTTTTTGAAAGGATAAGCAATACAATGAATAATTCAAGCATCGGAACCATCCATGCAATGTATCCGGCAAATGCACTTAATAAAGGTGACTGTCCCAATTGAACACGGAAGTTCTCAAAGTCGAGCAATTTGCTTACTGCCGCGTAAACAAAAAGCAGTATATAAAGCAGGCAGATTATGTCGGCTATAGTATTTTTAAAGGATATTGATGTTTTCATGTCATTGCTTTTAACGTTTACAGTATTCCAGTATAATCTCACTTGAGGGCATACCAAACCACCCTCACATATGTAGCTTTTTTTTTGTAAAAATCACGGGGTAAATATTTTATACAGCTAAATTAAAACATAGCTGTCAAAGGATTGTTGACAAAAACGATCCAAAAAATGTAAAAAACGATCCATTTTACTTATAACGTTGGCTAAATTTTATTATAATTGATAACTATATTGTAAAATTCTTTAAAATAAATAATTAACCCTTATCCATTCAGGATTATCTCATATCAAAACGGGAGAGAAAAGGCCGTTTGTGACTTAAAGTTGAATAACAAAATTCAAATTCTAATATTTTGCTTATATCAGCCTATTCAAATAGCAGAATACAAAGCCAGCAGATTATATCGACTATAGTATTTTTAAAAGAGACTTCCATTTTCATGTTTTCTCTTAGCCTCTCTGTGAATCATAGCTTATATGAGATTCGCACATACCAATTCAGCCCAGCTTATACTGCTAAAATTAGCTAGTAATCACATCTTTAGTGTTTTGTAAAGCTAAATTAAAACAATATTCTGGAAGGATTGTTACGAAAAACGAGCCAAAATTTGCAAAAAACGAGCCATTTTACAGGCCTACTAAAAAAGCTAAAACACATAAAAAGGCTAGCAAATACAGACCTTATGGACAAAAAGCAATAGTTTTTTCCTTTAATACCTAAAAAAAACTTAGAATTATGGAGTATAAAAAAACGTCGTAAACCTGAAAGGATGTTTAAAATGATATTGATACTAAAAAAATCAGGTGAACTTATAAAAAGGAAAGCTAACTCTGAAAACATCCGATACAACTAATTTAAAAAACGACTTTGGAGTTTTTTTCTGCTCCCTGCAAGGGCAAGTGGTTTTGAGCTGCGGAAAGTATTTCAAGCAGCTCAGAACACAACTTGCTATTTTCTCTCGAAAATATTTTTACATATGGATTTTAATTGAAAGGGCTTGTTGCCCTTTTTTTTATGTAATGGTTATTAAGTAATTTTCTTTTAGAAAAAAGCAGAAGTTCCCA
>NZ_JAGFBV010000034.1 GCF_017948595.1 Flavobacterium geliluteum | reverse complement strand
GATATTAAAAAACTATTCCCAAGAACTATACATGCAGTTACTCTGGATGGATTCTTAATAAAGCTAACATTGTTTGTATTCGGTTTACAATTAAATAAAACAATTAACTAGCAACTTGAATTAATTACTTCTTGGCTATTTGCTATTCCCCCTGTTTCGAAAGCACTTTTTAGCTCATTTTCATTTGTTGCATTATTTAACAATTGCATAGCTTGTGCATTAAAACCTACATAGCTATTTCTATTTAATGCAATTTCCAAACTTTCGCTACTAACAAACATTTGTTCAGAAAATATGTTTAAATTCTCTACAACAGAGAAAGGAACATCTGTTTCGATATTATTACCAATCGTTTTATTTTTTTCTGATTTGATTTCGGTTTTACTCATTCCCGATTGATTTATAGATTCATCTTCGGAAGAACATGAATAAAGAACTATCGCCATTAAAACCGCTAAAAATCCAAATAATTTCAATTTTATTTGCTTCACATAAAAATAGCCCATCGAATTTCTTGTTTTTTTCATAATTAATAAGTTTTTATTTGTTAATATTAAAAACAAATATAATAATTTAAAATAAAGTACTACAAAAAATAATAATTATTTTGAGAAATTATAAAAAAATCAAGGGTTCTTTTTAAAAAAAGCAGCTCAAAATTGAGCTGCTTTTTCTTTCCAAAAACGTATTCTAAAAAATCTTTATAATTGATACGTTGTTATTCTAAAGTTAGATGATGCGCTTGTAATCGTCCAAATTGTATTAGAAAAAGTTATTTTAAAACTTTCTTTCTTTATATACAATCCCGAGGCATTCATAAATTCGTCATCAAGATTTTTTAGGAAGGCTGGCGCAGGTATAAGCGCTGCACCATTGTCCCATGAATCATGATTTAAAATAATCGTTTTATTCACTGCATCTTCTGTTGTAGTGAAATTATGAAAAACACTTGGTCTTCCTCCATTGAAACGGTATTCTATATAATTTCCGAATGGAGAATTGAAATAAATTTGCACCCTAGCGATTTTTTGGTTGGCTGGCAATGTTGCATTAGCCTGATCTAACAAGTTTTTACAATATTGAGAAGTTGTTGGTGCTGTATATAGATTTGCAGCAATATAACTCAATATCATTTGTGGTTTTCCATCTAAAAATGTTTTATAATCATCTGTTAAAACTAGAGGTGAATTACTATATTTTATAGTAGCTTTTACTCCCCCAGTTCCAGTGGCAGTAAGACTTCCATCTGCATCATTATAAACAAAAGTTGTTAGTTTTTGACCTGCAACAACTATAGCCGGACTCACCACAATACCTGTTGGCGTGTATCCAACTCCAAAACTCAAAACTTCAGAAGAACCTGCAGCAATAGAATTTGATACTGCAAATCGGGTTGCTCTAGAAAATGCAAAATCATATTTTTTTACTGCTGTACCGTCATTTGTTTCTAATAATCTAAAAAGCGGACGAGTACTGGCTCCTACTACATTTTGTTCTGTCACTAAGTTTTTAGGTAAATCAACCCAATCCTGAGCAGTTGCTTTTACAAAACGAACTTCTTTAACCAATCTATTGCTTTTGAAAAGGATATCTCCATTTTCTTGACCATAATACAAAAACTGAAAATCACCCAGATATCCTCTTCCTCTTAAAGCTGTAGTTGGAAAACTATTAGAATCTGATAAAAGATGTATTCTATTATAGGTGGTAAATAGTAAACTAACCGTACTTCCTAAAACAACATCATAATCACTCTCGTATGTTGCCGTATCGTTGTTAAAATCAGAAGCCATTTGTACTTTTCCGTTGGCAGAAAACTTAAACAAATGTGTATATCCCCCCAATTGAGTATCATCTGTAAAATATACCGCTTTCCATCCAAACTCAGAAGATAGCAATGCAGTATTTAATTCACTTTTTTGCTCATTTAAGCGTTCTGCGGGTGTCTTATCAAATTTTTGTTCCGCCGATGTATCGCTTGTACAAGCACTAAATAAATGTAGTGCCAGAAACACAATCATGGCGTACTTTAATATATTTTTAGGTTTCATAATAGTATTATTTTAAATTAAAATGACGGCTTAATTATTAACAACATTGGTCGTGTTTTTCTCTGCTGCATCTCTTAGTGCATAGAAATCAATATTAAAAGCATCTTTGTAATACTGTACTACCATAGCTTCTTTTTGCTGCAATTTGGCTCTACCGTTTGCATCGGTAATACTTGCAAGAATAGCCGCATACTCTGCTTTTGAACTTGTTAGTATTGTAGAAGCAGTTTCTGCAAAATCTTCAATAATATTATTTCTGGCATAATTGGTTATAAAACCTAAATTTCTAGACGTTTGAAGCACTTCTAAATGCCAGGTCCCTGTATAATCTCCAGGTGTTATTTTTTGCCATGCCTGCTCATCAAAAGGTTTGTTTTGATTTAAAATGTGCACATACTCGTGTTGAATCGTATGCACAAATTCAGTTACGTTGGCACGATTTTTTTTATTCAGATAATCTACCTCAAAAAGGGTGATTCTTTGTCCTGAATCTGCAATTCCTAAGGTTCTAGTACCGTTTGAATTGGAATTTACTCCTCCAACCAAAACAATTTCTCTGGGTGCTACTTTTTTTACAAAATCAGCACCACCAACACTCGTGTAACTATCCAACCATATTTGCTTTACCACTTCTAATGCAGGTTGCACTTTATCAACCATTGGAGGAAACAAAAATCTATTGTTATCTACTGTATTTTGATTCCATTTATATTGTGCATTAATATTGTAAGGATTAAGATAATTGGTAGTGATCCAATTGTCTAAAGCATTTTTTTGAGGTTGCGAATAATCCAGCTGGCTATCACCAGGTTGATCCTCGTGTGCGCAAGCTACAAAAGTTAAAACCCCTGCAACTAGCAATATCACTTTATATTGTTTTAATATTTTCATGTTTTTAAAATTTTAGTTAAAATTTATCTAGGATTTTTTTCTATTCCATAATTTGATGCGCTTAGAGGTACTTGCAAAGCTCTACGCTTATCATCCTTAACCAATGTATTTGTTGGCAGACCAAAAGTTGCATGATCCACCACAATATTAAAACGTTTTACATCTAACCATCTTAATCCTTCATGAACAAAATCTCTTCTTCTGGCTTCAGCAATAGCTTTTACATAAGAAGTCTGCAAAGGTGTCATAGTGTAGTAAGGTGTAAACTCATTAGCAATTACGGGATACAATGTCGTTATTCTTGCTTCAGTTAATTTATCTGTCGTAGCATTATAATTTGTTGTTCTTGTTCCTAAAAAGTATTCTAATTCGGTATTAGCTTCTGTAATTCTACCTTTCATTACAAGTGCTTCAATGCGATTTAGATAAAACTCATCATTAGATAAAAGTACCACTCCAGCGTATGGAATTCCGATGTTTGCCGTTAAATTGGTGTATTTAAAATATTCTTCAAACTTTGGCGTAAATAATGTTCTACTACTATTATAACTGTAGAAATCAAATAACCATGTTTTGTTGAATGGATTTGTTTGTACTCTAAAAATTTCCGTTTGTTTTTCATCTGACAAATAAAAATTACTACCACTTGCAGATCTTCCGATAAGTGTATTTGGAGAAGCAACTAATAAGTTAGCAGCGTATGACGATTTTGCATATTCGATAAATTGAATATCTGGTGCTAAACTTGACAAAGTAAGGTAATCTTTTAATTTTCCAACAGGCTTAGAACCGAGACCTTCTGAAACTTCTAACACTTTATCCCAATCTCCTTTTACCAAATAGAAACGACTGGCAAAGGCTTTTGCTGCATCTTTATTAAAGTGGAATTTCGGTTCTTTATAATTGTTTGTTACATAAGGTAAACCTTCTTCTAAGTCTTTTTGAATAAAGTCAAAAACTTCTTTTACGCTATTTCTCTTATAATTTTTTAATAATTGAGTTTCTGGTTCCGTTACATAAGGCACTCCCAGATCCGTTTCGGCAGTAGCCGGATTGTAACGATTTGACCAAAAAGTAACCAGCATAAAATGAGCATAGGCTCTTGCCAACAAAGCCTCACCCTTTTGAGGGTTTAAGTTTGCCGGATTTCCTAATTGCTCAATTGATTTTAAAGCCTGATTGGCATGAGCAATAGCTCTGTAGCAACCGTCCCAGTAATTGGCTTCAGAATCAACATTGGTTTCATCATGCATCTCCCAGTTATAACTTTGTCTGTTTTTGACACTCACAGAACCTAGCTCACCATCTCCTACATTATCCGACATCGTTTCTGCAAAATCCATGTAAGATGCCTGTGGGTATGCATTTACCAATAGTTCGGATATTTTCTCAGGTGTGTCAATTTGTGTTCTGTTATCCGGTACTTCCGACAAAAACTCATCGCAACTACTAATACTAAGAATTAGTAATGAAGCAAAGGCTATTTTTATATTTTTTATATTTTTTTTCATAATCAACGACTATTAGAATGAAAGATTTATAGAAAAACTGTATTGTGTTGTAATTGGAAAAGCAACACCACCCGTATTACGGAACTCAGGATCTTGACCGTTTAGTTTTTTATCAGAATAAATTAACCACGGATTAACTGCAGAACCTTTTAATGTAAAGTTACTTACCCCAATTTTTTTCTTAAAATCATTTGGAAACTCCCAGCTTAAAGATACATTTTTCAATCTTACGAAATCTCCATCTGCAATTCTTACATCTGAGAAATTGTATGTGTTATACGCGCGTCCTAATGTATTTGCACCACCATAATTTGTTAGTAATCTTTTGTCAGCAATAACAGGAACATCAGTAAACTCTTCATCTCCCGGGTTAATCCAACGGTTTGTGAAATCTTTGGTAAATACTGTTAAATCATCATATTGACTACTGTAAGCAGGATTTAAACGCACTTTATTTCCACCTGATCCTACTACAAATACATATAAAGACCAGCTCTTGTAAGTAAAGGTATTTGCTAAACCAATCGATTTATTTGGTTCGATAGATCCTTCGTATTTTAAATAATCAGTAACTTTTTCTGTATCTTGAAAATTAGCTCCTGTAACATTATCTGTTTCACCATTTTGCATTATAAAAGTTGGTAAACCTTGATTGTTTAAACCAGTAAACTGATAAGAATAAATTGAATTTCTAGGATGACCAATAGCGTTTCCACCATTACCATCAACCAAATCAAATGCTGAAGGCTGATTCTCTAATTTTGTAATTTCTTGGTTAAAAACCGAAAAATTAAGTGTACTAGACCATTTAAAGTTATTTGTTACAACGTTTTGAGTTGTAAAACCAACTTCAAGACCTTTAGTCTCCATATTAGCATTATTTCCTTGTTTGATTTTTTGTCCTCCAATTCCAGAAGTCACTACATAATCAACCAAATCAAAGGCTTTACGGCTGTAAACGTCTGTTGTAAATTGTACTCTATTATTAAACATCCCTAAATCCAGACCAATATTCGTTTCAAATTGCTTTTCCCAAGTAAGATCACCATTTTGCAATTGATCAATATCTATACCTGTTTCTCTGTCGGAAATACCTAAACGATCTGTAATAAAGCTTTTGTAAATCGCTAATGAATTTGTAGCAGGTCCCGCAGTAGCTGTTAATCCATAAGAACCTCTTAATGCTAAATTGTTTATAGACTCAACATTTTTCATAAATTGCTCTTCGGTAACATTCCATTTACCACTAAAAGTATAAGTCGGCAACCATCTGCCTGATCCACTATTTCCTTGTCTGTTTGATCCATCATAACGACCTGTAATAGATCCTGTATAACGGCGATCATACGTATATCCTACTTTTCCAAAGAAACCAACAGTTCTTTCTCTTTCTGCATTAAAAGCAAAATATGAATTTCCTTCGTTGATAATTTTTTCAATAATTTTAGGATCCGTAAATGCTGTAAGACCTCTATCATACTGAATTCCAGTAGCAGTAAAGTTATCGCTATTTCTGTCTAAAGAACGTAATTCTGTACCAAAGAAGCCTTCTACCTCATGTTTATCATTGAAAGTGTTTCTGTAATTAACACTATTTCTAATATTATAAGAAGTCAATTCGTTTGTAAATTTTCTTAAAAATCCTCCGTTAGGTAATACTGAAATTGGCTGAGCAGTTAGATCTTCAGGATCTTTGTACAAAAAGATATTAGCATTTCTAACAGTAGTATTTACTCCCTCTATACCATATTCTGTACCTGCTTTATAAGCTCCTACTACATTAGAGTTTTCATAAATTTTATGCTCTCTTGAAGTATTAGCATAACGCGCAGATCCCGTTAGATTATACGTTAAATGTTTATTGATTTTATAATCTAAATCCATTTGAAAACGAATATCTTTTACTTTAATTTCTAAAACATTATTTTGTAATTCATTAATAATGTTCATCGGAGCCCAGTTATTTCTGTAGTATTCTAAATTACCATTTTCGTCATAAGGTCTTAATGTTCTACTGGTACTTAACACGTAATTGAACGGGTTAATATCAAAATCTCTGGTTACATTACCAAATACAACATCTTGCTGACTTTCGTAAGTTCCAGGAGCTCCTTGATCTCTCACAGACGCTAAAGTAGATAAAGTAATATTCAATTTATCATTTACATAAAATGTTCCTTTTATGTTTGATGATAATTGTTTTACGTTGTCAGCAATAGTCCATCCCGGATCGGTATAATATCCTAAAGAGGCATAAAAAGTATTATTTTTTCCACCACCAGAAAAACTCAATGAATGATTTTGTGTCATAGAGGGTCTAAATAAAACCTTAAACCAATCTGTATTAGCCAATTCGTACTTTCTTAAAAAGTTATTTCTACTAACTGGATCATTATTTACCAAATAACTGTCTGTCTCTGGAACATAAGTATTGATTGCTTTACTCAAAATGTTGTAAACTCCACCATATCGTCCTTGAAGAGTTGATGGTACATCAAGAAAGCCTTTTTGTTCCATTTCTTTTAAAATACTCATTGATTCTTGAGAATTTAAAATATCATACTGTGTATAACTTGGCACTGTTCTTACTGTGTTTTCTACACTATAAGTAACTTTTAGAGGAGAATCTCTACGGCCTTGTTTGGTGGTTACAACTACAACACCATTTAATGATCGTGAACCATAAATAGAAGTTGCCGAAGCATCTTTTAGTATTTCAATACTTTGAATATCATTTGAATTTAACCCAGCAACAGAAGAACTTAATAAAGTCTCTGAGTTACCTGAAGCCAAATCAGCAAATGAAATGTTGATGATATCTTCTTGTACAACCCCATCAATAACCCATAATGGTTTTGTATCTCCAAAGATAGAAGAAGATCCACGAACCGTGATTTTTGGAGCCGTTCCAAAAGTTCCCGTTATATTTTGAACGGTAACCCCTGCTGCTTTTCCTTCAATCATTCTACTAATATCTACTACTCCATCCACTTTAAGTTCTGAACCAGAAATTTTGCTGATAGCACCTGTAAATGTTCTTTTTGATGTTTTTTCGTAACCCGTGGTTACTACAACTTCTTTTAAGTTTTGTCCTTCTTCTGTTAAAACGATAGTTGGAGATGTATTTCCAATACCGATTTCTTTAGATTCCATTCCTACATAAGAAATTACCAATCTATCGCTGTTAGCAGGCATTTCGATAGAAAAATTTCCATCAAAATCCGTTAATACAGCCATTTTTGTTCCTTTTGCCAATACTGTTGCACCTGGCAGAGGGCTTCCGCTTGCATCTGTCACTTTACCTTTTATAATTGGTCCTACAACTAAGGTCTCAAATAAAGAGTTATGGTTTTCGAAACTTGTAAAACCATCAAGTTTAGTATTCTTTTGTAGCACGATTTGATTACTTACTTCAGAAAAAGTAATATTAAAGGGCTGTAAAACACGCATAAGAATACTCGACAAGGATTCATCATTAGCCTCAATACTCACTTTTTGATTCAGCTGCGATAATCGGGAATTGTACGAAAATCTAACCTTTGCAGATTTTTCAAGTTTAGACAAAGCGTTACTCAAAGATAAATTTTCAACAGCGATTGTAACTTTTGTATCTAATTTCTTCTGCCCATTTACACTGTTTGCCATAGTAACACTTGAAAATACAAGCGCTAAGGCGAACTGAAATAGTGTTATTTTCATAATTCGATGGAGTAATCGTTGTTTAACAACTGGTTTTTTCATAATTTTGGTTTGTTTTGATTAATACTGTTCGAGTGTATTTTAAGAAACATAATAAACACTCTTTACAGAGAGTGATTTAATTGTATGAAGTGTCGAAAATGTTACAGCATTTCGGCACTTTTTTTGTGCATTTTAATCTTTACATAGGCTTGAGATATTTGGTTGGTTACTGTTTGGTTTATTTTTAAGATTATAGCCCGGCTATCCTCTGTTATTCCTTACTTTATAACTAATTACAACCTTCAGATGTAATAATTATTTGATTTCCATTCATCTCAAAACTGGTTTCATTGCCAATACTCTTGCAAATAATTCTTAGTTTTTCCGAAAGAGGCTGATCGCTCAGGGAAGTGGTTAAATGGCAATCTTTTAATTTGTCTTTGGGGTAGTCAATATTAATTAAATATGCCTGCTCTATGGTCTCGAATATTTGTGCTACAGGAATATCTGTAAATTCAAAACTAAGCTGCTCAATGTTGCCAACACTGCGAACTAAAATCTCATCTTGAGTAATATTAGTTATTTTATTAAAAGTTAAATCTTTACGAATGAACCGCAGTGCCTGATTAGGAAGCAACACAACTTCATCTGAACTCGAACTCGAGATAAGTTCATTCGATTTTACCCTAACTTTACCGGTGCGAACAAGAACTTCAACATTTTGCTGATCTGGAAACGCTTTAATTCTAAAACTAGTTCCTACAACTCGTGTTACAATTTCGTTTGCGTAAACAAAAAATGGTTTTTTAGGATTTTTACTAATTTCAAAGAAACCTTCGCCGGATAAATACACTTTTCTTTCGTTTCCGGTAAAGATTTTAGGATAACTTAATTTACTATGGGGTTGCAACAAAACAGAACTTCCGTCTGATAAAGTGATAATTTGAGATTTATCTGAGTTATTGGTCTGCTCTACTAAACCTTCATTATTTCCTTCGATAAGCTCGTTGTAGGTAACAACAGTGTGGGTTGCAACGATATTGTTACTATAAAACCAAATCGAAAAAAAAGCAAAAAACAATGCAGCAGCCACAGGAGCTAGCCAGTGTCTTTGTAAAAACATTATTTTGGATTTGATATGTTGTTTAGAAAAATTTTCTTTTTCCTCAATTTTTCTCCAAGTTGCTTCTAATGCAGATTGTATTTCAGATTGCGGTACATTTGAGACTGCCACTTTCATTGCCAACAATAAAAGTCTTGCGTTTTCTACCAACTGAGCGCGCTTTTGATTCTCTACTGTCCATTCTTCCCAGCCTTGATCATCTATTCTAGACAATACCCATAACTGAAAGGAATCATCAGTCAAAAAATCTTCTACTTCGCTATAATTATTACGTTTTTGCATTTTTACATAAAGGTTACAAAAACATAGAGGACAGCTTCTTTATTATATACTCACTTATTTGTGATTATTTTTAAGTTTTTTTTAAGAAAATTGCAAAACCCCCGAAAACAGTACTATAATAGATGCCAAATTACCCTTAAATTCTTTGCGAAGACTCAACAAACCACGGTGCAAAAGGTTATTTGCAGACTGATAATTAAGATTTAGCAGCTCTGCAATTTGTTCGACTGACAAGCCTTGATGATAACGCAAATACAAAGCTTCTTTTTGACGGGGAGGTAAGTCGTTTAATGATTTATTCAATTGCAAAACACGTTCTGCGGTTATCTCATCATCAATCAGTGTATGTTCTACAGAAAAATCAAACAAAAATTCTATAGAATCAGTAGAAGTTGCTTTACGAAAAATATGATCTCTTTCGAATAAACGTGCGATTCTTTTTCTAACACTCGCCAATAAATAAGCCTTTACTACCACTGAATCCTGTAATGAATCACGATAAACCCAGATGTCGGTAAAAACATCCTGAACACAATCCTGAACCTTTTCTTGTAAGGGAGAAAGTGAATTTCCGTAACTTATTAAATTTGTATAATATCTTTGAAAAAGCAATGAAAAGGACTTTTCATCACCTGCTTTCAAATTAGTCCAAAGGGTATTATCGTCAAATGCTATTTTTTTTAAAATCTGCCTTTCCATAATCTTGCTTGAATGATAATTTAATCTAAATGCCTCAAAATCTTTGTTTTTATAATGCTGAATTACCAATCTTACAATAAAGTACTCAATTGCTTCAAATGAATTTGTTATCTTAAAATATTTACTTCTCAATAAAATGCGTTTATTACAATAGAAAACACAAATAAAAGAGCAGTAGTACTGGTAAAGAATTAGATATTTAACATTATAATTCTATTCTGTGCGATAAATATATAAAAAGCAAATATTTAAAACCAATTTATTTACAAAAAAGAAACAATATCTTTAATTATAATATTTCTCAGATATAATCCAAAAAAAAAGCCTTACTAAAGAATAGCAAGGCTTTTGAAAGGTTTTATTAGAAAATAACGCTTAGAAAGCTACATTCCATCTTGGTAATTTTGAATTTTCATCTAAGAAATTCTGTAATATTTGTCCTTCTACTGAAGTTGGAATCGCTTTTACATCTGCATTAAACGTTTCGAACCAGATTACTTCCAGAGCCGTAATATTCTCTAATTTCATTTGCGCAGGCCAAGAATATTTTCTTCCTGTTTTTGCAAATTGATGACCGTTTACGATTTTATCGTATAAACCACCGTTTTTACTTTTTAAAGTTCCATCATTTTGAACAGTTCCTGTAGAAGCAACCATAATTAATTCTTTTGCATCACCTTCAACAGCATAAACTACAAATACACCTGCGCCTTCCGGAGCATTACAAGCTTGTTCTAAACTATCTTCAATGGTAAAAGTAAAACTATTACTTACTTTAAACTTTTCTAATTCTTTGTACATATTTCTTTTTTTTAAGCCTCTAAGAGTTTGAGAATCTAAGTTGCTAAGTTTTTATTTATATTTCCAACATTTTAAAAATGTAAAAAAAGTCTCAACAAAATAGTGAGACTTTTTTTCGGAATTTATTCTTGTCAATACTGGAGATTATCCAAGTATTTCTTTTACTTTTTTACCAATTTCAGCTGGTGAATCAACAACATGGATTCCGTTGTCTCTCATGATTTGTTTTTTAGCAGCAGCTGTATCATCAGAACCACCAACAATAGCACCTGCGTGCCCCATTGTTCTACCAGCAGGAGCAGTTTCTCCAGCGATAAAACCAACAACTGGTTTACGGTTACCATCAGCTTTTACCCATTTAGCAGCATCAGCTTCTAATTGACCTCCAATTTCACCAATCATGATGATGATTTCAGTCTCTGGATCGTTCATTAATAATTCTACAGCCTCTTTTGTAGTTGTTCCAATAATTGGGTCTCCACCAATACCGATAGCAGTAGTGATTCCTAAACCTTGTTTTACAACCTGATCTGCAGCTTCATAAGTTAAAGTTCCAGATTTAGAAACGATACCCACTGTTCCTTTTTTGAAAACGAAACCTGGCATAATACCAACTTTAGCTTCACCCGGAGTAATAACACCAGGACAGTTTGGCCCGATTAATCTAGAATTTCTTTCTTTAACATAATTATTTGCTTTAATCATATCTGCTACAGGAATTCCTTCTGTAATAGCAATAATTACTTTGATTCCAGCATCAGCAGCTTCCATAATTGCATCAGCAGCAAAAGCCGGCGGAACAAAAATGATAGAGGTATCTGCTCCAGCTTGATCTACAGCATCTTTTACTGTATTAAAAACCGGACGATCTAAGTGGCTTGTGCCTCCTTTTCCCGGAGTAACACCACCAACAACATTAGTACCGTACTCAATCATTTGAGAAGCGTGGAAAGTTCCTTCGCTTCCTGTAAATCCTTGAACAATTATTTTGGAATCTTTATTAACTAAAACACTCATGATATATATTTTATGTAGTTTTTAAAATTGTGATGCAAAAGTAACGTATTTTAAACTTTTTATCCTTAAAAAAAATTAAGAAAATTGACTCATTTGATAACCTCGATAAAATTTATCGTCTTTTATCTGCCAAATTGTAGTAAAATGAGCCAATAACATTTCTTCTCTTGGATTTTCGATTGTTTTTACGAAATGAGAATAACGTATCGAAACCAAATCATCTTCGGCCAAAATATGGCTAATGCGTACTTTTGAACGCACATAAGCACGACTTAATTCATTGGCCATCTCCAACATCGAATTATGATCCATCTCGATCAAACCTTTGGTGCTATTCCACTCTAACTTTACATCTGAATGCAAATAAGTCTTCATGATTTCGCTATCAATTAAGGCATCTGATTTGTAAAATTTTTGAACAAATTCTTTAATAGACATATTATTTCAATTTATTTAGAATTTCAGGAATCTTCTTGATATTGGCCAATTGTTTCAACTTTTCTCTTGATTCTTCGATTGGAGTTCCGAAATATGATTTTCCGCCTTCTACCGATTTTGTAACACCTGTTTGTCCCATAATAACAGCCTTCGCTCCTATCGTGATACCGCTTGTGGTACCTACTTGTCCCCAAATAGTTACTTCATCTTCGATAATAACGCAACCCGCAATACCCGTTTGCGAAGCGATAAGACATTTTTTTCCTATTACAGTATCGTGACCAACATGTACTTGGTTATCGAGCTTTGTACCTGCTCCGATAGTAGTATCGCCTGTAACTCCTTTATCAATGGTGCAAAGCGCGCCAATACCTACATTATCTTCTATAACAACTCTTCCTCCCGAAAGCAGCTGATCAAAACCATCTGGACGTTTTTTATAATAAAAAGCATCTGCTCCTAAGATAGTTCCTGCATGAATAATAACATTATCGCCAATTACAGTATGATCGTAAATAGAAACATTTGAGTGAATGATACAGTTTTTACCGATCGTTACATTATTCCCAATAAAACAATTGGGCTGTATAACAGTTCCCTCTCCTACTGTTGACGAAATCGATATCGAAACGTTTGTAGCTTGAAAAGGTTTAAAGTGTCGTGTTAATGTATTAAAATCTCTAAAAGGATCATCAGAAATCAAGAGTGCTTTACCTTCCGGACAATCTACTTTTTTGTTAATCAAAACAATAGTTGCCGCAGATTGCAAGGCTTTGTCGTAATATTTAGGATGGTCAACAAAAACAATGTCACCCGGTTCTACAACATGTATTTCATTCATGCCTAAAACCTCAAAGTTTTTATCACCAATAAATTCGCAATTAAGCAAATTTGCAATTTCTTCTAAAGAGTGAACTTTTGGAAATTTCATATTTTTAAATTAGAAAATTTGTCAATTAGAAAATCTGTCAATTAGAAAATGTGTCAATCAGAAAATGAATTCTCAAAATTGTGAAGATTCACTAATTTTCTAATTGACTCATTGACAAAATATCTAATTAATAAACTACTCTTTTACACGCTCCATGTAAGAACCTGAAGCCGTATCGATTTTAATTTTATCACCTTCGTTAATAAACAAAGGAACGTTTACAGAAGCTCCTGTTTCTACCGTAGCAGATTTTGTAGCATTTGTAGCCGTGTTTCCTTTTACTCCAGGCTCTGCATACGTAACTTCAAGAATTACAGAAGATGGCATGTCTACAGACAAAGGCAAATCAGTTTCAGTATTTACCTGAACCATTACGCTTGTTCCTTCCTTCAATAATCCTGGAGCATCTAGGATATTTTTATTCAAAGAAATTTGCTCAAAAGATTCTGTATTCATGAAATGAAATTCATCTCCTTCAGCATATAAAAATTGGTAATTATGCGTCTCTACACGCACATCATCAATTTTATGCCCTGCAGAAAATGTATTATCCAATACTCTTCCTGTAGTTAAGCTTCTCAATTTTGTTCTTACGAAAGCAGGTCCTTTACCTGGTTTTACGTGAAGAAATTCGACTATTTTATAAATATCGTGATTGAATTTGATACACAATCCGTTTCTAATATCTGATGTAGATGCCATTTATTTTTATTTTATTTAATATTTTGTTGAATCGTTGAATCGTTTATTTGTTTTCGCCTTAACGATTAAACAAATAAACAATTAAACTTTTATTTAATAATTACCTGAATAACCTTTCATAATTCCTCTTGATGAATTCCTGATAAAATCAAGAATCTCATCTCTCTCAGGAGTGGCTTCCATTTCTGCTTCAATTATACTTAAAGCTTGAGTTGTATTATAATTTTTTTGGTATAAAATCCTGTATATTTCCTGAATTTCTCTGATTTTTTCTGTACTGAAACCTCTTCTTCTAAGGCCAACAGAATTGATCCCCACATAAGACAAAGGCTCTTTTGCTGCTTTTGTAAAAGGCGGAACATCTTTACGAACCAAAGAACCACCAGAAATCATGGCATGATCGCCAATATGAATAAACTGGTGAATAGCCGCCAAACCTCCAATAACAGCATGGTTTCCTACCACAACGTGACCCGCAAGAGCCACTCCGTTTACGATAATCGCATTGTTACCAATCTCGCAATCGTGAGCGATGTGTGCATAAGCCATGATCAAACAATTGTTTCCTAAAATTGTCTGGCCAGAAGCAACTGTGCCTCTATTGATGGTTACACATTCTCTGATAGTACAATTATCACCAATAATAGCAAGAGAATCCTCTCCTCCAAATTTTAAATCTTGCGGTACTGCAGAAATTACTGCGCCTGGAAAAATATTGCAATTTTTACCAATACGAGCACCTTCCATGATGGTTACATTTGAACCAATCCAAGTACCATCCCCAATAACGACATTATTGTGAATTGTTGTAAAAGGCTCAATTACAACATTTTTGGCGATTTTGGCGCCGGGATGAACATATGCTAATGGTTGATTCATCTGTATATTTTATATTTTAAATTAAAATAATCTAATTTGGGCAACAAACCTAAACAATAAAATTGATTATTTATTATTGTTTTTTTGCAATTTGAGCCATTAGTTCAGCTTCGGCTACTAATTTTCCGTTTGCGTAAGCGTTTGCCTGCATGTGACAGATACCTCTTCTGATAGGAGAAATCAAATCACATTTGAAAATCAGGGTGTCACCTGGTAAAACTTTATGTTTGAATTTGACATTATCAATTTTCATAAAATAAGTCAAATAATTTTCGGGATCCGGAACAGTACTTAAAACCAAAATTCCTCCTGTTTGTGCCATTGCCTCTACAATTAAAACGCCTGGCATTACCGGTGCGTCTGGAAAATGCCCTACGAAAAAATTTTCATTCATAGTAACATTTTTCATTCCAACCACATGACTTTCAGACATTTCTATAATTCTATCAATTAACAAAAATGGAGGTCTGTGAGGCAAAACGGCCATAATTTTATGAATATCCATCAAAGGCTCCTGATTCAAATCATAAACTGGAACGTGATTTCTTTGCTCTATTTTGATAATTTTTGCTAATTTTTTGGCAAACTGCGTATTTACAAAGTGACCCGGTTTATTGGCAATAATTTTCCCTTGAATTCTAACTCCTATCAAAGCCAAATCACCTACTACATCTAGTAATTTGTGACGTGCCGCTTCGTTTGGGTAATGCAAAGTAAGATTGTCTAAAACCCCATTTGGTTTTACCGAAATTTTCTCTTTTCCAAAAGCTTTTTTCAGATTTTCCATCGTAGACTCAGATATTTCTTTGTCTACATACACAATTGCGTTGTTTAAATCTCCTCCTTTAATTAGTCCATTCTCTAATAAAGATTCTAATTCGTGCAGGAAACTAAAAGTTCTAGAGTTCGAAATTTCATCTTTAAAATCGGCTATACTTTTCATTGTTGCATTTTGTGTACCTAAAACTTTAGTACCAAAATCAACCATTGCAGTCACTTGATAATCATCGCTTGGCATCACCAAAATCTCGCTTCCGGTAGTTTCATCAGTAAACGAAATCACTTCTTTTACCACATAAACATTACGTTTGGCTTCCTGCTCCTCGATACCCGCTTTTTCTATTGCTTCAACAAAATACTTTGAAGAACCATCCATAATAGGAAGTTCGGAAGCATTTAATTCTATTATAACATTATCCAAATCACAACCTACTAATGCGGCAAGAACGTGTTCTGGAGTTTGAATTTTTACGCCTAATTTTTCTAAATTTGTACCTCTTTGCGTGTTTACCACATAATTGGCATCAGCCTCAATAATAGGTTGTCCTTGCAAATCTACTCTTACAAAAGTGAAACCATTATTTACTGGAGCAGGTTTAAAAGTCATTGTAACTTCTTTTCCAGTGTGTAATCCAACTCCTGTTAGTGAAATTTCATTCTTGATGGTCTTCTGTTTAACCATTATTTCCATTTTTTGGGTTTATTATTTGTTTCTTTAATTCTTCTAATTCAGACACAATTTTAGGAAAGTTCTTAAAATGAACATACGATTTACTAAAATCATTATAATTAAACGCCGGACTTCCTTGCAAAATTTCATCATCCTTAATATTTCGAGCTACTCCCGCCTGCGCTTGAAGTCTAACGTTATTTCCTATTGTTAAGTGTCCTGCGATACCCACTTGTCCGCCAATCATACAGTTTTTGCCGATTTTTGTAGAACCAGCTACGCCTGTTTGCGCTGCTATTACAGTATTTTCTCCGATTTCTACATTATGAGCAATCTGAATCTGATTGTCTAATTTAACTCCTTTTCTAATTATGGTAGAACCAAGAGTTGCTCGATCTATAGTAGTATTGGCACCAATATCTACATTGTCTTCGATTACAACGTTACCGATTTGAGGAACCTTACTGTAAACACCTTCTTCATTTGGCACAAAACCAAAACCATCTGCTCCTATAATTGCTCCTGAATGAATCGTACAATTGTTGCCAATGATCGTTTCAGAATAAATTTTTGCGCCTGCAAAAATATATACATTATCTCCAATAACAACATTATCACCAATAAAACTGTTAGGGTAAATCTTTACATTATCTCCCAAAACCACGTTTTGACCCACATAGCTGAAGCTTCCAAGGTATAAATTTGCTCCATATTGAACTCCTTCTGTGATAAAAGCTTGCGATTCTATACCGTTTTTGTTCAATTTTACTTGATTGTAAAACTCTAAAAGCTTAGAAAAAGACGCATACGCATCATCTACTTTTATCAAAGTAGTGGTGATTTCAGATTCAGGCACAAAAGAATCGTTAACAATTGTTACCGAAGCTCTCGTTGTATAAATATGATTGATATATTTGGGGTTTGCCAAGAAAGTAAGAGATCCTTCCTCTCCTTCTTCGATTTTAGAAAGTCGAGAAACCTCTGCATTGGGATTACCAATAACCTCTCCTTCTAAAATTCCTGCTATTTGTTCTGCTGTAAATTTCATTCCGACAAAAATATAAAAAATAGGTTTTAAATGTTAATTTTAGATAAGTTGTTTTGGAAAACAGATGTAATATTTTGTAACCAGTTTAGATAACGATTTCAAATTCAGCTGATCAGAGGCTTCCACAACATCTTCAATTGTTTTGTCTTTTTTCCAAATTCGTATCGGTTCTGCCTCTTTACTGTAGGCTTGATTTTTAATTTTTCCTCTAAAAATAAAATATCCTGCTTCAATTAGAGAAATATGATGCTCACTCGCAAATTGTTCTTTTAGAGATTGTGATTCTTCCATCGGAATTTTCTCGGCGCTGAGTTTTATTTTTAATAAATCTCTGTTAATGATCATTTTACTCAACGTCGAAAGAATAAAATCATCCTGTTTTTGCCAGGTTTTCAAGGCACTTATAATGTCAAAATCATCCAATTGAGAAAATAAATCCAGATTTTCAGCATCAAAACCTTCAAGCGTAATTTTGTTTTGCATAAAAAATTTAAGTGGCGCACTGCAAGGCAAATTCACTCCTTTTAAAGTCAGTTCTTTGGCTCTTTTTAAGACTTTCATCAAAATTAATTCGGCCACCAAACTCGTTTTATGCAAATACGCCTGCCAATACATCAGTCTTCTCGAAAGCAGAAATTTTTCGACAGAATAAATTCCTTTTTCTTCAATAACCAAAACCCCATCAACAACATTCATCATTTGTATCAATCGCTCCGAATTGACATTTCCTTCTGCAACGCCGGTATAAAAACTATCTCGTTTTAGATAATCCATTCGATCCATATCCAACTGACTTGAAATAAGCTGCAACATGAATTTCCTGTGATATTCTCCTTTAAAAACCTGAATGGCCAAACTCAATTTTCCATCAAATTCCTCGTTTAACTGATGCATAAAAAGTAACGAAATTGCCTCGTGATTCACATCTTCTACAATACTTTTTTCCATTGCATGCGAGAAAGGCCCATGACCAATATCGTGCAGCAAAATAGCAATATACAAAGCATTTTCTTCTTCTGATGAAATAGCGATTCCTTTAAAACGAAGTGTTTCGACGGCTTTTTGCATCAAATGCATGCAGCCCAAAGCATGATGAAAACGGGTGTGATTGGCTCCCGGATATACCAAATATGATAATCCCATTTGCGAAATACGTCGCAATCGCTGAAAGTACGGGTGCTGAATTAGGTCGTAAATAAGCTCATTCGGAATAGAAATAAAACCGTAAATCGGGTCATTGAATATTTTTAACTTATTGATATGAGTCACTATTTGGCTGTTTTTTTAGGTCAACAAATATAAGTAAATAACTATTAACTGTTTTGTGTTTTCTATTTAAAAAACAACACCCAAAAATGCTTCAATTTCTTCACCTGAATCCCTACAAAATATATTTTGGATAAAAATGCAATTTATTAAACTGAAATTTATACTATTTTTAATACTTTTTTAGTTCTATACCCTTAAATTGCATTAAAATTAAAGTTGTTTATGGATAAGATAAAAATACTTTGGGTCGATGACGAAATCGATCTTTTGAAACCACATATATTGTTTCTCGAAAAAAAAAATTACGCTGTAACTACTTGTAACAACGGTCTGGATGCTATTACTATGTTTGACGAAGATAATTTTGATATTGTCTTTTTGGATGAAAATATGCCCGGAATGAGCGGATTGGAAACACTTTCTGAAATGAAAGAAAAAAAATCGGCGATACCCATGATCATGATTACCAAAAGTGAGGAAGAGTATATTATGGAAGAAGCGATTGGTTCTAAAATCGCAGATTATTTGATCAAACCCGTAAATCCAAACCAAATTTTATTGAGTTTGAAGAAAAATCTGGATCACTCGAGGTTAATTTCAGAAAAAACAACTTTAGACTATCAGAAGGAATTTAGAAAAATTTCGATGGAAATGGCGATGGTAAATTCCTATGAAGATTGGGTCGAATTGTATAAAAAATTGATTTTTTGGGAATTAGAATTAGAAAACATCAACGATCAAGGCATGATCGAAATTCTTGAATCGCAAAAAGTAGAAGCCAACTCGCAATTCGGAAAATATATCGAAAGAAATTACGAAGATTGGTTTGCTCCAAAAGCCGATAAACCTATCCAATCGCACAACTTATTTAAGGAACTGGTTGTGCCAGAACTTAAAAAGAAAGACAAACCCATTTTGTTTGTCGTGATTGATAATTTGCGCTACGACCAATGGAAATCTTTTGAAACTGTGGTTGCTAATTACTACAAATTAGAAAAAGAAATTCCGTACTTTTCTATACTTCCAACGGCAACACAATACGCTAGAAATGCTATTTTCTCAGGTTTATTGCCTTCGGACATGGAAAAGCAGTTTCCGCAATATTGGAAAAATGATGTAGAAGATGGCGGAAAAAACCTGTTCGAAGCTGAGTTTTTAACAGCTCAATTAAAGCGTTTAGGCTTAAACATCAAAGAAGATTATTTTAAAATCACCAATTATGCCGGTGGAAAGAAGTTGGCAGAAAATTTCAAAGCCTTAAAAGGCAACGATTTAGTAACGGTTGTATATAATTTTGTGGATATGTTATCGCATGCCAAAACCGAAATGGATGTTGTAAAAGAGCTTGCCTCAGACGACAAAGCGTATCGATCTCTGACTTTGAGCTGGTTTAAAAATTCACCTTTATTAGAAATTATACAACAAGCACAACTTTTGGGCTTCAAATTAATATTGACAACCGATCATGGGACTATCAATGTAAAAAATCCATCAAAAGTGGTTGGAGATAAAAATACAAGTCTCAATTTGCGCTACAAAACGGGCCGAAGTCTTACGTACGAACAAAAAGACGTATACATGGTAAAAGACCCGAAAAAAATTGGTCTACCGTCTATAAACATGAGTAGTTCGTTTATTTTTGCCAAAAATGATTTGTTTTTGGCCTACGTCAACAACTACAATCATTATGTGAGTTATTACAAAAACACGTACCAACATGGTGGAATTTCATTAGAAGAAATGATAATTCCGTTTTTGGTATTTAATCCAAAATAAAAACCTATTACTACGAATTTTGCGAATTTACATTAATTTATTTTTAATATTCTAATAGAAAATTAGACTTTAATTCAGGAAAATTATTGAAATTCGTGGCAAAAATAATTTCGCTTTCGCGGAAGACAATCGTACTAAATAAACATAAAATGAATATCGTTTTTTCATTAGATCAAATTCAGGAAGTAGCGGAACAAATTTTGGCTTCAAATCCAAAAAAAATCATTCTTTTTAACGGAGAGATGGGCGTTGGAAAAACGACACTCATCAAACAATTGTGCAAAGCTTTAGGCGTTCAGGATGCTACAAGCAGCCCTACCTTTTCGTTGGTAAACGAATATAATGCAAACAACAATCAAATTGTTTATCATTTCGATTTTTACCGTTTAAACAAAGAAACCGAAGCACTAGACATGGGAGTTGATGATTATCTGTACTCTGGAAATTGGTGTTTTATAGAATGGTCCGAAAAAATTGCAACCTTGATTCCTGAAGAGCACTCTGTAATCAATATTGAATTAATGGCCGATGGTAAAAGAGAATTGAAATTTGTTTAAAATATTTTTTAAAATGAATCCCCAAAACACAGTCGAAATCATCCCTTTTTCAGCAGATTTAAAAGAACATATTAAAATTCTAAATTTAGCCTGGCTTACTAAATATTTTAGAGTTGAAGAAAAAGACGAATTGGTACTTTCAAATCCGCAGGAAGAGATTATTGACAAAGGCGGAATGATTTTTTATACAAAATATAACAATGAAATCATTGGAACTGCTTCTTTAATGAAAATAAATACCGATACTTTCGAATTGAGCAAAATGGCTGTTTCGGATAAGGCACAAGGTCTCGGAATTGGTAATAAACTGCTCGTTCATTGCCTTGCTGTAGCCGAAGAAAGTGGCATCAAAAAGGTAATTTTATATTCCAATACAAAATTACTTCCCGCAATTCATCTGTATCGAAAATTTGGTTTTATTGAGACTCCTCTGGAAGGAAAAATATATGAAAGAGCCGACATTAAAATGGAAAAAATAATATCTTGATTTTTAAAGCAGTATTAGCAGAATTTTTCCACTAATTTTAAAACTTTTTACGTAATTTGTACTCTTAATTTTTTGCACAACCCATGTCAATAACCTTAACGCCATTTACGAAACAACAATTGTTGCCACAGGAAGAAAAACTTGAAGTGGGCCGATTTAAAAGAGAACTTTTTATAGGAATTCCTAAAGAAACAAGTTATCAGGAACGCCGTATATGCCTGACTCCGGATGCTGTTAATTCTCTAACTTATGAAGGGCACCGCGTGATGATTGAAGCGGGAGCAGGAGAAAGTTCGAGTTATTCTGATAAAGAATATAGTGATGCGGGGGCAGAAGTTACAAATGATACTAAAAAAGTCTTTGGTTGTCCGATGCTTTTAAAGGTAGAACCACCAACTTTGGCAGAAATCGAGATGATAAATCCTGAAACAATTATCATTTCTGCTATTCAATTAAAGACAAAAAAGAAAGCCTATTTTGAAGCTTTAGCGCAAAAAAAGATTACAGCACTTGCTTTTGAATATATTAAAGACGAAGATGGCTCGTACCCAGCGGTAAAATCGCTGAGCGAAATCGCGGGAACAGCTTCTATCTTGATCGCAGCCGAACTCATGATTACCGATGAATTTGGTAAAGGACTTTTATTCGGAAATATTACGGGTGTCCCTCCTACAGAAGTGGTTATTTTGGGAGCAGGAACGGTGGGCGAATTTGCTGCCAAAACTGCAATTGGTTTGGGTGCAAACGTAAAAGTCTTTGATAATTCGATTACCAAATTACGCCGTTTACAAAATAATTTAAGTCAAAGAATCTTTACTTCTACCATTCAGCAAAAAGCATTATTAAAAGCGTTAAGACGTTGTGATGTCGCTATTGGTGCGATGCGCGGCAAAGAACGTTGCCCGATTGTTGTGACCGAAACTATGGTAGAACACATGAAAAAAGGAGCCGTAATTGTCGATGTAAGTATTGATACTGGCGGTTGTTTTGAAAGTTCTGAAGTAACTACACACGAAAAACCGACTTTTATAAAAAGTAATGTACTCCACTATTGTGTTCCAAATATTCCGTCAAGATATTCTAAAACTGCGTCGCTTTCGATCAGCAACATCATAACACCATATTTGTTGCAAATAGCCGAAGATGGTGGTCTGGAGAGCGCAATAAGATGCAATAAGGGTTTGAAAAACGGAATTTATCTGTATCACGGAATTTTAACCAATAAAGCGATTGGCGAGTGGTTTGATTTACCTGATAACGATATCAATTTACTTGTTTTTTAAGCGAACTTTAGCTTACCTTTGCAAAAAAAATCTTCATGAAGTTCGTACATCGTTTTGCTTATTATTTAATTGGTTTGATTATGGGATGCTTTTTTGTAGCCCTTGTTTTTAGTGGTAAAGACACGCGTTGCAACTATTTTCCGAATGCTAGAGTTCTAAATACCTTGCGAACAAAACCGTTTCAATATTCTGATAAAGCAATTCAGACATTAAATGAAAAATGGATTGATACTGTCGATATAAAAAATACCTTGCAATACGGTGATGTAGATTTTGATCAAAGTAACATTGTTTTCAAAAAAGGAAAATTGTACGTTATTGAAGGAAAAACAGTCAAAAATCAAGAAATCATCTTGAAAGTAATCAACTACGAAAGCAAAGCTGTTTTAGACGAAATCATCAAAAAATAATTTTTAAAAATTATACTCATTAATGGTTTTAAACTACAAATGATATAAATAAGTTTAATTATTTTTTAACTTTGTAATAAAATAATTTATATCAAATCGAGTATTGAAAACCTTTTATAACCAATCGATCTTTTGAATTCCCTTTGATTGCAAGAAAGCATTTGTTTGGCTAAAATGTTTGTTACCGAACCATTTTCCTTGATTAGCACTCATGGGCGATGGATGACCGCACTCTAAAACAAAGTGCTTGGAACGATCTATTTTCATTCCTTTTTTCTGAGCAAAACTTCCCCACAATAAAAAAACAACATTTTCTTTTTGGTCAGAAATAATTTGAATGACGGCATCTGTAAAAAGATTCCATTTTAGGTGTTTATGACTATTGGGACTGTCTTTTCGAACGGTTAAAGAAGCATTTAAAAGCAACACTCCTTGCTTGGCCCATTTTTCTAAATTTCCTGAAGTAGACATAAAAATCGAATCTAAATCGTCATTTAGTTCTCTGAAAATATTGCGTAAAGAAGGTGGAATTTTGACCGAATCATTTACAGAAAAACTCAAACCATTGGCTTCACCCTCGCCGTGATAAGGATCCTGACCAATAATAACCACCTTCAAATCTGCAAAAGAACAGGATTGAAAGGCGGAGAAAATCAATTCGGCAGGAGGATAACAAATATATTTTTGGTATTCTTCGTCTAAAACTTCTATCAAATCCTTAAAATAAGGCTTTTTAATTTCATCGGTCAGAACGGCTTGCCACTCAGTGGAGAGATTGATTTTCATGCAAAAAATATTTATTACAAATTACGCAAAGTTTTTTTCAAAGTACCAATAAATAGTGCTTTTAGTTTTAAAACTTTGTAACTTTGAAACTTTACAACTTACGACAAATTAATGATATCCATTACCGAAAAAACATTACAGGATTTACAATTTCCAACAGTGCTCGAAACCATTTCGGCTGGCTGTAATACAGATATTGGAAAAGAAAAAGCACTGCAAATAACCCCTTTTAGAGACAAAGAAACTTTGATGCAAGCCTTGATGCAAACCTCTGAGTATGTCTCGTCTTTTCAAAACAACAACGCAATTCCGAATCACGGTTTTGACGCCATAACACACGAAATCAAATTTCTTGCAATCGAAGATAGCTTTCTGGAAGTAGGTAGTTTTAGAAAAATAGCCACACTTTCGTCAACAACCAATTTTTTGTTGAATTTCCTCAAAAAATTTGATGATTATTATCCGAATCTTAACGCAAGAGCTTCAAGAGTAGAATACACAAAAGACATTGTCACATTAATTGACGCCATTGTGGATAAATATGGCGAAATAAAAGACAATGCTTCGCCTGTTTTACTGGATATTCGTCGCAATATGAATACAGTTCGCGGGAAAGTAAATCAGAGTTTTGGAGTCGCTTTGACGCACTACAATGGACTTGGTTACTTAGACGACATCAAAGAAAGCTTTGTTCAAAATCGCCGTGTTTTGGCAGTTTTAGCGATGTATCGTCGTAAAGTAAAAGGCTCTATTCTGGGAAGTTCGAAAACAGGAAGTATCGCTTATATTGAACCGGAAGCTACTTTAACCTATTCTCGTGAATTGGCCAATCTTGAATACGAAGAAAAAGAAGAAATTACCCGAATTTTAAAGCAATTATCCAATGCTATTCGCCCTTTTTTACTTCTTTTGATCGAATATCAGGAATTTTTAAGTGATATTGATGTGGTGGCTGGAAAAGCAAAATATGCCAATAGAATCAACGGAATTCTTCCGACCATTAGTGAGGAGCGAAGATTGTTTTTTAGAGAAGCGTACCACCCTATTTTATATTTGAATAATAAACAAAAGAACGAAATTACACATCCTCAAACTATTGAATTAAAGCAAGATAACCGAATTATTGTAATTTCAGGGCCTAATGCTGGAGGAAAAACAATTTCGCTAAAAACAGTAGGTTTATTGCAATTGATGCTGCAATCGGGAATGTTGATCCCCGTGCATGAACGCAGCGAAACTTTCCTGTTTGATAGAATTTTGACCGATATTGGTGATAATCAATCTATTGAAAATCATTTGAGTACCTATAGTTACCGACTAAAAAACATGAATTATTTTCTAAAAAAATGCAACAAGAAAACCATGTTTTTGATTGATGAATTTGGTACCGGTTCTGATCCCGAGTTAGGTGGCGCTTTGGCAGAAATTTTTCTCGAAGAGTTTTATCATCGTGAGGCTTTCGGAATTATAACAACCCATTATTCAAACCTGAAGATTCTGGCCAACGAATTGCCTTTTGCTACCAATGCCAATATGATGTTTGACGAAAAATCGTTAGAACCGATGTACAAACTCGCTTTAGGCCAAGCCGGTAGCTCGTTTACTTTTGAGGTAGCGCAGAAAAATGGTATTCCGTTTGGATTAATTAATCGTGCCAAAAAGAAAATTGAAGTCGGTAAAGTACGCTTTGATAAAACGATTGCTACGCTTCAAAAAGAGCGTTCTAAACTCGAGAAAACGTCCATCAATCTGAAAGAAGAAGAAACCCGAGCGCGAGAAGAAAGCAAAAAGATGGAAACCATCAATGTAAAAATCAAACAAAAACTGGAAAGCTATCAGGAATTATATGACAGCAACCAAAAAACGATTTACATTGGTCAAAAGATTGAAGATATTTCGGAGAAATACTTTAACAATAAAAACAAAAAGGAACTTATTGGTGAGTTTTTGAAAATTATCGAAATCGAGAATTCGAAACGTAAAAAAGCAACACCAAAAGAAGCCAAAGCGATTGTAGAAAAAAAGAAAGAAGTAATCGCCGAGGTTGCTGTTAAAGTTGAAGAAATTAGAAAAGAGAAAAAAGAAAAGAAGTTAAAAATAATAGTCGAAAAACCTAAACCCATACTAAAAGTAGGCGATCGCGTAAGAATGCTGGAAGGAAGATCTGTTGGAAGTATTGATGCTATTGAAAAAAATAAAGCTACTGTAAACTACGGAGTCTTTACCTCTAAAGTGAGTTTGGACGAATTAGAATTGGTTGAAGCTGTGAAAAAATAGCTTTTTAAAAATTACAAGTCATTGCGAGGAACGAAGCAATCTCACTAAAATGAGCTGTTAACAACTAATTAATGCTAGAAATACTATTTTATATATATTCTTAGCGTGCGAAAAAAAAGACTAACTGAATGTGATTGCTTCGTTCCTCGCAAAGACCTAACCTACAAGTCATGGCGAGGAACGAAGCAATCTCACTAAAATGAGCTGTTAGCAACTAATTAATTCTAGAAATACTATTTTTGTATAAATTCTTAGGGTGCGAAAAAAAAGACTAACTGAATGTGATTACTTCGTTCCTCGCAAAGACCGAAACTCCAATTCATTGTGAGGAATGAAACAATATCACTAAAATGAGCTGTTAGCAACTAATTAATTCTAGAAATACTATTTTTGTATAAATTCTTAGGGTGCGAAAAAAAAGAATAACTGAATGTGATTGCTTCGTTCCTCGCAAAGACCTAACCTACAAGTCATTGCGAGGAACGAAGCAATCTCACTAAAATGAGCTGTTAGCAATTAATTAATTCTAGAAATACTATTTTTGTATAAATTCTTAGGGTGCGAAAAAAAAAGAATAACTGAATGTGATTGCTTCGTTCCTCGCAAAGACCTAACCTGCAAATCATTGTGAGGAACGAAGCAATCTCACTAAAATGAAAAGAGGAATCTCTATTCGTTAATCGACAATGAAAATCAAACTTTGCGTTAGTTTCTTGTGGAGAATCCTAGTTCTTCGGAATGACAAACTAAATTATAAGCTAACTCGAAACGTGAAACTTGAAACAAAAAAACAATGATAAACTTTCCTCAAAATAAAAATATAATTCTATTTGATGGCGTTTGCAATTTATGCAACAGAGCTGTTCAGTTTATTATTAAACGTGATAAAAAAGATGTTTTTCGGTTTGTGGCTTTACAATCTGAGTTGGGTATAGAGATTTGCCGTTATATCGGAATAGATCAGCAGAAAATAGATAGCATCGTTTTGTACAAACCTGCTATTGCCTACTACTATAAATCTACGGCAGTACTTGAAATTGCTAATGAACTCGGAGGTTTTTATGGTTTGCTGGCTGTTTTTAAAATAGTTCCGGAGAAAGTTAGAAATTATATTTATGATTACATTGCCAAAAATCGATACAAATGGTATGGAAAGAAGGAAAGCTGCATGATTCCGACGCCCGAATTGAAGGCGAAATTTTTATGAAGTTTAACCAAGATTTCTTGTAAGTGCAAAAATCTCTAACCTAGCCCCGATAGAAGTAGAAATCCTTTTGTGCCGTTGTTCGGCATAAAAGATTGGAGCGGATAGCGGGACAAGTGGTCTTTTGAAAATGAATCATCTGCTCCTGCAAAAACTTTTATAAGGTAGCTGTGATGTTTTATTAGTGACTCTCTTTTGTTTTCTTGAAAATCTTTTTGAAAAGGCTAACGATTGCTAAAACAACGAGGCCGATTGCTAACCCAAAAACAAACTCTTTTATAATTGAGGGAATATTGGGCCATAAATGATGTAGAAAATCGCTGTTGTGTACAAAAATACCTCCGGCCACTAAAATCAAGGCTATTGTGCCAATAACTGATAAACTTTGGATGACTTTTGGCAATGCCTTAACGAGAATATTGCCGATGGTTTTGGAGATACTTCGTTCTTTTTTACTCCATTTTATCATTTTAAAACCAAACTCATCCATTCTGACAATAAGAGCGACGATGCCATAAACGCCCACGGTTGCAATGATTGCGATTATTGACACTACGGCTATTTGTGACGAAAGTGGTTTTTCTATGACCGTGCTCATTGCAATGATGACAATCTCTACGGAGAGAATAAAATCGGTTACGATGGCAGATTTTATTTTTTCTTTTTCGATGATTAAAATTTGTTCTTCGGTCAAGTCTTCGTTGATAATGTCTATTTTTGAATGTTGATGCGGAAATATAAATTCGTATATTTTTTCGGCACCTTCATAAGCTAAAAAAAGCCCTCCTAATACTAAAATTACGGTTATTGCTACAGGGAAAAAAGCGCTTAGTAGAAAGGCAACGGGCAAAATAATTAATTTATTGACAAAAGATCCTTTTCCGATTGCCCATAAAACGGGAAGTTCTCTCGAGGAAACAAATCCAGATGCTTTTTCGGCATTTACGGCCAAATCATCGCCCAAGATACCCGCTGTTTTTTTTGCTGCAACCTTACTCATTACAGCAACATCATCCATAATTGCTGCGATATCATCTAATAGTGCGAAAAAACCTGATGCCATTTTAATTTTTTATTTAGTGCTGCGAATCTACTACTTTTTGATCAATTATAGCAGTTAAAATTAACTACACTGACCTAAAAGTACCCATATAATAATAAAAACCAAAATAGTTCCGAAGCATCCGCCTCCTAATTTTTTGGCACCGTAGCCTGCTAATAATCCTCTAAAAATATTATTCATAATGCAATTATTTTGTGTTACTATTTTTGTTTAATTGGTTTGGTACAATTTTACCTCTGCAAATGTGAGAACTAAGTTAAAGATTGTTTTTATATTACTTTTCTAAAAAGTTTCAAAATTTGTAGATTTTTCCTTAAAATCTGTAATTTAAAAAAAACACCAGCTCTACACTGGTGTTTTTTACTTTTAAAAACTAAAAAAATTATTTTACTAATTCGGCAGATTGGTTTCTAAAAACCAAGTTACCATCAAAAGCATCGATCAAAATGATACTGTCTGTGGTGATTTTACCAGCCAAAATTTCTTTAGATAACTGGTTCAGCACCTCTCTCTGAATCACACGTTTTACAGGTCTTGCTCCGTACTGAGTATCATATCCTTTGTCAGAAAGGTATTTGATGGCTTCAGGAGTTGCATCCATTGTTATGCCCTGAAGTGCTAACATTTTGGTTACACTTTTGAGTTGCAAACTCACAATTTTCGAAATATTTTCGATTGTTAGCGGCGTAAACAATACAATTTCATCGATACGATTGATAAATTCAGGTCGAACGATTTGTTTTAATAAACCTAAGACTTCTACTTTTGCAGCCTCAGTTGCTGCTTCAATTCCGCCTTTTAAATTATCAAACTTCTCTTGAATAATATGGCTTCCCATATTGGATGTCATGATGATAATCGTATTTTTGAAATCTGCTAATCGCCCTTTATTATCTGTCAAACGACCTTCATCCAAAACCTGCAATAAAATATTAAATGTATCGGGATGTGCTTTTTCTATCTCATCCAACAGAATTACAGAATAAGGTTTTCTACGAACGGCTTCGGTCAGCTGGCCTCCTTCTTCATAACCCACGTATCCCGGAGGCGCACCTACCAATCTGCTTACGCTGTGGCGTTCCTGGTACTCACTCATATCGATTCGGGTCATGGCATTTTCGTCATCAAAAAGATATTCTGCCAATGCTTTTGCCAGCTCAGTTTTACCAACTCCTGTAGTTCCCAAGAACAAGAAAGTCCCCACAGGTTTTTTCATATCCTGTAATCCTGCACGGCTTCTGCGCACGGCGTCACTTACTGCCTCAATCGCTTCTTCCTGACCTACTACACGTTTGTGCAATTCGTCTTCAAGATGTAACAGCTTTTCTCTCTCGGTTTGCAGCATTTTCATCACCGGAATACCAGTCCACTTTGCTACGACTTCGGCAATATCTTCTCGGGTGACTTCTTCTTTTATCAAAGAATTACCTGACTGGTATTCTTGTAATTGTTTCAATAATACATCTAAACGCTCCTGAGCTTCTTTGATTTTTCCGTAACGAATTTCGGCTACTTTTCCGTAATCACCATCACGTTCGGCACGTTCGGCTTCGTGTTTAAAATCTTCTATTTCTAATTTTACTGCCTGAACACCATCTACAACATCTTTCTCCGTTTTCCATTTCGTGTAAATTTCGTTACGCTCCTCTTTGAGATTCGCCAAATCCATTCGTAAAATTTTGAGCTTGCTCTCTTCTTTTTCACGTTTAATCGCTTCGATTTCAATTTCGAGCTGCATGATTTTACGATCCAAAACATCTAATTCTTCTGGTTTTGAATTGATCTCCATACGTAATTTTGATGCCGCTTCGTCCATCAAATCGATAGCTTTATCCGGCAAAAATCGATTGGTAATGTAACGTTGCGAAAGTTCTACTGCAGCGATAATCGCTTCGTCTTTAATCTGAACTTTATGATGCGTTTCGTATTTTTCTTTGATACCACGCAAGATCGAGATGGCACTTTCGGTATCTGGTTCGTCTATTAAAACCTTTTGAAAACGACGTTCTAAGGCTTTGTCTTTTTCAAAATATTTTTGATATTCATCTAAAGTGGTAGCGCCAATAGCTCTCAACTCACCACGAGCCAAAGCCGGTTTTAAGATGTTGGCGGCATCCATAGCGCCTTCTCCCCCTCCTGCACCTACAAGCGTGTGAATTTCATCAATAAACAAAACAATATCACCTTCTGCGGCGGTTACTTCTTTTACCACCGATTTTAAACGTTCTTCAAATTCTCCTTTGTATTTGGCACCAGCAATGAGCGCTCCCATATCTAGCGAGAAAACGATTTTATTTTTTAAATTTTCAGGAACGTCACCATCTACAATTCGATGTGCCAAGCCTTCGGCAATAGCGGTTTTACCCACTCCGGGTTCACCAACCAACATCGGGTTATTTTTGGTTCTACGAGTAAGGATTTGCAGCACACGGCGAATTTCTTCATCACGGCCAATTACGGGATCAAGTTTTCCTGTGCGCGCCAGCTCATTTAAATTTTTAGCATACTTATTCAGAGAATTGTAATTTTCTTCAGCTGAAGCTGATGTCACTCTTTCGCCTTTTCGAAGTTCCTCAATAGTGGCTTTCAATCCTTTTCCAGTTACACCCTGATCTTTCAGAATTTGCGCTACCTTGCTTTTAGAGTCAAAAATTGCTAAAATTAAATGTTCAATTGAAACATATTCATCGTTCATTTTTTGCGCAATAATCTCTGCTTCATTCAATGCTTTGTTCGCATCGCGTGAAAGCGTGATATCACCTCCTGAAACTTTTGGAAAACTTTGAATAGTAGCATCTAATAACTGCAGAAATAAAGGCAGATTTACATTTAATTTTTTCAAAATAAAAGGTGCTACATTTTCGTCTACTTCAAAAATAGCTTTAAAAATGTGCTCATTTTCTATCTGTTGCTGTCCGTATCGTTGCGCCAATTGCTGTGATAGCTGAATGGCTTCCTGCGATTTGGTCGTAAATTTATTTATATTCATCTTTTTATATTTTAAGTTTTTTGTTTTGTTTGTAAAATCGATCTGATTAAAATTTGATTGGATTGAAGTAAATTTTAAAATTAAATCCTATAACTTTGTTTCAGAATGTTCAAAATACATTCCATAGTAAAATTAAAGACAAAATGACATTTAAAGTGATTTTTTACTCTTTATTTAATGTCAGAAAGTCATAAATCTAATCAAATATGAGTTTTTTCAATTCAATCTTCGGAAATTCTGACGCATCAGATACACCAAAAAGCAGTGTTAACTGGACAGAATTAACCGATATAGCACAATTAATGGAAGTTGAAGCGGTATCTAATGAAAAGCTGGTCGTCATTTTTAAGCACAGTACAAGATGCAGCATTAGCCGAATGGCTTTGAAGCAATTTGAACGCGAATACGATTTGAATGATACTGTTGATGCTTATTTTCTTGACTTAATTGCACATCGCGATATCTCGAATGAAATTGCAAATCGTTTTAATGTGTACCACGAATCACCACAATTGATTTTAATTAAAAACGGAAAAGCAGTGTATGATGTTTCACATAGCGATATTGATGCAGTAGCTTTAAAAACTAAAGTTTAGTTTTTTTGTGAAAGTTTTTTTTGTGAAATGTGAAATGTAAAACGTTTAAATGTTGATATTTTTTACATTTCACATTTTACATTTCACATTTCACATTTTACATTTCACATTTTCTCTTTTTACTTTTCACAGAAATCAATTAAAATGTTCCTCCAGAACCACCTCCGCTAAAGCCACCTCCACCAAAATCCATTGGTGAATCCTGTGGTTTTACTTCGGGTTTCATTCCAAAAGTTGAAGCTACTATCAAGGCTTCGGCATTTAAAAATGCATTTGAATTATTGATTCTATCGGGTTTAAATGTTAAACCTGTTTCTTTGTCTTTTAATTTTTTTATCGAAAAAAATGTAATTGCAAATAAGACTATTCCCCCCAAAGTAAGTGCTATTTCTACAGGCAAAATAGAATGGTAAAATCGGATCGTATAAATGGAGAAAGCAATCGCTAAAAAACTTATCCAAAGTAGGATTCTATCTTTTGTTTTTAATGCCTGAACCAAGTAAACAGCCGGTACAACAAAAGTAAAAGCATAGAAGAAATAGGCAAATGGAATATCTTTTCCTGGTGCAATTTCGTTTCCTAAAAGCATCGCGGAAAGTTCTCTTACAACCAAATAATTGCATGACAAATAAAACAGCACCAGACAAAAACTATTGGCAATCAAAATGCCTTTATGATAGTAATGCTGAGTAGTTTTTTCATTCAATTTTTTAGTAAAAAAATAAAAACCTACTGCGAAAATCATCGCTACAAAAGGTAAAATTGTTTTTCCGATAGTTCCAAATTCAAATAGTCCGTAAAATAATATTGCAGAACAAGAGCAGCAAAAAACGAGCATTGACAAAAGATGCAGATATCTTTTGTACATGATAAAAGACACTACAGTAACAAAAATCGCAATGATCAATTCGTATGCTTCTGTAGAGATCGCAATTGCTAAACCCAGATTGAATAATGCACCAAGTGTAAAGGCGTCATCTAAACCATGTTGACGATATTTTTGAACGGCCAAAACCTCTGCACCAAAAAACCCAACTGCAGCAAAAAAATAACAACAGATATCAAAAAAATGATCATTGCTGTCTACCAGTCCCAACAAGGCAATTACCCCACAAATAGAGGCATACAAAAACACTCCTAAAATTAAAAATCCTAAGCGAACCAAAATATTAGTATTGCTTTTGAATACTGGTAATTCATTTTTCAAAATTGTTACCTGTTCTTTAGATATAAAACCTGCCTCTTGTAAAGAACGGGCTTCTTCGATCAAAATTAAATTGTCTAATAAAGTTTTATCGTGAACTATCATGCTGCAATTTCTTTGTTAAAGTTTTTAATTAATTTTATGAATATTACTATTGAACCAATAAAATAGACGGGTAATATCAAAATAAATAACATCCAGATATCCGAAAAGTTTACAAATTCAAAAATCCTAAAGACAACAATATTGAATCCAATATAAGCATAGATAATCATAAAAACATATAATGAAATTGCTTTAAGTTCATAGCTGATTTTATAAAAATAATATGCAGATCCCGCTAAAACAACTACAAAAAGCATCCAAAGACTATTGTTGTGATAATCGGTTAAACCGCTAATAGATGCAATACTTATCAAGTGCAAAGCGAAAGTTAAATAAAGGAGTTTAAAATGCGTTTTTAATGCAATTTTTGAACTGTAAATAGTCCACACAATAAGGATTCCACCCAATAAAATAGCTGAATAAGTTAAGTTTTGACTGGTATAAAAATTATTCCTGAGCAAATCCTGCGGCGTGGCTGAGATACCTACATAAGCTGCTAAACCCGTAATCGCAATCGTTAGTACACTTTTATTATCAAAATAATAGGCACAGAAAAAACTAATTAGAGTCGGAATTAAAGTTGCTAAACCATAATGGGTTCCAAAAGCTTCATATTGAAACTGCAAATAACCTATAAAAATACATGTCAAGATAGTAGCGGCCAAAACCAAATATTCTAAAACAGGACTATCGAAAATGGTTTCTGTTTTTTGAAATCCTTTTGAATTTTTAAAACAATAATAAAAACATCCTACGATAACCACAAGCAATATCGCAAGTATAACAATATGACCAATGGTATCAATATTTTGATAAATTAAAATTCCGATTCCGGAAGTAAATAGCAAAACCGATAAATAAAGGAAAAATTTTAATTCGGCATGAAGCGAAAAAATATTGCGATTGCGGTATACGGTGATTTCTTCAAACTGATTTTCAGTTATGAATTTACTTTCCAGAAGCGATTGAGCCGCCTGTTCTTCCAGTTTTGTCATATTCTAAATTTAAAATAACTAATTAATTCAAGTTGCTAGTTTCTATAGTATAAAAAACAAAGCAGAGGTTTAGTAAATTTGTTTTGCGAACCAATAAACCTCACCAATGCTTTGTAAAGACAAAATTATATCAATTTTTTGTTTAA
>NZ_JAGFBV010000033.1 GCF_017948595.1 Flavobacterium geliluteum | reverse complement strand
ATCTAAAAAGTCTTATGATTACACGTAAAAGATACAAAAAAAGGAGCAGAAAACTTTTAGCTTCTACTCCTTTTAATTAATAATTATTCTTGAAAAAGAATTTTGAAAAGACTTTTTCAGTGCCCTCAGAATATCACGCAGTCTTTTAAAATCAAAAATAAAATTACTAATTAAATTTCCAATTTTCTATTATTGTTTCATAACTTTTTTAGAATAAGATCTTTTACTATCATTGACTTTCACGACATAAAGTCCTTTTGGCAATTTTGAAATTTCCACTTCAGTTTCATTTCCTTCAACAAAGTCAATTGCTCTTTTGAGAACACTCTGACCTGCTACCGAATAAATCTCAACCTGACCAACACCTGAATTTGGAGTATTGATTTTTAAATAATCATTCGTTGCATTTATATACAAAGAAAAATCAGATGAAGCATTTGCGTCTTCTATCGCAACTTTTTTAGCCGTAGATTCTACCTGTGCCAATTGCCATTGTTGGTTTAACCCGCCTGTATACGACCATACCTGAATATTAGCGCCGTTTGCCGTTGAAACATTTTCTACATCTAATGACTTTCCACTATTCAAATTAATAATTTTATAATAACCTCCGCCAAGACTGGTAACTATCCATTTAAACTCATTTGAAGCTGAAAATGTTCTTTGCTGTACTTTTACGCCATCAGCAGTACTGTTATTTTCAGTGGTCAAATACAATCCGCTTGATTTTACAATGATGTAATGATTGCCATTTCCGTCAGGAACAAACTTCCAGCGCTGATTATTTCCTCCTCCGTTGGTAATATCATACTGCTGAATGCGACCTCCACTGGTAGTAGAATAATCTGCAACATCTAATCCTTTGTTGCTGTTTCTTGAAATTATATTATAGTAACCCGGCAAATTTACGACCGGATTTCCTGCTGACCAATTAAATGTCACCGCAGATGACGCAGGAACTGAATACTCAAATGCTGATGCTCCAGAAACAACTCTAATTGTATTTGCAGATCCTCCCGAATTGTAAACAACAAGTGCAATAGAACCGTCAGGATTTTTAAATCCAGCTGAAACAATTGATCCGTTTGTGCTCGAAGATGAAATCCTTAAAGCCCCTGGTTTGACAAATTTTGAGATTTGACCAATAATATAATAAGCCACATTTTTGGTATAACTTGTACTATTATTAACTGTTACAGCTCCTAAACATGTACTGCATCCGCCAGGAGTACGAGGTCCTAAACTTGGATTGTTCGCTGCATTCCATTCTAAAACGGTTTTTGCCCAGTTATTGGCTCCTCCAATAACAACATTTTGCATGTGCCATCCAAAATCACCGCTAAAACTTCCTCCAGCGCCCGTATATTGTTCTGTAAAATACACATTTTTATTAGTTGCATTTCGCACCGTTGACATCGCCGAAATACTTCCAGAATACAAATGAAATGCAGCGCCATCAACATAACTGCTGTTATTTAAAACATCAATAGGATAAGCCGTATTGTCGCAATTGTGATCAAATGCAATGATTTTTATATTGCCATAACCAGCAGCTGCCATTTGAGGCCCAAGTTGTGTATTGATAAAATTCTTTTGCTCTGTAGAATTCATTAACATGCTTGGTTCGTTATAAGGGTTTTCAGGTTCATTTTGAGGCGTAATTCCCCAAATTGAAATTCCCTGTGCTTGCATGGCAGCAAAGTATTTTACAAAATATTTGGCATAAGCGGCATAATATTGCGTCTGCAAACTTCCGCCAACCCAAGAATTATTCGTTTTCATCCATCGTGGTGCCGACCATGGAGTAGCTAGTATCTTGATATTTGGGTTGATAAGTTGTATTTTTTTTATAATTGGAATCAAGTACGTAAGATCTGGCCCGTTGAGACTAAAATTATTCATATTAACATCTCCCGAAGTTTCATTATAACTGTATGAAGAACTACTCAAATCAGAAGCTGCAATACTAATACGAACCACACTAGCGTTTAAACCCGTAACAGGATGGTACAAATCGTTTAACAATTGATTCTGCTGCGTAGCCGCCATTGCGCTAATGACTTCGCAACTTCCTTCAGTAAGTGTGTAGCCAAATCCATCCATAGTCTGATAAGTTGTGGCTGGATTAATTGTAATAGTGGAAGGATTACTTCCTGAATTGGCTCCAAAGCTAACATTAGCCTGTTGCTGCAACAATTTTGTTTGATCTCCGGTCGTCATCCAAGGCGTTACTGTTTGGGCAATGGCTTGAATCGACAACGAAATCATCATAACGAAATACATTATTCTTTTAAATTTCGTGTGTTTTTGGTTTTTTGGGGTAATTTTGATCATAGTTTTATAATTTTAGATAATTAAATTTTTCTTATTTTTTAAGATTAATTTTATTAATTCACCTCAATATTATGAGAAATTTAATTAAATATGTATTTTTACAACTTAACAAATACACATCATTTTAAAATTTTACCTGTACAAAAACTTATCTAAATATTTTTCAAATAATTGATTTTCAATGCTATAAAAATTAAAAATAACATAAAAACCTTACTTTATTTTTTTACCATATTCTAAAAAAATTTTACATCTTTTTTATATCAAAAAAAACAATTTTAGCTCTTTAATTTATTGGTTTTTTAAACTTAACTAATTAATATAAAATGATACTTATCATTCTGCAAACAGATCGTTAAAGCGTACTTTTGTAACCGATATTAAAACTTCAAAACATGCAACTACAAGATATTGGCAATCTCGAAGACATCACTCTTTTAGTAAATACATTTTATGAAAAAGTACAGAAAGACGATCTCATTGGTCCTATTTTCAATCAGAAAATGATCGGAAGATGGCCAGAACATCTCGAGAAAATGTATCGTTTTTGGCAAACCATTTTATTAGAAGAACATACTTATTCCGGTAGTCCTTTTCCTCCGCACAAACATTTGCCCGTAAATCAAGCCCACTTTGACCGTTGGATGGAACTTTTTACTACTACCGTAGATACGTTATTTACTGGAAAATTAGCCGAAGAAGCCAAAGTGCGAGCCGCAAACATGGCTTATATGTTTCATTATAAAATTGAATATTTTAGAAATCAGGAAAAATAACTTTTTTTTACTTTTTGCTTAAAGAGGAAATCGCCTTTCCGTCTTTATATCGATTTTGTCCATCTTCCCATACATCATATTCAGAAGCAGATTGGAATATTTCGGGATTTGCTCCTTTAACAATAGCATTCCGGAAATAAACATTTTTTCTGTCTACGGAGTATTTGTCAGAGATAATTTTGAAACTTGAATACTCCACACCAACGATCTTTTTACAACAATAATAAATGCTATTCTTATCTCTTGAAAAATCATTTTCTATGATTTCAAAACTTTCTGCATCAATTTCAGGATATAAAACGCCTTTATTAATCAAAATATGATCTACAATTACGTTCCAGTAATCAATTTTTCTAATTCTTTTGATAGTATCGAAAGTATGAATTTCAAATTCGGCATTCGTAAAAGCAGAAACAACAGTATTACCAATCTGAGCATAAGACTCATTTATAGGATGAATTTCGCCTTCAATCATTTTATGTTTTTGAATCACTTCATCTACCCCCAACATTTCTAGCCCCTCACCTCTATAACTAATGATAGCATAAATAAAATTGGCATCCACAGCAATCATATCATTTACGGGATGGAAAGTTTTAGGATCACCTTCAATTTTTTTATTTTTATAATAAACCGTATGAGCATCTTTAAACCAATTATTGCGACGATAATCCTTTAAAGACGCATCTAATAATTGATACGTTTTAGGATCAGCACCATCGATGATCTCCAATAAATCAAAGCTCTTCCCATTTGTAATGTAAACATGATTTTTATCTTTAATAATATAAGAATCATCTATTTCAAAAGTATCGTAATCAACAGATTGCTTTTTTCCTTTCCAGAAAATATTGTTTTTATCTTTTCCGAAATCTATATTTATGGGCTGAAAAGTGGCAACATCTGCATCAGATTCAAAATAACCCAATTCAAACCAATTGCCCATAGGCGAATAAACGATCAGGTTTTTTCTGTAATGATGAAAATAGGAATTTGACAGTTTTGCATTTACAGGATCTCCAATTTTAAACAAAAAATACCTGATCCCTAAGAGAAATAAAATAATAATTGCCGAAACGATTAAGAAAACTTTCATGATTCTATATTTGCTGTAATGGATACGACTTGTAAAACTACTTATTTTGTTTTATTCTAATACCAATTTTTAATAGAAGAAAAATCTATATTTGATTTTTATCATAAATTAGAGATTGCGCAATAGAATGATCTTATTTTTAAAAATCTATTTTAAAAAAGTTTATTTTAGTACTTGAAATTCGTAATTTTACATTCTCATCCTACAACGATTTCGAAATGAATGCAACTATTGAAACAAATCCGTTATTAGAAAGATTGCCAAAACATTTAAAGCAATTTATCAAACCGCAAGATTATAGCGATTATTCGCCAATTAATCAGGCCGTTTGGCGTTATGTAATGCGCAAAAATGTGGATTATTTATCAAAAGTGGCGCATCATTCGTACTTGGATGGATTAAAAAAAACGGGAATCCAGATTGATTCTATACCGAGTATGTATGGCATGAATCGTATCCTGACCGAGATTGGATGGGCTGCTGTTGCGGTTGACGGATTTATTCCGCCGAATGCTTTTATGGAATTTCAAGCCTACAATGTTCTGGTGATTGCTTCCGACATTCGACAGTTGGAACATATAGAATATACGCCAGCTCCAGATATCATTCACGAAGGTGCGGGACATGCGCCTATTATTGCAAATCCTGAATATGCCGAATATTTAAGGCGTTTTGGAGAAATTGGTTGTAAAGCAATTTCATCGCACAAAGATTATCAAATGTACGAGGCAATTCGACTGCTTTCTATCCTGAAAGAAGCCGAAGATACTCCTCAAGAAAAAATAGATGAGGCCGAAAAAGCAGTTGCCTACCTGCAAAATAATATGGGTGAGTTGTCTGAAATGGCTCAAATTCGAAATTTGCATTGGTGGACGGTCGAGTACGGTTTAATCGGGACTGTTGAAAACCCTAAAATATATGGCGCCGGATTATTGTCTTCTATTGGAGAAAGTGCCTGGTGCATGACCGACAATGTTAAGAAAATACCTTATGATATCTCTGCTGCAAATCAAAATTTTGATATTACACAACTCCAACCTCAACTTTATGTAACGCCTAATTTTTCTCATCTCAGTTTGATTTTGGAAGAATTTGCTAATAAAATGGCTTTGCGTACAGGAGGCCTTTCAGGAATTCAGAAACTCATTCATTCTAACGCTTTAGGTACTATCGAATTGAGTACGGGATTACAAATTTCTGGTGTTTTTACCAATGTTATCGAAGAAGAAGGAAAACCTGTTTATATTCAGACAACGGGCAAAACTGCTTTGTCTTACCGTGAAAAAGAATTAGTAGGCCACGGAACTTTGACCCATCCAGACGGATTTGGGAGCCCTATTGGGAAGTTAAAAGGCTTTAATCTCGCAATTGAAGACATGAGCCCGAAAGATTTACAAGCCTACAATATCGTAGAAAGTGAAACCGTAAAACTGGAGTTTGAAGGCAATATTATTGTTGAAGGTGAAATTATTACGGGTTCGAGAAATTTACATGGCGAAATTATCCTAATCAGTTTTAAGAATTGCACTGTTACTCATGGCGAAACTATTTTATTTCAGCCTGAGTGGGGTAATTATGATATGGCGATTGGTAAAAAAGTGGTTTCTGCCTTTTCAGGACCTGCTGATGTAAATAGTTTTGATCTGACAAATACGGTTCCAAAAACGACTACAATAAAAGCAAAACATACACCAGAACGCGATGATTTGGAAGTTTTATACCAAACCGTTCGCCTGATGAGAGAAAGTAAAGATTCTAGATCTCAACTAAAAACTGTTTTCGAAAAACTACAAAATAATCATCCTAACGATTGGTTATTGGCTGTTGAAATTACTGAGCTTTTGAAAGATGCGGATGATAAACAACTATTGCAGGAAGTATTGGTTTACCTTGATCAATTAAAACAAAAACGTCCGGAAGTAGCGCATTTAATCGCTGGCGGATTGGATTTGATTTTTGACAAGGAAGCTGTTTAAAGCTATAACTTTCATTTCGACGAAGAAGAAATCTTTGCGAGAAGTTCTAAAAAGATTGGACTTTCGTTGCGGAGTTAATAGTGGAGATTTACTTCGTCGAAAAGACAAGATTGTGTGTAAAAAACCTTTGAGTTTTTGTTACGATGAACCTTTGTGTCTCTTCTTTTACAATTTTAAATCGGCACTTAATTCTTTTTCTGTTTCGATCACTTTTCCGTTGTATTGCAATTTCCAACCCATTGTATTGGTTAAAATTAAAATTTTTGATAATTCGGTAATTAATCGATTTTGAGCATTGGTTTTTAAAGATGACTTTTCGATTTTCTTAGCCAGATTGGCTTTTACCGATTTGTTGATTTTATTGTAATCTTCTCCAGTAAAAGGATTTAGCTTACTCTGCTCTACATCATAAAACTGAATATCCGGATTAATGCTAATTTCTTCTTTTGGAATATTTAAAATCGTTATCGTTTTATTTTTTTCATCAATATCGTATTTCATTTTATGCAAATCATACGCAACAGTAACTTTTGCATTGACCACTATTAATGCTTTTTTTTCAAAAGAAAGCATGTCCATCAAATACTTGGCTTGGTTTTTATAGGTGAGCACTTCAGAAAAATGACCTTCGGTGACAACCAATTTACCCACATTCAGAATTTGTTGCTGAATTAAATTGGTGTTATAATCGATGGTTGAATCGTCTTCTTTTTTGAATTCACAATATTTGAAAGCAAAGACAATACCGACTATAATTACGATTACAACTAAGATTCTTTTGAGCATATTTTGCATTCGATTCAATTTTTAAACTAATTTACTTCTTTTTTAAAGCTAAATGAAGTGTTTTTTAAAATATTCTAAAAAGGATATCCAATGGCGATATTCAGCATTAGGTTTTCTTTTCGCCAAGGGCCACTTCCAAAATCAATGGCATCGATCACCCATCTTTCTCCTTGTGGCAAATACGGTTTTCTAAGTGGAAATGCCAGATCTGTTCTTAAAACCAGGAATGACAAATCAAAACGCAAACCGGCTCCTACTCCTACTGCAATATCTTTAATGAAATCTTTAGAAATTTCACCTCCGATTTTATTAGGATCTGCATTCAAAAGCCAAATATTTCCTGCATCTATAAACAAAGCTCCTCTCACGATACTGAACAATTTTGCCCTGTATTCTGTATTGAACTCTAATTTTAAATCGCCAGATTGGTCCGGCAAATAATTGTTTACAGTAGGAACATTAAAATAACTTCCGGGCCCCAATGTTCTTGCTCTAAAAGCTCGAATACTATTGGTTCCTCCCACAACAAATTGTTTAGAAGTAGGCAAAACACTCGAATTTCCGTATGCAAACCCTGCTCCTAAAATGATTCTGCTTGCCAGTTCGCTTTCTTTGCCTAGTTTAAGATAATGCCTAAAATCAGCTTTAAGCTTTACAAATTGACTAAAAGGAACATCGAATATTTTTATTGTATCCTGCTTTTTGATATTTGCTCCTGTTACCAAACCTGTAATATTTCCTGCCAAGTCTAATTCGCCATTAAAGTAGAAGGTATTTTTTCTACGTTTTTGCATCGTGTTGGTGTATGTATAAGAATAGGTTGGGCCAAAAATCAATTGTTTTTCTATTATTCTTTTTAAGGATTCATCGGTTTTAGCATCTTCCAAATAGGCAGCGGTGACATTATTTGGACTCACATACGTAATATCGACGACATTCAATTGATGTTCTTTTCTACTGTTTTCTTTCCAAATATACCCAAAAGAAGTTTTGAATGAATTTAAAGCATACAGCTGCGTTCTGTTTTGATATTCGTAACGCAATGAAGCTTTGGTTCTTGGCACAAATTCACTGGAACCTTCCCAATTAAATGGCGAAATAAATCTTGGCCATACCAAACTGGTTTCTGCTCCCAGTCTATAGATATTTTGCCCGTTGTTTTGTCCAGAAAGCTGAAAATCTGCGCCTCCAAAAACGGATACGGTCAGCAATTCTGCACCTCTAAGCAAATTTCTATTGTTCCAATTGACATTGATTTCTGTTCCCGTATAACTCGCCGAATTCGTTTTTCCTAAAACTTCTACACGAATGAATTTTTTAGGCAAAAGGGTCAGATAATAATAAGAATCTAAGGTATTCTTCAAACTATCAGAAGTTTTAAATTCATTTTTCACAAAGCTGAATGTTCCCAGATTCACAAACCGATTCAAGGTAAGATTATGATCCTTTCGATTATAATAATCTCCTTTTTTAAAGTAAATAGCCCTGTCAAAAACTCGTGGTTTAAAAGTAGCTGCCGTATCGATTATGGTGAAATCTTTATACAACACAACATCTTCTTTTTTATATTTAAGACTGTCTTTTGAAATTGAAAAATTAGGGTAGACAACGACTTTATCAATCTTATAAACAATAGTCGCTTTTTCCGGTGTCTGCTCTTTTATTTTTAATTTAATGTGTACTTCATAATCTCCTTTTGCGCTATCCACCTGTGCCAAAATATAATCGGGGTTAAAATAGTAGAATCCTTTTTCTTTTAATCGGGCATCGATACGCTCGCGCTCAGCTTTTATGACAGTTAGATCGTACGGATTTCCTTCTTTAAGCAAGCTTCTGCGACTTGTTCTGGCTATTGCTTTCCCTAAAGCCGAGGAATCTTCCGGAAAACTCACGCTTTTTATTTTATATTGTTTTTTGGGCCAAACCAAATATTCTGCTGTAATTCTTTTGTTTTTTGCAGTAGAATCGGCACTGACTCTCGCTTTAAAATAACCTCGGTTTTCTACAAAATTTCGCAGTATTGAGGAGTTATAATCAAGATCAACTTTACTAAAAAGTACAGGCTCTTCACCCACTTTATTTCGTAACCAATAGCGAAACCCTTTTTCTTTTTTGGGTTCTCCCGCCAAATTATAGATCCATAATTTTGGGCGTAATCCTAAAATTTGTTTGTTAGGCAAGGGGCGCAACAAATCCTCTAATTCTTTCTCAAGTGCTTTTCTGTCTCTCTTTTTGATAATAGAATCCTTTACTGTCACAGAAGCTCCCGTGTACAACAATTCGCCTTCAGGCAAATATTTTACATTGCTGCATCCAAAAGCAAAAAATACCAATAGTGCGATACAGTATTTTATAAATCTAAATTCCATATTACTATGTTTTTTGCTCATTTCCTTCAATTTGATCTTCTTTATTTTCTTGCGTTTTTTCTTTTAGTTTTCTTTTTTGTTTCTGCAATTTTTCTTGCCTGATCATTTCTTTTTCTGCCTCACTTCTATGAAAAAGTTCACTAAATTTATTGTAACTCATTGTAATAATAAAAGCAACACCAGTCTCTACAACTTGTCCTTCTACTGCTACCTGATACTCGTTTTTTCGATACGCACGAACCATATAACGCCCATCTTTGGTAAGTTGATAATCTAGGGCCACATCGCCCGCAATATTGGTACTTTGCTCATTGGCGCGCTCCTGACCTTCTACTCCAAAACTGCTTCCAACGGTAACTTTCAATCTGTCATTTAAGAGTTTCTTAGAAACACCAACATTCAGATCTGTTCTGTTTTCTCGGGAACCCGACGTGTAATCCTCTGTAGATTCTAAATCAAATTCCAGCTGAACCCCTTTTATTAATTCACCTGCAAAATCATTTAATTGCTGCGAAAGTATTTTACTCACACTTTGTCTCGCCAAAGATTCTGCGCTAGTTCCTCCGCTTTCACTCGCAAACGGATTTTCTCCAATAAATCGATTCAATAACAAAAGTGCAAAAACCTGTTTATTCATTTCTGCCGGCTCCTGACGCAATTGCTCTAATTTTGTTCGTGACATATCTACCACATTGGATGCAACGCCATAATTGCCGTCGGGAAGCACAATATCAAAAGTGATTTCGGGTTTCAAAAGTTCTCCGTTCATTTTTAAATGTGTCTGAAATGGAATCTTCTGCTTAAAGGTGTTTTTTTCTGTTGGACTCATGGTGCCCAACTGGTTTCCTAGTAAATCTATTGGCGCTGCTCCTACTTTGTAGATGGCCGTAATATTTAGGTTTGCCATTGTCGGCTCGCCATTCCAGATAATATAACTTCCTTTCTGAATGTCAAATTTGCGACGAATCATATTAAAATTCATCTCGTAAGCTCCTTCAGAAAACTCATATTTACCTGTCAAAGTTGTTTTTCCTGAAGGATCGATTCCTCCAGTCAGCTCAGCTTCTCCCTTTAAATTCAAGTAATCACCATTCCCTTTATCAATAACCAAAGTAAGTTCGGCCTCTTTATCTATCGAAATAGCCACACTCACATCCATCCCTTTTAGCTCTGACTGATTGAGTTTATTCTGCATATCAACAGTTTGCTTGAGATACATATTATCTTCATCAACAAACTCAACAATTCCTTCTCTGTCGGCAATCGACGGATCTGATTGTGGCAACACAACTGTAAATTTGGTTTCCTTATTTATCTTGATCGTTCCCCCTATTACAGGACTTTCTAAAGTTCCTTTTATATTGAGTTTTGTATCTAAAAATAAATCGCCATAAAACAAATCATTATCGGCTGCTTTAGAATGAATCGCTCTAAAATCGTTTCCTTCAACGAGCAATGCAAAATTAAAATTTCTAAAATCAGAAGAACCAATCGTTCCGTTTACGAATAATTCATTATCGTTCTCGTCATAAAACGAAAATTTATCAAACGAAATTACATCGTTTCTAAAAGTGATTTTTTCTTTATTGGTTTTTAGATAAGAGTTAAGTTGCGTAATTCTAAAACCAGCATCATTAAACTGTAATTCTCCCGCTACTTTTGGAGCTGCCGCGTTTCCTGTAACTTTAAAATTTCCAGACAAAAATCCTGATCCTTCTTTGATATTGTCCATACTAAAACCCTGAATACTTTTAATATTCAGATGACTAATATCCAGATTCAAGTCAAAATTACCGGTATCAATTTTATAATCTCCAAGCAGGTTTACATCATTTCCTTCTCCGCTTAAATTAACATTTGCTGCGAGAGTATTGTTTGTTTTATTGTCTACTTTTACCGTTATATTTCCTACGGGTTCGCCTTTAAAAGCAAATTCATCAATTTTTAAATCTGAAGTAAAAGTGGGTTTTATCAGCACGTTTTCGGCTAGAACAGATCCGTTTATCAGACCTTGCATTAACAATTTCTCTTTTTTAACCATATTCAAAATGGTTTCAATTTTAAAATTGACAAAATCAATCTGAAGCGGGGCATTATCCTGATTTCCCTGCGATTGTATTTTGAGTTCATTACCCGAATGATCCAGATACAATTTATTAATATACAATCTTTTGCCTCCAAATTCTATTGAATTTTCGGCATTTAGATTCCATTTATCATAATTAAGGACAAAATTCTGAGCATCAAATTTTACTGTATTTTTTGCTTTATCACGAAGCAATTCTCCAGCAATAAAATACTGTTGCTGCTCTTTTGTATCTTTCACTTCCAACGCATACGTCAGCTCGTTGTTTGCTGCTTTTCCTGTCAGACTTGTATGCGGAATTTTTAGAGAACCGCTCTCAATCGTAGCCACACTTAGCTGATAATTTATAGCATCTTCCTTTACTTCTACCTTCATTTTTCCGTCAGAAATAGTAGTATTGGCGTAAACAATTCTCGGGAATGCTCCTTTAATTTCTAAAGAATCTGCCACACTATTGTATTTTCCTGTAATTTTAATAGGTTCTAAACTAGTTAGATTTGGAATTAATTGAAACAATATCGGATCATTTTCAACACTCAGATTCAAAGTGATATTTTGCTCATCTGAAACTGTTTTTGATTTTGGAGTTCCTAAATCGATATATTTTGAAAGCGATTTTTGCAAGCTATTCGAGAGCGTTGTCAGTTTGTATTTTCCATCCAATTCTGCCTTTAAAAACTGCGAGCTAATTTTAATATTATTATGATTATTATCTGCAAAAGCAATAATTTTGACCGAATCTAAAACGACTGGTTCTGCATTCTGCAAAATCTGAATATTAGACAAAAATATTTTTCCATTAAGGAAATCAGGATTGCTATTGGTAATATCCCCGTCTATATTTCCGCGAAGTTTCATTGGTCCAGCATGAAGATGCAACTTTTCGAGGTCGGCAATGTCAAGATTGAGCTTCATTTTTCCTGATGGATATTTCTCTTTTGTATTTCCGCTGGCCACCAAATCAAAATGCAAATTCGGATCCTTCATCCCTGATTTTACTGTAAAAGCGCCATTGGCAATGCTTCCTTTTACAGCCAAATCTCGATACGTATATTTGTTAAAAACTGCTTTCTGAACCAAACCATCTAATTCTGCCTGCGCCGTTTTCGGGTCTAAACCTTTCCCTTTTACTTTCGCTTTAAGCGTGATTTTTCCAATAGAATCATTTTTGATTAATTTTCCCAAATCAAAATCAAGCAAATAAACGGTTGCGTCATATTTTTCATTTTTCTTGATGCGCTGATCAAACAAAGCATCAACTTTTGCATTTCCGAAACTGCTGTTTAAAGTCAGATTGGTTTTGAAATTTTGAATACCGCCTTTCAATTTTCCTTGTAAATTAAATTGAGCTGGCAACTGAATATTGTCCGGAATTGTTCCTTTCGGCACAAAAGAAGTGACATCTTTGGCGGAACTTTGTAACTTTTTAATATTCAAGTCGAAATATGCCTTTTCGGTATTTGGCATTCCTTTTATTTTACCCGAAAGCGACACACTAGTCGTACCAATTCCGGTCATTTCGAATTGCTGAATATCTAAATCACTAACTTTTCCGCGCAAGCGTGTATTCAAAAGTAAAATTGCATTAGGATTACTCCTAAAAACATCCTGCTTTTGTAAATCCGGAACAAACAACAATATATCTTTAAAACCTACTTTAGACTCCTTTAAATTAGCTTCTAAAGCAAGTTTATCTATGTTTTTAGAAATCGTAGCAATTGACTGGTAACTCAATTTGATATTATCTCTTAACAGCGTTTGAGGTGTACGCAAATACAAATTGTTTAAATACGCATTTTTGGGCCCGTAAAAAAAATCTGTTTTGAGCGACTGAATCGCCAAACCGCTCTTTTCATTTACTGTAAGAGATTTGATATTTCCGGAAATTGTATCATTGCCGTAATATAATTTTTCAGCTTTAAAATTAAATTTATGCAAATCAAGATGACTATAATCAATCCCTTTTTGAGTGGGTTTTGAGTGCATATCATCAAATTTAAAAGCTATGTTTTGAAGATCAACATCTTTTAATTTTACTTTCCAACCCACCTGCTTAATCGAAGTCGAATCTAAATTGGGCGTTTCTATTTGCTTGTCTTTGGTTCCTAAACGAAGGTTTCCTTTTAGATTTTTTAGTTCGAAAACATCAAAATCCAGCAGTTGATTATTCAGATCGATTTTATTAAAGGCTACATCAAGATTACCCAATTTTATTCCTGAATCTAATTTTGAATCTTTGTTATCATAAGCAATATCAATTTTAGACAAACTTATTTTGCCTAATTTTAAATTGAAATCTTTTCTTTTAGAAATGGTATCAACCGCATTAACAGATGCTTCGGCAATTTTCTCGACAGCATCTTGATCCAGAACCAACTGTAACCCGTTTAGATTAATATTCGGGATATCAAAACTCATTTTATCTAAATCAAATTTCTGGAATTTGGTATCAAAATGTGTTAATTTGACCTTGATATCATTTTTAGAAAGATCGTCTTTAAAATTAAATTTTATATTGTCCAGATTTACATTGACAACCGAAATTGTAAACGGTTTACTGTCCGGATCTTTTTCTTTTTGTTCCTTCGATTCAAATGCTTTTATAATATAATCAAAGTTGAAAACTCCGTCTTTGTTTCTGGAAATATTTGCTGTGGTATTTTGCAGGGATATCGAATTTATCTCGAGTTCACTACTAATCAATTTAAACAAATCAATATCGAGTTCCAATGTTTTGCCACTTAAAAGTGTATCTTTATTTTGATCTTCAAAATAAAATCCTTCCAACACAACTTCTTTCGGAAAATGAATAGCAATTCGATCTAAAGAAACTTTGGTTTTTATCTTTTTTTGCAAATAAGTAATGGCTTTGTCTTTGGCATAATTTTGAATCGACGGAACCTGAATTAAGATCGTTAAAAGTAATAAAAGTGCCGTGATCGAAGCCAAGCACCAAAGTAGCACACGTACTGTTTTTTTTAAATAATGAACTGATTTGCTATTCATACGTGAACAAAAAACATTTAGATTAACGTAAAAGAGTACTGAAAGTACAGTCTTATACAATTTACAAAATTGTAAAAAATAAAATGAAACCTTTTACGTAATTACACTAAGTTGTTTCAAAATTACAATCAAATATAAGAATAATTTTACTTTTAAAATAGTTGTCTAAAATTTGATGTGTGGCCATTGTTCTTCTACTGCACTTATTTTTAAACGCAGTTTTGATAAAAATGCCTGGTGCTGTTCAGAATTCGGGTTAAAACTTCTGTGCGTGAGCCCTTTTTGTATTTCTAAAATTTGGTTCATCGTTGTAAAGGCGGATTCGTCAATAAAGCTTTCGCTGAAACTTTGCCAGATATAATTAATTGCAAGCTGGTTAGGATGCAACATGTCTTCGGTATAAAAACGATAATCGCGAAGTTCATCCATCATAATTTCGTATGAAGGAAAATAGTTGAAAGTCGAAAGTTGAAAGTCGAAAGTTTGGTGCAAAGCCACAAACAAATGCGACTTGCTAAGCTGATTTTCTACAAAGCCATCTTTTATATGACGCACCGGTGAAATGGTAAAAATAAAATCAATATTTGGGTTTAAAGTGTGAATGGAATCAATTGTATTTTGAATGCTTTTTTGAATGTCATTTACCGATAATAATTCCTTTGAGAACTTTTTTTGCGGCACTTTGTGGCAATTGGCAACGATATTATTGCTTTCTGTGTTTCTATAAATCCATGACGTTCCGTACGTAATAATAAGATGCGTGGCTGAAGATAATTGCGAAGTTGTCGTCTGAATTATTTGATTTAAATTTTCTAAGAAATGATCTTTATTGGGATCAGACAACTCAGAATGTACTTCGTAGCAATGCCATAAATCGTTGTGAAAAAAAATATCTTTTTCGGTAAAAAAATCCTGTTCAATTACTCTTCGAATAATGTTCTCTATCGAAACTGGATTGAAAATAATTCCGAAAGGGTTTGTAGCATTTTGAAACTTAAAATAGTCAAACTTATCAGCCATATTTTCTGCAAAACAAGAACCAATAGAAACAATTTTTGAATTATAATCGATTGGATAATTAGTTTTAGAAATTGGGATTTGGGTTCTGAATTGCATAAGATTATTTTCTGCAAATTTCGTTTTTTTTTAGAAACAAAAACAGCCGATTAAAATATAAAACGCATTACTACACTATTTTCCTAATGTATTTAATTTTGAACGTTTTTTTCGGATAAAGCATTACCAAAATCTACTTGCGAAAAATTACATTATTAATAACAATAAATCAACTTCACAAAGCAAAACTATTCACTACTTTTGCATCTTCTATTTTTTTATTATACTTGATATGAAATTATTATATTCCTACATAATCAAACATAAAATGTTATTGTTTTTTGCCTTAATTATGGCTACAATCAATATCTGTTTCAGTTTGTCAGACTCAGTAATTACTGGTAAATTAATGCAAGATTGCGGCGTTGGACTGCATAAGTACAAAGGAAACGAAATGGGTTTTATCAAATCCCTGGCTTTCTGGCTCGGGCTTTCTCTTGGTGCTGCGATGATTTCGAGAATTACCAAAAACTTTCAGGATTATTTTACCAATGTTGTGATACAGCGCACTGGTGCTCAGATGTATACTGACGGAATCAAAAAGTCACTTGATTTGCCTTATGCCGAATTCGAAGATCAACGCAGTGGTGAAACGTTAAGCAAATTAACCAAAGTACGATCTGATTCAGAAAAACTGATTACACTTTCTATTTCACTTGTATTTCAAACGGTTATCGGATTTGTATTCGTCATTCTGTACGTTGCCCGAATTGATTATCGCATTTCAATTATCTTTCTGATAACGGCCCCTATTATCGCTTTAATCAGTTCTTACCTGGGTAAAAAAATAAAAATTGTCTCTCGAAAAATCGTCAATCAAACCAATGCTTTGGCAGGTTCTACGACCGAAAGTTTGAGAAATATAGAACTTGTAAAAAGTTTGGGACTGACCTATCAGGAAGAAAAACGTCTTAATTTAAACACTTTTAAAATTCTACAACTCGAATTGCAAAAAATTCGTTTCATCCGAAGTCTAAGTTTCATTCAAGGTACAACCGTTCATTTTTTAAGAACTTGTGTGGTTTTTGCTCTGTATTATTTCTTGTTTGGCAACAAAATTATCGTAGGCGATTTACTGACTATGGTCTTTTTTACCTTTTTTATTTTTGGCCCTTTACAAGAGTTAGGCAATTTTATTATTACGCTTAATGAGACCAAAGTTTCAATGGAAAACTTTAAAACCTTGTTGAGCGCTCCAAAAGAATTTCGTCCTAAGAACCCAAAACATGTGGGCGCCATTCAATCGTTACTCTTTTCGAATGTCAGTTTCCAGCATAAAACAGCAAAATTTAAAGCGGTAGAGAATATTAACTTTGAAATTAAACAAGGTCAAACCGTTGCTTTTGTTGGGCCATCAGGTTCTGGAAAAACTACTTTAGTAAAACTTTTGGTTGGTTTATATACGCCAGCTGAAGGACAAGTGCTCTATAATGAAATTGATTCTACCGAAATTGATTTATTAGACCTAAGAAAACAATTAGGATTCGTTACACAAGATGCACAATTATTCTCCGGAACAATTCGTGAAAATTTATTGTTTGTAAAACCCAATGCAACAGACGAAGATGTATACGACGCTCTAAAAAGAGCCAGTTGTGAAAAATTATTAAAACGTGCCGAAGATGGCTTGAATACTACAATTGGCGAAGGCGGAATTAAAGTTTCAGGTGGCGAAAAACAACGTTTATCAATTGCTCGTGCCATTTTAAGAAATCCAAATTTATTGATTTTTGACGAAGCAACTTCGGCATTAGATTCTATCACAGAAGAGGAAATTAATGCCACTATCCGAAATATATCCGACAAAAACAGAATTACCGTTTTGATCGCTCACCGACTATCTACTGTTATGCATGCTGATAAAATATTTGTTTTGGAACAAGGAAAGATAATCGAGCAAGGCAAACACGAAGATTTAATTCTCGAAAAAGGTTTGTATTACGCAATGTGGAGGCAACAGATTGGAGAGCGCAAGTAGTTTTAGCTTCTAAGTTACTGAGAATCTAAATTGCTAAGTTTAAACAAAAACAATTAAACGTACTATTTGTCATTTCGACGAAGGAGAATTTCCCCAAAGAACATCCAATCTTTGTAGAGCTTCTTATGGAGATTTCTCCTTCGTCGAAATGACATAAAATAAAAAAATACTTACAAACAAAAACCCGACAAATTTTAAAAATCTGTCGGGTTTATTTATTCTAGAAACCTTAGCAACTTAGAATCTTAGCGCTTCAAAACTTATTTTACAAACTCAACTGCCTTAGCCAAAGCATCAGCAATTCCTACAGGATTTTTTCCTTTTCCTGAGGCGAAAAAAGGTTGTCCTCCCCCATTTCCTTCAATATATTTTCCTAATTCTTTGATTACTGCATTTGCATTTAAGCTTTTTTCTGCCACTAATTCTTTAGCAATATAACAATGAATATTAGGCAAATTCTCTTCAATTGAAGCTAAAAAAACAAACGAATTTGGCTTAGAGCTTCCGATAGCTTGTGCTAAATCTTTGGTTGAACTCATGGTCAAATCTACTTGTTTGGCCAAAAAGTTAATTCCGTTTATTTCTTGAAAATCGGCAACTAATGTGTTTTTCAATCCATCGATTTTTTCTTTTAACAGTTGTTCAATCTGTTTTTTCAACTTTGCATTATCGTCTTGCAATGAGGCCACAGATTTTAAAACATCTTGCGGATTCTTCAAAGTTTCCTTGATTTCAGCTAATGTATTTTCTTGATTTTGATAGAAATTTTTCACTGCATCTCCAGTAATTGCTTCAATTCTACGAATTCCTGCAGCAACTGCCCCTTCTGAAATGATTTTGAAATGCCAGATTTCTGCCGTGTTTTTCACGTGAATTCCACCACAAAGTTCTTTGCTTTCGCCAAATTCAATCATACGGACAGAATCACCATATTTTTCTCCAAACAACGCCATTGCACCTTTATCCAACGCTTCTTTAATTGGAATATTTCTGTGTTCTACCAATTGCAATTGTGCTTCAATTTGCGCATTTACACTTGCTTCCACCTGACGTAATTCGTCATCAGAAACTTTAGAAAAGTGCGAAAAGTCGAAACGCAAGTAATTCGGATTTACCAAAGACCCTTTTTGCTCGACATGCGTTCCAAGAAGGTTTCTCAAAGCCAAATGCATTAAATGTGTAGCCGAGTGATTTTTAGAAGTTGAAGTTCGTAAATCAGTATTGACTTTTGCTACAAAACCAACTTCTATATTTTCTGGTAATTGTTTTGCAAAATGCAAAATCAAGTTGTTTTCTTTTTTTGTATCGATGATTTCGATGGTCTCGTTTGCCGAAACTAATGTTCCTTTATCACCCACTTGTCCTCCACCTTCTGGATAAAAAGGCGTATTGTCTAAAACAATTTGGTATAAAATACCATCTTTTTTAGAATCTACTTTACGAATACGTGTAATTTTCACTTCGTTCTCTACGTGATCGTAACCAACAAATGTTTCTACGTTTCCTGGAATCAAAACCGACCAATCTTCTGTTGAAACTTCTGATGCTGCGCGCGAACGGTTTTTTTGTTCCTGCATTGAGGCATCAAATTCTGCTTCATTGAAAGACATTCCTTTTTCTTTCAAAATCAAAGCAGTTAAATCTTTAGGAAAACCAAAAGTATCATACAACTCAAATGCTTTTGCTCCAGAAACTTCAGTCCCTTTGGTTTGTGCAATTACATTATCTAATAACTGTAAACCTTGATCTAAAGTTCTTAAAAAGGAAGCTTCTTCTTCACGGATTACATTGGTAACCAATTGTTGCTGCGATTTGATTTCTGGAAAAAATTCTCCCATTTGATTGGCCAAAACTTCTACCAATTTATTTATAAAAGGCTCTTTGGTATCTAAAAATGTAAATCCGTAACGAATAGCTCGACGCAAAATTCTGCGAATAACATAACCCGCTCCTGTGTTTGATGGCAGCTGCCCATCTGCAATTGCAAACGCAACCGCACGAACGTGATCTACCACAACTCGAATTGCAATATTCGTTTTATTTTGTTCTTCACTGATGTTTTTTACCTCATCAGATGTATATTTCAATCCCGTAATTTGTTCTACTTTCTCAATAAGCGGTGTAAAAACATCCGTATCATAATTAGATGTTTTTCCTTGCAAAGCCATACACAAACGCTCAAATCCCATTCCGGTATCTACGTGTTGCGCAGGCAGTTTTTCTAAAGATCCATCGGCTTTACGATTGAATTCCATAAATACATTATTCCAGATTTCTACCACTTGCGGATGATCGTTGTTGACCAAACTTTTTCCTGTAATTAATGCTTTTTCTGCTGTTGAACGTAAATCAACATGAATTTCTGAACAAGGTCCACAAGGTCCTTGATCGCCCATTTCCCAAAAATTATCTTTTTTATTTCCAAGGATAATTCGGTCTTCATCAATTAATGTTTTCCAAATATCCCAAGCTTCTTGATCAAACGGAACATTATCTTCTTTGCTTCCTTCAAAAACAGAAACATACAGATTTTCTTTTGGAATTTTATACACTTCTGTCAATAAAGTCCATGCCCAATTGATGGCTTCTTTTTTGAAATAATCGCCAAAAGACCAGTTACCCAACATCTCAAACATGGTATGATGATAGGTGTCAAAACCTACATCTTCAAGATCATTATGCTTTCCGGAAACACGCAGACATTTTTGCGTATCGGCTATTCTAGGGCTTTTTGGTGTTCCGTTTCCTAAAAAATATTCTTTAAACTGGGCCATTCCCGAGTTATTAAACATAAGGGTTGGATCGTCTTTAAGAACAATAGGAGCCGAAGGAACAATTAAATGTCCGTTGCTTTTAAAAAAGTCTAAAAATTGTTTACGTACGTCTTGTGATTTCATATTTTAATTAGAAATGTGATAATTTGATAATGTGTCAATTAGAGAATTTACTACCTCTGAAAATACGATAATGATACTTTTTTAGTGGAAATTTATAATTCAATACAATAAACTTCACTTTTAAGACATTATCTAATTATCAAGTTGGCACATTATCTAATTTGTTTAATTCTTGAAAAAAAGCGGCGAACATCTGAAACATTTCTTAAATTTGTTCGACTAACTATTTTAACGAGCTGCAAAAATAGGGTATTTTAAAATATGGCGAAAGTAAAATATTATTACGACTCAGAAAATCTGGCTTATACAAAAATAAAAACCAGAAAGAGAGCTAAAATTGGCTACGGGTTATTGTTTTTATTGGCTTCGGCCTTGTTTGGATTTTTGGTTTTTGTACTTTTAATTAACACTCCTTATTTTGAAACGCCAAAAGATCGTTTGCAAACGCGAGAACTTGAAAATTTGAAATTGCAATATGCTATTTTGAATAAAAAAATGGATGAAATTGACGATGTGACAGAGGCAATTGCAAATCGTGACAATAATATTTATCGGGTGTATTTTAATAAAACTGAAATTCCTGATTCGATTAGAAAAGCTGGTTTTAAGGACATCAATAGATACAAAGTATTAGAAGGATACAACAACTCGCAATTGGTTATTAATACGACAAAGCGAATTGATCAATTGTCAAAGCAATTGGCGATTCAATCTAAATCTTTGGATGAAATTTTGAAATTATCGGGTACAAAATCACATTTATTGCTGGCAATTCCGGCGATTCAGCCTGTTCAGAATGAAAATCTGAAACGCATGGCGTCTGGGTTTGGATACCGAACCGATCCTTTCACGAAAGTGAAAAAAATGCACAATGGAATGGATTTTGCCGCCAAGACTGGTGCTCCGATTTATGCAACTGGTGACGGCGTTATTGCCAGAGCTGATAATTCGGCCTCAGGATACGGAAATCATATCGTAATCAGGCATGGTTTTGGATATGAAAGTTTATATGCACATTTGAGCAAATACAACTGTCGGGCAGGACAACATGTCAAACGCGGAGACGTTATTGGTTATGTGGGAAGTACAGGAAGATCAGAAGGACCACATTGCCATTACGAAGTACACAAGGACGGGAAAGTGGTGAATCCGCTGAATTTTTACTACGGAAATATCTCGGCGGTAGAATATGTGGCGATTGCGCAATTGGCAAATCAGGAAAATCAGTCATTAGATTAATACAAAAAAACGTTCTCTTTATAAGTGGTGGCGAAAAGAAAAAGAAAAGATAAATGCATATAGAGTTAAAAGAAGGCAAAAGATATTACAGCATTGGCGAGGTGGCCAAAGCATTTGATGTTAATGCTTCGCTGATACGTTTTTGGGACAGCGAATTTGATATTCTGAAGCCAAAAAAGAATGCAAAAGGCAACAGAATGTTTACGTCCGAAGATATTACCAACCTTCAACTGATTTATCATTTGGTTAAAGAAAGAGGTTTTACTCTGGAAGGCGCCAAAACACATTTGAAAGAAGGACAAAAGAAAACATTAGATAAATTCGAAATAATACGTAAATTAGAGACGATAAAAACACAGTTAACAGAAATTAAAAACGAATTATAATATTTAAAATCAATTACATAAAAATAAACTTAAATTAAGCAAACATGAAAAAATGGTTAATCCCTGTAGGAATTATTATAGCACTTATCGCTATTATTGCATTTTGGTCAATTGGAATTAAAAACACAGGTTTAAAATACAATCAGGCTGTCAATAAAGAATGGGGAAATGTGCAAACAGCTTATCAAAGACGTAATGACTTGATTGGCAATTTGGTAAATACTGTAAAAGGAGCTGCTGATTTTGAAAAATCAACGTTGACTGCGGTTATTGAAGCTCGTGCAAAAGCTACAGCAGTAACAATTGATCCGAGCAATGTTACACCAGAACAATTAGCTCAGTTTAACCAGGCGCAAAGCGGTGTATCGTCATCATTATCAAGATTATTGGTGTCTGTTGAACAATATCCAACGCTTAAAGCGAATGAAAACTTCCTGAAATTGCAAGACGAATTGGCAAGTACAGAGAACCAAATCCTGACTGCCAGAACACGTTTTAATGAGGCTGTACAAGAATACAATGGTTACATTCTTTCTATTCCGAACAAATGGTTCTTAGACTACAAAGAAAAACCCTATTTTGAAGCTGTTACAGGAGCTGACAAACCCGTTGAAGTAAAATTCTAAAAAAAGATTTAATATTTTTGATTAACGATTTTTGATTACAGATTTTAATCTGAATCTAAAGTCGTTAATCTTCATTTAAAAATAATTTCAATGTCAAAAGTAGAAGATTTTTTATCCAAAGAAGAAGAACAGGAAATTGTTGAAGCTATTCGTGTGGCCGAAAAAAATACTTCTGGCGAAATTAGAGTGCATATAGAAAAAACAACTTCCAAGGTTCCTTTTGACAGGGCTTTAGAAGTTTTTCATGAATTAAAAATGGATGAAACTCAATTGAAAAACGGAGTTTTATTTTACTTTGCTGTTGCCGATAAAAACTTTATTATCTGTGGCGATAAAGGCATCAATGATCTCGTAGCCGATGATTTTTGGGATTGTACCAAAGATAAAATGAGCGCACAATTTAAATTAGGAAATTTTAAGCAAGGTATTGTAGAAGGTATTTTAAACGCCGGCGAACAACTGAAAAAACATTTCCCATGGTCTGCTGATGACACCAACGAATTATCAAACGAAATCTCAAAAGGATAAATAATGAAAATTTCAAAAAACCTCCTATCAAATTCCAAAGGAATTTTTCAGTTTATCTTTTTATTACTTGCGTTTTTTAACAGTAATAGTATTGTGGCGCAATTTACTATTCCAGAAAAACCAAGTTTTCAGACGTCTGTTTACGATTATGCAAATGTTTTGAGTGCATCTGAAAAATCGCAATTGGAAGAAAAACTAATTCGTTATTCTGATTCGACTACAACTCAAATTGTTGTTATTACGATTGAGACTTTAAAAGGCGAAGATATTGGTATTCTCGCACCAAAATGGGGTCAGGAATGGGGAATTGGAGGCACTTCTAAAGACGATAATGGTGTCATTATTTTATTAGCTAAAGCCCAAAAGAAAATATGGATTTCTCCCGGTTACGGACTGGAAGATCGTCTTACAGCTGGAATTGGCGGTGAAATTATTAGAAATATTATTATTCCTGAATTTAAAGCAGGAAGCTATTACAAAGGCCTTGACAAAGGAGCAGATGCTATTTTTGATGTTTTTAAAGGAAAATACAAAGGAGAACGCAAACAAACCAAAGGAAAAAAATTCCCAATACTTCCCTTTATTTTTATAGTCGTTATTGTACTGATTTTAATCTCCAGAAACAAACGTGGTGGAGGCGGAAATTCTGGTAATAATAGCGGTGGAGGCCCAAGTTTACTTGATGTCATTATTCTGAGTAATTTAGGCAGAAGCAGCGGAGGCGGTTTTGGAGGCTTCGGAGGCGGATCATCTGGTGGCGGAGGTGGCTTCGGTGGTGGTTTTGGCGGAGGCGGATTCTCTGGTGGTGGTTCTGGCGGAAGCTGGTAACAAAGTTTTGTTTCTGGTTTCTTTTGTTTCAAGTTTTTTAGTTTCGGGTTTTTTTGATCCTCATTTTTAATTTTTACTATGTTATCACATAAAGCAAAATATGCTCTTAAAGCCTTACTTTATCTCGCTGAGCAAGACGAAAATCACATTTCTAGAACCATAGAAATTGCTGATGGCGCCAACATTCCAAAAAAGTTTTTAGAGCAAATTTTATTAGATCTTAAACGAGGCCGTTTTGTGAGCAGTAAGCAAGGAAAATTTGGCGGATATTATTTGATAAAATCTAAAAACGATATTACGTTGGCCGAAATTCATCGTTTGTTTGACGGTGCAATTGCGCTTCTGCCCTGCGCTTCATTAAACTTTTATGAGCCATGTTCTGATTGTAAAACAGAGTCTGAATGCAGTCTGCGTCACGGCTTACTACTCATTCGTGATAAAACTTTGAAAGCAATGGAAGGCATTACAATAGCTTCATTGGTAAAGAAATAAAAAAATATTCTTTATATTCTACTATTTTTATAGAATTTATATATATTTGCAAAAATAATCAACAGATATTTATAAATTCAAACTTATGAAAGCACAGTCCAGTCTATCAGGTGTCTTAAAAAATCTTTTAAAAAACAATCAAAACAATAATTTGACTCTTGTCAAAAACAGTTCATTTATGATGTGTATGTGTTGGTAAAAAAATTTACTTAAAATTCTACTAATTACATATACTTAATATAAAATGAAAACATCTATAAAAAACATATTTACAACTGTCTTATTTTTAACCTTTTCAATTACATTCGCACAAAATATTGAAGGAGTTGTAACCAATAGCGAAAATCAACCTTTATTAGCCGCAAACATTGTTATTAAAGGAACTACAATAAGTACTATAACCGATGAAAACGGAAAATTTAGTATCGATACAAAAGGAAAACTTCCGCTAACTATTTTAGTACAATACATAGGATATAAAACTTCAGAAATAGAAGTTACAGCAATCACCACAATTCCTGTTCAAGTAATTTTAGCAGAAGAAAACCAATTGGTAGAAGTAGTAGTTTCTTCCAGAAGACGCATCGAAAAAGTACAAGACGTTCCGATTGCGGTATCTGTTATTACAGGGAAGCAAGCCGAACAAGCAGGAGCTTTTAACGTAAACCGTATTAAAGAACTGGTTCCGTCAGTACAGCTCTATTCATCAAATCCGAGAAATACGGGAATTAATATTCGTAGTTTAGGCTCTCCTTTTGGACTCACCAATGACGGAATTGACCCAGGTGTTGGTTTTTATGTGGATGGTGTTTATTATGCCCGTCCAGCGGCAACTACTCTTGATTTTATTGATGTAGAACAAATTGAAGTCCTTCGCGGGCCACAAGGATCTTTGTTTGGTAAAAACACGACTTCGGGTGCTTTTAATATTACTACACGCAAACCAAGTTTTAAGTCTGGTGCAGATTTTGAAGTAAGCTACGGAAACTATGCTTTTCTACAGGCAAAAGCTTCCATCACAGGAGCAATTAGTAAAAAACTGGCGGGCCGTATCTCTTTTTCGGGTACTCAACGCGATGGTTTGATTGATAATGTTGTAACAGGCAGAGCTACTAACACGCTAAATAATCAAGGGATTAGAGGACAATTGTTGTACACTCCATCAGAAAGAACTAACGTATTGTTTGCTGCAGATATTACAACGCAACGACCAGATGGTTACGCTCAGGTTGTCGCAGGTGTCGCACCTACAAAAAGAGCTGCATACCGTCAATTTGATGCTATTATTAAAGATTTGAATTACCAACTACCGAGTCAGAATGCATTTGATCGTAAAATTGACCATGATACTCCTTGGCGCTCCGGACAAGATTTGGGCGGTTTATCCCTTACTATTGATACCAAAATTGGAAACGGAACACTGACCTCAACAACAGCATGGCGTTTTTGGAATTGGGATCCATCAAACGATAGAGATTTTACAGGTCTGCAAGTATTGGCAAAATCACAAAACCCTACAAGACAGACCCAAACAACACAAGAAGTGCGTTATGCAGGTCAAGTAACTTCTACATTAAGTGGTGTTGTAGGTGCCTTTTTTATTGATCAAACATCAACAACAAATGGTACTGAAGAATCAGGTAATGCACAGTGGAGGTTCTCTCAAAGTACAACCAGTAATCTATGGAGCACACCTGGCCTTTTTGAAGGTTATGGCATAAAAACAGATGCCAGCATCAGATCTTCGAGTGCTGCTGTATTTGGTCAATTGGACTGGGCGATAACAGAACGCTTGCATATTTTGCCGGGTGTACGCTATAACTTTGATAAGAAAGATGCAGATTACAAACGCACAACATACGGAGGTCTTCAAACTACAGATCCCGCCTTACTTGCCTTAAAAAAATTAGTATATACCGATCAGGCTTTTACATCAAGTACTGATAATACAGACTTTTCCGGAAATTTAACCATCTCTTTTAAAGCCACTGATAAAATCAATGTTTATGCGACATACGCCAAAAGCTACAAACCAGTTGGTGTAAATGTAGCAGGACTTCCGAGCAATTCAGCGGGGCTTCCACTATTAGAACTTGCTGTAATTAAGCCTGAAAAAGTAAATCATTACGAGTTAGGTGTAAAAACGTCTCCTTTTAAAAATTCTATATTCAATTTGACATTCTTTAATACTGATATCACAGATTTTCAAACCAATGTTCAAGCAGCCGAATTGGGTGTAAACCGTGGCTATCTTGCCAATGCCGACAAAGTTCAGGTAAAAGGTGCAGAACTTGATGCCAGCTTTGTAATTAACTCGCATCTAACAATAAACGGAGCAGCAACTTACACAGATGGTAAGTATGTAAAATTTACCAATGCACCACTTCCATTAGAAGAAACAGGATCTTCTGTATCCTTTAAAGATGTTTCTGGATCTGCTTTACCAGGTGCTTCAAAATGGGCAGGATCTTTAGGAGGTGAGCTGTCTGACCAAGCAAGATTCTTTGGTAACTCAGGAAAAGTTTTCCTTGCCATAGATACTTATGCCCGTTCTGAATTCTCTTCAAGTCCTTCTGCATCAAAATATTTGGTGGTAGATGGTTATGCCTTATTTAATGCCCGTTTGGGGTTCCGTGCCACCGAAGGATTATCGGTTCAGTTCTGGGGACGCAATATTTTTAACAAAGATTATTACGAACAATTATTACCTGCAGGCGGAAATACCGGCCAATACGCAGGTGTATTGGGAGATCAAAGAACTTATGGAATTACCTTAAAATATGTGCTATAAACAATAAAAAAATAGTGTAATTAAGTTAGTGATTGAACGAGATGTGTTATCAAAAAATGTCTCGTTTTTTATTATAAAATCACAAAATAAAACTCAAAGTAATTTTAAAAACGCCTTTTGTCTTCGAAATAACATTCTGATTTGCCTATATTCGCAGCTTAAAATGAATTTATTTCTGAATGAAATTTCTTAAAATAATTGTTCTCATAATAAGCACCGCTACTTTTTTATCAGTGCAAGCCCAGAAAAAAGTTGATCAACAAACTCTAACATGGATACGTTATTACGCTGTTTTTCCTTTAAATGATGATTGGGCGATTCACTCGGAAATTGACAACAGAAATTTTGTCGATCCTATTCGGGAAAATCTTTGGGTACTTAGAATACAAGGAAGATACCGAGCAAATAAAACTGTAGAAATGGGTGCGGGAATAACTTATTTTAATGTAAATACACAAGATCCGCATACCGATTTAGATTTTTCTATACCCGAATATCGGGCACAACAAGACGCTACTTTTAATACTAATTTTGCAAAAATTACATTTCACAATCGTTTTCAATTGGAGGAACGTTTTATTCAAAAAGCCAATAAAATGGAGTTACTTGATGCTTTTTCATTTTCTTTTAGAATGAGATATCGTTTGCAATCTATTTTTACTCTTTTTGAAAAAGAAAACCAAAACTTAAAAGGCATTATTTCAGATGAAATTATGTTTAATTTTGGAAGAGATTACAAAAAAAACACCTTTGATCAAAATCGAATTTATGCTGCATTGCGTTATCAATTCGACCCAAATATTGGTTTGGAGTTGGGCTATTTAAAAAATTTTCAGAGACGAATGAGTGGAGTTGATTTTTATGATCGGGATATTATTCGACTTACCATTCATCATAAAATAAACCATAAAATGGCAAACAATTAAACATAAAAAGTGAAACATAAAAACTATTCTTCTCTTTGTTTTCTCTTCCTCCCTTTCTCAGTACCAGCAAAGTTTCCTATTTTATAAGCAAGAGAAAACATCATATATCGTTTAAGTACTGTATTTTCTTCGTCACGAATTGAGGTCGCAGAAATGGTTCTTGTTGCGCTCTGATTCTGATTTAAAACATCATATACCTTTACTTTTAAGAAGATTTTTTTATCGAAAAAACCATAAGACAAACTGGTATTCCAGAGATAAAAATCTTTCTTGAAATCACTTGAAATACTAGAATTAAAAGTATAGCCAAAATCATTTCCAAAAATTAAATTTTCTGGCCAATAGGTTGTAGTCTGTAGATTGATCCTGTGCATCACATTAGAACTTGCATCTCTTGTATAATTTTGATATTTAGTCTCATTGTACGACAAACTGTAAGATGGCGAAATGGTGAGCAAATCGCCATATTCGTAGGTAAAATAGGCCTTCGGCACAATCGCAATAGATTGGGCGGTGTATAAAACTGCATTGGTAAATCCTTTATCGAAAGAATAATTTGCGTTTATCGCCAAACCATATCTCAAAACATGAGCCTCTCTTTTTAAAGATTGATTCCAGTTACCGCCAACAGAAGCCGAGTAAACTCCCGAAATATTGGCATAAGTCGTTGTTCTTTTTCCGCTATCATCATAAATCGAAGTCGAAATCACATCATTATTATAGTAATCTCCTCTAAAATAAACATTATAGCCCGAACGAGTACGAAAATCAAAGTTTCTAAAATTGAAGTTAGCACTGTTCTTTTCAATCGGATTAAGATTTGGATTCCCAATTATGGTGTTCAGAGGATTCGTCAAATCTAGGACCGGCATTAACTGTTCTGAGGTAGGAAGTGAAGTGCTGTAATCGTATTTAAAGGTCAAAAACTTAGAACGACTAAATTTGTATCGTATCTGAGCATTCCAAAATGGCAAAGCATACTTTTTATTGAGATCGGTCACATTATTTAAGTATAGCGAATGATTTTTAAAATCAATAATAGAAGTTTTGCTGTTAAGATTAAAAGTAAATTTACTTTTCTGCCATGAAATTCCCACTTTTGGACTTACCGCATTTTGCTTAGAAATTGTGTAATTTGTCAAAGATGCATTGAGATCAGAATACGATTGTGTAGCATCATCAAAATTAAAAGTCTTTTGATCCTTTATTTCATTAGACCAATCAAAATCAGAACCAAATCTTATCCTCAAAGAATCTGTTATTGGCTCTGTATACTCCAAATCCAAAGTATAAGAATCGGAAATATTTCTATTTTTGGCGTTTTGGTTTCGTTTATCATTCGGCTTATTGTCCTGATAAAAAATAGTCTCCGAAAGATTAAAACCGTCCGTGTCATTTTTTGAATTACTATTCAAAAAAACAAAACTAAAATTACGTGACTTTTTCTCAAAAGCCTTGTTAAAATTAATGCCGTTACTAAAACTACTGTTTTTTCCTTCTCTGTAAGATTTTGAGTTGCTTTCATTCAATGCATCACCGTTTTCATCCTCAGAAAAACTAGAAGATAAAGACGTATTATTAGAACGAGATTCATTTATTTTTGGAGAAAAGAGAAGCGTTGTCTTGGGATCAATTTTATATTCTAATTCAAAATTTGCGTTATTTCCTGTGTTTTCATTTCGGGAACCTACATCAGAATTGGTTACAATATTTCCTGTTGGCAAAAAACTCACCTGATTTGATTTACTATCATTTTTAGTAATGGTATTCGAGAAATTATAACTTCCCATCGCCAATAAATCCTTAGTCCAATCATCAGAATAATTTAGACCGAGCAAATTAGACTGTGTGATTCCTTTTCCGCTTCCAGAATTTTTAGTATCATTTTTTGTGTTTCTTCCGCCAGACATATTATCAAACACCTCATCCATAGAAAAACCCGTAGCATTGATATTATTTGAAGATCCTAAAACACTGATCTTTTGCTTATTATTGAAAAAATTCATAATCAGGCTGCTTTCATATCGGTCATCAGAACCATATCCGGCTAGCATTTTTCCAAAATATCCTTTATTTTTTTTCTCGTCAATCGTGATATTTATCGAAGAATAATCAGAGGTAGATTCTTGCTTTGAAAGTTCCTCCTTTTTAGTTTTAAAATCAGAAACCTGAATCTTTTTTATAATTTCTGCTGGTAAGTTTTTGAGAGCGATGGCGCCGTCTTTGTCAAAAAAGGTCTTTCCGTTTACCAAAAACTGCGTTACTTCCCTCCCATTTACCGTCACTTTTCCCTGATCATCAATATCAAAACCTGGCAATTGCTTCAATAACGTTTCTACATTAGAATCCGGACGCACTTTATAAGAGGTAGCATTAAACTCGAGTGTGTCTTTTTTGATCGTAATGGGTAGTGCTTCAGTTTTGATCACCACATCTGCCAAAACATTTACGTTTTCCAACAAATATATTTTACCGAAATCCTTACTCTCCAAAAGCTGTTTTTGCTCTTCAAAATAAGGCTGATACCCCATATAGTTGATCTTTAAAAAAAGAGGTTTGTCGTATTTTTTGGTTGTTATTCTAAAAACGCCGTTTTTATCGGTAGTAGCATATTCGATAACGGTAGAATCTTTAACGGTGGTAAAATAAACAGTCGCCAATTCCAAAGGCAACTGTGTATTGATATCAAGTACCGTTCCTTTGATCACAATATCATTTTGTGCGTGAGCAGAACACAGAATAAGAAAAAAAGATACGCAAAAATATAATTTGGTCATAAAATGGTTAGTTGTCACTCGTTAAGACCCTGATTACAGTAAAAGGTTTAATTGCATTCTAACGTTATATCAAAACCCACCATCTATTGTGCCAAAGCAAATTATGATAAGCAAAAAAAATCCCCGACCAGCGGGGATTGTAATTTTATTTTTCTCTAATATAAATATCGATTGGTACTCCTGAAAAGTCCCAATTTTCTCTAATTTTATTTTCAAGATATCTTTTGTATGGTTCTTTTACATACTGTGGCATGTTGGCAAAAAACACAAACTGAGGGGTTAGGGTTGGCAACTGCATACAATATTTAATTTTTACATATTTACCTTTTGTTGCTGGTGGCGGATAAGCTTCAATCACTTTCAACATAAACTCATTGAATTTAGAGGTCGGAATTCTTTGTTTTCTGCTTTCGAAAACCTGAACCGTAGCTTCTAAAGCTTTCAATAAACGTTGTTTGGTCAAAGCCGAAACAAACAAAATAGGCACATCTGTAAAAGGCATTAACTCTTCTCTAATTTTTGCTTCGTAATCTCGTGTAGACATGGTGTCTTTTTCTACCAAATCCCATTTGTTTACCAGAATCACAACACCTTTACGGTTTTTTTCTGCCAGCCAAAAAATACTTTGATCCTGACCTTCAAAACCACGAGTAGCATCAATAATCAAAATACAAATATCAGCATGTTCAATCGCACGCACAGAACGCATTACTGAGTAAAACTCTAAATCTTCCTTAACCTTAGCCTTACGACGGATTCCTGCCGTATCTACCAGATTAAATTCAAAACCAAAACGATCAAATTTTGTATCAATTGCATCACGGGTAGTTCCCGCAATGTCTGTTACCATAAAACGTTCTTTACCAATTAAGGCATTGATAAAACTAGATTTTCCAGCATTTGGACGACCTACAACAGCAAAACGTGGCAAAACAACCTCTTCCTGAACAGGCTCCGGTTTTACAGGAAAAGATTCGATTAAAGCGTCTAATAAATCTCCTGTTCCGCTTCCTGAAATACTTGCAAATGTGTAATAATCTCCTAAACCAAGGTTATAAAACTCCAATGCATCTTTCTCACGCATTGCATTATCTACCTTATTTACAGCCAATAAAACAGGCTTCGTCACTTTACGCAACAAGCGCGCAACAACGTCATCCATTGGTGTAATACCTTCTTCTACATCGACCACAAAAATAATAACATCAGCCTCATCAATAGCCAATTCTACTTGTTTTCGTATTTCTCCCTCAAAAACGTCATCAGAACCACGAACATATCCTCCCGTGTCAATTACAGAAAATTCTTTTCCGTTCCACTCGCTTTTACCGTAGTTTCTATCTCTGGTAACTCCAGAAACCGAATCTACAATAGCTTCTCTTCTTTGTATCAGCCTATTAAAAAGGGTTGATTTCCCTACATTAGGTCTTCCTACTATCGCAACAATGTTATTCATTTTTTTGAATTTTAGATTTTAGATTCTAGTTTTTAGATTTTTAGTTTCTTAATAACCTAATCACTTATAGTCTAAAATGCTTAATTTTAATTTTTTGCAAAGGTAGCTAAAAAAGTGGCTAAGTTGCTAAGTTTCTAATTACCTGAGATTTTTATTATTTTTCCTATTATTTTTAGGAGCTGTTTCCTGCTATCCGCTTCAATCTTTTGTTCCGCTAAAAAGCTCCACAAAAGGATTTCCACTTTTATCAGGGCTAGGGCCTCAAGGCAGCAGGGATATTTTTGGCTGATCTATTTATTACTGCTTTCTCAACCAGCCCAACACTCTTTTATTGTCTATTTTATACTTCTCTTTCAGAATTTTTACTTCAAAAACTTCTCTGGAGTTACTAAATGGCCCCGGATTTTGTTGAATAATTTCTACTTCATTTTGAGAAACTTTCGAAATGATAGCAACGTGTCCAAATTTATTTAAAACCGATCCTGAAAAAACTATGAGATCTCCAACTTCCGGTTTAGATTGACTTGGATTGGTATATTGAATTAAATTTCGCTTTACATTCAGTTCTCCATCTTCAACTTCAGCATCAAAAAAATCTTTTGCATGACCATAAGCATCCGGCATTTTATGATTTAAATGTTGGTAATAATATCTTTTTACAAATTCAACACATTGATATTTAAGTCCCAGATTGTAATTGTCTTTTGTGACATTTCTTTCCAGTACATGATCAACGCCTCCATTATAATATACTTTTACACCATCTAAACTATCTAACGGCTCTCCTATTTTATAATCACGGTTTAAATTTACTTTTTTTACAACTTTTAAACCTGCAAAACCCAAAGCTAAAACTGAAATTATTACAATAGCAATCCTTTTGATTTTCATTAATTTCTATTTAAAAAACTAAGATTCTTTTAGTTCTGTCTGCGTGAGGGATTGAGGCGGTATCCTTTTATGTAGCGGAGCGAAATAAAAGATATAGCCGAAAGCCCGACCCGGAGGGACACGCCCAAACTATATTACTGATTATACCCGAAACGCTTTAACATATTGGCGTTGCTTCTCCAGTTTTTGTTGACTTTTACAACGAGTTCAATGTGAATTTGTTTCCCGAAAAACTTCTCTAAATCGGCACGGGCATCCATCCCAACTTTTTTTAGAGCAGCGCCTTTATGACCAATAATGATTCCTTTTTGCGTTTCGCGCTCTACCATAATGATTGAACGGATTCTGATGATATTTTCGTCTTCAAAAAACTCTTCTGTCACGATTTCAACCGCATACGGAATCTCTTTGCTGTAATTCAGCAAGATTTTTTCACGAATGGTTTCGTTTACAAAAAAACGTTCTGGTTTGTCTGTCAATTGATCTTTTGGGTAATAGGCTGGCGATTCGGGCAACAGCGAAATGATTCTGCTGAAAACCTCCGGAACATTGAAATTTTGTAAAGCCGAGATTGGGAAAATTTCTGCATTGGGTACTTTTGCCGTCCAAAAAGCCACTTGTTCCTCTAATTGTTCTTGGTTTGAGTTGTCAATTTTATTCAACAATAGCAAAACCGGAATTTTGGCATGAATGATTTTATTAAAGAAAGCCTCGTCTTTTAAGTCCTGCTCTCCTATTTCGACCATGTAAACCAGAATATCAGCATCTTCAAAAGCCGATTTTACAAAGTTCATCATCGATTCCTGCATTTCATAAGCGGGTTTGATGATTCCGGGAGTATCCGATAATATGAGTTGAAAATCTTCGCCATTTACGATTCCAAGAATACGATGACGAGTTGTTTGTGCTTTTGAGGTGATAATGGATAATCTTTCTCCAACAAAGGCGTTCATCAATGTTGATTTTCCAACGTTTGGATTCCCGATGATGTTTACAAAACCTGCTTTATGTGACATTTTAGTATTATTTAATTTGCAAAGGTAGTCATATCAACTCAATACAGAAAATAAAACATTTTTTAATCTTTTGGTTGGATTTCTAGAAAAACGACGTATATTTGCACCCGAAACAACGCGGGATAGAGCAGTAGGCAGCTCGTCGGGCTCATAACCCGAAGGTCACAGGTTCGAGTCCTGTTCCCGCTACTAAGAATTTTATTGAAAATACAAACGCACATCGCGGGATAGAGCAGTAGGCAGCTCGTCGGGCTCATAACCCGAAGGTCACAGGTTCGAGTCCTGTTCCCGCTACTAGAGAAGCTTCAGAGAAATCTGGAGCTTTTTTTGTTAAAGTCTTTTAATAGCCCTCCAATATAGTTTCGAATTCTCCTAATCCAATTTCCTCATTAGCATCATATAAGTTGAACGCTATAAAAAACAGAAACCAGAAGCTTATGGATCAAGACGAAAACCTGTGGAGTGATAAAAATTATGCATAAATAGTAGTGAGTCTAAAAAGGAAGTATTCCACATTCCTCACACCTCTGAATTTTGATCTGAATGCTTTTATTTTAGCATTGAA
>NZ_JAGFBV010000032.1 GCF_017948595.1 Flavobacterium geliluteum | reverse complement strand
GTCAAATCAAAAACAGTTATAAAACGAAAAACGCTTATAGCGGATTTTTTAAAGTCCTGTTATAAGCGTTTTTTTATTGTCTAAAAAATAAACCTGATCAAAATAAGGGATGTTTTTCAGTGCCCTCTTTTAAAATTCAGGCTTTTTTTTGCGTTCATATCCTTTGGTAAGGGCTGCGAAAAGCATAGTCTTTGCGAGGAACGAAGCAATCTCACTTGCTAAGTTTAATGAGTAGTATTCTAGAGAGATTGCTTCGTTCCTCGCAAAGACAAGATTGCGTTATTTACTTCTTATAAAAATTGTTGTGATCAATATATTCCCAAACTTTTGGAGGCAAAAGGGGCTGAATGTTTTTTCCTTCCTTGATGCTGTTTCGAATAAAAGTAGACGAAATTTCTACAATTGGCGCATCAATAATATGTACTTTGGGGTGTGATTTGAGTTCTATATTTTCTTCTTCGGCAGAAATTCTAGGATAAACATAGATGTCGTAATGATCTAAAATGACTTCGTAGTTTTTCCACTTATGAAGCGTTTTCAGATTGTCTTCTCCCATAATTAATGAAAATTCATGATTGGGGTATTTCTCCTGCAAATGAACCAAGGTATTTACGGTATAATTGGGTTGCTGCAATTTAAATTCAATGTCCGAAGGTTTTATTTTTGGATAATCTTCAGTAGCCAAAAAAACCATTTGCAAACGATGATGATCGTCGAGTAGTGTAGCTTTCTTTTTTAACGGATTGTGAGGCGTAACCACCATCCAAATCTGATCTAAATCTGCAAATTCGGCCATGTGATTGGCAATAATCAAATGACCAACATGAATGGGGTTGTACGTTCCGAAATAAAGGCCTATTTTCATTTTGGTACTTAGTTGCTAGTACTTAGTAATTAGTACTAAGTGCTAAGATTTTCTATTAGTCTTTTAGTTTTTTTGAAAAAGCATTTATCATTTTACCCTCTTCTTCAATTAAAAATAAAATCTCATTAAATAAGTTGTCATCAAAAATAAATTCTAATTCTTTCGCAATAATCAGTTGTGTTTCTATTTCGTTTAAAGAACCTCGAGAAATATTCAAAAAATGATTGAATGATTTATCAGTTTGGCGTCCAAAACCTTCTGCAATATTAGAAGGAATTGATACGCTAGCTCTTTTTAATTGACTTGTTAAAGCGTATGTTTCTTCTTTAGGAAAATGCTGCGTGAGTTTGTAAATCAAAACAACAATTTTTATTCCTTTTTGCCAAATAAGTAATTCTTTGTATGATTTAATTCCACTCATAAAAATTTTATAATTTGCTTAGCTTTTAAAACGCTAATAATTAAATACTAAGGGCCAAAACCTAAAGACAAAAAACTAAATACTGGGGACTAAGTACTAATTACTACTTAGAAACAAAATCCTTCACCAATTGATATGCTTCTTCTTTAGCGGTATCTAAATCGTAATTTTTTATGATCGTGTCAAATTGTGGGGCTGTAGCCAATTCTACCGAGGCTTTGGCGATGCGCATGTTAATTTTGTCATCACTTTCGGTGGAGCGTTCTTTTAGTCTTCGCTTCAATTCGTCTACACTTGGCGGTTTTACGAATACAGCCAGAGTTTGCTCTGGAAATTTGTGTTTAATACGCAATCCGCCAGAAACATCAATGTCAAAGATGACATTTTTTCCCAAAGCCCAGATGCGCTCAATTTCCGATTTTAATGTACCGTAGAAATTATCGCGATACACTTCTTCCCATTCTAAAAAATCTTCTGCTTTAATGTGCTTTTTGAATTCTTCCAGCGAAATAAAATAATAATCTGTCCCGTTGATTTCTCCTCCACGTGGCTCACGCGAGGCTGCGGAAATCGAAAATTCTAAATTCAAATCTTTCTTTCCAAGTAAATGTCTTACTATAGTTGTTTTTCCTGATCCTGATGGGGCTGAGAAAACAATTAACTTCCCTTTGTTCATTAATGTATACTTTAGGCTCTAAGCAATATGCTTTAAGCTTTAATTTATGCTTTAAGCTGTACGCTTTACGCTTTGATTTACTTTGTTTTTTTGCTTTGGGCTTAAAGCCTATAGCTTTTACAACACATTCAAAACCTGTTCTTTAATTTTCTCCAATTCATCTTTCATCATCACAACAAGCTTTTGCATTTGTGCATGATTGGACTTTGAACCCATTGTATTGATCTCACGACCCATTTCCTGAGTGATAAAGCCTAATTTTCTACCATTGGCTTCGGTTCCTTTGATCGTCTCTAAGAAGTAATCTAAGTGGTTGGTCAAACGTACTTTTTCTTCTGTAATGTCCAGTTTTTCTAAATAATAGATCAGTTCCTGCTCAAAACGATTTTCATCCACATTTACTTTCAACTCGGAAATTGCGTTTTGCAAACGATCTTTTATAGCCTGAACGCGCTCCGGATCTAGTGCCAAAGCATCATTCATGTATTGACGAATGTTTCCGATACGCAGGTTGAATTCTTTTTCCAGAGATTCACCTTCGTCTTTTCTAAAATTCAGAATGTTTTGAAGCGCTTCTTCTATAATCACCTGTATCTGATCCCAATCGTTTTCATCAATTTCTTCTCGTTCGGTTTTCAGCGTGTCAGGCATACGAACTGCCATTTTCATCAATTCAGTTTCATCGGCAGCAGGATAAACTTCCTTAAGCTGTGCGATATAGTTTTTTACAACAGGAACATTTACTTTGGTCGAAGTCTGCTCAGAAGTACTTTCAATGTAAATTCCAAAATCTACTTTTCCTCTTTCAAGTTTAGTCGATATTTGAGTTCGCAAACCCAGCTCCATTTCGCGATAAAGCGATGGCATTCTTACGTTTAAATCTAAACCTTTACTATTTAAGGATTTTACTTCGACGGTAATTTTTTTTGTAGGCAATTGCAAAGAAGCTTTGCCAAACCCTGTCATAGATTGTATCATATAATTGAGTATAAAGGCGCAAAGATACTAAAAAATTCAAAGTGACAGTTTCTCGTTTTTTAAAGCTAAAATTTTAGTTTTTTTGGGCGTTCCCTTCGGGCGGGCTATCCGCTCCTAATCTTTTTTTGAGCAGAAAAAGCTCAAAAAAAGGATTTCCGCTTTTATCCCTAACGCAAACCCAGAGGTTTTTAGAATTTTTAGAGTTTATTATTGCCCCAAAGCTTTCATCATGGCAAGAATGTTTGGCTGTGTATTACCAATAAAAATTTTTCCATCAATAATAAAAACAGGACGGCTTAAAAAAGTATAATGTTCCAAAATGTATTTTCTAAAATCATCTTCAGTCAGGGCTTTGTTTTTCAAATCCATAGACTTGTACAATTGTGCTTTTTTACTAAACAATGCTTCGTAACTTCCCGCAAGCTGGTACATCTCGTCAAGTTCTGCAGGAGTTATTGGGGTTTGTTTAATGTCATGAAAGGCCAGATTATTATCTTTCGGAAGATTTTTGATAATTTTTCGGCACGTATCGCAAGACGCTAAGTAGTATATTTTGTTCATGGTTTTGAATGTTTTAGAATGCAAAGAAAATTCATTTGAACCTTAAATTTGATTATTTTTACAAAAAAATATAATATGAAGTCAGTTTTAGAAGTACACAAAACCCTTAGAAGTATTTTGATAAAAGTTCTCGATAGTCATTCGTTAGAGCAACTCAACAAAATCCCAAACGGATTCAATAATAATTTAATCTGGAACATTGGTCACTGTGTCGCTACGCAGCAAGTTTTGGTCTATAAATTATCGGGTTTACCTACTTTGGTTTCGGATGAATTTATAGAAAAATACAAAAAAGGAACAAAACCAGAGGGTGATGTTTCGCAGAAAGAAGTGGCAGAAATTAGAGATTTACTTTCTAAAACTGCAGAGCAAACAGAAGTAGATTTTAATAATAAATTGTTTGTAAGCTACAATGTGTACACAACAAGTATGGGTTTTACCCTAAGCAATGTTGAGGACGGATTGAGCTTTAATAATTATCACGAAGGTATTCATACCGGAATTATAATGAATATCCGAAAGCTGGTTTAGGCTTTCGGATATTTATTAATTCATTATTATTTCCATAGTAACTTTCATGGCGCCATGCGCTTTATTGGTCGTTATGTCCATAAAAGCTCTTTTAGACAAATCTAATTCTCGGGTTTTTACAAAAGGCCCACGATCGGTAATTTTTACAATTACAAACTTCCCGTTAGCCTCGTTGGTTACTTTAAGTCTTGTTCCAAAAGGAAGTTTTTTGTGTGCAGCAGTATATTTATTATTATTAAACCGACTGCCATCTGCGGTCTTTTTTCCATTAAATCGGTCAGCATAGTAGGATGCGTGCGCCGTTTTTTTGTATGGCTTTAGTTTTAAACCTTCGACCGAAAAAAGAGAATCACTTTCTGTAGGTATAGCAATCTTCTCTTTTGGCGTTTTTAAGGTGTCTTGTGTTATTTTGGGATCAATTGGTTTTGCCTGACTCATTAAGTATGTAAAGCTACAGCTCAAAAAGAGAAGGGCAACAATTGAGACTATTATGGTTTTTTTATTAGTCATATATTTTTATTTTTCATAGTTTGGGGACTTATGCAAATAACGTGCCTGTATAAAAAAAGACCTATAATGGGTAGTTTTTTATTTTTGAAACCAAAGGCTCCAAGGTAATCTGATCAATATAAGAACTAAGCCTAATCCGTAAAAGATGGCGAATTTTTTGAATTTGTCTTCGCTGTTAATTAGTTTTTTGTGTTGAGACCAGCCAATAGTAATCAAAGTAATGGCGATGAGGTTGATTAATGGATGCTCTAATGATGTAAGTCGCAGCGCAGCATTTGACATTTGTCCGAAAGCAGCTTTTCCAAGCGGAGATACAAAGTAAAGAATCAATCCAACCAAGAGTTGAATGTGAATTGCAATCAAGGCAAACAGGCCAATTTTGCGATCTTTTGCTGTAAATTCTTTTTTAGAAGTGACTCCAATGATAGCATTTACAACCGCTACCAATAATAAAAGTAGTGCCAAGTAGGCCCAACCTGAGTGAAATTTTTGAATAAAATTATACATAAATAAGTATTTTGTTTAAAACAAATATAGCAAAAAAGGAAATGAAAAAACCCTGATTTCGATTGAAATCAGGGTTTTTATATAGTTTCTAAATAATACTAGTTGAACGTGTAACGAACACCAGTTTGCATTTGCCATCTTGATGAATTAAGACCTACGTCATCTGCTTGATTGATAGAAGCAGCAACATTTGGGTTATAATTGAATGTTGGAGTATTTGAATTAGGTAAGAACCCAACTTGCGTAAGTAACAATACTTGATCATTAGTTGCAAAATATCTTTTACCCCAATCTTTATTTAAAAGGTTTGTAAAGTTAAAAATATCTGCTGTAAATTCTAAAGTATGTTTCTTTTTACCAACTGTGATGATAAATTCTTGAGCAAATTTCAAATCGACAATATGAGATGTTTTTAAACGATCAGCATTACGTTCTGCATAGTTACCTTTTCTGCCTCTCAAATATTCATTTCCTTCAATGAAAGAGCTAAGTGCATCCCATTGAGCCTGAGGAGTCATTGGGTTAGCTGAAGTAGATACTAAATTAATTTCGCTTTGATTTGCCGGAACATAAACTAACGCTGAATTAGAGAACGTATCTTGCAATAAACGACCACTATCATTATATACATAACTAATTGGAGTTCCTTCAGCACCTTCATAAAATACACCAATTCTTGATTTTGTAAAATTACTCCATTTGAATGTTGCATTACCATTAGATACAATTCTTCTTCCTGGATCAAAGTCAGATCTTGAAAGGCCTAAATAATTCGCTCCATTAACAGTCTCTGTGTTATTCCATTGTGAACTATTTTGTGAAGAAGTAGCATCCATTATTGTAGTTGATTTACCATAAGAATAAGTTCCCGAAATGTTTCCATCAATAAAATCAGATCTGAAGTTTTTAGTTAATGTAAAAGCAAGATTGTATGCTTTACCTTCACTTGTATTTGAAGCTAGATAAACTCCTAAATAAGATGGGTCTAATCTGCTATTTCCATTATAACGAGGTCTATTGTCTGGTCCTGTTAAATTACTTGAAGAATTTGCAATATTTAAATTCTCGTACTTAACAGCACTAATATTATCATTATAAGTAATCTCAGATGTCAAAACTAAACCAAATGGTAATTTTTGATCAACAGCAAAACTTGCTTTAAATACTTGTGGAAGCTTGAAATCTCTAGCAAATAAATCTATATTTCCTCCTCTTCCTCCTGAACCTGGTCTAGGATATGATGCAGGAAGTGGTTGAAGTTGGCTACCAACACTTGGATTAGGATTAAAAACTGGTGTTTGAGCCGTGCTTGTTATTGAAATTGCACCTTGAGTAAGGCCATTGTTGTTATAAGTTCCTCCTGGCCATACCAATGGTAATCTCGAAGTAAAGATACCTACACCCCCTCTAAATTGAGTAGATTTTTTTCCATTTAAATCATAATTAAAACCTAAACGCGGAGCAACATGTGCTGTGTTTTTAATTCCTTGACCAACACGTGCACCTTTTAAGTCTTTTCCTCCAGATTGTAAAATCGCTGCAGTTCTATTGTTAAAGTCATCATTAACCATTCCATCTTCCCAAACAGGGATGTCAACTCTAACTCCATAAGAAAGTTTGAAATCGTTGCTTATTTTCATTTCATTTTGAAGATAAAATCCAAATTGTTTTGTTCCAAATTCAGCAGCTCCCAAAGATTCATCTCCTTCACCACCAATTAAAGAATAATTCATTTGAAATCTATTTGGTTTTCCATCATTCAAGAAATCATCTAGGTTAGCATATCTGTAAGACCCAAAATTATTTCCAAAGAATACATTTTTTGATTGTGAAAATTCATTGTGCGTACCAATTGTAATTTTATTGATTCCTGAATTGATTTCAAAATTATCAGAAATAGTCAATGTTTTTTGGCTTAAGAAATTTGCAGTTGAAAATCCTTCAGCTCCAAAAAAGATACTTTGGGTAGAACCATCAAAAATCTGAACAGATGGAAAAGGATCTCCTGAAGCATCTCTATCGTCAAGAACGTCAGTGTATGCAACTACTAAATTATTAGAAAATTTATTTCCAAATCTTGAGTTTAATTCTAATGCTGTAGAATTTGTTGTAGAATTAAACAATTGACTTCCGTTAATAAAACTTATTGAAGTAGCAGAAGATCTGCTTGGTGAAAAATTCTCTGCTTTTACATAACTGTGTTTTAAAGATAATTTGTGATTATCATTTATGTTCCAGTCTATTTTAGCGATTAACTTATCGCTCACAAGAGTTCTAACATTATTATCGAATGAACCCGGGTCGTAACCGTAAGTAGCTAATTTAGCTCTTAATTCTCCTATTCTTCCACCTGACAAACCTGTATAAGTTGACAAATCAAAAGGTTGTGGAGTTTCGTTATCCTGACGTTCGTAGTTGATAAAGTAAAATAATTTGTCTTCTACTATAGCTCCACCTGCACGTACGCCATAAGTTTGCGCAGAAAAGTCGGCTAGTTTTTGTCTTCCATTTGTTCCTGCTAATGAAGGTGGCGTTTTTCCAGCCAAAGATTCACTTCTATTGAAGAAATAAGCCGAACCTTCAAAATTATTTGTTCCTGAGCGGGTAATTGCACTAATTGCTCCACCTGCAAAACCAGAAAGTTTTACATCATAAGGAGCAACACTTACTTGAAATTGCTCGATTGCATCAATAGAGATAGGGCTAACTCCTGTTTGTCCTCCATTTGTTCCATTCGATGCTAATCCAAACACATCATTACTTACAGCTCCGTCAATATAAATTGCATTAAATCTGTTATTTTGACCTCCAATTGACAATACATCATCTCCTCTTAATTGAGCTGATGGAGTTAATCTTGCAAAATCTGATATATTTCGTGACAAAGATGGTAATGCTTTAATTTTGTCTGAATTGATTACAGTTTGAGCTCCAGTTCTTTGTGAATTAAAAGTGTTGTCTCTTGTAGTTTTTACTACAACTTCTTGCAATTCGTTTGACTCTTCTTGCAATATTACTTTAAAATCTTTCGAATCTCCTAATTGAAGATATACATCATTATCTTCAAAAGACTTAAATCCTATAAAAGTAATAACAATCCTATATGGGCCTCCAACTCTCATGTTTGAGATTCTAAAGTTACCTGTATAATCTGTTGATGCAGTGTAACGAGTACCCGATGGTGTGTGCACTGCAAGGATAGTTGCTCCAGGTAAAGATTGTGAAGCATTATCATAAACATTACCTCCAATAGAAGAGGTTGTGTTACCTTGCGCATAAATATCTCCGGCATAAATAAATGCTAAAAGCATTAAGAGAAACTTTGACAATTTTTTCATCTGTTTTTTGTTATTTGTTTTTGGCAAAATTATAACAATTAAATCAGTTAATGTTATCGAAATGTTAAGAAAGTTTCGATTTAGGACTTGTGTTGCAGATTTAAATGACTTTTTCAATTTTTATTAAATAAAACGTTTGTTTTCTAGGTTTGGGGCTGTATATTTTGTTAAAATAATAAGTATAGTGGTGGTGTTGTCAGTCGAAACATGCAAACAAGGGTGCTTTCTAATCTTAAATTGGTCAATTTGTACAAAAAAACGCCTTAATTATTGTTAAATTAAGGCGTTTCAATTTGTTAAGAAAACTTTTCTCTGCTTTTTATTTATTTTTTAAAAAATGATTCAACAAAAATGAAGTCGAACTATCATGATTTTTAACTGTTTTTGTATTGATTTCTTCTAGGATAGAATTAGCCAATTGTTTTCCTAATTCTACTCCCCATTGATCAAAACTAAAAATGTTCCAAATTACGCCCTGCACAAAAATTTTGTGTTCGTATAAAGCAATTAATGAGCCCAGAGTTTTTGGAGTTAATTTCTGAATTAAAATAGTATTGGTTGGCTTATTGCCTGTAAAAACTTTAAAAGGTAGTAAATAAGATGCTTTTTCTGCCGAAAGGCCTTGTTTGTTAAATTCACTCTGAACTTGCGCTTCCGTTTTTCCAGTCATCAAAGCTTCTGTCTGCGCAAAAAAGTTCGACATTAATTTGTCATGATGATCTTGATTTCCGTATAAAGGTGTTATAAAGCCTATGAAATCTGTCGGAATTAATTTTGTCCCTTGGTGTATCAATTGAAAAAAAGCATGTTGCGAGTTAGTTCCGGGCTCTCCCCAAATAATTGTCCCAGTCTGATAGTTAACAGGTTTCCCGTCGCGACCAACGCTTTTTCCATTACTTTCCATTGTAGCTTGCTGCAAATAAGGAGCTAATTTTTGTAAATATTGTGTGTACGGAATCAAAGCTTCGCTTTCTGCGCCATAAAAATTATTGTACCAAATACTTAGCAAAGCTAAAATTACAGGGATGTTTTGATCAAATTCAGATGATTTAAAATGCTCATCCATTTCGTTGGCCCCTTTCAATAATTCATTATAATGCTCAAAACCAACTGCCAGACTAATACTTAAACCAACTGCACTCCACAAAGAAAATCTTCCGCCAACCCAATCCCACATTGGGAAGACATTTGCAGGATCAATACCAAATTCTGTTACTTTTTGAATATTTGTTGAAACTGCTACAAAATGTTTGGCAATATCTTTCTGCGAAGCCGATTGTAAAAACCATTCTTTAATGGTTTCAGAATTGGTTAGTGTTTCTTGTGTTGTAAAAGTTTTAGAAACTATTACAAATAATGTTGTTTCTGGATTTAGCTTTTTTATGACTTCGTTGACGTGGTCTCCATCTACATTTGAAACAAAATGAATATTCAGATGATTTTTGTAAAACTGCAATGCTTCAACAGCCATAACTGGTCCTAAGTCAGAACCTCCAATGCCAATATTAACAACATCTGTAAACGCTTTTCCGGTAAAACCTTTTCTTTCGCCTGAGACAACTTCATGCGTGAAGTTTTTAATTTTATTTTTTACCTCATAAACTTCCGGAATCACATTTTCTCCATCTACTTTTATAACAGCAGATTCTGGCGCACGCAGAGCAGTATGCAAAACGGCTCTATTCTCAGTTTGATTGATGATTTCTCCACCAAAATATTGATTAATTGCATCTTTCAATCCAATTGAATTTGCCAATTCTAATAAAAGCGAAATAGTTTGCTGGGTGATGTTATTTTTAGAATAATCAAGCAAAAAGTCATTCCATTGCAAGTTAAATTTTTCTGCACGAGCTGTGTCTTGCTGAAATAATTCTTGTAATGTGGTGTTATGAATTGCGTTATAGTGGTTTTGTAGATTTTTCCACGCTTCAGTCCCGGTTGGGTTGGTTGTGTTTAAAGCCATTTTTATATAAATTGTAATATTGTTTTTTGAAACACAAAAATACTCAAATTACTTTTAATACTTTTAAGCTTCGCAATTATATAACAATTAGTTACGAAAACGTTTTATGAATGATATGGCTTCTCTACTACTGATAAAATCTAAAGGGTCTTTTTTTAATTTTTATTACCAAATTTTCCACCAAGGTTTTTTAATTTCAATCTTTTTAGTGTTTTTGTTGATTGCTATTTCTTGTGGAGATTCGTTTATTTCGGAGTCATTAAAAAACATTTCGCCCTCAATGCTCATCCCAATTGGAAGTCTTGTTCTTTCGATCCAGTCTTCTGTTTGTAATTCTGGAATTAAATCTAAATTGATTTTGTCTTTAAAACGCTGTTGGGCCTTTTCGATTATTTCTTCTTCAATATTTGAAATTGAATTTTTAAACAGCGAAACAGCATTATCTGGAATATTTAAAAGAAAAACTTGGGTTTTATTTTCCGCTTGCTGAATATCTAGTACTTTAAAATATGCATCCGAAGCCAATAGATAATGTCCTGTTTTTGACGCATCAGGATCAAATTTTGATAAATCTTTGGCATCAGCACTGGCAATCAAATATCTAAAATTACCTGAAAGTCCGCCACCAATAAAAGTCATGTCGGTAAAACCTCTTTCTTTGATTATTTGCCCGATTTTATAATTTGAAATTAAATTTTCAGGAAGATTGGTGTCTCTGTAAAATAATTTTAAACCTGAAAAAGTTTCGTTGTAAATTGCTTCAATCCTTGCATTTTCCATGTTTATTTTTGTCTTTTTAAATTAAATTTAAACAAAAAACACTAAATTTTAAAGTATTATAAATTTCCAATGCTGTCCAGCTCTCTTTTCAAAGGTTCCATTTGTTTTAAGAAACGCTCTTTTGCATTTCCTGTCAAAGATTCTCCAGTTGGTAAGTTAAGACGAAGTGCATCAACCTGCATGCCGTTTTTCCAGAAGCGATAACAAACATGGGGTCCTGAAGCCAATCCTGTGCTTCCTACCAAACCTATTTTTTGTCCTTGGGTCACCCGTTGACCGCGACGAACCAAAATTCTTGACATGTGCAAATATTGGGTAGAGTAGGTGCCGTTATGTTTTACTTTTACAAAGTTTCCGTTTCCGGCGGTATAACCTGTTTGCTCGACAACTCCGGAAGCCGTTGTAGAAATTGGAGTTCCTCTTGGGGCGGCATAATCGGTTCCTTTGTGCGCTTTCCATCTGTGTTGCACCGGGTGAAAACGATTCATCGTAAATCGAGAAGTAATGCGGCTGAATTTGATAGGCGTTTTTAAGAAAAAGTTTTTCAGTGTTTTTCCCTCATCGTCATAATATTCGATTTTTCCGGAAAGTGAATCTTTTTCAAACGGGAAGGCATAAATAATTTTCCCTTTGTATTCAAAAAAAGCAGCTTGCAAATCTTCGACACCATCGTATGTTTTGCCATTTATAAAACGTTCGGTAAAAATGAGTCCGTAACGATCGCCTTTTTTTAGTTTAAAGAAATCTATTGACCACGAAAATACTTTTGTGATTCTGTTGGCCAGCGCAGCCTCTACACTTTCGTTTCCTAAAGTTTCAGAAAGAGAGCTTTTTAGAACGCCTCCGATTATTTTTCGCTTTAGTGTAACCGGTTTTATTTTTTTGAAAGAAGTGGCAATACTGTCTTTAAAATTAATAACATAATACGTTAAAGCATCAGGCTGATAAATGAAGTATTCCAGTTTGTTGGTTTTGTTTTTTGAGCGAAGAATCGTGTAGGGTTTGTTGTATCGAATGCTTCTTACATCAAAAGTATCTTTTACCTGAGCCACAATATCGTAGACTTTTTTATCGCCAATATTCTGACTTTGAATGATGGTTCCAAAAGAATCTCCTTTTTTGATGGTGTCCTGAACGACATTAAAATCTGCGTAATTAAAACCAAATTCTATTTTTTTAGACTTTGGCTGGCTAATTTTAGCGGCTACTTTTTGATCGGTTTTATTACATGAAACAATAGAAAATAACACTATTATGATGACGAATACCTTTTTCAAACTTCTACTTTTTAAAATTAAACTCCCGATTCATTTCCCCAATTGGTCAATTCCTCTTCGGTCCACAATTTAGGAAAAAAGATGCGTCTTTGGTATTTAGGATGCATATATTTTTGCCAGTCACTTCCGCCAGTCGCTTCGCCGTTTCCTTTTCCGCTTTCTAAGATGTATTTTCTTGCAGTGTTTAGGTGCTGCATCACCCAGGTAATGTTTACGGTGTGATCATAATGACGCATCGCTTTTACTAATTCCTGATTTTGTTGGTCCTCAAGTGGTAATTGTGTGAATTTTTGCCAAATATTTTTGGTTTTAAATTCGGTCATTTGTTCTAGAAACAGCTTTTTGTATTTGTTTTCAAACTCTGACAATAAATAAGATTTTTGACCTGTTTGATAATCTTTTCCTGCAGCTTGCCAATACAAATGCTCGAAAGTAGTTTCTAGATCGGTATTTTCGTCAAAAGAATCTTTGTATCTTCTGTCGGTAAGATTGATGGCGTCTGTAGAAGCAAATTCAATCAGTCGGTATTGTGCACTTTGAAAACCACTTGCGGGAGTCAGTGTGTTTCTAAATTTCATGTATTGATCCACTTCCATTCCGTTTTCCATGATGCTGAACGAATTGGTCAGCATATCAAAATAACGCGTGATTCTTGATAATCTTTCGCTAAAAAAAGCAACCTGAATATTTTGGTTTTCAGCAATTTGCTCAATTTCCCACAGAATCATTTTAAAGATCAATTCGTTTACCTGATGGTACATGATAAAAACCATTTCGTCAGGAAGTGTAGTGCGTTGTATTTGAAGGTTTAAAAGAGCGTCAGTCTGTATGTAATCCCAGTAAGTAATCGGTTTTGACCAAAGTAAACCTTCAAGCTGGACTTCAGTTTTTTGGTTTAATGATTTGTATTTCTGGTCAATTTCTTCTAAAATTGAGGCTGATCGATCCGCTGTGGTATTCATTATTTTTTTACTTTAAATGGATTTTTTAATCCTTTGTATTCGTCCAGATCTGCTTTAAGTGATCCTACGGCCAAATCTGCTTTTATTCTAATCGGGACTTTGTTGTTGTCGTCTGAAATCCAAAGTGTTAAACTTTCTTTTTCCTTAAAAACACGTCCTGTTTGTACAAGTGGTTTGAAGACCATGCAGGAAACGGTTCCAAATTTACTTGTAATATCTTGACGCCCTATGTATTTTAACTTAAATTTTGTGATTTCATCGTCAAAGAACATATCGATTCCGATAGATTCACCTGATTTTAATTTATCAATATTCGGATGATTTCTTAAATAATAAAAAGAAGAAACGATGTCCTGAACTTCATCATTATTAATAACAAGTGTTTTTTCAGATTTGTGTTTATAATCTTTAACCAAAATTCTATTTTCTTTTTGATTAAAAATACCTTCCTGGTTTTTAGTATAACCGCCTTCGTCAATTTTTCGAATGTAGCGATACGGATTTCCGGTTTCTTTGTCAAAGTAGCTTTCGTAGAGATCTTCGACCTTAAAGAAAAATTTTGACATACCTGTTGTGTAGCCTTTTCCCACGGCATGAAAAACTTTTTTGTTGCTTATTGTGGCGTCTTTTACTTCTAATGTGGCGTAACCGGCATTTACAATTCCGTAGTGAATTCTAAATTTAAAATATTCTCCCGTATCAAAGGCATCTTCCCTTTGAGTATCGAAAGCAAAAGTGGTGAGAACAAATATGAGTAGGACTAATTTTTTCATAGTACATTTTTTACATTTAGTTATTAAAGATAATTAAATGCAAATTCTATTCCAAATGTACCAAAACAAAAAAACTCAGTCAAGTAAATGACTGAGTTTTTATGCTATTAACTAACCAAAAAACTATAAATTATGAAAATTTATATCAATTCGGAAGGAAACCACCCCTTCCTGATTTGCGAGTGCAAAGGTAGATACAAAGTTTATAAAATAAATAGCAAAAAGTGAGTTTAACATAACTTTTGCATTAAAATCATCAATTTACAGAGGATTTTTTTACATAATGTAATAAATATGCAATTTTACAAGGTTCCTCTCAATTCTTGTTCTCTCTCAATTGATTCAAAAAGGGCTTTAAAATTTCCTGCACCAAAACCTTTGGCTCCCATTCTTTGTATGATTTCAAAAAATAGTGTTGGTCTGTCTTGAACAGGCTTGGTGAAAATTTGCAATAAATAACCATCTTCATCAGCATCGACCATGATGGCTAATTTTTCGATTTCGTTAATGTCTTCTTTCATCATCTCCATGTGAGCGCCTAATCTCTCCGGAATTGCCTGATAGTAAGTATGAGGCGGTGCTGATAAAAACTCAACTCCGCGAGCTTTTAATTCAGATACCGTTTTGATGATATCGTCTGTAGCGATGGCGATATGCTGAATTCCGGGACCGCCGTAAAAATCCAAATATTCTTCGATTTGTGATTTCTTCTTTCCTTCGGCCGGCTCATTAATTGGGAATTTTATTCTTCCATTGCCGTTAGACATTACTTTACTCATCAAAGCAGAGTATTCGGTATTGATTTGCTTGTCATCAAAAGACAGGAAATTAACAAACCCCATTACTTCTTCGTAGAATTTTACCCAAGTATTCATCTCGTTCCAGCCCACATTTCCTACCATGTGATCGATGTATTTTAATCCCGTTGGTTCAGGATTGTAGTCGGATTTCCACTCTTTATAGCCTGGAAGAAATACTCCGTTGTAATTTTTTCTTTCTACAAAAATATGAACGGTTTCTCCGTACGTGTAAATTCCAGAACGAATCACTTCTCCAAATTCATCTTTTTCTACTGTTGGCTCCATAAAAGAACGTGCGCCACGTTTCATGGTTTCTTCATAAGCGATTGTAGCATCTTCTACCCAAAGTGCAGCGACTTTTACGCCATCGCCATGTTTTTGAAGATGGGCATGAATGGGCGAATCTTGCGTTAATGGCGTAGTAAGTACAATTCTGATTTTGTCTTGTTTTAAAACATAAGAGGCTTTGTCTCTTACTCCGGTTTCCAGTCCTGCGTAGGCTAAAGATTGGTATCCGAAGGCTGTTTTATAATAATGTGCCGACTGTTTTGCATTTCCTACGTAAAATTCTACATAGTCAGTTCCTAATAATGGAAGGAAATCCTGCGCTCCTTCGAAGATTTTCTCTAATCCGTATTCTACTGATTTTACTTCTTTGCTCATTGTGTTTATTTGTTTAATCGGTGCATCGTTTAATCGAGGAACCGAAGTGTTGTTTTTGAATTTTGATTTTTAGCCCTGATAGAAGGGAAAATCCTTTTTTGTTGCTTTTTCTGCAATAAAAAAGATTGGAATGATAGCAGGAAACAGCTCCTTAATAGTATTTGAAATACGTAGTAAGATTGCTTCGTTCCTCGCAATGACTATTCACACCAAGATTTATAATATTGCCCATCGTCAAGACCCATCGCTTCTTCGGTAACCATTAAGGGTCTGAAAGTATCAACCATAACGGCCAATTCTTGCGTTTCTTTATGGCCAATACTGCGCTCCATAGCGCCGGGTGCTGGACCATGCGGAATGCCTTTTGGGTGTAAAGTGATATGACCTTGCTCAATATTATTACGGCTCATAAAATCGCCATCGACATAATATAAAACTTCGTCTGAATCGATATTGCTGTGATTATAAGGTGCCGGAATTGCCTTTGGATGATAATCGTAAAGTCTTGGGCAGAACGAGCAAACGACAAAAGTAGCCGTCTCGAAAGTTTGATGCACCGGTGGCGGTTGATGCACGCGTCCGGTTATTGGTTCAAAATTATGAATCGAGAATCCGTAAGGAAAGTTGTAGCCGTCCCAACCCACAACATCAAAAGGATGTGTAGCATAAACGACTTCGTGAATCATGCCTTCTTTTTTAATTTTGATTAAAAAATCTCCTTTTTCGTCATGCGTTTCCAGTTCATTTGGCAAAATAAAATCGCGCTCGCAAAACGGCGAATGCTCTAAATGCTGACCAGATTGGTTTTTATAACGTTTTGGTGTGTAAAAAGGGGCGAAAGATTCTACGTAAAACAGTCGGTTTTCGGTTGTTTCAAAATCTATTTGGTAAATAATGCCACGTGGAATAATGAGGTAATCACCGTATTCAAAAGGAATATTGCCCAGCATCGTACGCAGTTTTCCTTTTCCTTTATGGATGAAAATCATTTCGTCTGCATCGGCATTTTTGTAAAAATAATTGCGTAGTGATTCTTTGGGAGCAGCCAAACCAATAATACAGTCTTTATTGACTAACATGGCTTTGCGGGAGTCGAGAAAATCGTTTTCAGGTCGTAATTCGAAACCTTTTAATAACAATGATTTTATATTTTTGCCAATTGCTATTTTGGGCTCAACCGAATATGATTTTAAAATTTCTTTTACCTGTGTAGGTCTATGAACATGATAAGACAGCGATGAATGTCCGTGGAAACCTTCGGTGCCAAATAATTGTTCATAATAAAAACCACCGTTTGGCTTTTCGAATTGTGTGTGTCTTTTTTGAGGAAAGTCTCCAAGTTTGTGATATAATGGCATGGCTTTTCAATTAGATAATTTGTAAATTAACTTAGTAGAAAATAAGAATTGCAAGAACAGATAACTAGATTATTTTCTAATTGTCTAATTATCTCAATTCGATAGTTTACTCAGGATTTCTCTTGATGAGGAATTGAAGATACTCTAATAAACCTGTCCATTTTGTTTTCATTACAACAAATATCGTAATTTTTATTGATTTAAATTACAAATTAAAACAAAAATCCTATGCTAAACCACGTGTATCCTTTTGGTGTTTCTGGAGACCATGAATGCTTGATCTCAATAGGGCCGATAATAGTTTCCAATCCGTAACCTACCGCATAACCTGTGTATTTGGGCATCGAAATCCAGTCTACGGTTCTAAAAAGCCCGTCGCCCAAGTTGGCGAAATTAGCAGAAAAGTTTATGTGATTTTTTTTCAGAATTTCATAATCCAGCGTAATTGTGGTTTTGATATAGCTGTCTGCGGCAATACTTAAGAAGTCGTATCCGTAGAAATAATTAAAATTATTGATTTTATTATAACCGTATCCTCCTAAAATAAAATCGAAAAAAGGAACACTGTCGCCTCCAATTGATAGCCCAGCTTCGGTCTGAAATTTTACAGTAGCATTTTTGAAAAGTGTTCTGGCAAAACCAGCTTCTGCTCTGGCAGTGGTAAAAGGATTAAAAAGTCCTGTATAATTTGATGAAGCCAAATATGTCTGTATATCGCCAGAACCATACCAGCCTGTACTTGGGAAGCTTTTATTGTCGAAAGAATCGTATTTTAAATACCCAAAAAGACTTAAATAAGTACTTTCATCAATTTTGGGAGCGGTTGTCGCAATTGTGGGCGATTTTATGTTTAAGAATTTGTATTCGACTCCACCACCCATTAAAAATTTCTGAACAAAAATAGTTTGAAAATACGCCTGATTCGAAACGTCCAGAAAGTCAACATTGATCAAGTTGATGCTAGGATTATCAACCCCGATATTACTGATACTCTTAACCACATTTCTGTTGAATTGATTGAGTCGTGAGCGAAAACCAAAACTTATATTGAAACCATTTTCGACGTAATAATTTAAATCGTATCTAAAATTATCTCCTAAAATTATATCCAGCGAAGTGTTGTCATTTTTTAAGAATGTTTTCTTATGTGTAAGATTCAATAAAATGGCGCTTTTGTAAAGTCCGTCATAATGAAGGCCTAATTTCAGGTAGGTTTGAGTAGGGTTTTCTGTTAATTGTAAATTTAGATCATCTTTTTCTCCATTCGGATCCAGACGATACAACATAGCACTAAAGTTTTGCGTAGAATTTATATTGTTCATTCCTACTCGCAAATCTTCATAAGTAATTGTGCTTCCAGGTTTAAAACGAAGCTTACTGTTGATGTATTCTTTTGTAAAATTTTCGAGCTTATTGCTGTTGATTTTTCCTATGTGTAAGGTATCAGAGCTTATTTGAAGTTTTGGCTTTCTATACAAATTTTGCTTATCGGCCAAAGAATCGATTTTTTCATAAATGCTAAAAGCAGCTTCTTCTCCTTTTCGGATGATTTCGGTACCTTTATCAAAAGAGATTACACCATAATTGCGAATGTCTGGTTTTATATACAGATCAGTGTTTTTAATCTTCCTTTTCATCTTTTCTATAGAATGAAGATTCGAAATCTGAACCAATATTCGGGTAGCATTTTTCAAGCTTTTTCGATCCAGCAAGTCGTCTTGTACATCGACACCAATGATGATATCGGCACCTAACTCCCGAACTTCTTTTATGGGGTAATTATTGATCACACCACCGTCAACTAATAATTTACCATCTATTTCTACAGGTGAAAATAAAGAGGGAAATGCAGCACTGGCCATCATTGCCTGAACCAAATTTCCTTTGTCTAGCAACACTTCCTCACCTGTTTCGATATTGGTACCAATGCATAAAAAGGGTATGGGCAATTTATTAAAATCACGAACATGACGCACATTTCTGGTAAGGCTGGTCAATAAATTATAGTTGTACATTCCTTTTGAAAGTGCTTCAGGAATTCCTACTCTCAATTTGTTAAAAGGTAAAACCAACGCATATAATTCGTCGTTTCTTTTGCCATAAAAGTTTTTTGAAGATCGCGGAATATAATCGTTTATCAATTCATCAAAATTGGTTTGTTGAAAAATAGAATCAATTTGTGTTGCATTGTAACCAGAGGCATAAAGGCCTCCAATTATGGCACCCATACTTGTCCCGCCAATAAAATCAATTTTAATTCCAGCTTCTTCAAGGACTTTCAAAACACCAATATGTGCAAATCCTTTGGCTCCTCCACCGCTTAATACAAGTCCGATTTTTTTTCTTTTTACGGTATCTTGCTTTACTTCTTGCGAAAATGTTTTTTGAGAATTAAAAAAAATGACGTAAAAAAGAATCAGCCCCAGGTTACAAATAGAAAGAGAAAAAAGGGTCTGAAAATATGATATTTTTTCTTTTAGAAGTACCGCCAGCCAAGAAGCCTCTTTTTTAGGTTTGCGAAAAAAGCCTTTTGAACAAGTATCTAATTGGTATGGCAAATTTTGGTACATAGAAAAAAACGGGTTGGTTTTGTAAAAGTCGGAAATATTATTGAACTATATAAATCATTCTTGTATTAATAACATTATTTATTTAATAATAATAGGTTGTTGTTTTTGTCAAATTTCCAAACATTAGTGTGCCATTGTGCGCCACCGCGACAACTGGACTCAAATGTTTTCTGTTTTTTGTTTATTTGAACATCACAAAATTCATCACATTTGGGATCACAATTTGAAGGTATTTTTAATTTTGCAAACGCTTGATTTTTCTGATTATAAATAAAGATTTGGTAAATCGAGTAAACGCCCATTCCGTCATCAAGACGATAAATTGCAAAATCTTTAAAACCATCAAAATTGTAATCTTCGATGATAAAATTTGTTTCTTTTTCGGTTAAAGATTCTTCGAGATTGTTTATAATCTGTGTTTTATCATTCTTACTATTCGAAATTTCTAATTTTTCAAAATTATTTATTGCCTTTATTTTTATTTGCGTTTGATCCTTTAGATAAAATTCAATGTTTTTTTGGCTGTAACTTTGGTATGAAAATAAGGCGATGATTAAGAAAAGTACAATTTTCATTTGGTTACGGTTGACTGTTATGGTAAAAAAGGGTGATTTTTTTAGCTTTTGATACTCCAATAACGTCTGAAATCTCTTTTTCTGTTGCTAACTTTAATCTTTTTACACTTTTAAAATGTTGTATCAACGTAACCATTGTTTTTTCGCCAATGCCCGGAATACTTTCTACCGAGGAATTTAGTGCTGCTTTGCTGCGTTTGTCACGATGAAAAGTAATTCCAAATCGGTGTGCTTCGTTTCGCAATTGCTGAATAACTTTCAATGTTTCAGATTTTTTATCAAGGTAAAGCGGAATCGAATCTCCGGGATAAAATAGTTCTTCCAGACGTTTTGCGATTCCTATTATGGCAATTTTTCCTCGCAATCCCAATTCGTCAATACTTTTTAAGGCCGCAGACAATTGTCCTTTTCCACCATCAATAATAATCAGTTGTGGCAAAGGTTCGTTTTCGTCCAGTAATCTCTTGTAACGACGATAGACAATTTCGGTCATCGATGCAAAGTCATCAGGTCCTTCAACGGTTTTTACATTAAAATGGCGGTAATCTTTTTTGCTCGCTTTACCGTCTTTAAAAACTACGCAGGCCGCAACGGGATTGGTTCCCTGAATGTTGGAGTTGTCAAAACATTCGATATGGCGAGGCTCAACAGGTAAACGTAAATCTTTTTGCATTTGCGCCATGATGCGATTTGTGTGGCGGTCAGGATCTACAATTTGCAATTGTTTGAGTTGCTCGATTCTGTAAAATTTGGCATTTCGAATGGATAAATCCAGAATTTGCTTTTTATCTCCAAGTTGTGGAACCGTAACTTTGATGTTTTCACCTAAATCAATTTCAAACGGAACAATAATTTCTTTTGATAATAAATGAAAACGCTCACGAAGCTCGACAATTGCCAGTTCCAGCAGTTCCTCATCTGTTTCATCCAGCTTTTTCTTGATTTCTAAAGTGTGTGACCGAATGATCGATCCATGCGAAATTTGAAGAAAATTGACATACGCGGCACTTTCGTCAGAGATTATCGAGAAAACATCAATATTGGTGATTTTTGGATTGACAATCGTAGAACGCGACTGATAATTCTCCAGAACCTCTATCTTTTCTTTTATTTTTTGTGCTTCTTCAAAGTGTAAATCTTGAGCGTATTGCAGCATCAAACGCTTAAAATCTTTCATGCTTTCCTTAAAATTTCCTTTCAGAATTTCGCGGATCGCATCTACTTGTTTTTGATAATCTTCCAGTGATTCTAGACCTTCACACGGTCCTTTGCAATTGCCAATATGATATTCGAGACAAACTTTAAATTTGCCCGAATTGATATTGGATGCATTCAAATCATAATTACAGGTTCGCAACGGATACAATTCTTTGATTAAATCTAAAATAGTATGAACTGTTTTGAAACTCGTATAAGGGCCAAAATATTCCGAGCCGTCTTTGATCATTCTTCGAGTCGAAAATATTCTCGAAAAAGGTTCTTTTTTAATACAAAGCCAAGGATAACTTTTGTCGTCGCGCAACAGCACATTATATCGTGGCTGCAGGGTTTTGATTAAGTTATTTTCTAATAAAAGCGCATCGGTTTCTGTGGGAACCACAATGTGTTTTATGGTAATGATTTTTTTTACCAGCACATTGGTTTTGGCTGTATCATGAATTTTGTTGAAGTAAGAAGAAACTCTTTTCTTTAAATTTTTGGCTTTGCCAACATACAATATTTTGCCATCTTTGTCATAATATTGGTACACACCAGGATTGTCTGGCAAGGTCTGAATTTGTAATTCTAAAGATGGATTTTGCATTCGTTTTAGTGCTGAAAATACTTGAAATAGTGAACTCCAATTATTGTGGGGAGTTTAACATTGAATTAGTTTCAAATTTACAAAATCCAAATAATAATTTCTATATTTAGAATTTTATATTTCGATATGAAATAGGCGTGTCCCTTCTTGGGTCATAAAACTTCAATACGATATGCAAATTTCATGTTTCAATACCATACAAATAGTATCTGCTTATGAAAGATAGTAAAACCATGCTCATTTTTGGGGAGTCTATTTTACCCGGAGAAAACAGGACGATAAATGTCGAAATTGCTCGTTTGCATACCACTACAAAGCTTAATATTCCAGTGATTGTTCGGCGTTCTAAGATTGATGGTCCAGTAGTTTTATTTTCAGCAGGTATTCATGGTGATGAAATAAATGGTGTCGAAATCGTGCGTCAGATCATTAGCAAAAAAATAAACAGACCTTCGAGAGGCACTATTATTTGTATTCCGGTCATTAATATGTATGGTTTTGTCAATAAATCTCGCGAGTTTCCTGATGGCCGAGATTTAAATCGTGTTTTTCCCGGAAGTAAAAAAGGTTCTTTGGCCAGCAGATTTGCTTATCATATCGTCGAAGAAGTTTTGCCGATTATTGACTATGCGATCGATTTTCATGCGGGTGGAGCAAGCCGTTTTAATGCGCCACAAATTCGAATTTCAGAAAATAATCCCGACTTAAAACTTTTGGCCGATGTTTTTAATGCGCCGTTTACCTTGTATTCAAAAAACATTTCGGGCTCCTTCAGGAATACCTGCGAAAAAGCAAATGTAAAAATGCTTCTTTTTGAAGGAGGAAAATCAATAGACATCAATAATGAGGTCGCTAATGAAGGAGTGAAAGGAGCCAAACGTCTGCTCGCTCATTTGAATATGTTAGATGCCAATCAAATGGTAGATCCTATAGAAACGGCCACTATTTATATAAAAAATTCAGTTTGGTTGCGTGCCAAATGTTCTGGCTTGCTTCATGATTATGGTTTTATTGCAAAATATGTTCAAAAAGGAACTATTCTCGCCACGATTACAGATCCGTTTGGTAAATTTGAGCGAAAAGTAAAAGCCCCTCACGACGGTTTTATTATCAATGCCAATCATTCGCCTATTGTCTACGAAGGCGACGCTATTTATCACATGTCTTATACCACTGCAACCAATGCCAACGAGTAAAAAAGAGCTGCGTCTCTATTACAAAAACCTTCGCAAGAATCTTACTCCCGATCAAGTCGAAGAACTGAGCCTTGCAATAGCCAATCAGGTGCTGCAATTGCCTATTTGGGAGAAAACATATTTTCATGTTTTTTTGCCTATCGAAGAACAAAAAGAAGTCGATACCGAATATATTTTGCATTTGCTTTCCGGAAAAGATAAGGAAATTGTAATCTCGAAAAGTGATTTTGAAACCCGAAAAATGACTCATTTTTTATTGACAGATAATACTAAAATAAAGAAAAATGAGTATAGCATACCTGAGCCAATAAATGGTTTGCCTGTTCCGTCAGAAACTATAGAAGTAGTTTTTGTACCGCTTTTGGCTTTTGATCTCTTAGGAAATAGAGTAGGCTACGGAAAAGGTTTTTATGATAAATTTTTATCCGAATGTAAACCCGAAACCATAAAAATTGGTCTTTCTTTTTTTAAAGCAGAAACTAAAATAGAAGATATTTTTGAATTGGATATACAATTAGATTATTGTGTAACGCCCTGGAAAATCTATCAGTTTTAATTTTATTCAGACGGTTTTGATAATGTTTTTTCCAAATTTGTAATTCTTCGGATAATATTCTCTAAAATTCCTTCTGGAACAGTATTGCCTAAGTTTTCTATTTTTCCAATCATTGTATTATTATTATCATTTTGTGAGAAAGTATAGTTCTCATTATTCTCTAAAAAATAATTTAGGTTAACACCAAAAAGGTTGCAGATTTTCTCCATTAATAAAAAATCAGGAATATTTTTATCAGCTTCAATATTAGATATAGAAGTTTGTGCAATACCCACTTTGTATGCTAGTTCTTCTTGACTCATCTTGTTATTTTGATACCTTAGTTTTCTAATTTTTGTTCCTATGCTCATAAATTTTATTATTTTAATGTTCAAAAATAGCAAATATTTACTGAAATTTCTTACGATAAAAATAGATAAAGAAAAGTATTGTTAATATTTTTACATCAATTATTAATATTTTAAAACTTTACTTTATGAAAAATGTTGGAATTCGTTGTGTTAAAAATTTAAAACTATATTTATTATTATGTGTGTTGTTGTTTATAGTAGGGACAATTTTTGTTGCGTGTTCAAGTACTTCTGACGAGAGATTTAAAGAGACTTCGATTGATTCTAATTTGAGAAAAGATTTTCTTGAAGGGAAAAATTTCGATGAAGTTAAAAACAATTTCTATGAATTAGAAACTAAAAATAAATATGCTCTCTGGAATGATAAAATTAATCAGTTACTTACTCAAAAATTACCAGATGAACATGTAGCAATTTTAAAACAACTTAAAGTTGAATTGGTAAATATGGCAGATGATAAACCTAATAAAATACCAGAATTAGCGATACAATTAGCCAAAATTACGCCAAAACAAGATTTTATTAGAATGTTTGCTGAATTAGAAGATTATAAATACGAGGGTAGATTTCATGATGACGAAAAAATATCTAATGAAATAATAAATACTTTCAGAACTGTTATTAGCAACAGGACTATGGAAGCTGATAGATCAAGTACTAAAACGAGTAAGAAAAAAAAGTGTAATTGTAGTTGGACTTGTGATAGTACAGTTGGAGGTTATACAACAAATTGTGAAGAGACAACATCAGGTTGTGGCTTTATGTGGGCTTTTCCATGTACAGGTCGAGTGTTTGATTTAACAGAACCTACACCTGCCTTACCTACGTTTCCAAAAGATTCATTAGGTATTAAGCCATAAAAAAGGGTTTACAAGAGAAGTAGTTATCAATATTTAGAAATCATATTTTAATAGTAAAACATGATTTCTAAATATTGTTTTAATGATTTATTGCTGGAATATTAAAAAATAATTAGTTGTTATGAAATTAAAACAATTTTTTTTGTCTATTGTGATTATTTTACTCTACACGATTTTTGGAACTATAACTTATGGTGACCATTCTTTGATGCTGATTTTTACATTGTCATCCGTATTTATGATTTCTTTATTCATTTTTAAAAAAGTAGATAAAGAGGAGTATTTTAAATATATAGGTTTGCTAATTGTCCCCTTTCTATCTATTCTTTTGTTTATTTCTATAGGTTATAGTGAATATTCGAGAACTATTTTATATCTTTTTTTTATACCCATAAGTAGTTGTTTAGCATACTTATATTTTAAATATAGAAAAATTATAATTGTACTATTCTCTATTGCATTATTCTATAGTGTGGGTTATATTCTATTTCCTAATATTTTTAGTTTTTTACAAAATAGAAATGCGGTAGTCAATAAATTATTACCAAATGTGACTATCATAGATGAAAATAATAAAAAAGTTAATCTAGAAAAAGATAAGATTATTGTACTTGATTTTTGGTCAACAAGTTGTGCAATTTGTTTTGCTAAATTTCCATACTTAGAAAAAACATTTGAAAAATATAAAAACAATCCTAAAGTTGAAATTTACACTGTGAATGTTCCTTTAAAAAATGATGACTTTGTAAAGACAACTAAAATATTAGATAGTATTGGCTATAAATTCCCTAAGCTATATGCGAAATCTTCTAAAGAAATCAAGGATAGTTTAAATATATATTCTTTCCCACATTTATTAATTTTAAAAAATGGACAGATTCGTTATGACGGTACATTTATCGAAGACAAAACAGTAATCTATAATACAGAGAGTGAAATTGAAAAACTTTTAAAGGAATGATTATTTTCTTTTTTTAAATTAGATTATTGTGTAACGCCCGAGAAGCTTTATACCTTTTAGAAGTTTATTCTTTTTTCAATAGTGTTTATAGTTTTTTAAACAAGAATAGTTAATGAAAAATAGTTGACATTAGTTAAATTTAAAATTTTTAAACAAACGATAGTTAGCGGATAGATTTACCATACCTTAGTGTTTTTAAAAGAAAAAAAATATGAATTTGAAAAATAGTCTGGTCATCAAAAAGTTTTTTACTCCAATGATTTTTTTATTGTTAGTCGTCCTTATCGGCGCTATTTTTCCGCATGAGTACAAAAAGTATCTTCTTTTCATCGTTTTGCCATTTGCGATAGCAAAGATCGCAGCTGACCTAATAAAATCCAGAAAAAGAGATAAATTGAATCAGACCAACAATTTCTGGTTTTCTTTGCTTAATCTTACCGTTACCATTGCTATATTGCTGGTTTTGTGGTTTGCAATTAAAGGATAAAATTATTTTACTTCCCGAATCGCCATAGTATCAATCCAGCCTTCTGTTCCGTCCGTTAGTTCAATTCTTTTCCAGTTCCCTAATGTTTCTTGCACATAGACTTTTGCGCCTTCGTGCAATAAAATAACTGCCGAACCTTTCTTTTGAGGTTCGCTGCGCACTTCGGTCATTTCAGCAAAAACAATTGCTGGTCTGTCATTTTCAAAGTTATTTCTTTCAGACATTCCTGCTGCCACGCTCAGTAGTAAAGCAAACAACAGTACAAACATTCCGATAAAAAATAATCTTTTTGAAAGCGAAAGTTCTGAAAAATAATACCCAATAAAGCTTAACAAAAAAGCAAATGAAAGGCTAACAGCAATAATCGCCCAGGTATTGTAATCAAATATTGAAGTAAAATTTTGAATAAGTTTTGAGAAACCTACTTTTGGAATCTCTTTGATTTCGTCAATGGTCAGTTTTTTGGCAAATTTTAAATTGTTCAAAGTTTCGGGATCATTTGGTTTTAAAACCAAAGCTTTCTCGTAATTATAAATCGAAGGTGCCACTTTGTTTAGTTTGTAATAACAATTCCCTAAGTAAAAATACAACTCTGCCGATTGTAGTTTGTCTTCTGCAACGACGCTTTCATACGCCTGTGCGGCTTCTTTATACAGCCCTTTTTGGTACAAAGCAGTTCCTTTTTCGAAATTGCTTTGAGCAAAGAAAACTTGTGAAATGAATAAAAAGAGATAAATTATATTTTTCATTTTAATGCTGTTTTAGCGCTTTAAACTGTTTTTTAAACCTGTTAAAACTACTTCTTAATCTAAACAATTTGTTTTTCTAATTCTGAAATAATCAAAATTGCTTTCTCATAATCCTGCTGAATCGAAGCACTTGATGCCGGAGCATAGCGGGCAAATTCGCAATTTTCTGTCAGTGTAATAAAACTTTGCACCGCTTCCGGATTTGCATTGCGTGACAATAACAATTCCTGAATATTGTCTTTGCTCATTTCTGAAGTTTCAATATGCAATTTGGCTTTCAGGAAATTATGCATTGCTTTCTCCAAGGCGATATAAAATGGTTCTTTGTTATTAAGATGTTTTTTGGCTTCAGAAAGGTATTTTTTGGCTAGTTTGTTATTCATCTTAATTCGTTTGCCAGTAATATCGCTGTCTATCGCTTCTTTTCTCTTTTTTGCTATGATAATAATGGGTATAATGATAAACGGTAAAAAAAATAATGTATAATACATTTTTGAACCATAAAAATCATTTTTGGACATGCTCACTAAGACCGTTTTTGGTCGGGTATATTTGAATTGTTCGACCGCTGTACTAATATTTTTCGAGGTCTGATTGGCTTCTGCCAAAACAGGGCCATCCAAAACATCTACCATTATTTCTGGGGAAGTTATCTTTTTGTAAGTGCTCGAATTCAAATCAAAATAAGAGAATTCCATTGGTTTTATAGCGTATTTCCCTTTGTATTGCGGAACAATAGTATACTTATCCGAAATTTTTCCGCTCATTCCAGCCAGAGAAGTCGTTACCTTTTCGTCATGAACAGGATCGTACATTTCTAATGCATTAGGCACAACTGGTTTTGGTAATGTAAACAATTTTGTATTTCCAGTCCCGCTTGCACTTACGATTAAGTCAAGGCTTTCTCCGTTTTTCAAAGTTGTTTTAGAAGGGGTAACTTTAAAATCAAATTTACCAACAGCTCCTGTAAAACCGGCTGGTTTGCCTGTTTCCGGAAGTGCTTTTACGCTAATGGTTTTGGCTCCAGCCGAAACGATTTTGTTTCCATCGGTAAGAATCATTTGGCCAAACATATCTCGGCGATTGCTCGGATATTGTACTCCAATATCAAGTGATAATGGCTCAATGGTTAATCGTCCTGATTTTTGAGGATATAGAATAGTTTTTTTAAGAACAACAAAATAGCATCTTTCTCCCTTAAAACTGCCTTCTTCTACCTGCAATTGTTTGATTTCTATATTTTGATTCCAAAAATCATTGTATTTTGGTTTTCCAAGCTCTTTAAAACCTGTTACATTGATATTATTAAAATATAATTTATAAACAACGGTAATCGGTTCATTTAGATATGGAGTAGTTTTAGAAATTTCGGCAACCAGATTTATGGTCGCTTCCGGGCCACCTTGTTGTTGCTGTCTGTTTTCAGGATCATTTTCGGGAGCAACGGCATTGGTTACTTTTATTTTTACAGGAGCGGTTTTATAAACCTGCCCGTTGTACTCAATAGACGCTTGTTTGACTACAAAATTACCTTTTTGAGTAGGCTGCAATATATACGAATATATTTTTTGAAAAGAGCTTCTGCCATTCACCCAGGACTGACTTATTTGCTGACTTGGGCCCGCAACAACTCTAAATCCTTCAAATGTAGGTTGCTCAAAATTGTCGCCATCGACATTCATCATAAAGTCAATGCGAAATCTCTCATTAACACCAAGTGTGTTTTTACTTACTCTGGCTTCAAATTGAACTTGGGCCATAAGCCCTTGAAAAGTGAACAGTAATAAAATTAAATATCTTTTCATTTAATGTTTAATCGTTTTTAATATTTAATCGTTTAATGGTTAATTTGTTTAATCGTTTTTTTAACGTTTTAATTGTTGAGTAGAATTAACAATTTAAAGAATAAACGATTTACCCAAAATCCTTACCAGTCTTTTTCTGTTTTTCTAGGAGTTCCTTTTACTTTTTGTGCGTTTACTTTATCTTGAATTTTCTTTTCTTCATTGTTTACAGCGTCTAATAAATTCTGAACACGCTCTTTTGAAATCCCTCCAGGCATTGGTTTTGGTTCGCCATTATTAGACGGATCATCTTTTTTTGGATCTCCTTTTCCGTCTTTTTTGTCCTTGTCTTTATCTCCTTTGTCGTCTTTCTTCTGATCGTCTTTTCCGTCCTTCTTGTCTTTTTTGTCGCCGTCTTTTTTGTCGTCTTTCTTATCTTTGTCCTTGTCCTTATTTTTATCCTTGTTTTTATCGTTTTTAGGCGGATTCTCTTTTAGTTTTTGCTTGGCATAAGCATAATTATAACGCGTTTCATCGTCTGTAGGATCATTGCGCAATGCTTGTTTATAGGCTTCAACAGCTTGTGTGTAATCCTTCTCTTTCATAAAAACATTTCCAAGATTATGAAAAGCTTTGTGTTTGTCGGTTTTCGTTTTGGCATTTTTTATGGCTTTCGCGTAAGCAAATTTAGCCTCAGAAACTTGGTTTTGTTTGTAAATGCTATTTCCTAAATTATAAGAAGAAATACTTTTCTTTGGAAATTTTGATTGCGAAATTCTATAATTAGCCTCGGCATCAACAAATTTATTCTGCTTATATTCTTCATTGGCATCCGGCAATGTTTTGTCTTTCTCCTGAGCCCAAACCGTCAAAGAAAACGTTAATAAAATATAAAGAAGTAAATTTTTCATTCTAATTTTTTTAATTTTTTGCTTCGAATTTTTATCCGAACCATTATTTCTTTTCATTAAACAAATTCAATTCATTAATCCAATTTGTTTTTCTTTCTAATAGAAAAATATCCAAAAACAACAGCAAGAAAGCAAAGCTCAGAAACCACTGAAACTGCGATTGAAAGTCTGCCATTTGCGTCGCTTCAAATTCTGTTTTCTGGATGTTATTTAAAGCATTTTTTATGTATTCTAAAACCTCTTTTGTGTTTCCGCCATAAACATAACCTTTGGTCGTTTTTGAAATCGTTTTTAAGCTTTCCTGATTAAGTTTAGTAATAACAGTTTCGCCATTTTGATCTTTTTGATAGCCTTTGATGACACCATTTTCTTTGAGCGGGATTGTCCCTCCTTTTTCGGTACCAACACCAATGGTAATAATTTTCATTCCAAGTTTGGTTGCTTCTTCTGCAGCAGCCAAAGCGCCATCAGAGTGGTCTTCTCCGTCTGATATCAAAATCAGTAACTTGCTTGTTTTGCTTTTTTCATCAAAATATTTTGACGACAATTGGATGGCTTCGTCAAGCGAAGTCCCTTGCGATGAAACCATATCCGGACTCATACTTTGCAGGAACATTTTGGCTACGCTGTAATCGGTTGTAATCGGTAAAACGGGGAATGCGCTTCCGGCATAAGCCACAATACCTATACGGTCATTTCCTAATTGATTAATGATTTGAGAGACCAATTGTTTGCTTTTTTCCAGTCGACTTGGTGCTACATCTTCGGCCAACATACTTTTAGAAACGTCAACGGCAAAAACAATATCAATTCCTTCGCGTTTAACGGTTTCCATTTTAGTACCGATTTTCGGATTTACCAAACCAATAATCAAACATGTTAAGGCCAAAAGTACTACCACTAATTTTAAAACCGGTTTAAAAGTAGAGCGCTCAGGGCTTAGTTTTTTTACCATTTCCAAATCACCAAATTCGCGTTGTTTTTTTCTTTTCCAATACAAATTAAAAAAGAAAATACACACCAGAATTGGGAGTAATACAAGTAGGTATAAATATTTTTTTTCGTCTAATTCCATCTTTTAATTTCAGATTTCTGAATGTAGATTTTAGATTTTTTCTAAAATTATTTTTTATTTTTAAATTCCCCTTTCGGGGGTTAGGGGGCTTTAAATAAAGCTTCTGTAAACTGTATTTCGTAATCCAACTTCCAACAATAATAAAAATACTGCCAGTAAGACAAAAGGTCTGTATTTTTCGTCGTAATCGTAGAATTTTAGTTCCTCGATTTCTGTGGTTTCCAGTTTATTAATTGAGTTGTAGATTTCGGCCAATTTATCATTGCTGGTAGCTCTAAAATATTTTCCGTCTGTTTTTCTGGCAATGCTTTTCATCAATTGCTCGTCGATTTCTACTTTTTGCATTTTAAATAAAAAGCCTCCATTTGGTGCATACGCATACGGAAATTCAGCCATTCCGTTGGTTCCGATTCCTACTGTATATACTTTTATACCGTATTGTTTCGCGATGTCTGCAGCTGTTTCGGGCTCTATAAAACCGGCATTGTTTACACCATCCGTTAGTAAAATAATTACTCTGCTTTTTGCCTTGCTGTTTTTTAATCGGTTAACTGCGGTCGCAAGTCCCATTCCGATTCCGGTTCCGTCCTGCAAAACATTATCATATTTGATGTCTTTTATGGCTTGCAATATAATCGCTTTGTCACTCGTTACGGGCGTTTTTGTGTAAGCCTCAGAAGCGTACAACACCAATCCGATTCTGTCGTTGGGTCTTTCTTCAACAAAATCTGCGGCAACTCTTTTTAGAGCTTCCATACGATTGGGTTTTAAATCTTTTGCCAGCATACTTCCCGAAACGTCAATGGCCATGACAATATCAACTCCTTTTGTCGTTTTGGTCTGATTGCTAATGTCAACCGTTCTGGGTCTTGCCAACGCAATGATCAACGAACATAACGCAATAATTCTGAAAACGTATAAAGAAGGTTTTAGTTTGGTTAATAATGATTCCGAACCTTTAAAACCTTGTATCGAACTCATTTTTAAGGTTGCCGACTGTTGATTGCGTTTCCAGAAGAACCAAGCAATTACAACTGGAATCAATAAAAACAACCAGAAAAACGCTGGATTTAAAAAAGTGATCTTTCCCATTAGTTACTTGCTTTTTTAAGTTCAACCGAATTTAAAATACGCTCTGCAATTTCGTTGCCGTAAGTATCACCTTCTTGGTGAAAAATAGCGATCTGCTGCAAGCCGCCGTCTTGAGTAAAAAGCAAAATTTCGTAATACATTTTAGTACTTGATTTGCTGTTTTTGTCAATATTGCTAAAGGTTCCGTATCCTTTTATTCCCGTAATTCCTTCGTTGGTCTGAAAGTCTTCTTGCTTTACAATCATATTTCTGGCACCTTGCGCTTCAATTGTTTTGAGTGTAACTTCGAGAGATTTTGCTAAATCTATTTGGGTTTCCTGCTTGTATTTTAATGTAGAAACCATTATCGAAAAATTATCTATAAGACTTCCATAACCAAAAGTCTGCATTTCTTTTACCAATGCCAATCCTTCTTTTGGAAGTGTTTTAGTAAGGTCAATTCTTTTTAAAACTTTTGGAGTTTCAACCAAAACGCCGGGGTTTCCGTACTCGCTTTTTACCCAGTCACTTTCTAATAATTCTTTCGTTGGATGACCTATTACATTATCTTTTACAAAATTGAAACCTTTGGTAACAATAAAGTAAGTTGTTGTGGCAGTAACCAAAAACACTACAGTTGCAGTTGCAGTAATAATACGTTTGTTTCTTTTTCTTTTTAATTGAAGTTGAATCTGTTTTTGTTTTTGCGCTTCATTCAGTAACAAATCTTCTTCTTCAACAGGTATTTCGGTTGGAATTGCATTGTCAAGCGTTAAAATTGCTTTCTGAATTTTGTTGCGATCTTCGGTAATTTCAAATTCTAAAGGTTTAGATTTTGCAAATTTTACCAAATCGGCCTGACGTAAAACACGCTCCAGATTTTCTACCGTTTCCGTACTCAAACTCATTTTTTTCTTGGTTGAAGCAGTTTTAAGACCCTGAATCAACTCAGAAGTAGTGCTTTCCATGGCTGGAATCTGGATGGCTTCTTCGATATAATTTCTCGCAATATCAGTCAATTCACTGTAATATTCTTTTATTTCACCTTTTTGCCAAAGTTCTTTTTTCTCAAGGCTGTTTAGTAAACTTGTCGCTTTTTCGATAGGTGTTTTATATACTTCTTCTTCAATTTTTTTCTGCTGGCGTTTTTTGATGTACCAATACACAAAAGCACCAATTCCTAAAATAATCAAAATGCCCAAAACATATTTCCACCAGTCTCCCAAACCATTGTCTACAACAGTAATGTCTTTGATTTCATACATTTTTTGCTGTAAAGTATCTAGTTTTACATTGGTGACTTCAACAGCTAAAGAGTCTGTTAAAAAAGGCGCTTTATCGATTAAGATTTTGATACTTGGAATCGTATATTTTCCAGAATCAAATTGCGTTAAGCCATATTTTTTGATAAGCTCGTACTGGTCATTCTTTTTGAGAGTGTCAATCGGGTAGGACTCAATTACTTCAAGAGCACCGATGTTTTTCAGTTGAGGAAATACAACTTTCGATTTAGAACTCACAACCGTTTTAAGGGTTAGCTTAAATTCGGCTCCAATTTTATTCTTTGTAGTATCAATGCTGGTTTCTACTTGTTTTTGTTGCGAAAAAACAGCGGTTGAAAGCAGTAATAAAAATATGTAAAGCTTTAATTTCATTTGATTTTTTATTTCAGATTTTATTCTAAAATGAATGCTTAATAAGGCACGCAGATTTAAGCGGATTTTATTTTGTATAATTTTCAGCAGAAATCTAAATTCTAAAATCTGCACTCTAAAATTTTATTTATCTCGATTTAAAATAACCTAATAATTTGGTTACGTAATTTTCGTCAACTCTTGTATTGACAACTCCTGCACCAGATTTACTAAAAACTTCCTTGAAATAATTGACTCTTTCATGATAATACTTTTCATAATTTATTCTCACCGATTTTGAACCCGTATCGACCAACTGAATTTTCCCAGTCTCAGCATCAACCATCGTGACCATACCTAAATTTGGGATTTTTTCTTCTCGAATGTCATACACCCGAATTCCGGTAATATCGTGTTTTTTAGAGGCAATTTTTAATGTTTGCTCATAATCTTCGGACATAAAATCTGAAATCATAAAAATAATGGCTTTCTTTTTTTGTGTTCCCGATAAGAATTTCAAAGCTTGAGCAACATCTGTTTTTTGGCTTTTTGGCTCAAATTCGATCAATTCCCGAATGATTCTCAGAACATGCGAACGGCCTTTTTTGGGTGGAATATACAATTCAATTGTATCCGAAAATAATATTAAACCAATTTTATCATTATTTTGAGTAGCCGAGAAAGCCATGGTGGCCGCAATTTCGGTAACGATGTCTTTTTTAAATTGACTTTTAGATCCAAAACCTTCAGAACCCGAAATATCAACCATCAAAACCATGGTCAGTTCGCGCTCTTCTTCAAAAACTTTTACGTGCGCTTCGTTATAGCGTGCGGTCACATTCCAGTCGATATTACGAATATCATCTCCATATTGGTATTGACGCACCTCGCTAAAAGTCATACCGCGACCTTTAAAAGACGAGTGATATTCGCCCGAAAAGATATGATTGCTCAGTCTTTTGGTTTTGATTTCTATTTTACGTACTTTTTTTAAAAGCTCTTTTGTATCCATTTGATTGTTGATTGTTGATTAACGATTACTGATTTTAGATCTGAAATCTAAAAATCTGCAATCTAAAATCTAAAATCTTTTTAAGGTACTTCAATCTCGTTTACGATTTTGTTGATAATGTCTACAGAAGTAATGTTTTCGGCTTCAGCCTCATACGTTATTCCAACTCTATGACGCAGAACATCGTGTACAACTGCGCGAACATCTTCCGGAATTACATATCCACGGCGTTTGATAAAAGCATAACATTTTGCCGCATTGGCTAAATTGATACTTCCACGTGGCGATGCTCCAAAGCTAATAAGTGGTTTTAAGTCGGCTAGCTTGTACTTCTCTGGATAACGAGTAGCAAAAATAATATCTAGAATGTATTTTTCGATTTTTTCATCCATGTAAACTTCACGAACCGCTTCTTGAGCACGCAAAATTTGTTCTACAGAAACAACAGGATTTACTTTTTCGTAACTTCCTTTTAAGTTTTGACGAATAACAAAACGCTCTTCATCAATTTTTGGATAGTCAATGACGGTTTTTAGCATAAAACGATCGACTTGCGCTTCAGGAAGTTGGTAAGTTCCTTCTTGCTCAACCGGGTTTTGAGTGGCAAGAACCAAAAAGGGACGATCCAGTTTAAAAGTGGTATCGCCAATCGTTACTTGTTTTTCCTGCATGGCCTCTAATAATGCAGATTGTACTTTGGCTGGAGCACGGTTGATCTCATCTGCAAGTACAAAATTGGCAAAAATAGGCCCTTTTTTAATCGAGAATTCGTTTGCTTTGATGTTGTAAATCATCGTTCCAACAACATCGGCAGGTAATAAGTCAGGCGTAAACTGGATACGGCTGAAAGATCCTTGAACGGCTTGCGACAAAGTATTTATTGCTAAAGTTTTTGCCAATCCCGGAACACCTTCCAACAAAATGTGACCTTGACCCAAAAGCCCGATTAATAAACGCTCGACCATGTGTTTTTGGCCTACAATAACTTTGTTCATTTCCATTGTCAGAAGGTCTATAAAAGCACTTTCTCTTTCAATTTTTTCATTTATCGCTCTAATGTCTAAAGTCGTTGTATTTTCTTCCATATAAATATTTTTAAAACCTTGATTTTTATGCCTTACTTTTGAGAGTGCAAATTGAATATTTTTTGAGAAGTAAGATGTTAAAGAATGGTTAAAACTTCGACCAACGACCTAATTTTAAGGACGAATTGTGATTCTATTTTTATATTTTTAAGAACTTTGATGATTATGTTATAAAAAAGCATATTTAATACCACAAATAACGCAATAAAACCATGAGCAAAACTGCATTATCGCCTATTATTTCAGGCACTATGAATTGGGGCGTTTGGGATAAAAACCTTACTCCAAAAGAAATGGAAAACATGATACAAATCTGTATCGAAAATAAAATTACCACTTTTGATCACGCCGATATTTACGGTTCGTACACCACCGAAGCCGATTTTGGAAAAGCATTTCAGGCAAGTAAAATCGCAAGAGAAAAATTGCAATTGATCACCAAATGTGGCATCCAAATGATCGCAGAGAGTCGTCAGAATAAAATAAAACATTACGAATATTCTAAAGATTATATTATTTGGTCGGTCGAAGAATCTTTAAAAAAACTAAAAACAGAATATGTAGATGTTTTTTTATTGCACAGACCAAGTCCGTTGATGCAGGCAGACGAAATCGCCGAAGCGGTAGAAAAATTAAAAACGGAAGGAAAAATAATCGATTTTGGACTTTCTAATTTCTCTAGTTCTCAAACCGAATTGATTCGTCAGAAGACAGAAGTGAGTTACAATCAGGTACAATTTTCAGCAACAAATTACGAGCCAATGCTGGACGGGAGTTTTGATTACATGCAAACACATGGAATTCGTCCACTTTCGTGGAATCCGCTTGGGACTGTTTTTAGAGAAGACACCAAAAAAACACGTCGTTTGAAAAAATTGTTAGTGAGTTTGGTCGAAAAATACAATTTAGGTTCTGATACTCTTTTACTTTCGTGGATTTTAAAACATCCCGCAGCTGTAATTCCGATTGCAGGAACGGTAAATGTTGCTCGAATCCAATCATTGATGAAAGCAGTAGAATTAAAATTAGACCAAGAAGACTGGTTCGCCATCTGGATAGAAAGTATGGGCGATGATGTGCCATAAAAATAAAAATCGATAGTAGGTTTAAATGTTCTTATTTGCCACAGATTTTTATAGCTCTTAAAATCATTTTAATCTGTGGCAAAAAATAAATATATCAAAATGAAAAAAACAATTTTAATTACTGGCGCCACCAGCGGAATAGGAAAAGCAACGGCACAGTTATTTGCTAAATATCATTATAAAATCATCATTTGCGGAAGAAGAAAAGACCGACTTATTGAGTTGGAAAAAGAACTTTCAGAATATACAGAAGTGCATTCTTTAGCCTTTGATGTTCGAGATAAAGAAGCGGTTTCGGAAAGTATTAATTCGTTACCGGACTATTTCTCAGACATTGATATTTTAATTAATAATGCTGGGAATGCGCATGGTTTAGATCCAATTCAAACGGGTGATTTGGAAGATTGGGATGCGATGATTGACATCAATGTAAAAGGTCTTTTGTATGTTTCGAAAGCGGTAATTCCGAAAATGACAGCAAAAAAATCGGGACATATTATTAGCATCGGATCAACTGCTGCCAAAGAAGTTTACCCGAACGGGAATGTATATTGCGGGACAAAACACGCTGTTGATGCCATTAGCCAGGGAATGCGAATTGATTTGAATCCTTTCGGAATCAGAGTAGGTGCTATTCATCCAGGCATGGTTGAAACCGAGTTTAGTGAAGTTCGTTTTAAAGGAGATGCCGACAGAGCTTCTAATGTTTACAAAGGTTTTCATGCGTTACAAGCTGAGGATATTGCAGATATTATTCATTTTGTAGTTTCGAGACCATATCACGTAAATATTGCCGATCTTGTTGTAATGAGCACAGCGCAGGCCTCGTCGACTATTGTTAAAAGAGATTAATTTATTGTGCTTTTCCTGCAAGGTTTTTTTTTAACCTTGTAGGTATTATTTGTTTTTAAATTAAAATCCTAGAAGGTTAAAAAAAAACTTCTGGGATATCATAAAGTCTAATAATCTAAGAAGTCTAAAATAAATGATCAATAAACGCCTTTTGATAAAAAATCTTCTCGCTCATAATGACGAGAACAGTTTTTATGATAAAAAAAGGCAATTGAATTTGCATTCGCGCGAAGGAAAAGGAAAGTTTTTGAAACATATTTGTGCGCTGTCAAACTCCAATCCTACTAATAATTCTTATATCGTAGTGGGCGTTGAAGATCATGATAATGAAATTGTCGGCGATGATTTCTTTGATGATAGTCGAATTCAGAATTTAGTGAATGCTTTTCTGGAAAATCCACCGAAAATTCAGTACGAGAATGTACCTTTTCCAAATCTTCCAAAAGACAAGGTGGTAGGTTTGGTAACCATTAAACCCAAAAGTAAAGTTTCGTATTTTAAGAAAGGAATTCATACCACTCCGGCAAATAGTGTTTTTGTGCGGCGCGGAAGTAACTCTGTTCCAGTCGAAGGCGAAATAGAAAAAAATTACCAGAATACCGAAACGGTAATCGGAATAGAAAACAGCTCTCGAAATAGTATTCAGTATACTTTAGACGGCGTTATCGATTTTATGAATTTCAGGCATAAAGACATGTCGCCCAAATATCATGTTTTTAAGGAGTTATTTGTAATTTGCTGGGCAGGTGTTCCTAAAAAGTCTCGCGAAACAACATTTTTGTCCCGCGTTGATATTGAGTTGATTAACGAACAAATTAAATTATTCTACTCTGCACAGGATGTCGTGACTATTGTTTTTGATGAGGATAGTTTTACGATAACAGAGTACATTCCGCTAGGATTAAACGACAAAACGAGTTATTATCCTTTAGAAGAGCAAACGTTGCATTTTTTTGATAACGGATATTACAAAATCGACCGAAAAATGCTTTTTAAACCGCCAGAATTCAATATAAAAATGTTGTATCATATTTATAATTCGAATATGGCATTGCTTCAAAAACTGCAAAAAGGATTGTTATTGTCTCATATAGAATTGAAGGATTTAGAAAATCTTCCGTCTACTTTTATGATTTGTTATTTGAATGGTTTTGAAGAAGCGAAGCAAAAATTAATCGATGCAAAATTGCTTTTGAAGCCTTTCTCACAAGTGTATTTGTCTTTTAAAGAAGCTTTGAGGGTTTTAAGAAAAATGAAATATGATTTTCAATAAAAAAATCTGAGTTTACATAAAAATTAAATAATCACTAATTGCGTCATAAGGAAAAAGCAGTTCCAGAGGGCCTTCTGCGTACGAAGCAGCTTCATACGAGTTGTAGTATAAAAGTAAACCCTGATTGGTATAAAAAATATTCTGCGGAAGCTGAAAAGCGTCATTTTCGAACATAAGACCAGTTGAATTGATGTTGGCCGCGGACGGAATTTTAAATTTGGTTCTGAATTCTTTTTCAGCGAAAGCTTTGAATTTTTTTTCGTTTTTGAATAATCGATTGTTAGGAATATTTTTTCCGGTTTTCGGATCAAATAATAGCGATCGAAAACCTTGATAACCGTGAGCGCCGCCAGTAAAGGTATAATGGTCGATTTTTATATTAAGAATTTGTTCAGATTGAAATTCGACATTTCCAGCTATTTTGGCTTCCCAACCAAAGGTTTCACTAGGAAATTTTTTGTGCATTTCTTCATAAGAAGCAATAAAAGAGGCCGCCAGAGTAGCATAATTTTTAGCTTCTGCAGGTTTTTCTCCAAAATAAACAATTTCTTTTAAGATGTTTAGAATTTTTTTGTTGATACTGTCTGCTACTACCGGACTATTTTTTGCCACAGGAACATCAATGCTGATTTTGGGACAATCTTTTTTGCATGGCAAAGCCGATTCTTTTTTAACGGTTTCATTTTCAAATGAAAGTTCTTTAGTACAGCTGGCGAATACAAATAGTGATAGGAGGGATAGAAGGCAGTTTTTCATGTCAAAAAATGTTAATTATATACAAAGGTAGTGAGTTGTTTCAGGATTAGAATAAATTAAACGGTAAATTTGTAGAATATTTAAGTCGTTAAAAATCGTAACTATATGAAATTCAATACAAAAGTAATACACGGTGGTCAGCATCATGACCCAAGTACGGGAGCTGTTATGCCTCCGGTGTATCAAACTTCCACTTTTGTCCAGACAAGTCCGGGGCAACCGTTGGGAGATTATGAGTACAGTAGAGCATCAAACCCTACGCGTACGGCTTTAGAAAATGCTTTGGCAAGTATCGAAAACGGTACTCGCGGTTTGGCTTTTTCTTCTGGTTTGGCAGCTACAGACTGTATTTTGAGATCTTTTAAGGCAGGAGACGAAGTCATTGCAATGGATGATTTGTACGGCGGAACGTACAGAATGTTTTCGAGAATTTACAAAGATTCGGGAATTAAATTTCATTTTGTAGACATGACCGATCTTACAAAATTAAAGTCTCTAATTAATGAAAATACCAAATTAGTTTGGGTAGAAACCCCTACTAATCCGCTAATGAAGTTAGCAGATATTGCAGAAATTGCCAAAATTACAAAAGAGCATAAAATTTGGTTTGCAGTAGATAATACTTTTGCAACGCCTTATTTACAAAAACCGCTTGATTTTGGCGCCGATATTGTAATGCATTCAGCGACCAAATATTTAGGAGGCCACTCAGATGTAATTGCGGGTGCTTTGATTGTAAAAGATGAAGCTCTGGGAGAGCAATTGCATTTTCAGCAATTTGCAACGGGTGCCACACTTGGACCAATGGATAGTTTTTTGGTTTTAAGAGGTATCAAAACGCTTTCGCTAAGAGTACAAAGACACTGCGAAAATGGAGAAAAAGTAGTCGAATTTTTGAGCAATCACCCGAAAATAAAAACGGTATATTATCCAGGATTGCCTAATCATCCGTTTCATGAAATTGCCAAAAAACAAATGAAGGCTTTTGGCGGAATGGTTTCTTTTACCTTCGTTTCTGGTAAAAAAGAGGATTCTATTGCCTTTTTAGAAAAATTAAAAGTATTTACGCTGGCAGAATCTTTGGGAGGTGTAGAATCATTAGCCAATCACCCGGCGTTGATGACGCACGCTTCAATTCCGGCAGATAAACGTGCTGAGGTTGGTATTACCGATGATTTGGTGCGACTGAGTGTAGGTATAGAAGATGCAGAAGATTTAATAGCCGATTTAGAACAGGCATTAGCATAAAAGCAAAAACCCCAACTCGAGAGAATTGGGGTTTTGTTTTACATATAAATTTTTTAAAACTCTAAATAATAAATGTATCCTACGTTAAACCAGACTTGCCAGTCATTGTTTTTGTTTTCGGTATAAATATCTTTGTTTGGGTTTAATCCGTCTACCCAGTCAGAACTAAACATCTGGAAACGAGCTTCGATCATTATATCATGCATGTCGGCTATTTTGTAATGAGCTCCAAGACCCGCAGTTGCCGATAAAACGACACCGTTTTCGCTTGAAAAACCAAATTGATGCCCGTCTGACGGTGTTAAATATTTAGGAAAAGTGGTATCAGGTGTACCTAATTGACCCAAATCTGATCCTACATGTGATTTGTAATAACTTACTAAAAATCCTAAACTTACATAAGGACTAAAGGCACCAATAGTGTTTTCGAAATCATGAATTTTCATAAAAGGAGAAAATTCTAACTGACTACCAAGATTGAACACAGTTGATGATCCACGCATCGCTTTAAGCTGTTGTACACCCAGTCTTGCAGGATCTTTTTCGACCCATTCTCCAAAATGTTGGAGGTTTGTTTTGCTGAATGATAATTCTGACCTAACTTTAAAGTGTTCTGAGAAAAAACGGTCACGATTATTGTTAGCAGAAAAGTTTAAGTAGTGAGTTATTCCGATACCAAATCCTGTATTGCCAAGATTTGTGTCTAAATCATGGCGTTCACCATAATCAGATTGAAAAGTTACGGGTCCAAAAATCACACCTATTTCATGAGCAAAACCGCCCTGAGCCATTGATGTAGTTGAGAAGCCGATAAGAGTAACTAACGAAAATGCAATTTTTTTCAACATATCATTTGGGGGCTTTCGAATCATGCAAATATATAAAAAACCTCTATGATACAAAATATTAAATAGTTGTATTGAAAAATAATTGATAAAAGACTTAATTTGCTAACTTTAATTATGGTAATTTGTTGTAAAATCTAAACTGTAAAATGCTATTTTTGGTATTGATTGAAAAATATACAATTCGATCTTCAGAACAAAAAAAAATAACATTGAATTATCATTTTACTGTATCTTTGTGTGTTAAAACGAAAACGTTTTCTTAAAAGTATTTTTCTTATTTAATGAAACGAAAATTAAAATATTTACTTGAATAATTTATTTCAAAATGGAACAAAAAATAAATGAATTTATGGCTCTTGTTGAGTCGAAAAATCCAAACGAGCCAGAATTTCTTCAAGCCGTTAGAGAATTTGCAGAAACGGTTATTCCATTTATCGCAGAGCGAAAAAAATACGATGGAAAAAACTTACTTCTTAGAATTGCAGAACCAGAACGTTCTATAATATTTAGAGTTCCGTGGGTAGATGATAGAGGAGAAATAATAGTAAACAGAGGTTTTAGGATTCAGATGAATTCTGCGATCGGACCTTATAAAGGCGGGATTAGATTTCATCATACCGTAAATTTATCTGTTTTGAAATTTTTGGCTTTCGAGCAAGTTTTCAAAAATAGTTTGACAACGCTTCCTATGGGAGGTGGAAAAGGAGGATCTGATTTTGATCCTGAAGGTAAGTCTGATGGAGAGGTGATGCGTTTTTGCCAATCCTTTATGACAGAATTATGCCGTCATATTGGTCCTGACTTAGACGTTCCTGCCGGAGATATTGGTGTAGGTGCGCGCGAAATTGGGTATTTGTTTGGTCAATACAAAAGAATTAGAAACGAGTTTACCGGAGTTTTAACCGGAAAAGGAATTGCTTACGGAGGTTCATTAATTAGACCAGAAGCTACAGGATACGGAGTGGTTTATTTTACAGATCAGATGTTGCGTACCATAGGGCACGAGATCAAAGGAAAAAGAGTTGCTGTTTCTGGATTCGGAAATGTGGCTTGGGGTGTTGCTTTAAAAATAAATGAATTAGGAGGTAGAGTAGTGACTATCTCTGGACCTGATGGATATATTTATGATGAAGAAGGAATCTCAGGAGATAAAATTGATTTTATGCTCGAAATGAGAGCCAGCGGCGATAACCGTGCTGAGTCTTATCGTGATAAATATCCACATGCTGTTTTTCATAAAGGAAAAAGCCCTTGGGAAGTAAAAGTAGATATTGCTATTCCTTGTGCAACTCAAAATGAGTTGAACGGTGATGATGCTAAAAAACTTATTGATAATGGTGTTTTATGTGTAACAGAAGCAGCCAACATGCCATCTACTTTAGACGCAATAAAATTGTTTTTGGATAATAAAGTATTGTTTGCGCCAGGAAAAGCAGCAAATGCTGGTGGAGTTGCTGCATCTGGATTAGAAATGACGCAAAATTCTATTCGTCTTAACTGGACGAGCGAAGAAGTAGATTTGAGATTAAAAGACATCATGGTTGGTATTCACAATCAATGTAAAAAATATGGTGCTGGAGAAGATGGTTATGTAAACTACGTAAAAGGAGCTAACATTGCCGGATTTGTAAAAGTTGCTGATGCTATGCTTGCGCAAGGTGTAGTATAATTTTTCTGAATAACATTTTAAGAAAGCCTTCATTTTATTTCGAAAGAGATAAATAGAAGGCTTTTTTGTTTAAAAAAAATATTTGAATCAGAACAAAATTCAAATACTTTCGTTTGTAGTATATTTGTTTATTCGAATCGGTTTAACATGAAAAGAAGCTTCCTTTATATAGTGTGTTTAATGCTGCTGCAATTTGGTTTTGCACAAAATAAATTGTCGTGGCAAGGTTATTTTTCGTTTAACGAAATTAAAGATATTTCAGAAGGTGCAACAGCAGTTTTTGCAGCTTCAGAAAATGCTTTGTTCTCAAAAAATGCAACTTCCAATCTACTTACAACGACTACTACTGTCGAGGGACTTTCGGGACAAACTATATCGGCTGTTTACCACAGCGAAGCTTTCAAAAAAACAATCGTTGGTTACGAAAACGGTTTGCTGATCGTTATCAATGAAACTGATGGAACTTTACTCAAAAAGGTAGATATAATTAACAAACAGTTGCCATCAAATCTCAAAAAAATCAATCATTTTATGGAGCATAATGGTTTGGTTTATGTTTCTTGCGATTTTGGGATTGTGCAATTTAATTTAACTACTTCTCAGTTTGGAGATACCTATTTTATAGGTGAAAACGGAGTAGAAATAAGTGTTAAACAAACAGCTTTTTTTAACGGATTTATTTTTGCCGCTACTTCAAGCGGAATCAGAAGAGCCAATAGTACAAGTCCAAATTTAATAGATTTTAGTCAATGGCCTGCCATAAATAATGGTGAATGGTCGAGTATTGAAACGCTAGATGCAGAATTGATAGCCATCAATACTACAGGAAATATTCATCGTTATAATTCGAATACATTTGTTGGGTTTTTGCAACTTCAACAACCTTCTACAGATATGCGTGCGGTCAATAATAGCTTGTTTATTACCACGCCCAATACAATTTTTGTCTATAATAATCAGATGGTTTTAAGTCGCCAAATTTCGAATACTCAAGTTTTGAGTGATAAATTAAATTTTAGCTGTGCAACTTCTGTTGACGATTTAATTTATATCGGAACAAAAGAAAATGGTTTGTTTTCGGGTACTTTGTCCTCAGGTTCTGTTTTTGAAAATAACACGCCAAAGGGGCCAACTCGAAACAATATTTTTTCTGTAGATGTTACTCCAAATTCGCTTTGGGCTGTTTATGGCGATTATGATTTGTTTTACAATCCATATAATTTGGATAGTTACGGAATTAGCAAATACAGTAATTTGGCATGGTTGAATATTCCATACGAGGAAGTTTTGGATGCCAAATCGATAACGCGAATAGTGGTCAATCCCAGTAATGAAAATCAAGTTTATGCTAGTTCTTTTTTTTCGGGATTATTAAAGATAGAAAATGATGTCCCTACTTTTTTGTTTGATTATACAAACAGCGGTTTAGAAACTTTAACCACCGAAGGCCCCACTTATTTTGATGTCAGGATTAACGGGGCTGCTTTTGATAAATCGGGAAATCTTTGGGTGACCAATAGCCGAATCAAAAATGGCTTGAAAGTGCTAAGAACCAGTGGTCAATGGCAAACTTATCCGATCAGTACGATTCTGGACAATCCGGAAGCTACTAATTTTTCGAATATTGCGATTGATAAAAACAGCACAAAATGGATTGGTACCAGTAAAGACGGTGTGGTAGGTTTTAACGAAAGTCTGAATACTTTTAAAAAAATGACTTTTGGAGCCGATGCAGGCAATTTGCCTACTACCGATGTCAGGGCAGTTGCAGTGGATACTAAAAACCAACTGTGGATAGGGACGACAAAAGGTTTGCGTGTTTTGTCGAATGTAAATAATTTTCAAAGCGAAAATCAATTAAAAGCCAATCCGATTATTATTGTTGAGGAAGATCTGGCCCAAGAGTTGCTTTACGAGCAATTTATCACGGCTATTGTAGTAGACGGAGCCAATAACAAGTGGATAGGTACTGCCGATTCTGGTGTTTTTATGGTGTCACCAAACGGTCAGGAAACCAAATATCATTTTACGATAAATAATTCGCCGTTGCCAAGTAATGTTGTAAATGATATTAAGATTAATAGCGCCACGGGAGAGGTTTTTATCGCCACCAATAAAGGAATGGTTTCGTTTAAAGGGATTGCAACAGATGCCAATGATGACTTGAGCAATGTTTATATATATCCAAATCCGGTGCGGCCGGGATTTTCGGGAACGGTAAAAATTGCGGGTTTAATTGATAAGGCCAACGTAAAAATTACAGATATCGAAGGAAATTTGGTTCACGAAACTACCGCTGAGGGAGGAACAATTGAGTGGGACACCAGCGCTTTTGGCAAATATAAAGTGGCTTCGGGCGTTTATATGATTTTTATTGCCGCACAGGATGGGGGCGAGACAAAAGTCAAAAAAGTGATGATTATTAGGTAAATTCTGTTTTGTTTTTCAAAATTCTAATATCTAAAAACTTCAACCTTCAAAAAAAATAATTTTGCAAGTCAAAACCAAAGCAATCGTTATTTCGGCCTTAAAATTTCAAGAAAAAAGTTTGATTGTAAAGTGTTTTACGCTCTCCAACGGACTGAAATCTTATTTTGTCCGTGATGCTTTTTCAAGTCGAAAAGCGAGCCAAAAGATTGCCTATTTTCAACCTTTGACTATTCTTGAGATTGAAGCGGTTCATAAAAACAAAGGCACTTTAGAAAATTTTAAAGAAATAAAAATTGCGACTCCTTTTCAGAGCATTCATACTGATCTGGTAAAAAGTACGATGGTGATGTTTCTCTCGGAGATGCTGCATCACTCGATTCAGGAAGAAGAAAAAAACGAATCGCTTTTTGTTTTTTTAGAAACTGCTCTGACGTGGCTTGATCATCATGACGAAATTTCTAATTTTCATTTGATTTTATTACTCGAAACTACCAAATACCTCGGTTTTTATCCCGATGTTACAGAACTAGATTTGCCTTATTTTGATATGAATGATGGTGTTTTTACGCTTTTTCAAAGTGGTAGCGCCCTGGCGGAACACGAAACAAATCTGTTTAAAAAACTACTGGATTTGAAATTTGATAACGATCAGAAAGTTTTTCATGTTGTTGAAAGACAGCTGCTGCTGAAAATTTTGATAGATTATTACAGCTTTCATTTGGATGGATTTAAAAAACCTAAATCTGTAGAAGTTTTGAAAGAAATATTTTCTTAAACTCAACCCTATTTTTATATATTTGCGCAGTGAAATTTTATTAAAATTTTGTCCATCATTATTTTTAATAGATCAAATTCAGCTACGAAATCTACAGCTTAATTATTAATTCTTTTTAAAGAAAAACTACTATGAAGAAAATTACATTTTCAATTTTTTTACTTTTATTAGTAAGTGTTTCGGCTATTTCTCAGAGAAAATATGACGAAATAATTACTACAGAGAACAATGTACAAGACATGGTTCAGAATGAAATAACAGGAATCGTTGTTTTTAAAGAAGGCGGAACTGTAAAAGGTTTGGACCCTGAAACTAAAAAAATCGTCTGGACATTGACCAAAGAAGACTTTGGAACAACATCTGCTGCCGATATTTTGAGCGATCCTGACTTTGGAAAACTTTTTAAAGAAAAAAGTGCTTTAACAAGCGTTCCGGGAAGTCCTTATGTTGAGGCGTACATCAACAACAAATACATCATTATCAATACTGATAGTGGTAAAGTGGTTTACAATTCGTCAAAAGAATCTTTTTGGGTAACACAATCAGATTTTATTCCTGAAACCAACGAGTATTTGCTAACTCTAAAAAAAGACGGAGATATGGCAATCGCTTTGCTGGATATGCAAACAGGAGAATTGAAATGGAATACGACTGTTGATAAAGCAAAATCATTATTTAGTTTTTCTTTTAAAGAGTCAGTAAATACAAATGTTGCTACAGTACACGGATCAGTAATCTACTATTTATTATATGGTAAATTGTACTCTTTTGACAGAGCTTCAGGTAAATTAAACTGGAAGGGAGAAGAGGATTATTCGAAATTCTTCTTGACTCAAAATGATAAAAACATTGTTGTGGTAAATAATACTGGAACTTTTTCTACAAAACAATATTTGAATGTTTTGAATACAGAAACAGGAAAAAGTATCTGGAAAGAATCGATCAAAACAAAAAGAGTAGTATATCTTGAAGATTGGGGAACAAAAATATTGGTTGCACACTACAGCGGTTTTAACTTTTATGACCTTAATACAGGAGAAAAAATCTGGAAAAAAGATGCTCGTGGAGACGGATTGAAAAGAGTAATTCCGATTGATCAGGATTTCTTATACGTTGCCGAAAACGAAATGATGTTGATCAATAAAGATGGAGAAAAACTTTGGAAAAAATTTATTGAAATTTCTGATGATAAAGAAGATCCGATTTATTATTTAATTCAAGTTGCTAGTTAATTGTTTTATTTAATTGTAATCCGAATACAAACAATGTAAGCTTTATTAGAAATCCTTCCAATGTAACAGCATGTATTGTTCTGGGGAATAATTTTTTAATATCGCT
>NZ_JAGFBV010000031.1 GCF_017948595.1 Flavobacterium geliluteum | reverse complement strand
CTATTAAACAAAAAATTGATATAATTTTGTCTTTACAAAGCATTGGTGAGGTTTATTGGTTCGCAAAACAAATTTACTAAACCTCTGCTTTGTTTTTTATACTATAGAAACTAGCAACTTGAATTAAATATAAAAAAGGTCCGTGTATTAATGGAAGAGGCAAACTAAATCCTAAAAGATATGGATATTGCCAATATTTTTCGCTAAAAATCAGGTAGTATAAAGAAAGATTGATTCCTATACCAATTAGCCAAAAAAATAGTACTTTATCAGCATTTGTTTTATTGCTTTTACTCAATAAAATAAAAGCTAAAAAAAATGTAATGATGACACCTACAATGTAAATCATACAATTGGATTATTTTTGATTGAAAATTATTGACAACAAAATTAATCTTTTAACTTTTGCCTGATCTATTTCAGGGTAAAATTCAGCATCATTTATCATACTTGTTCAAAAATCGTAAATTAACAGCAAAGTTTAGATGAGATTTTTAATTTCCTGTTGTTCCGGTTTGATAAGATTAAAGCATTCACAAAAGCTTCTTTTATCAATCAAAGCAGTAAAAGAAATTACCTTCAGGCATATTAAGGCCGTTTGAAATAATCACTCAAATGATCATCTTGCCAGCTTTATCTTTTTGTAATAACATATTGCTTTGTATTAAACGCTTTTTGATGATTTAATGGAATGATATAAGTATTTTTTGCTGGCTGTTATCCCTCTATTTTTTTCGATTATGATTATATTTCAATACTTCTGATTCGATTTCCTGTATTGTTTTCTTTTTCCCTTTAGAAATCCATTCTAAAAGTTCTTCTTCAAAAAAATACAGCTTTTTACCATACTTATAACACGGGATTTTTCTTTGCCCTACAAGAGCGTAAATTGTAGGCTTTGCTTTTCCTATTAACCGGCTTACTTCTTCAATACCAATAGGAATACTTTTTTCTTTAGATTCATATACCTGCACATTTTGAATCATAGACTTAATTTCTGCAATTTCTTTGGCTAAGTGTGCTACTGCTTTGGGCAGGTTTTCAAACGAGATTTCATTTATGTCCATAACTATCGTTTTTAATTGTTATGGTGCAAAAGAAAAAAGTGTTTTCACTGTGTCCTAAGCCACAACAAAAACACTTAAAAAACACAGTGCACTTCTAATTACTGATAATTAGTAATAAGTAAAGTCTTCCATAATTTTTATAATGCCTTTTTGATCATCATCTTTCAGATGCGTTTTAATGCTATTCGATTCAACATCTTTTAAGGATTCTGCAAAAGTTAATTTTAAAAATTGTGCGACACTGTCCTGTTTACCTACTTTAAAACAATTCCAGATATTCCAGCCAAAATGATACAAATCGAGATTGGACAGATCTTTTACTTTTACCGGTTTAATCTTTTCGAAATTTACGCCTTCAGCATATATGATTATATTCTTACTCAATTGTTTCAAATCATCATCCGAGGCATAAAGCGCGAACTCCTGCTGTGCATAAAGGATGGCAGCATCAATTCTGGCCTGTTTTTGATTTTTGACTGCATTTTGCCGCTCCTCCCTTATCTGTTCAATATCTCTGGCTGAATTTCTATTTTCAGACAATTCGGGCTTAATTAAAATATCCTGCCGCTCCTCTTCTATTTTTTCAAGGTTCTCATTTGAAATCCGGCTTTCAGCCGATTCATTGTTTTTTGCCTTCAAAAAACGATTCAGCACACCAGTAGCCAAATCGTTAAGAAATAAACTTAGAATTGCAAACACTAAAATTCCAAATCCAGTGCTGATCCAGAAAAATATGCCGGCCGTATATTCATCAGCACCTTTTTCCAGCAGCACCATTCTTCCGATTATGCCAACAAAAACGCAGACTAAAAAAACAGACAGGTAAACTGCAATATATTCGAAGTATTTTGTTTTCATTACGGCTTGTTTTTTAAAGATTCCAATTGTATTGCCTGCGAAGCTCTGTTTTTCTTCTCATCTATTACTTTGGCATAGATTTCAGTAGTTTTTACATTGGTATGCCCCAGCATTTTACTGACCGTATAAATGTCTGTCCCGCTCGATAACTGCAGTGTTGCAAATGTATGACGGAAGCAGTGGAAGGTAATATTTTTTTTAATGCCTGCAGATTCAACCCATTTTTTGAAAGGGCGTGAAATCCACGACGGGTCAGGCAGATCCTCAAAGACAAGCTGTCCGGGAAGCCTCGGTTCTCCGCAGAGATCTAAAGCCTGCTGGGAAATAGGCATGTATTCGACACCCTTTGTCTTTTTCTGCGTGAAATGCAGCTTAGCCCTGCCGTCTTCCAGACTTATCTCCTTCCAGCGGAGCTTCTGAATGTCGGAATGCCTCAGACCTGTAAGCGCTGAGAAAAGCGCCGCTCTTTTAAGGACGTCTTTTTCGCAGGGCGTTTGGGCCAATGCATTCAATTCTTCAATAGTCAGATATTCACGTCTTGAATCTTCATCGGGAATACCCTTTATTTTTGAAGATAAATCAACGGTTAAATATCCGTCGATAAAGGCCTGTTTTAAAGCCGCTTTAAATATGGAAAAATAGGTTCCCGCAGTGTTGCGGGAAATGGTTCCTTTTTTGCCTCCTCCGAGCGGCGCAGCCAGAAGATACAGTTTGAAATCTTCCGCCATTCTACTGTCAATCTGGGAAAATATAAGACTGCCTTTGGAATAGCTTTTTAAAAATTCCCTGGTCCGCTGCCAATTGATCTGAATAGATTTTGAACTTCGGGCGTGTCTTTTAGACGCCGTAGCAGCAATGTATTTAATAAAATCCACTTTCCCTTTTTGTTTCTGCTGAGCCAATAGGTTCTCAGCATCACTGTACAGATCTGTATTATCGTATTCTTTCTGCCGGATTTTACGCACTGCGTCAGCATAGAGCATTATTTCACGGTCGCTCTCGCTTCTGCACATTATAATTCCGTTATCGCTGCGTCTGGGTTTGTAGGATTTTATGCCCTCTGCATCTGTGCGGGCAGTTCTTTTCTTGTCCCACTCCACTGTTGTTACGGTTCTGTTTAAATATTCACGGAATCTCTGGGGCGTTTTCTTTCCACAAACCTCAACAGGATAGCTTTCTATGTAAACATACCATTCTTTTCGGTCTTCTGCTTTTCGCAGACGCACAGTCACCTTGGTTTTTGCTAATTGTTTCATATAAAATCATTTCCGTTATACAAGTTATCAATTTCCGTTTTGGGGGCATATACATGCTTTCCGATCTGTCTGGTTGGGATTGAATATTTCCTGATATGATTGTAGACAGAACCTTCAGATATTTGAAATCTCTGAGCTATTTCACCGATGGAATAGCAGTCTTCTTTTTCAAGGCTGTATAATTTTTTCTTCGGTGCACTTTCAGCCTGCGGCAGGCTGCGGGCAGGGCCGAACATCCCTTCCATGACGCTGCGGTCTATCCTTACAAGGCGGGTTCCAAGATTAACTGACGGAATTTTTCCCTGGCCGACAAGCCTGTAGAGGGTTCTTTTGGCAATGCCAAAAAGCATGCCAGCTTCAGGGACAGAGATAAAAGCCCTTGTCTGGGGTATTTTATCTGCCAGCGCCTTGAGCTCGGCGTCAATTTTAAGTTGCTTCATCTTCTGTTTGTATGCTTTTTTGCTGCATATATGCGAGCAGTAAACAGAAGCCACGGTTTTAGGCAGAAATTCCTCCCCGCAGCTAAGACATTGTTTATTTATTTTTTTCATCATCTTTGTCTCCTCATTAAGATACCATAAGAAGACATAAGTGCCACTTTGTCTCCTTTTAAGTGCCGGTACAAATATGATACAAATATATGGCAAAAAATGATTAAAAAACAGCAGAAACGAAAAAGAATAAAAAAGAAAAACCGCTGCAAACATTTCGTTTACAGCGGTTTAACACTTATTATTAACTGATATTAATCAGTAATTATTTGACTTCTTCGAATTCAACGTCTTCAACATTGTCTCCTTGCGCTTGCTCTTGTTGTGGAGCAGCTGCTTGTTGACCTTGTTCTCCTTGAGCATACATAGCTTCTGTAGCTGTTTTCCAAGCTGCATTGATGTTGTCAAGAGCCGTTTGAATAGCTGGAATGTCTTGAGATTGGTGTGCCATTCTCAATTCAGTTAAAGCGTACTCTACAGCAACTTTGTGGTCGTCAGCTAATTTGCTTCCTAACTCTTTCAATTGACTTTCTGTTTGGAAAATCATGCTGTCAGCTTCGTTTAATTTCTCAGCTCTTTCTTTAGCTATTTTATCAGCATCAGCGTTAGCTTCAGCATCTTTTTTCATTTTTTCGATTTCTTCAGCTGTTAATCCAGAAGAAGCTTCGATACGGATATCGTGAGATTTTCCTGTTCCTTTATCAGTTGCAGAAACTTTGATGATACCATTTGCATCGATATCAAAAGTAACCTCGATTTGAGGAACTCCTCTTGGTGCTGGTGGAATACCATCTAAGTGAAAACGACCGATAGTTTTGTTATCAGCAGCCATCGCTCTTTCACCTTGCAATACGTGAATTTCAACAGATGGTTGAGAATCAGCAGCAGTTGAGAAAACTTGTGATTTTTTTGTTGGAATAGTTGTGTTAGACTCGATTAATTTAGTCAATACACCACCCATAGTTTCGATACCTAAAGACAAAGGTGTAACGTCAAGTAACAATACATCTTTTACATCTCCAGATAAAACTCCACCTTGAATAGCTGCTCCAATAGCAACAACCTCATCAGGATTAACACCTTTAGATGCTTTTTTACCAAAGAATTTCTCTACTTCGTCAGCGATTCTTGGCATACGAGTAGAACCTCCAACAAGGATTACTTCGTCAATATCAGATGTAGATAAACCTGCATCTTTTAATGCTTTAGCAACTGGTTCCATAGAACGTTTTACCAAAGTATCAGATAATTGCTCAAATTTAGCTCTAGATAATTTTTTTACTAAGTGTTTTGGTCCAGAAGCAGTAGCCGTTACGTATGGTAAATTGATTTCAGTTTCAGCAGAAGATGACAATTCAATCTTCGCTTTCTCTGCAGCCTCTTTCAAACGTTGCAATGACATTGGATCTAAACGTAAATCAATACCTTCTTCAGATTTAAATTCGTCAGCTAACCAATCAATAATAACTTGGTCAAAATCATCACCACCTAAGTGAGTATCACCATTTGTAGACAATACTTCAAACACACCGTCTCCTAATTCAAGAACAGAAATATCAAAAGTACCTCCACCTAAATCATAAACAGCAATTTTTTGATCAGTTCCTTTTTTGTCTAATCCATAAGCAAGTGCCGCAGCAGTTGGCTCGTTGATGATACGCATCACTTTAAGACCTGCAATTTCACCAGCTTCTTTAGTAGCTTGACGTTGTGCATCGTTAAAGTAAGCAGGAACAGTAATAACCGCTTCAGTTACAGTTTGACCTAAATAGTCTTCAGCAGTTTTTTTCATTTTTTGAAGTGTCATTGCAGACAATTCTTGAGCAGTGTACAAACGACCATCAATATCCACACGTGGCGTATTGTTGTCCCCTTTTACTACACTGTAAGGAACTCTTTTTGCCTCTTCCTGAGTTTCAGCAAAAGTGTGTCCCATAAAACGTTTAATAGAAGCAATCGTTTTTGTAGGATTCGTTACCGCTTGTCTTTTTGCAGGATCACCTACTTTAATTTCTCCACCTTCAACAAAAGCGATGATAGATGGTGTTGTTCTTTTTCCTTCTGCGTTAGGAATAACAACTGCTTCGTTACCTTCCATTACAGAAACACAAGAGTTCGTCGTACCTAAGTCAATTCCGATTATTTTACCCATTTTTTATATAATTAATTTTGATATACTATTTAATAACTCATGTGGCATAAGTCAATCTTTGTGCCAATATAAAAAACCAAAGTAAATTGTCAGTTTTACTGTCTACACATCAAAAACTAGCTGACAACATGACATTTTACAAACCTGACATTCGTGGCATAACCGTCATTCAGCTGTCATTATCAGGAGAGTTCTCCTGTTATCCACTCTATACTTTTTTACCTGTAAAAAGTAGATAAAAAGAATGCCGATACTAAAAAAGTTTACTGAATCACTATTAAAAATAAGAATATAGCGAAGCAATAATGACTATGCTTTAGTATTCATAAAAAAATTAATATTTCGATATTCTTAAAATTAATTATATTCGTTGCCACATCACTAAACCAAAAATCAAAAAAATGACCCCACAATCCGACAACAATTTTGACCAATTTGAAAAACCGGCAATAATCAGAAGAAAACTTTTGCCCTGGTGGATGAAAACTTTTTGTTGGATTTTTATGATTATGGGGCTTTGCGGACTTATCGCCTTGCCGACAAGCCTTTTTATCAACCGCTTTCATCTGTCATTTTATGGTTTTGAAACAAATGTGCCTATTTCAATTACGGGATTGATAATTATAGCTGTTTTTCTTTTTAAAGGTTTTGCTGCTTACTCGCTTTGGTTCGAAAAAGAAAACGCCATCTCTATCGGCAAATTTGATGCGATCCTCGGAGTTGTACTTTGTCTGATTTCGATGTTTGTAATGCCTTTTATTTCCGACGATAATAAATACGAAATACGTCTGGAACTTTTATTGCTCATCCTCTATTTCAGAAAACTTTCTAAAATAGAATACGAATGGGACAATCTCGAAAGCTTATAAAACTCCTTAAAACATTTTATGCTGCATAAAATGTGCTTTACAATTTTCTCTCAGACTTTAACTTTTCAAAAAAGTCGCCTTTGCTTTTTTATTTGTAATTTCGATTTTCTAAAATTTAAATAAAAAATGGTTTCATTTATTAAAGAAATATCTTTTCGCTGGTCAGATTTAGACCCAAATTTTCACGTTCGTCACAGTGCTTATTACGATTTTGGTGCGCAACACCGTATCGAGATTCTGGAACAATTGGGTTTGACATTAAGAGTGATGCAAACACAAAGTTTTGGACCTGTGCTATTTAGAGAAGAATGCGTTTTTAGAAAAGAGCTAAAACTTTCAGACAAAATATTCATTCATACCAAAACATCCAAAATGAAAGCCGATGCTTCGCGCTGGTCTATCATTCACGAATTTAGAAAAGAAGATGATACACTTTGTGCGGTTATCACTGTTGATGGCGCCTGGATGGATACCAAACTCCGCAAATTAGCATCTCCAACTCCAGAAATTGCTATTCAGGCTTTGAGTATTTTTCCTAAAAGTGATGATTTTGTTGGGCTTTAAAATAAAATCTAAATTTTAACGTAAAAAAAATACCACAAATCAATATCTTTGTTAAAGAAGTAACAAACCTTTAATTCTTTTTTTTGGAGGGATAAAAGTTAAACTAAAAAATAAAAAACATGTTTACAATAGAACAAATAAAAGAAGCACACGCAAAAGTACAAAGCGGTGCAGATTTCCCAAAATACATACAACATCTTATTATTTTGGGTGTAAAAGGCTATGATACTTTTGTAAATGATGGTCATGTAGAATATTATGGTGTCAATAATTACACAGTAACTTCGGATGAAAAATACTCTGAAATTAAAATCGAAGACAAAGTCAATAAAGAACGTTTTATCGAATTTTTGGTTGCCCACCAAGACGGTCAAACCGATTATATTACTTTTTGCAATCAGTCCGGTCAATGCGGAATAGCCAAATGGCGCGTAGATATTATTGAAATGACCTGTACGTACTATGATAAATTAGAAGATGAAATTCTGATTGAAAAAATTCCGGGATAATTATTCCTAATTACAATAAGATGCCACGATTATCATCCATTATAACTCCTGATGAAGCAGTAATAAAGCTAAATTCGCCGGAGATTGTGCTTGTAGATGCCCGCGCCGGAATAAATGCTGAAGAAAATTACAGCAAAGAGCACTTAAAAGGCGCTCGTTTTGTCGATCTCAATCGTGATTTGGCTACGATTACATCTGACCCAGCAAACGGTGGTAGACATCCTTTGCCGTCATTCGAAAAATTTGCTGAAGTGCTATCCAGACTCGGAATTTTGCCGACAAGTCATGTAATTATTTACGACGATAAAAACGGCTCTAATGCGGCAGCTCGCTTTTGGTGGATGCTCAGGGCGATTGGACATGAAAAAGTTCAGGTTATCAATGGTGGCTTGCAAGCGGCTGTAAAAAGTGGTTTCCCTGTGAGTTCAATAGTTGAAAAATACAGCCAAACCGAAAAATATCCTATGGTAGGATGGAAATTGCCTTTGACAGATAGTGATGAAGTCGAAATGGCCCGAAATAATACCCAAAGCATTGTTATAGACGTGCGTGACAAAAATCGATTTGACGGTCTCACCGAACCATTAGACCTCATTGCTGGACATATTCCGGGAGCTATTAATGTTCCGTTTAGCGAAAATTTGGATGAGAATGGTTTTTATCATGATGCTGAAACATTAAAAGAAAAATATTCTCAAATTATTGGCGATAAAAATCCCGAAAATACCATTGTACATTGTGGTTCGGGCGTAACGGCTTGTCATACTTTGTTGGCAATGGACTATGCCGGAATTCCTATTCCTAAATTGTACGTGGGTTCCTGGAGCGAATGGTCCCGCCAAAATAGACCAATGGCAACAAAATAAACAGCATACTATTTTTAATTTTTTTTAATGCAACATTGGGATATTTTACTCTCGAATCAAGTAAACAAAAAGGCTTTTATTGATATTTTGCTCTCTGGCAAAGTAAAAGGAGAATTAGCTATTTTTAACAATAAAAAAGGAGTTCTTTTTTCTGATATTGCTATCGAAAAATTTATCGAACAGGAATATCAGTACGATAGTGTCGAGGCTGCTCAAAATGAACACAGGCAATTGCGAACTTTTTCGTCAGGCGAAAGAAAAAAGCAATTCCTGAAATATTGTCTCGAGAAAAATCCTGATTTTATCATTTTTGATAATCCTTTTGATCATTTAGATCAAGCTTCGCGAACCACTTTGGCGCAGTCATTAGAAAAATTAACGGGTAAGATTGCCATCATTCAACTAGTCAATCGTTGGGCTGATGTACTTAATTTTGTGCCCAATAAAGCCCAAATAATCGATGATTCTTTCGAATTACATTCGATTTCTAAAATAGAAAAAGACTTTAAACCGTTAACGGCAACCCCTATACCTAAAGCGCTCGAGGTACATTCCTTTCACGAAAGTGTATTAGTAAAAATGGAAGCCGTTTCGGTAAGTTATGACGAAAGGAAAATCATAGACAACATTTCGTGGACGATCAAACAAGGCGAATTCTGGCAGCTAATCGGTCCAAATGGTTCTGGTAAAAGCACTATTTTATCTTTGATAACAGGCGATAATCCAAAAGGTTTTGGTCAAAATTTATTTTTATTTGGAAGAAAAAAAGGAAGTGGTGAAAGCATTTGGGACATCAAAAAGCAAATTGGAATTTTTACGACTTCGATGACCGATTTATTTCAAAAAGGCCACACTTTAGAACAAATGATTCTTTCTGGTTTTTTTGATTCTATTGGATTATACACTGAACCGACCAATTTGCAAAAGCAAATCGTAACGCAATGGCTCGAAGTAATAAAAATGAGTACGTTAGCAAAAAAACGTTTTATTGACCTTTCTATAGGGCAACAAAGAGTGGCATTGATTGTTCGTGCCGTCTTAAAACACCCGCCTTTATTAATTTTGGACGAACCTGTAGAAGGCCTCGATGACGAAAATGTAGCTTTGATAATTCAGCTCATCAATACTATTAAACAAGAAACGAATGTAAGTATTTTGTATGTATCACACAGGATAGAATCTGGACTTGCGCCTACTTCTGTGTTCGAATTGACTCCTTCTCTAAATGGATCAACCGGAAAAATAAAGTCCCATAAAACGATAAATTAAAAAAATGAAAATTAAATTTACCCTATTATTAGTTTTTAATCTAATAATGATTTCATGCTCCAATACCATTTCAACTACAAAAAAAGGCTATGCAATAACGCAAAAATCTGAACTAAAATCAGACTGGAATTTAGATTCAAAAGAATGGTTTCTGGAGAAAGATACTTTAATAGGCATTGGAAGTCCTTTGAAATGGAGCGTTTTAGAATCTAAAAAAAAGCTTTCAAAAAATTACGAAATTAATCTTAATGTAAATATGACTCAGGAATCTTTATTTGAAATCATGCTTCATATTGATCAAAATAAATATATTAGAACTTACTTGTATAAAATAGATCAAAATCTTATCATAGGAAGAGGAGTTTACAATAAAAACAGTGACGAGTACGGAAAACATGGAGGTCCAAGTATATTTACCAAGGCAATAAATTTAGAAAACAACAAATGGTATTCGGTTAAAGTTAAAGTTCTCAATAATCATTTATTTTTTTCAGTTAATGATGAAACTTCCTTAGAATGCGCTATCGTTGGTAACAATTTAAGCCAAAAAGGAAAGTTGGGATTTATAACAAACGGAAAGGTTAAAATAACTGATATAATTATTAAAAATTTGAAGTAAAGTATTTAGGTATACTAAAAAAAGCTCCAAAAACAGGAGCTTTTTTTTAGTATACGAATTTTCTAATTGATAAATTATCTAATTAATTTTCTTCCTCATCCATAGTATGTGTCTTTCCATAATTACGCCATTTCTCAATACAATCCTGAAAATCTTGTGGCAATTCGGTATCAAAACGCATCATTTCACCTGTATTCGGATGCACGAAACCCAATGTTTTAGCATGCAAAGCCTGACGAGGCAAAGCTTTAAAACAATTATCTATAAATTGCTTGTATTTGGTAAAAGTAGTTCCCTTTAGAATCAAATGACCGCCGTAGCGCTCGTCATTAAACAACGGGTGACCAATATGTTTCATGTGCGCACGAATTTGGTGTGTTCTTCCGGTTTCCAATCTGCATGAAATCAGAGTTACATAACCAAAACGCTCCAAAACTTTATAATGTGTTATGGCAGGTTTACCGATTTCTGGATCTGCAAAAACCGCCATTTGCATGCGATCTTTCAAGTGCCTTGCCAAATTTCCTTCAATAGTTCCTTCCTCTTCTGCAACATTACCCCAAACAAGGGCAATATATTCGCGTTCAGAAGTTTTAGCTTCAAATTGTTTAGCCAAATGCGTCATTGCGGCTTCCGTTTTGGCCACTACCAAAAGTCCGGATGTATCCTTATCTATTCGATGTACCAAACCGGGACGTTCGCTGCTGTTCATTGGCAAATTATCAAAATGATGTGCCAACGCATTTACCAAAGTTCCGGTATAATTGCCGTGACCGGGATGCACTACCATTCCGGGCTCTTTGTTAATTAGCAATAAAGCCTCGTCTTCGTACACAATGTTTATCGGAAGATCTTCCGGAAGAATATGATTTTCAAACGGAGGATGCGACAGCATTACGGTCACAACATCAAACGGTTTTACTTTATAATTTGATTTTACCGGAATATCATTCACAAAAATATTTCCTTCAGTTGCGGCATTCTGAATTTTATTTCGAGTCGCATTCTGAATCAAATTCATTAAATATTTGTCAATACGTAAAAACGCCTGACCTTTAGGGACTTCAAATCTGAAATGTTCGAATAATTCGTCTTCCAAATCCAAATTTTCAATACTATTATTCATTTGCTGGTGTTTCAGTAGTGGGTACAGCGGTGCTATCCATCGCCTCACCTTCATCTTCGTACGTTGCTTTTCCGTCTCCTAAAACCAAATCAATTTTAGAGGCTTTCAGCACACGATCTCCTACTTTTAAGTTTCTTCCTTTGTAACGCATCTCCAGAACCATATCTTTTCCTAAATTCGGAATATACGTTATCGTACCTTCCTCCAGTCCTAAAGCTTTAAGAGTTGGTACGGCTTCACGATAGGTTTTTTCGATCAAATCGGGAATTCTAACAGACGAGAATCCCGAAGAATTAATTTTAATATATATTTTTCTACCCACTTTTACCTTTGTTCCCGGCAACGGATCTTGCTCAACAACACTGTATTTAGGGAATACACTTTTATAATCAACACTGTCCAGAAGCACATAATCCAAGTCCAGCTCATCCAATTTTTCTTCCACTTGCTCTTCGGTCAGTTTAGCCAAATTTGGCACCTCAATTTCATGCCCATGATCTGTTGTAAAAGTCAACCAATGCATAAACAAATATGCTAAAACCGCAATAATAGCAGCCGCAAGCAATATTTGCAAAAAAAACACACGGCTTGTTAAATAGTTACGTAAACTCATAAATTTATTTTTATTAGAGGCAAAGATAAAGCTATTTCGTTTCAAAAAAAATGATAATTTTGTTTAATGCAAGAAAGAATCAAATTGTCATCCTGAGTATAGTCATTGTCAGGAGCTATTTCCTGCTGTCCGCTGTATTCCCGATTAACAAAAACTACGGCTAAAAAGCCTTGTTTTTCTAAATCGGGAGATGCCGCTCCCATCAGGGCTAGGGCTCTGGGTTTCAAAAAGATATTTTCATTACTATTTGGTATTCTAAAAAAAAGAAATTTTAACAATCTTGTCAGACTGAGCAAAGTCGAAGTCCGACAAAACCTGAAACAAATTAAACGATTAAACAAATAAACATCAAATCAATGAAAAACATAGCCATTATCATGGGCGGATATTCAAGCGAATACAAAATTTCGCTTATCTCAGGAAACGTCGTAAAACAATACCTTGACAAAACAAAATACAACGGATTCCGTATTCATATTTTTAAAGAAAAATGGGTCTATGTAGATGATAATGATGCTGAATTCCCAATTGATAAAAATGATTTTTCTGTCACTGTAAAAGATCAAAAAATCAAATTCGACTGTGTTTTTAATGCCATACACGGTTCACCGGGCGAAGATGGATTAATGCAGGCTTATTTTCAGCTATTGCAGATTCCGCAAACCTCTTGCGATTATTATCAAGCGGCGGTAACCTTCAACAAACGCGACTTGTTATCGATTTTAAAACCATACGGCATCAAAACAGCCATCTCCTATTACCTTAACAAAGGTGATGTAATCAATACAGACGAAATCGTAAAAAAAGTGGGGCTTCCATGTTTCGTAAAACCCAACAAAGCAGGTTCAAGCTTCGGAATCTCCAAAGTAAAAACGGCAGCAGAATTGCCAATTGCTATTGAAGTTGCCTACAAAGAAGACAACGAAATCATCATAGAAAGTTTCCTTGACGGTACCGAAGTTTCGGTTGGTGTCATTAATTACAAAGGAAAAATCACCGTTTTGCCGATCACCGAAATTGTATCAGACAATGATTTCTTTGATTACGAAGCCAAATACGAAGGAAAATCACAGGAAATTACCCCCGCAAGAATTTCAGACGAACTAACGCAAAAAATAAGTGATACCGCCAAACGTGCTTACGAAGTCTTAAAAATGAAAGGCTTCTCTCGAAGCGAATTCATCATTGTAAACAACGAACCACACATGCTGGAGATGAATACAATTCCAGGTCTAACCACAGAAAGCTTGATTCCGCAACAGGCCAAAGCCGCTGGAATTTCTTTAGAAGATTTATTTACCAACGCAATAGAGTTGGCTTTAGTTTAAGATGCTAAGGTTCTGAGATACTAAGTTGCTTAGATCTCAGAACCTTTTTTATCAACATATATATAATTGTAAAACTAAGTCGAACTGAAATCTCAAAATTGATTAATAAAAACAATTCTTTTATCAGAATACAACAAACCTCAGAAACTTAGTAACTAAGAATCTCAGCACCTCAAAAAAATGAAAGATATATTTGAATGGAATAGATTACTTTTCAACGATTTACCTGCGAGTTTCATTTTTGAAGTGATATTTCGTTCCACTATAATGTTCGCCATTTTATTACTGACTTTAAAGCTAGCAGGAAAACGAGGTGTCAAACAATTGTCTATTTTTGAAACCGTGATCATCATTGCATTGGGTTCAGCAGCAGGAGATCCAATGTTTTATGAAGATGTTGGTATTGTACCTGCTGCAATCGTTTTTATTGTAATTATCGTACTATATCGATTGGTAACCTGGTTTACCGGAAAAAGTAAAAAATTTGAAGAATTTATTGAAGGTAAAACTGAATGTCTTATCAAAGAAGGTAAGTTTTCAATTGCTTCATTTAAAAAGGAAAGTCTTGCTCAAGATGAGTTTTTCGCAGAACTTCGCATCAAATCTGTAGAACATTTAGGGCAAGTAAAATATGCTTTTATCGAAACCAGCGGCGAAATAAGTGTTTTCTATTACAAAGAAAAAGAAGTAAAATATGGTCTGCCTATTTTACCGGAATCCTTCAATAAAAAAAGTAAAATTATAAAAAATGATGGCATTCATGCCTGTACATTTTGCGGTCATACTGAAGAACAAAAAGCAGGAACGGCAAAATGTACTGTTTGCAAAAAAGAAGAATGGGTAGAAGCCATAAAGACACTCAGAATAACATAAGTATTCAAATATAAAATCTTACTACCTTAGCCACTCAGAACCTTAGAAACTCAAAAAACAATAAAGCGCAATGTGTTTGACTAAAAAACTTTGAACCTTTGTAACTTTGAACCTCTGAACCTTAAAAAATGAGAAAAGCCATATTTCCAGGATCATTTGATCCGATTACGTTAGGTCACGAAGACATTATCAAAAGAGGAATTTCTCTTTTTGATGAAATCGTTATTGCGATTGGTGTCAATGCCGAAAAAAAATACATGTTTTCCCTAGAAGAAAGAAAACGCTTTATTGAGGAAACTTTTAAAGACGAACCAAAAATCTCTGTTATCACGTATGAAGGATTAACGATTGATTTAGCCAAAAAACTAAAAGCAAATTTCATTTTAAGAGGTTTGCGCAACCCAGCCGATTTCGAGTTTGAAAAAGCCATCGCACACACCAACAGACGCCTTTCTAAAATTGAAACCGTATTTTTATTAACCGCCGCAAGAACATCCTATATTAGTTCGAGCATTGTTCGAGATGTATTGCGCAATGGCGGTGATTACGAAATGTTGGTTCCGGATGCGGTTAGAGTAAAGAAGTAAAATAAAAAATATGAAATTCCAAAAAATAACACTTTGTTTATTAATTTTCAGCTTATTTAGCTGTGCAACTAAAAGTAATTTTTCAAAAAATAATCTCAATAAGGAATACTTTAAAGACAAAACAATTGTATTTTCATTTAATGAAAATAGTGTCAAAAGCACTAAAAAATCTGGTCCAAGAGCAGGAATCGAAAAACGTCCGAATATTAATCAAACTTTCAATGAATCGGTAACACAATTCGCAAAAGAAACTAAAATTAATTTAAAGATTAAATATTTTAAAAATGAAATAATTAATAATTCAGATATAAATGTTGATGTTGAAATAACAGATATTTCCTGGATGTTCAATTTATCATCTGCAACTATGGTATCAACGCTAAATTATAAAATTGGAAATAAAGTTTATAAAAAAGTAGGTATTTATAAGAATATGTCAGGCGGATCTGAAAAAAAGCACATAATTAGATCTTTAAAAACTGCACATTATTCCCTTTTACAAGAATTGCAAAAATAAAATTACATACACTACTAAATATATATCTAATAAAGACAAATAAATACATAAACTTGCAAGCAAAGCCTATTATAAGTAATTTCGGCCTTTCAAATAAACACTAAACAATGAGCATCGAAAGAGAATTAAGCAAACGCAGTGGGTCAAAATGTGAACTTTGTGGCGCAGAAGAAAACCTAAAAGCATATCAGGTATTACCGACTCAAAAAGGTGGTCTCGACGAGAGCATCATGGCTTGTACAACCTGTATTGACCAAATTGAAAACCCAGATAATGTAGATTTGAATCACTGGAGATGCCTGAACGACAGCATGTGGAACGAAAATGTAGCAGTGCAAGTTGTGGCATGGAGAATGTTAAGCCGTATGCGAGCAGCTGGTTGGCCACAGGAATTGCTCGACATGATGTATTTAGATGAAGACACTCTTGCTTGGGCGCAAGCAACTGGCGAAGGCGAAGAAGATGAAAACAAAATCATTCACCGTGATAGTAACGGCGTAATTTTGGAACACGGAGATGCTGTGGTTTTAATCAAAGATCTTAAAGTAAAAGGATCTAGCATGGTTGCCAAACAAGGAACAGCAGTGCGCAACATTAGACTTGACCATGAAAATGCAGAATACATCGAGGGTAAAGTAGATGGACAACAAATTGTAATTATTACTCAATACGTTAAGAAAATATAATTTTTTTAACGTTCGGAGGAGCTAACTGAAAAGGTGCAGCGGTTTTTCTGAAACTTAAAACCTAAAACTTCATAAAACGAAAAAGGCTATTCTTACCGAATAGCCTTTTTTCGTTTTTTTTAGTAAATTATTTTTGAAACAATTTATTGATTTGATCTCTTACAAATGGCTCAGAAATACTGCTTGTAGCAGAAGAATCGTCTTTGTTTGAAACCATAAACTGCACAGTCGCTTTCTCTGGAATCACACTTCCTGTATAATGCAACCAAATATAATTATTAGGTAATTCTAATTTGATATCATACAACGGATTTGCATTAAAACCATTCATAATAATCGTATAAAGACTTGCATAATCATTGTTAACATTCTTGAATGTAAACTTTTTCATAGTTGAAGATTCGTCATCGCTCTGAATAGCAGTATAATACACTGTATATTCATCTCCAATTTTCTGAATGTAGTTGTTATTTACCTTTCCTAATTTCTCTACTGGTACAGTTTCAAGTACTTTTATTTGAGCAAAAGACACAACACTAAACATCAAAACGGCAATCGTAATAATTCTTTTCATAACTAATTTGGGGTTTTTTATTTGGGAATAAAAAAACGGAAAAAATACGAGAAAATCCAGTTTATGGCGTTATTTTATTAACATTTAATTAAGGAAATTGTTTATAATCTGCCATATTAAGACATAATTAACTTAAAATCAATGAATTAAATAGTGAATTAAGTAGTGAATTCAATTAAAAACAAGTCTAAAAAAAATAGTACAAATTTTTTTCAAAAAACACATCCTTTTACCTTTCCTCCTCTTTCTTAACGACTTTTCTAGCCACTTCTATTTTAAATTTTTTGCCTTTCATTTTTTCGTCTTTGATATTTTGAAGCAAATCTTTGACTTTATTAAACTTAACAGCGGCAAACGATATAAAATCTTTGACTTCGATCAGCCCCAAATCTCCTTTTTCGAGTTTTCCTTTTTGAGAAAAGAAACCCACGATATCAATTTTATTAAGCTTTGTTTTCTTTCCGCCACTTATATAAATGGTTTGATATTCGGGCGGTTTTGGCAAAGTTGTCGCATTTTCAACTTTCAAAACATCCATTCCGTAATCAATATAGTCCAATTCTTTTTCACTTTCGTGAATGATAATATACGCCGTACCCGAAGCTTGCATACGCGCAGTACGACCATTACGATGCGTAAACTCGTCTTCTTTTAATGGTAAATGATAATGAATAACGTGTTTCATTTCTGGAATATCCAAACCACGTGCAGCCAAATCGGTTGTAATAAGGTAACTCACACTGCCGTTTCTAAACTGAATCAGAGCACGCTCGCGCTCGTCCTGATCCATCCCGCCATGATAATACGTCGCATAGATACCCTTTTCGTTCAAGGTATCGCTGATGCGTTCTGCGGCATCGCGATGATTACAGAAAATGATAGCCGATTGCGATTTAAGCGAGCAAATTAAGTTGAAGAGACTTCCTAATTTATCTTTTGAAGGCGAGACAATCATCTTCATCGAAAGATTAGACTTTTCTTCTTCCTCAGGAATAAAATCTAACACCGTTGGATTGATTACTCGAGTATATTTCGGAATCTCGATATCGGATGTAGCCGAAACCAGAACACGTTTGTTTAGTTTTGATAATTTGCCAATGATGTACGACATCTGCTCATGAAAACCCAATTGCAACGATTTGTCAAATTCATCCAAAATCAAAGTCTGAATTTTATCGGTGCGAAAAGTTTCTCTGTCAATATGATCCGCAATTCTACCCGGAGTTCCAATCAAAACGGCTGGCGGATTGCTCAAATTCTTGATTTCGGTATCTATAGAGTGTCCTCCGTAGCAAATATTTACTTTATAATCGGTACCCATTTTTTTCCAGACCTGCTCGATTTGCAGACCTAATTCACGCGAAGGCACCAAAATCAAACATTGTACCGAGAGAATTTCGGGTTGTAATAATTCTAAAATAGGCAACAAAAAAGCCAATGTTTTTCCTGACCCTGTCGGGGAAAGTAACAAAACATTGTTATCGTTCAAAATAGCGTCTTGCGCTACTTCCTGCATTTCGTTTAGGCGCTCTATTCCTAAATTCGAAAGTATATTATTGGAATGGTGTTTTTTATTCATTTTGCAAAAGTAGTTAAAAAAAGTTGTTTGAGGTTTTTCTTGTTTCAGGTTTCAGGTTTATTAACCGCAAAGACACAAGGAATAGCACAAAGTTCATCAACTTGAAACCTGAAACTTCAAACAAATAAAACTAAAACCTTTATATTTGATACCTATAAAAACCAAAATCATGAAACTTTTTACATTGCCCATTTTACTTTTCACCATCGCAATTTTCGCTCAAAACACTAAAAAATACGATACTTTTTTCGAAAAAGGAAACGGCAACCAAGCTGCTTCTTACCCTGAAACTATTGCCTATTACAAACTTTTAGCAACTGATTTTACCACTATAAAGATGGTCGAAATGGGACTGACAGACTCTGGAGAACCTTTGCACATGATCATTTATAATCCTGAGAAAGAATTTGATTTTGAGAAAATTCAAAAGAATAAAGCCGTACTTTTTATCAATAACGGAATTCATGCCGGTGAGCCCGATGGTATCGATGCGACGATGCAATTGTACCGAGATTTAGCTATCGGAAAAATAAAAAGTCTAAAAAATACGGTACTTGTTTGCATACCGGTCTATAATATTGGAGGCGCTTTGAATCGAAATTCGACTACAAGAGCCAATCAGGACGGGCCAGAAATTTACGGTTTTAGAGGCAACGCCCGAAACTATGACTTGAATCGCGATTTGATGAAATCGGACACTCGAAATACTAAGAGTTTTGTCGAAATTTTCCAGAAGATAAATGCCGATGTTTTTATCGATAATCACGTGAGCAATGGTGCCGATTATCAATACAAACTCACGTATATTATGACGCAGCACAACAAATTAGGAAGCGTTTTGGGCGACTTTATGAATGCCGAAATGATGCCTGCTTTGGTAAAAGATTTACAAAACAAAAAGATAGAAACCACGCCTTATGTCGACTCTTTTAGAGACACTCCAGACAAAGGATTTGGGCAGTTTGTCGATAGCCCGAGGTATACTACGGGTTACACATCACTGTTTAATACCATTGGGTTTGTGGTAGAAACACACATGCTAAAAAAATATGCCGAGCGTGTAAAAGTAACCTACGAATACATGAAAACAACTCTCGATTTTACCGATGCAAATTATCAAAAAATCAAAGCGCTTCGTGTGCAAAACCTGCAACAATACCAGCCCAAAAAAACCTATACTTTGCAGTGGGCATTAGACAGTACAAAAGCCACCACCTTTTCGTTTTTAGGGTATGAAGCCGGCTACAAAAAGAGCGAGGCCACGGCAGGAAACCGATTGTATTATGACCGTAGCAAACCGTACAAAAAAGACGTTCCGTACATCAAAGAATTCAAGTCGGTTAAGGAAGTTGTGATTCCGAGTGCTTATGTCGTTCCGAGAGGCTATTGGAATATTATTGACCTGCTAAAAAACAATGGAATCACTTATAAACAGTTTCAAAATGATACGATTATTGAAGTTGAAAGTTATAAAATGGCGAGTTTCAAAACGGTTCCCAACGCCTATGAAGGACATTATTTGCACTACAATACTGCTGTAAATTCTACCCTTATAAAAATGGCTTTTGCCAAAGGCGATTATCTAATACCAACCCAACAAAAAGGTGTAAAATATCTTGTAGAAGCTTTTGAACCCGAAGGTGTTGATTCTTTTTTTAATTGGAATTTCTTCGACCCTATTTTGCAACAAAAAGAGCATTATTCTAATTATATCTTTGAAGATACTGCAGCGCAACTTCTTAAAGACAACCCCGCTCTAAAAGCTGAATTGGAAACCAAAAAACAAACCGACACCGAATTTGCAAAAAGCCCCGAAGCCCAGCTAGAATGGATTTACAAACATTCTGTTTATTATGAAAAGGCACATTTGCAATATCCTGTTTATAGGGTTTTGTAGATTTTAACCGGAAAGTTTTTTTAACGCAGAGTTCGCTAAGTTTTTTAATTTTAAGTACTTTTTATAAACGCTGAGATCGCAAAGCTATTCGTAAAAAATCAACACAGGTTAATTTTCAACAAAATACTATATATTTGAATCTTTATTAAATCAAAAAATGAGTACAGAACTTATCATTTCAATTCTAGGTGCAATTACAGCAATACTAGTTTCTTTCATCGGTGCATTTCTAGCCAATAAAAACAATGTTATTCTTCAAACAAAAAAATTGAAAGAAGAACATTATGTTGCTTATATAGAAGCTTTACATTATTTGGCTGGAAATAATTCCGATACAGCAGCAACTGAAAAATATGTATTTGCAAGGAATAAAATTTTTATAATCGCTGGTGAAGACGTAATAATTAAAATGATTCATTATGAAGAAGAAGCATTTGGTAAGCCAAATGATTTACATGATAAATATTTAACTGAATTAATTAAAGAAATACGAAAAGATTTGAAAATCATCGATAAAAATTTCCCGAGAATCTATCTAAAAAAAGTCTAAGCTGACGCTAGCATTGAAACTTTTATTTTGCCTTTTTTAAATTGTGATAGATCTAAAAATCACTCTCGCAATACTCATTTGCACGTAAAACCTCTTCTGAACGTCAAATTTGGCGTAGCTGACACCAAGTTTGACGTTATTTGGTGCATTGTTGAGGTTCTGAGCCCCGTGGATGGGGTTCTGAACCCCAAATTTGACGTCTGGTAACGTATAATTTGACGTCTGGAACGTCATTTTTGACGTCTGGAACGTCATTTTTGGGGTTCGGAACCCCAAATTTGGCGTCTGGTAACGTATAATTTGACGTCTGGAACGTCATTTTTGACGTCCGGAACGTCATTTTTGGGGTTCGGAACCCCAAATGAGGGGTTTTAAACTCCTCGACAGCTCTAAAATCATGCATAAACTGATGGTTTAAAGCAAAATTATCTTTTTAAAGGTATTATATTTGAGAGATTTAAACTCCCATCTATTCCGAGTGTCCCGTTCTTGAACACAATCTAAATCAACTATATCTAAAATTTAAAATAGGCACGAGCAGGATGCTCGCACTAGCGCAGGAAAGACCTGAAACAAAGAAAACCTGAAACAAAAATCCACAAAGTGTAGCTCCGCGTGAGGGATAGTAGCAAGCTACCGAAGTAGCGCGAATAGCCCGATATAGGCAGTACAACCAAAAGTATTAATATACTTAATACAAAAAAGGTCGAAAAAGCCAACAAAATCAATACTTAAAGCTAAAAAGGTCGAAATTCCAACTTAAAACGAATTGTACTATTTAGTACCATTATGCTACCGTTTGAACACAGGTATTAAACACTTTAAACACCTTTGCTACCGTAAGAGACTACAATATAGTGGATTCATGCTAAAAAGCCTTTAAAATAAGGCTTAAAGGCAAATTAAAAACCGTTTAAATAAGTATTTAAACGGTTTTTTTATGCCTTAAAATATTGAGGTTTGATTTTTTTAAATAACTAAGTAATTGTATTTGCGGTTAGTTTTGGGGTTAGTGTTGCAGTTAGATTTTTACCAAAAAAAACACTTATGCTAAAATAGATAATACATAAAAAATCATATATATGGATAGAAAACTATCCATCGAATAGGGGATAATACCTTTAAAAGCTCGTAAAAAATAAGAATATTATGCTGAATATCAATTGATTACACTAAAAAGCGCGCTTTATCACATGAAATATCTGTAATATATCATCAATTGGGTAATCGAATGGCTTAGATAATGGATTTCTTGAGGTTAATGTTAAGCTTCCATTATCGTTTAAACATTGAATGTCTTTATGCCAAGTTCCCTTTTTAGCTATGACAACAAAACCATATTTTGTATTGTGAAAACCGTTACACCATAGATGTTTACCAACTTCACGCCCTAACAGGTCAGCTCCTGAAGGTGTATCATAACCGCCATTGTTCCACATACTGTCACCAAGAGATTCAAAGCCTAAATAGTTTCCGCGACCTATATGATCAACTTTAAAAGTTATGGTTGAAAACTCTTCTTTTAATAATATCTCATCATTGTAACATTCTATGTATGAAGCGTGTGCGCTAAATGGAATCTTTAATACTTCAATCCTAATAGTGCCATCAGGATATACTAAATACTTATTACCATTAGAATTCTGTAAAATTTCAGGTTCCTGGCTATCATCGAAAAGCTTCGCCTCGCTTAGAGTATCATATCCAACTCTACCAAAGTCATTTAAAACATAATTAATTTCACTTTCAGGATATATTGTATTAGCCTTTTTTTCCATATCACCAGCTCCTGATAATAACCATTCAATGTTGATTTCTGGAAACTTAGATAAAAGGCTATCTAAAAAATCAGAATTTACTGAACTTAATTTTTGTTTTCCCTTAAAACTACCATAGGTCATGCCTAAATCTTCAATAAATTTCACCATTCCAATGCCTTTATAATCAGCATATTGCAATATTCTTTCCTTAATAAAGGATATATTTTTATCCATAATGTATTTTTGGGATATATTTTTATCTATATTTGTCACGACAACAAGACAAAACTATGGAGAAAAATATCAATGTCCTAACAATAGGACAAAAAAGTGTAAAAGAAATCCAAAGCTTAACCTCGCGATTACAGTACGGAGATTCCACAACTCTCGGAGAAGCAATTGGTTGCACACCTGATACAGCGAAAAAAAGATTTAACCGTGGCAATGTTGATGCATATAATGCATTGGATAGAATTATTTCTGCGAGAGAGAATGTAGTTAAAGATTTAAAGGAAAATAATTAATTCAAACTTATATGTTCAAATTTCAACAAAACACATTATGCGTTGCAAGCACTTGGCTTTATGATTCAGGGATTATGTCTGAAGCTAATTATAAATACTTGTGCTCAAACGGTAAGATTAAAAAAGTAACTATTGGTGGCAACGGCCGTAAAGCTTTAGTTGCTTACGAATCTATTCCCGATCGTTTTAAGAAAACGATACGTGAAAAAGTTGGTGATCCTTACGCAAGTGTTAAGAATATTGTTTTTGGTGATTACATGAATTGGGACCACGATGCAGAACAATATTTCAAAGATTATCTTTTAGATAACGGTTCACACTTACCGGAAGAAAAACAAAAAGAATACACCCATCAGGCAATAATGTTCAATGCTGTTAAGCACATTGCAACAAATGTTGTTGTTCAGAAAAGATTTGGAGGAAAAAAACAAATGTGGGACCGGATGCTTGAAGCTATTAGCAAATTGCCCGATACATGGATGTATACACGTTACAAAAACGTGGTTTCTTTCAAAAGAGCAATCCAGAAATACGAGCAAGAAGGTTACGGTTCAATTGTTTCAGGAAAATGGCTAAACAGTAATCCATCTAAAATTGTTGATGATGTTGCCGATTTCATTATGGCGCAATATTGTCTTCCGGTTAAATACACGATTTCAGAAGTTCTCAAAATTTACGAATCAGTACGTGAAGCCAAAGGATGGAAAACTTTATCTGAAAGAGCAATTGGGGCATGGCTTGACAAAACAGAGCAAAAACGCATTTGGATGCTTGCCCGTGATGGTAAAGACGAATACATGAAGCACTTTGGCCATACAGTAACTCGTAATCGTACAGAGTGGTTTCCAAACGCATGGTGGGCAATTGACGGTACTAAGCTTGATTTAGTACATTTTGAAAACAACAAACAGAAGATGGCAGCTGCTTTAAAAATAAACGTTGTTTTTGACGTTTACAGCGAAAAAATCATTGGTTGGGATATTGCTTACACGGAAAACCATGCATCACACTTTAGAGCTATTAAAATGGCTGTTAATGAATCGGGTTGCCGTCCTTTTCTTTTTACTTACGATAAACAATCTGGTCATACATCAGCAAAGATGCAAGACCTATACGAAAAACTTCCTGCGAAAGGTGGCGAACACTATAGTCATAAGGTTGGCAGAAAGTCAAGTCCAGCAGAACAGATTTTTAACCGTTTGCAACAACAGGTAATTTCTAAAATGTGGTTTTCGGATAAACAATCTATCAAAGTAAGAACTGCAACAAACAAACCTAACACTGACTTTATTGTTGAGTATAAAAACGCATTACCTACAGTTGATCAATTCAATAAAATATTTACTGCCTTAGTGAATAAGTGGAATGCAGGAAAACAGGAAGACTGGGAATATAACAGAATTGAAATGTACAACCAGGCAACGGAGCACCGAGAAGAAATCAACATTATGGATCAGCTTTCTATGTTTTGGATTGATGAAACCAAAGTTAAAAAATACTATGCTCACGGAATGCCACTAACTGTTGAAGGCAAAGATTACATCTACGAAGTGTATGACGAAACCAATAATGTTGACTTGAATTTTAGAAGAAAATATGTTGGTGAGAACCTGATTGTTAGATATGATCCTGAGCGATTGGATGAATTTGTTGGATTGTATGAATTGACACCATCAGGAGAAAAAAGATTTGTTGCCTACGCACAATCTAAACGAATGCACGAATCAATTCCAGTCTTAATGAAAGGAAATTCTAAAGCCTTATTGCTTCAAGATGTTTCTGTTAGAGATCAGGAATTTAAACGTGACCAAGAGGCCTATGAAAGATTAATACACCGCACAGGTATAAGTAGAGAAAGCTTAATCGAAGAGCAGGAGTTGATGGTTAAGTTTCAAGGGCATCTACCTAAAGAGGAACAAATGGCAACAGACAGCGGAGCCTTTAACACACGATTTTCAAAATATTAAATACTGTTTAAACCCTTATTAAACCTATAAAAATGACACACCAAGACAAAATCCAAACCGTAGAAGCATTAGAAAAATTTATTGTTCAAAAAGGATCACAAAACCAAGTTGCCGCCGGCATGGCTGGAGTATCTCCAGCAACATTATCACAAATGAGAAACCACAAGTGGGATTTGATTGCTGATGATATGTGGCGAAAAGTTGCCAAGTATGTAGGTGTATCATCCAATGGATGGAACTATGCTGAAACTCGCAACTCTAAAGAATTGTTAGAATTTTTTAACGACAGCCAAAAATTCTCATTAGTGCTGGCAATTACTGGAAAATCCGGAGCAGGAAAATCTGAAATCGCTAAAAAATACGAAGCTGAGAACAAAAACGCCTTCTTATTGTCATGCAACGAGTATTGGGACAAACGTTGGTTTCTTAGGGAATTACTAGGAAAAATGGGAAAAGATCATGCAGGATTGACATTGCCAGAGATGATGCATAAAGCCGTATTGCTTTTAAAAACATTAGAAAATCCGATCATAATATTGGATGAAGCTGATAAGCTTGCAGACAATGTACTGCTATTTTTTATCACTCTTTATAACGCATTAGAAAATCATTGCGGAATCGTATTAATGGCAACGCACTTTTTAGAAAAGAGAATCAGACGCGGTGTTGCAACTGAAAAGAAAGGTTACAGAGAAATTTACAGCCGTGTTGGCCTTCGCTTTATCGAACTGGAAAACACAACGTATACTGATGTTGAAAAAATATGTGTAGCAAACGGCATCGAAGATACTGCAATAATCAGGGCTATATCAAAAGATTGCGACGGTGATCTTAGACGTGTTCGAAGATTGATTTTTTCAAATAAAAGAGCATCCTGATGGATTTTCGAAACCATCCCATTATTGAGGGACTACGGATAAACGAAGACGGAACGGAAATTTTTTACAATGATGTTTTGTTAAGGGCTTTTAAAAATGATGAGACAAGAGAAAATCCAACGCTCAAAGTAAATTTCCTGAACAAAGCTCATTCAGTAACAAAATTAGTTTGTGAGGCATGGAACGGCTTAAGCGCGCATTCAGCACAACGAGCAAGCAAAATAATTTTAACGGCCGGCAATCATTACTCAAACTTAGAATGGAAAGAAGGTGCAGCGAACGGAGTTGGAAATTTTAAGCAAAAAATAAAAATTGAAGACTATGATGATATTCTGGAATTGAAAAAAAATAAAAAAACCTGTGTCGAAATAGCCAAAATGTATGACGTGAATCAGTCAACAATTGCCAGAATAATAAACAGATATGTTGAAAAAGATAAATAGGGCCTATTCAGTATCAAACGTTCTTTCAAAAAAATTTAATCCACTTGGTTTCTCTGGAGAATGGGAAGCAACACTTGGAAAACCGGATAAAGCATTTTCAGCAATTATTTGGGGCGGTACCACAAACGGTAAGACTGAAGCGGCTTTAAAATTTGCAAAGTACTTAACCAATTTTGGCAAAGTCGCTTATGATTCTTTAGAACAAGGACTGTCTGCAACAATACAGCAGGCTTTGATTAGAAATCACATGGACACTCTAGGAAACTCCTTTATGCTGTTAGATCGAGAACCATTTGACGAACTGATTATAAGAATGAGCAAACCCAAATCGCCTGATTTTCTTTTTATCGATTCGGTGCAATACACCCGGATAACGAAAGCACAATATTACCAATTGAAGGAATTGATGCTAAAAAAAGGAAAAGGCATCATTTGGATTTCGCAAGCAAAAGGAAGCTTACCAAAAGGCGCATTAGCTGATGATATAATGTTTGATGTTGACTTGAAATTATGGGTAGAGGGATTTAAGTTATTCCCGGATGGAAGGTTAAACGGTGGTGGTGAACCATTCGTTATTTGGGCTCAAAAAGCCGCTAAATATTGGAAAGAAATTATATAAAAAACAACTAGCATGAAAACAACAATTCAAAAATTAGCAATTACACCAGAACAACTTGAATCACTGATTTGGAATATTTATCAAAACTGGTGTGAGAGTGTAAGCATCACAACTATTGAACTTCAACAAATTTTAGCTAATGCAGCAATTAACCGCTGGTTTCTTTTGGAGCTTCAAAAATGCGAAATCGAGTTTCACACCTTAACCGATCGCTACAGTGATAGTAATGTAACCGAAAAGGATATGGAAAAATGCTACAAGGACTGTGCATTAAAACTTTTTAATATCCGGCCAATGGCGTTGCTTAACCAGATTACAAGATCAAAAACAACAAACGGAACAAGAGTATTTAACGCCTTAACTCTCAATTAAAAATGAACGATAAAACCCAAATATATAACCGCCTGGAAGATTTACACATTGTGTTGTCTTTTTGCTCAGAGGGGCAATTCTTAGGTAAGATATTCGTCTTTACAGTCCTTGAAAGGGTTTGTATTAATCAGGAACGAGGTTCTTTATTATCACAGATCAACAACGACAATTTCCCGCATGAAATCAGGAGTTATACAATACCTGCCAACATCGAAGCCAAAGTAAAAATAACAATCGAAAAAATACAAGCTACTTCCTGGGGCGGATTTAATCAAAATTTCTTTAACAATGAATCATATTAATAACATAACAGTAAAAGACGCAATAATCATGAACACAGAAACACTACAGCAACCAGACCTATCAAAATTCTCAGCTAAACAACTAAAAGACGCTTTAAAAGAAGTTGAGTCCAAAAAAGACGAAGACAGACAAGCTTATAAAGACCTCGTAGAGCAAACAGTGCCAAAAGCAATATTTAAACTTTGCGCAGCATCTGAAGCACTTTCGAGGGCTAAAACAGAGACTTTCAAATTTTTTGAAGACATCATAAATCTTAAAGCTGGTGTGTATGGTATTAAGGAAAACCAACAATCGCACACATTTTCTTGTAAGGATTCTGAAATAACAATAGGATTTCGTGTTACTGATGGTTGGGACGACACGGCAAACACGGGAATTGCAAAGGTTGAAAAATACATATCATCATTGGCAACTGACGATAAAACAGCAGCTTTAGTTAGAATCGTTTTTAATCTGTTGAAAAAAGATGCAAAAGGAAACCTAAAAGGAAGCCGTGTCCTGGAACTTCAAAAACTAACAAAAGATTTCGATAACGAAGAATTTACAGACGGTGTAAAAATCATAGCTGATTCTTATAAACCAGTTCGTTCAGTGTGGTACATCGAAGCCGCTTTAATTCGCGAGGATGGTTCCAAAACACCAATACCACTTTCAGCCAGTTCAGTAGACTTTTTAGCAGGTTATCAATTTGATTTTAATAAAGATGAAAAACATAACAATAATACTATTAACGACTCTCCTGATTCTAATTAACGGGAAGGACATAACCACTTACATCGAGTGGGTAAAATTTAAGATAAAAACAACCTATAAACAATGGCAAAATGAGCACAAATAAAGACAATTCAGACAGTGTAGGGCTTATTATAATAATCCTTACCACAATTCTTTTTATCAGCTTAAAACTAACCAATACGATTGGTTGGAATTGGCTTTGGGTCTTCACGCCAATTTGGAGTGTAATAGCCTTGTTCGGGTTTTTCGTTCTAATGGCAATAATATTCGAATTTCTATCAAAAAGATTTTAGGTTAGTTAATTCGGTTTCCTGAGCAGCTCAGTGGCTAGAGCATTTGGTTCTTGGATAGGTGTTTGAAACACATGTAAAACCTATTCGTCAAAAGGTCGCGGGTTCGATTCCCGTCTCAGGAGCAAATTTAAAACAACAACAAAATGAGTATACCAAAGCACATACAATTGAAAATTTCACTCTTTATTCCGCAATATCAAGAGTTAAAATTTAATAATTCAATGGAATATTTTGAATGGTTAAAAAGAACTTCGAAAACAGAAATCCTTTTCAAAGACTCTGGTCAGGATTTATTAAAATTTCATGTTGCGGAATCCGGTGAAATTATAGACACCGATATACCCTCATTAGGAAATATTTATAACGGAGCTCTTTTATTAGATGATCCAGAGCTAATACTTTCAGGTGACACTATACGTATTTGGATTCCACAGTTTAATGAGGTTTCAGCAATAAAATATGAAGTTGTAAAAGTAAATAGAAAGTCAAATGACAACAACTAAATCACCACAAGTCTACAGCGGAACCGGTTCCGCAATCGACAACTACAACAACCCTAAAAAACAGCTTCAAAACATTGTTAAAGGAGCAAATGACGCTAATTGGGGTTTGTTCGACAATAAGAATCAGCAGCACAAAGCAATACTATCACAATTAAGAACATTGCAATGGGTGGTACCATCTGAAAAATGGGGCGAAGTAGCTGATTTGAATAGATTGAGTGACTTTTTAAAGAGTGATAAATCGCCAGTTAATAAGCCTTTAAAGAGAATGAACGAAAAGGAGCTTTCAAAAATGATTAGCTGTTTTGAATCAATGGTAACTAAAAAATATAAATAAGATGGATGGATTTATTGTATTTATATGTTTGATCGTAGTTGTAGTAGGTAGTTTTATGTTAGGCAGGTTATATGAAAAATCACCAGAGCCGAAAGTAAGAAAATCAAAATTTCCTAAGTGCACTTGTAAAGACCCAAATGATTGTAACATCTGGTGCCACGCTACAGAATCATTTTCAATAGATTTTAATGATGGAAAAATATAGCATCACCGAAGTTTGCCCGCATGATGTAGCCTACATCAAAGTACTTGAAAGTGTATGCACTTGCGAAACCACAGTACTCACTTGCGTTGATTGTGGTAAAGAATTAGAAAAACCTAAAACAGAATGTTAAGATGAGTGATTTTATAGAACATACGCTAACAGTACAGGCTTATGGAAGTTTATTTAATTCTGAAATTGAAAATTATATAAAACAGGCAGCCATTAAAAACAACTTAGTTTTAAATGGGTCTTTTGGAAGATCAGATTATGTATTTTATTTCGATGCATATCCAACAAATCATCTAATCAAATACACAATAAAATTTATGGCCAGACCAAAAACAGCAGACGAAATACTTGCTGAACAAATCGAATTTCAAATCAAACAATTAGAATCATGAAAGTAAATCTAAAATTATCACCATCGCATCTCAATGCATTGGTGCATCACTTTCCAAGACCACCATACCCGCCTGAAAAATCACGTGAAATAAAAGTTGCCAGATCGGTTTTGGATAAAGTGATCATTAAGTTCGAAAAGAAACAAATTGAACAGAGCCGGCAAAATTCAACACTCTTTACCAAACCAAAAAAGATGTCGTTTAGCCTGGAATATTTTGAGGGTCATTATCTGGAAAAATTCATTTTATCAGTTGAAGATTACCCAATGAGCGAATACGACAGAAACGTACTCAGGCTAATAAAAACAAACATTAATCAACAATTATCATGAATCCATCCACAAAAGAAAAGATTGCTAAGATTTACGAGCTTGTAAAACGAGGTACAACAGATGGTGAAAAAGCTGCTGCCGAAATTGCTTTAAATAAGCTCTTAAAAAAACATAATCTATCAGAAGAATATTTGCTAACTATCCATCTAACACAATATGAGTTCAAATATGCCACTCAGTTAGATTTGGATTTGTTTGTACAGCTTCACAGCTTCTTTTTTAAAGAAAAGGAATTTAATGCCAAAAAAACAGCTTTTACCCGGAAGAGTATTTTTATTGATCTTGAGTATGTTGATTGGATTTTGTTGTCAACAGCTTATGAATATTTTAAAAGGCACATGAACTCACAATTTAAAAAACTTTGTGTGCCACTTATAAAGAAATGCAGATCAGCAAAAACACAAAACAAGCGCCGGAAAGAATTACAAAAAGAGTTCTTTTCCAGATATGTTATAAAATCTAAAATTTATAATCAGGAACAAGTTCAGAATGTTGATTTATCAACTCTAAGCGATAAAGCCAGGGCCGACAGAGAAAGAATTGAAGGAATCGAAGGCGGTTCATATCACAGTCAAATTAACACAGGTTTATACTTAGAATAATATGAAAAAGAAAATATACATAGCCGGAAAAGTAACCGGCGAACCAATTGCACAATGCACAATGAAGTTTGGCAATGCCCAAAAACAAATTGAAGCTCTAGGCTTTGAAGTTGTGAATCCGCTAGCTCTTGTTAACGACTGGAAAGCTCCTTGGCACGAAGCAATGAAAAAATGTTTAAAGGCACTAATTGATTGTGACGGGGTTTTAATGCTCGATGATTGGCACTTAAGCAAAGGTGCAAAAATAGAATTACAATTGGCTATAAGTTTAGGGCTTAGCGTTCAGTATTATAATACCAAATTTCAGCCAGTTTTTGACCCACGTATAAACTATCAATTTTAAAATTAAACCATGGAACAACTCACAACCTACCACGCCAAAGGCAAAGAAATAGGTTTAGTATTCCTGTTTAAATACGATTTAAACGGCAATTTAAAGCTATTTGAAATCTCCGAAGGTGAATTGAATGTAAAGCAAATCAAATGGTTATTCTCAGACAATTTTCCCGCTACAGAAATGATCGTTAAAACGGTTTGGATGAAGGACGAAAAATACACCAAAGTATTTGAAATAATTGTGTCGCCTGCTGATCTATCTTTTAATACTGGCTGGATAATTTACGATCACAAATTATCAAAGCAGGATGCAGAAAAGTCCTTCAAAAAAATGAATGAAGCTGAAAGAATTAAGTTTTTTATTTCGCTTCCTGGTTACGAACGTTATTTGAAAAGAAGCGGGATTGCAAAAGCTCACATGTCAACATATATCAACAAGCGATATTATGACAACGAATACCCGGAAGAAATTAAAACAAAGAATTTCAATCCTATGATTCAGGATTTGGCAAGACAAAAAAACAACAGGCGACAATAATGGCAACGATAGGCAAACATGGAAAAGTTATTTATTCTGAAGAGGACATCCAGTTTATAAAAGATAACTTCTTTCAAATGACAAATGATCAACTGGCGATTAAACTTGGAGTTTCTAAATTTACTTTAAGGCTTAGGTTAAATGAGCTTGGTATCTACAAAATTAAATATGACTACTGGTCCAAAGAAGCTGTTGAATATCTAAAAGCAAATTATAAGACGATGGGAAATGTTGAAATTATAGAGTATTTCAGTATTCATTTTCCAAAGGCTAAGGGATGGCATAAGCGCCATATACAATTAAAGCTTGAACAGTTAGGACTTAGACGAAATTATCAGGACTTATGGATTATAATGGAGCGCAATATGCAGAAAGGCAGTTACGGAGAACTAAAGCCAGATCGAAACCGTATGCCGATGCCAAAAATATATGTCATGGTAGATGCCAAAACCCGTATTGAAGTAAAACCCGGAAGCAATATCAATGAGTTGAAACAAAAATATGAACAAAGAAATGATCACCAAAAAAAATAACATCATGGCAAAAACATTTACAAAAGTTACACAAACTTACTCCACAAAAAACAAACTGCAGTTTTTAATACTTCAGCATTTAGAAACTGTTGACGGCTTTCTTTTTGAAAATAAAAACGAAGCTGCCGGAACTATTAAAACACTGTTTAAAGCGGCTTTAAATGACTACAAAGGTAAAGCGGCAATACCAGAACTAAAAAATTACGAACCTAACAACAAATCTCATGTTTATCATGTTGATGAAGTGATCACTATTTCAATTTATAACGTCCTAACTGATTTATCATGATACTAGGATTTAGCACACAATTAAACGGAAAACCAACACATTTTGTTGAAAAAATCACAATAGGACTGTACAGGCACGGACTTATAACATTAGATAAAGCTTCCGAACTACTTAATATGCCTATGAGTGCTATTGATAAAAGCGAAGTAAAAGTAAAAATACACACTATCCGGGAAGACAAAAACGATCGTTGGAAAGCAGGAATGAATATTGATTTTTTTATCAATGTCCGCAAAAAGAACATGTTTCGATTTGCTCCGGTTCTGCCAGTGGTGAGTACTCAGGAAGTCTTTATGACTAAAAGAGGCAATGAGATTGAGATTACAGTTTCAAAGGTAGGTTCTTACGTAGGTGATGATGATTTTTATTTATATCACAATGCTAAAGTTGAATTAGCACTTAATGATGGCTTTGATTCCTTAGAAGAGTTTAATACATATTTTGCAGAACGTATCAATGAAAATTACACTCAAACTGGTAACAGTTGGTTCACAGGAAAAATTATCCATTGGACAGATAAAGATATTAAGTACGGATAACCGTAAAACAATTTAAAAACAACTTATTACCTTTGAAAAATGCATAAATATTACAACATAATAGATCGTGAAAAGGAAATTCTAAGGAAAAAATTAGCTGAAATTGATCGGCGATTTAGAATAACAATGGCTGTAATATATTTCTTTGGAGCTTTAATTATTGGAGTCCTTATTTATGTAGGAGATATTTTATCTATATTTGATTTTTAATTTTAATCAAAAGGCTATAATAAGCCATTATTGTTAAAAAGGCGTAAAAAAGCCAATATTCTAACAAAAAGTTAGAAAAATACTTAACGATTTGGAAATCAAGAAGATTGGAACAATAACAAGAGTAATTTTTAAATAATGGATTTTTACGATTTTTTAAAAGACTTGAATGATACCGCAAAAGAGCGTCTTAAGACACCTATAACAGGTGCATTTATTTTTTCTTTTCTAATTTATAATTGGGGGCCTATTCTCTTACTATTGTTTTCAGATGCTTCAATGGAGGACAAAATTGCTATGATTAACAATGTATATTTTACTATATGGGCAATAATAATCCCCGTGGTAATGGCTTTTTTTTATACTATTATCATACCTTTAATAATGATTGGTGTTGATTGGCTTTTAGAACCAATAAAAAAAATCAGGATAGCGAGGATTTATACATCTAAGGAGTTTATAACAGATAAAAAAATTGATCTTGCGAAGAAACAGTTTGAATTAAAAAACGTTGAGACTGGAAGCAAACAAATTGAAGATTTCCAAAAACAAATAAGTAATTTAACAGAATCTAACACTCAAAGAGAAACTACTGACGGTAATATAATTAAAGGTTTAAATGAAAAATTAAAACAATCAAATGATTTACTAAAAAGCTTGTCAGAAACTATTGTTGAAAATGACTTAGAGGTTTTAAAGAATAACGGTGTATCTCTAAATTATAATGAAAAAGTATTATCCGTTAGATCACTTATTATGAATCGACTTTCAATGAATGAAAGATTTGAATTTTATCAAATCGGTTCAATGAAAAGTTTCTTCGATCACCATACAATAACAAAGAAAAACAAAGAAAAATATTTAGCATTAGAGCTTATAAAGATCGATAGCAAAGGGACTATTAGTATAACTAATCTTGGAAGACAAGTTATTAAAGAATTACCGGCATATATTAAACATGACACAGATAAATAAAATTATATTATATTATATGAAAAAAATTATACTATTAATCGCATTACAATTTTGTTTGGTTGTTCAAGCACAAGATTTTGAAACAATAAATAAAATTCAAAACAGTTCACTTGCAGATTTAAAAGTGATCACTAATAAATTAGTTAACCAGGGAAATCAAAAATTTGAATTAGCAAAAGAAAAAGAAACTCCGGAATATTATTTATTAGCTTATATTCCTGTTGGATTAAGTGCTGACCAAAAAGAAGAGTCGAGAATAAACCGTTATGAAAATGGAGTTGTTTTCAAATTATCTAAAACTGATCAAGGTTATAAGTTGAGAGAATTTCAAGCTGATAAAAATATTATGTTCGGTTTTGTTAATTCTGTTTTTTATCCTGGTGCAAATGAAAATGATTTTGTTGAAGCTTCAAAGTATCGCGACTATCTTGATAATACAAAAGGATATAAATTTCATTTCTATTCAGGAGATTCACCACAAAGCAAATACAGGTTTTATTCGTATTAACAAAAACCCGCTAAAGTAGCGGGTTTTTTGTTGCTTATAATTTCATTTTATAACTTATAAACTTGATTTGGTTATAATCTGTAACTTATATATATTTGCTACATGTCAGTAACCTTAAATCGAAGCCTTGGAGTTCAACGTAATAAGTTATTGCGTTACAAGCTTATTAAGGAACTTTACCAAAAAAGTGTACAAGAGCATCCTTACACTCCAACTACTAAAATACTGGAAATATACATTGTTCCAATTTATCCAATTTCCCGTACTACTTTATACGAGATTCTTTGTACTTCAGTTACAACAGAACTAAAAGAAGTTGAAACTGCTATAGAACAGCAGCGACTTTTAAAAGCTACCCAAACACAGTTATTTGCTTAAACATTAGCAAATCCAATTGTGTAAGTAATTTGATATTCCTGGATTCCATCATCACGCCTAATTCTTTTTAGGCCTGTTCGCATTAATGCTCCTGAAACTTCTGTTGGCTTCCAACCGTGAACCGTTTTATGTAAATCCTCGATGATAGTCCAAATAGTCCAAGCGTTATCTTTTTGTGATTGTGGTGCTCTATGGCTTGTATTGCTCAATTTTATATCTGCCAAAATAAATGTTATCGTACCATCGGCTAACTGTCGGTTAATTGGATTTGCCGAATTGTCTTTTCCGATATTGCTAAAATTTAATGATGTTATATCAATCAAAGCACATGGAAATTTAGTTGGAGGATTTGGGCTATAGCTGTCCATTTGTCCCCAATCTTCATCAATGTATTGTAAAGCCGCAATTGTGGCTAATTTGGTTTGAATTGCTTGTAAAAATGCTTTCATTTCTGTTTAAGTTGGTTAAAGTAATAAGATTCTAATTCTTTCATATTAAGACCTACAACATCTTCTATTCGCTGTCTCACAATTGGATGATCGCCAATAAACTGACGTTTTTCAATTTTCATTTTTGCACCTACTTTTTGCAAGGCTAGGTTTTTCCATTGTTGTGCTTCAGCTGACAATCTTTTGCTTCTTTCGCTTTTGCCTTTTCCTGCCGCACCTGAAGCTTTGTAAAACATAGCCCAAAAGAAGCTTTTCATTTTGGCGGTTACTTCAATTTCGCCACCTTCATTATTTATTGTTGCGTATGGTAAAGAGCTGGACCAGGTTACAGAATTTCCGTTTTGCTTTGACATGATCGAACGCCTCAACTTTCCTGATCTGGACAGTAAAGAACCTCTCTGATTAGGTAATTTTGTGCCATTCCATTTTTTATTAAAAAAGGCTTTTCGTTCAAAATTCCTGTCGAATTCTTCCGTTAAATCCACTCTAACGTCAGATATAATGTTTTTTATAAAATCTGTTGGATTCATATTTTTATACTTAATTCATTGTTATTCAAATTACTTTCGTAATTTTGCTTTTATGGAAGGAAAAGACCTTTATAACTCTTTGGTGTCAAAACGTGATTTTTCAGGCAATACAGCTGATGAATACGCGCAATTTTTGATGACTTTGTTTTTCCATTTAGGTACAGATTTATTTCCTTTATTAGAATCTGCCAAAAAAGAATCAAAAGTATTGTCTCTAAAAACTGAATTATCAAACGGTAATGTTTTAGTTGATGATTATTCTGTTGAAGACATTATTTTAATTTAGTTTTCAATTCCTCGATCAGCTTGATTGTATCATCATACAACTCAGGAAGTATATTTTTAAAAACATCATTCCCGGCAAACTTATTTTCAAAAGCATGTGCTAGAAATTCAGCTTCAGACATACCTGATATTTTAAAATAAGCTTTACTATGCCCTTGGCCATAATTTGAATTTAATGCCATAATTGTGTCAGATACTGCACCACATTTAGAAACCGTGTCCCAATCCTCGTTCAACTGTGATTTATAACCTAAATTATAAGCTTTAGTTTCAGCTTCAGAATAGCCATTATCGCGGCTTAATATTGATCTGTGCTTTTTCATTAAATCAGTTACTGACTTTACTGATTTTAAATTGTACTGCCAATCTGAAGCATGCCCAAATTCATGATACACTACTGATTCCGCTTTCCATTTACTGCGCAACCTTGCCTTATCAATTGGAATAACAACATAGTTTTTATCCGGATGATAAAAAGCTCCACTTGTACCAACATTATCAGGGCTAACATTATGGAATTTGGTTTTCTCCTTTAAAAAAGTAAAGATTTCGTTGTTTACTTTTATTCCTGTCTTTTTTTCGTAATCATCAATGCCTGAAGGAATGAATTTATTTTCAGTTTCTTTAATTTGCTTTTGAACTTCTTTAGCTCCTTTAACTTTTCCGTATGGATGAGCCGGCGGAAAAACAACTTTTTGCGCACCAGGATTAAATCTGAAAATTTCAAGTCTGTTTTTGCCATCCTTACCAATTTCTGTTGTGGCTTTGTCGCCGGCACTAATTGCGGTTTCTGAATTGCTTTCGTCATATTTGCCTTTTAGAACCTCGACTGCTACACATCGGCAGCGCCATCCATTTGGCGGATAATACATGCTCCAAAAAGGATCTTCTTTTGGGAGTGTTATATCTGCTAAAACTTGGTGCGAAGCTCTTACACGTTCATCCTGTGCAGTTCTATACTGCAAGTTATAACGATCACCAAGATTTGACCATTGCGCAGCAGCTTGCGAACTTGCGACTGCAAACTCATATTCAGCTTCCAGATAGTTTTGATTGTAGTTTGCATTCAGTTTGTCAAAATCTTTGCTTACTTCAGAAAAAGGCTTTAATCTTCCATCATCTTTCAATAACAATTTCGAAGCTTCGAACAATTGTGCATTTGCTTTTAATGATCCAAACAATCTGGCATTATTTTGCAAATCCGTTTTCATAATTTCCGGCATGTCATTGTCTTTAATGGCAAAGTCAAAAGCATCGAAAGTAGATTGTATTAATTTTTGATAAGGTTTTTCTGTTTGTAAATCTTCAGGCTTGTAATTTCCTTTTTTATGCAAGTGTTTAAATGCTTTTTCACCATCCTTTAAAAGCTGTTTAAATCTATCATTTACACCTAAATTTAAAACCGTGTATTGTTTTTTACAATCATCACAACTACAATTATACAAACTGTCTAATCGCGCATGTAATGCCCTGAAATAATCAGGGCCTAAACGAAAAAATCAGCGCCTAGATTTAAAGATAATTTTGTTTCCGAATCTGCCTTCTTTGTTCCGATTACCTTAATACCAAATTTCTCTTCTACCCATTTAGGATCAACTTCTAAAAATGAAGCCGCTTCAGTTACCATTTTCCATAAAGTTTCCAAATCTTCAGTGGCATCATATTTATACATCACACCCGGAGGCAAAATACCTAAAGTTTGTAAAGCCGGAATAACAGTATCACGCCAACATTGTTCAATTAATGATAAATCACTATCAATCAGATCGTCAAGGATTCCAATTGAAGTTTTTTCCTTGCCATTTGAACCGTTTTTTGTGTCCTGACCAACAACGGTTCCGGAGATACCCATTGACAGTTCGTTGTTGCAATACTTTAATAAGTTTGCATAAACATCACCGTTTGTATTCACACCTTTGGCAAATTCGAAGCTTTCAGAATCATCGATAATAAACCATGCAGCTGAACCCATGTCAGTCATCATTTGTTTGGCACGATTAACCATAGCACGGTCTTGTGTATTAGTTTTCATTACACGTGGCGGAATACCATAAATTTCGGCAAGCTCGCTCCAACAGCTGCCGCCAAAACGTTTAAATAAAACCATAGGTACACAACCATCCAACAAACCTAATGTTGTGTTTTTTTCACCAAACTCAATTAACCAGGAACCATATTCTTTTTGTTCACGATACTTGATTTTTTTATCATCAGTATAATCATAATACAGATACCCGGTTACAGGATCGACATTTTGGCGTGGTATACAATCGAACGTTAAAACAGGTTCGTTATTAACTAATTTATAAGAGAACTCACCAAGTGAATGACGTCTGAATATCGTTTCTAAGATGGATTTATTTACCTGAAATACAAAACCTTTATCCTGTAGTAAAGCTGTCAGATCATCATTGGTTTTGCCATCAGCGTTTTTGATGCTGAAAGGCCTGCTTAACGATTTTAGCATTCTATTATTGACCTGCGATTGCAAATGCAAATCTTTTAGAATGTTATCATACAAGTTTTGAATTGGAAAGAATTTAGGATTCTCCTCTACCATTGCTGAATTCTCTGCCGTTGTCCAGGTCTTAATATCCTGACGTGTCTGGCTAATTGTTTTCGGTACAATATTTTGAATATATCCGTTTCCTTTTGTTGCAGTTTTTGCAGCTAATTCAGTCGCGCTGACAGTTTGGCCAAATGCTTCTTTAAAGAAAGTTGTAATTTTTCCCATTTTATTATTCGTGATTAAATTTAACTCTTGAACCCATTTCAAAAGGTTGTTTTTCTCCTGCTGTCGTATCATCACGCACAAGTTGTGGCAATGTTGATACGTTTATGGTTCCTTTGGCTACTTTTGTAAACCAGTCAACTGCTCGGTCGTAACGTTCTTTAGCCTTTTCATAAATGAAGTCGGCATTGCATAATTCTGCAACATACCATTTGGCCATTGTAGCACAATGTTGTACAATCAATGAGTGCCTGTCATTTCCTGTTTTTGAAAATATGGTTTCGACATCATACAATAATCTTCCGTCCAACCATTTTTTATCGTTGATGTTTGGGGTTAAATAACTTTTTGCCTCTTCTATTGCTGAATTACAAGCTTGTGCTACTAGATCATCGTTTCCGTCAGTAATCTGATCTATCTGATAATCGTATAATACACTACCTAAATCTGCCTTTTCTATGAACATATACTTTAATATTTACGATTGTTAATGTGACCAACAACATACTCTGAGTTTTCTTTATTTGTGACATTTTCAATAATCCACACACCACCTTCGAACCCGTCAGGGCCATCCATCATTTTGGAGTTTGGTGCAACACCAAGAAATTCCTCTTCCATTCTTTGCATGTGTGGATTGTCTTTTTCATCTATGTTGAAATACAAACAACCTTGTTTGTATTTAGGTTCCAGCGTTCCTTCGATACGAGTATACTTATCATCTTTTTTCCTTTTGTCTAATGACATAAACAAAGGAAACTTGCCTAAGAGTTTAGCGACAGTTTTTATTAATGGTTTTAAAACTTGCTCCCAGAAAGGGTCTTGTAGCGAGTTGTTTTCAATCCAAGTTTTAAAAGTGTCAACCTTTCTTTCTTTTACCCAGTCGTTTGCATGATAAAGATTATTTACAAAAGTTTGCTGGGTCATATTATCAAGCCAAACTTTATAGAGATAGAAATTGCCGCCTTTATAACCAATTACACCGGTGAACTTTCGAGAGCTGTTTTTGTTATCCTTATTGCTGGTTGCAGGATCGGAGTAAACCAGAACATGTTGACAGGTTCTAAGAGGTGGACATTTAGCCCAATGTACTTTTTTGAAAAGTTTACCAATTCGGACAGGATTATTAAAATACTCTTTTTGAATTGAGCTAGAAGTCATCGTTCTAAACGCTAAATCAATAAGCTCTTCAGTATTTCTTTGTGGCCAGGTTGAAACTCCGTTTTGATCTCGAATATTTACAATATCATGAACATTGGCTTTCTTAGCCATTTCGGTAATACAGCAGTATTTTGCTATAATGTTTCCACAAGCTATAATTAACAAAGGCACAGAAATTGAACGCGTTGGAATCAAAGCCTGTTCAATCCATTCGTATTTTTTTTGAATTGTATCAGGGTTATTGCAGTCAACATCTGTGTCAATATCATCAATCAAAATTAAGTCCGGGCGTGTTGCATCGTTACGAGTTCCACGAGGTGATTGACCAGCACCAACTGCCCGGAACGAAATTCCCGTTCTGGTTGTGAAATCTCCCTCTTCCCAACCGCTTAACGCTTTTTGATCACCATAATCATTCAATAATCTATTATTGATTTCAAGTATGGTTTTGTATGGTTTTAAAAGTCTGGAAGCGTCATCATAAGTAGCAGAAACAAGGACAACAGTTTTCTTTTGTCCTGTCATAGTTAGATATAACACGTCCATCATTGTTCTACCTGATTTTGAAAGGTCACGCGCCCAGGAACGAACCTCATAGAACTCAGGATTAGCCAAAACACGCTTAGTTGCTTTTATATGAAATGGTGCAGCCTCTGAGGTATAGAAGTTTGGAAAATAGTATTTGTACCACTCTTCCGGATTTGCTTCTAAAAAGGCAATTCTTTTAAGCCTTTGAGAGGCATTTTCATTTAAATCAACTGGCGTGGCTCTGTATTGATTTGTAACAAAATCCCCCCATCCAATCAATTTTTCTTTGTCTTTTCTACTTAGTGCCATCGCTCATTTTTTGTTTTATAAAGGCGTCACAGTAAGTAGTCAATTGATTTGCAAACTTTGAATCTATTGATCTAATAAAAAGAATTAGGTTTTTAGCAACGGATATTGTTTCGCCAATATTGGTTTCAGTTTCCAATCTCTTAATTGCTGTTGTGAGCTTAGAGATCATATCGGTATCCTTCGAGTTTGGAAAGTTGCCAATCAAAATTGGGTAATCTTTCGGCTCATATTTTGGATATTCAAGAACTTCATCACCTGAACTGGTTTTTAACTTTACCGGTTTAAGCATAAAATTGGGAATGTCACGCACTACAGGACGCGTTTTTATCTCATCATTTACTGACTGAAGCTGACCATATAATGCTGTAAGCTGATTGTCTTTTGTAACTAAAAGCGATGTTTTTAGTTTTTCCCAATCGCCTTCTTTTACCCATTTGCTTACTGTTTTTTCTGTGCAGTTGATTCTTTCGGCAATTTCCTTTTGCGAAATGTCATCATTAACAAAGAGCACTTTTGCGAGGTCTTTTTCTATCTGTTTACGAATACCCATACTTTAATATTTATGTCAAAACTCCAAATAAGCTGTCTTTAAAAAAAACACCCGTTTACTTGCTTTACAACTCTGTAGGTATTGCAAACACAGGTGTTCTACTGCTTTGCTTAGTTTTTTTTAAGAATGCTTAACATTTAATCTTTGTCATCTTAAAAGGGAACAAATCCCATAATTAAAACAGAACTCATGTAATGGCAAAACCCGAATATTTTGTATTCAACGATGAAAATGTAAAAAACTCTTATGGTTTTTACATTAACACTCTAGGTATTAGAATGGATCGCTTTAATGACAATCCTGTCATGTTGAACAATCATATTAATAGCAATGAAAATGTAATTGGGAATTGGTCAGAAGCATTGAAAGAAAATGGACTATTAAAACTAAAACCCCACTTTGATGAAGAGACAAGCTTAGGTAAAGATGTTGCTGGTAAAGTTGATCGAGGCTATTTGAAAGGTTGCAGTATGGGAATCATACCCAACTGGGACAGTGTCGAAAGAGTTGGCGATCGATTAGTTATGATGGAATGCGAATTGGCTGAAGGTTCAATTATTCCGGTACCATCCAATAAAGGCGCAATCGCTATATATAGCGTAGATGGCGAACTTATGAAAGAAGAGGACGTTAAGTCACTTTGTTTATCTGTAACTGATAAACTAAACGAAATTCCAGAAAATTTAAACACAAAATTAGATATGAAAAAAATCATTTTAAGCGTAGCAACGCTTATGGCTTTAGGGTTTAAAGACCAGCCAATTGATGGGCACGATACTGTAGATGTCGAGGCAAAAGTATTAGGCCTTTCCAATCAGGTGCAAACCTTGACAACAGAAAACGAAAGTTTGAAACTTTCCGCCAAAGCTGCTAAAGAAGCACAAGAATTAGCCACAAAATCCCGAATCGAAACAAAAGTCGATTTAGCCATTTCTAAAGGACAGATTAAAGCGGACCAAAAAGAGGAGATGACAAATCTTGGTATTACTTCTGAAAAGGCACTTGATACTGTCCTTGGTTCAATTCCGGAAAAGAAAAACTTTTCGGCAGGTGTTATAACACCGTCAGGAACCGGAGCTGTAGAAGTAAACTCGATGGAAGAATTTCAAAAACTTTCATTTGATGCTCAATTAGCATTTAAAACAGACAGTCCGGAAGAGTACAAAAAAATAGTAGGATAATTTAAAAAAGAAAATATGCCAGCAAATTTTGCAGAGGTTTGGTTAGCCAGAGTGCGCCAAAACCTAACTACACAAGATGTAGCTCCTTGGTTGGATGGGATTCCAGAACTTGACACAACTGTGTTAGAAATGGGTTCTGGTGACGCGTCAGAATTGAACGTGATTCACATTCCACGTACATCATTTAACCCAGATGTATTAATTAATAATACTGCCTATCCTTTGGCTGTACAGGCTTATACAGATGATGAAACTGTAGTTAGTTTGGATAAATACCAAACTAAGCCAACATCAATTTCTGATGATAAAATCATTGGAGCGTCTTACGCAGTTATTGATCCTGCTACAAAAGCACACACCAACGCCATCAATACCAAAAAGTATACTAAGGCGGCTCATGCAATTGCTCCGGTATCCAATACAGGAGCGACTCCAGTACTTGCAGCTACTGGTGCTCCAAGAATTGCAGGTGGCCCAGCATCATTAACGTATGAGGACATGGTGAACTTAAAAGATGCTTTAGATGTTGCGGAAGTTTCTACTGAAGGTAGAAGATTAGTATTGTCAACTGGACACTATAATGACTTATTAGTTGATCGTAAAAACTTTGGCGACAAACTGGTAAACTATAATACCGGAATGCCTGCGCCAGTTATTGCAGGTTTTGCATTGTACCAATATAATGGAAATCCATTATATACAAATGCTGGTGTTAAGAAAGCTTACGGTGCTGTTAAAGCAGCGGGAGATCGTCAAGGCTCATTCGCATTTTGGACAGGTCAGATTGCAAAAAAATCTGGTATGACAAAACAATACTTCAAAGAAGCTAAAAATGATCCTGAGGCTCAAACGAACTTATTGAATTACAGACATTACTTTATTGCAATGCCATTTGATTCAAAAGCTATCGGAGCAATTTATTAGTATCAATTTAGAATATATATAACAAAGGCTACTGCATAAAGTAGTAGCCTTTTTTTAAAACGATTAAATGGAACAATTTCTTTACCCATCTCTTTCTGCGCTATTTTCTGCATTGATTACTTACTTTCTTTCTAAAAGGAAAACACTTGCTGAAGACAGAGCAGCAGAATTAGATAATGCAGTAAATGCGGTTAAATATTATCGCGATTTATTGGATGACATGGCAATGCGACTTAGTGCTGCTACCGAAACAATAAAAACGATGGAAATACAACACCGTGAATTAATGCTAGTGAATCAACATTTAGTCGAAGAGTTACAAAAATTCAAACAATTAAACGGTAAAAGCGAATGAGCAAATTATCCGAAAAAGCATTACAGTTCGCTATAACACAAATTGGCGTTCAGGAAATACCAAAAAATAGTAACGCTGGTCCAGCGGTTGAAAAGTATTTAAAATCGGTTGGATTGGGAAAAGGTTATGCGTGGTGCATGGCTTTTGTTTACTGGTCAGTTAAAGAAGCTTCATTGGAATTAAAAGTTGAAAATCCATTGGCAAAAACAGCCGGAGTGATTGCAATGTATAATAAAATGACTGCTATTAGGGTCACGGTTCCTAAACCTGGCGATATAATGATCCTTGACTACGGAAAAGGATTAGGCCACACCGGAATTGTAGAAAATGTCATTGGAAAAGACATTCATACAATTGAAGGAAACACAAACGATGAGGGTAGCCGTGAAGGTTATGAAGTTTGCAGAAGAGTTAGAAAATTAGCAACAATAAAAGGATTTTTAAGACCATGAAAAATATAAAACTAGGTTGTTTGTTTTTTGTTCTCACCATGACTCTGGTTTCTTGCGCAGGCAAAAAACCAGTAGTGGTGCAGAATACTACAACAACAGAAAAAGTTATTACAGAGACGGTACATGATACTGTTTTTAAGATTGAAAAAGACAGTTCCAGTTATAACGCTCTTTTAGAATGTATTAACGGGAAGGTTAGATTAAAAGAAGTCACGCAAGCTGAACCAGGTAGAATATTAAAACCCCCAAAGGTTCAGATTACTGACAATATACTTCAAGTTGATTGCGACGCTAAAGCACAAGAACTATTTGCAACATGGAAATCAACTTACATAAAAGAAAATAAGCAGGAAATAAAGGAAGTTCCGGTAATAACGAACGTTCTGACCTCGTGGCAAAAATTCCAAATTGAATGCTTTTGGCCGCTGGTCGTCATTCTGTTGTTAGTAGTGATCTGGAATTTAATTAAGTACAAATTTAAATCATCGATATAATGAAAAAACACAAGATTTTCAAATCAAATCCAAATCTAAAAGAGGTTCACATGACCTCTGACGGTGAAGCGTTTTACAACGATAATGACGCCAAAATGCATGCGAAGACATTAGAAGACAAATCGGTTGAATTGGTTGTTAATCCATCATTGATTCAAGAAACTATCGTTGACGATTCTGATGATGAAGAATTCGAAGCTCCAGAATTCGAAGCTCCAAAATTTGAAGCTCCTGAATTCGATGCTCCAGAATTCGAAGCTCCAGAATTCGATGCTCCAAAATTTGAAGCTCTTGAATTCGAAGCTCCAGAAGTTGATGCTCCAGAAGTTGATGTTCCAGAAGTTGTAACTCCAGAGGCTGAAACTCCACCTGTAGAAGCTCCAGAAGCCAAAGCCGAAAAAGTAACTACCAAAAAAGGTAAATAATGGGAAAACCAAGTGTAAATATAGCCTTTGAAAACGGCAACATTGGAACCGTAGTTACAAGCCCTGACGGAATTTGTACGATCGTTTCCAGTGCTGTCGCAAACGGCGGATTTGCTTTGCTTACACCTTACACGGTGTATTCATTAGCAGAAGCGGAAGCTTTAGGTATAATTCCAACCATTGCAGGAAATTACGAATTGCATAAAACAATCAAAGAATTTTATGCAGAGGCGGGCGACGGTACAGAGCTTTGGATTTATGGAGTTGCCAAAACCAAAACTCTTGATGAGTTAGTGGCAGCAAGTTCAGTAGTTTTAACAGCATCAAACAGACGTGTGCGTTTTGTTATTTGTAAGTACGCACCATTAGTTGCTGAAGTTGTTGTAACTGCCGGAATCAGAACAGGATTCCCTGCTACAATTGCAGCGGCTCAGGCAATAGCTGATCAGTTTACAATTGATAAAACACAGCCTGTTGTTTTTATTTTAGAAGCTTACAACTTTACTGGCGTAGCGTCTGATTTGGTTGGATTTTCAACTGCAACAGATAACAGAGTAGCGGTTTTAATTGGTGATACTGAAACCAGAACAGGAGCAACTGCATCAAAAGGCGCAGCGGTTGGAGTTTTGGCGGGAAGAATTGCATCTAACCAGGTACATGTAAATGTTGGCCGTGTAAAAGACGGTGCTTTGAAACCATTGACTTTTTATGTTGTTGATACACCTGTTGAACAGGTTAATGTTGATGCCATTTATGATAAAGGTTTTATCACGCTTACAACGCACACAGGTAAAAGCGGTTACTTTTTTGTAGATGATATGATGGCCTGCGAAGTCTCAGATGATTACCACTACTTAACCCGCAGACGTGTAATTGACAAAGCTTATGTTTTGGCCAATCAAACACTAACCAACTTTATCCTGGACACAGTTCCATTAAATAACGAAGGTAAAATACAAGCCGCTTATGCCAAAGCATTAGAAGCTGAAGTAGTGAGAGTGATTGCACAGGAAATGACAGCAAAAGGAGAACTTTCTGCTGATGCTACTGTAGCAAATGATAACGGTGTTGAATGTGTTATTGATGTTACGAATAACATCGCACAGGATTCAACTATTAAAGGAAGAATCAGAGTACGTCCGCACGGATATGGCAGATTCTTAGAATTCACAATCGGATTTAATACAGGTCAATAATTATGAGCTTTAATTCAAGACAATACGAATGGGGTGATTTAACACTCGTTTTGGGTGGTAGAGATATTACAGGTTTCCGTGGAATTAAGTACACTGAAAAAGGCGAAAAGGAAGCATTATTTGCAAAAGGCAGACATGCACACAGTATTCAGACTGGTAACATTACTGTTGAGGGTGAAATTACTATTCTGCAATCTGAGCTTATTGCTTTAGAAAAAGCCGGAAAAGGTTCTATTCTGGGCTTAAATGTTGATGGTATTGTAGCTTATGGTAATCCTTCTTTAGGCGACACAATGACAACAGACAGAATTGTTGGAATCAGTTTTACTGAAGCTGCAAAAGAAATGAAACAAGGTGATAAGAATATGGAGGTAACAATTCCATTTATTGCCTTAGCAGTTATTAATCAAGCATAATAAAAAGACACTCTTCAGGGAGTGTCTTAATAATAAACAAACAACAATGAAAACAGCAACACCAGAACAAATTGCCGCTTGGAAAGCGGAACACGTATATGTTTACAAACTTAAATCTGATAATGCAGATAAAGTTTGTTATTTGAGAAAACCAACACGTCAGGAACTGAGCTTTGCTTCAACAGCGGGTGCAACTGATCCATTAAAATTTAATGATTCAATACTTAAAAGCTGTTGGCTTGATGGTGACGAAGAAATTAAAACCAATGACACTTTATTTTTGGGTATTTGTCCACAATTGGATGAAATATGTGCCTTTGAAAAGTTTGAACTGGAAAAGCTGTAGAGTCATTAGCAGTTGATAAAAACGACTGGCTCAGAATAGCGAATGCCCAATTAAGATATTATTTCCATCTTAATCCTGATGACTTAACAGACGAAGAATGGGCTTCAAAATACGCGGAATTAATCTATATCAGAAATTCAGAAATTAATCAATTGTAATGAGCAATACCTTAAGCTATATGATTCAGATCAACAGCAATGTTGATAAGGCTAACGCCAGTATTAATAAGTTTTCGAACAATGTTCTTAGCAGTATTGATAAAGTTCAAAAGAAATTAAATTCCGTGAGCATGAACGCCTTCATTCAAAATGTGAGTGCGGCAGCTGATGGAATTGCCAGTATGAATGATCCGGGTATGAAGTTGAGTACAAACATGTACGATCTTCAGGCAATTACTGGAGTAACTGGACAAAAATTAAAAGAGATTGAGGGTTACGCCAGAGAGAACGCCAAAACATTTGGTGGTGAAGCTTCCGCTTCTGCTGAATCATACAAACTTATATTATCACAATTATCGCCTGAAATAGGAAAAGTGCCAAAGGCGTTAAAGGCGATGGGCAAGGAAGTTTCAATTACTTCTAAACTTATGGGTGGTGATACGGTTGCAGCAACAAACGTTCTTACTACTGCCATGAATCAATACCAGGTTTCATTAGCTGATCCAATTAAGGCAGCAAGTGAAATGGCAAAGATGAACAACATTATGGCGGCATCCGCCAAAGAAGGTTCTGCTGAACTTCCGCAAATCGGACAAGCTTTAGAGCAATCTGGATTGGCTGCTAAAACTGCAAACGTAGATTTTGCAGAAGCTAATGCATGGATTCAGGTATTAGATAAAAACGGAAAAAAAGGCGCGGAAGGTGGTGTTGCCTTGCGAAATGTTATGGCAACGTTAGCGCAAGGAAGGTTTTTGCCAAAAGACGTAAAAAAGGAACTTAGCGCAGCAGGTGTAGATATTAACACCCTAACTGATAATTCAATTTCGCTTTCAGAGAGATTAAAACCTCTTAAAAACATAATGAATGATCAGGCATTAGTTACAAAGTTATTTGGTAAAGAAAACAGCAATGCTGCAATTGCCATGATTTCAAATACAGCTGAAGCCGATAGATTAACAAAAGCTGTAACCGGAACAAATACGGCATACGATCAGGCAGCAATAATAATGGAAAGTCCTTTAGAAAAAAATAAAAGACTTCAGGCTCAAATTGATGATTTCAAAATATCATTGTTTAATGGTACTAATGGATGGTTAGGTTATGCAAATGTGATCGGTAAAACGGCTCAGGATTTTTCCAATTTAATGCCAATTATGCAGGGCGCTGGAAAGATATTTTCAATAATGACAAGTGCTACAAAATTACAGGCACTCTGGACAGGTATAGTTGCAGGAGCTACAAGCGTATGGACAGGAGTTCAAGCGGCATTTAATGTAGTTATGGCAATGAACCCAATTGTATTAATTGTTTTGGGAATCGTGGCTTTAATCGCTGTGATTGCAGTTGTAGTTTCTAAAACAGAAGGTTGGGGCAAAGCTTGGAAACATACTATAAACGGAGCAAAGCTCTTATTTATGGCTTACATACAAACCGTAAAGGCGAATTTTAATTTGATGGTTAACGGTTTCATGATCGGGATTAACAAAATTCAAATTGCCTGGTATAAATTTAAAAATGCGGTTGGTTTAGGTGACAGTAAAGCAAACAATGCTCAGATTTCACAGCTAAACGCACAAGTTGAACAGCGAAAGAAATCTATTTCAGAAGGCTATAAAACAGCAAAAAACACAGCAAAACAGGCGGCAGGAGAATTTAAAGCTGCTTACGATTCCGTAAAATGGAAAAAGGATAAGAAAAAAGATGATGACGGTGGAATTTCTACACCAGGTATTCCCGGAACCGATTTTGGTGGCGGTGGGGGTTCTGGTGGTAAAGGCGGTTCTGAAGGCATGAAAAAAAACAATGAAGCTGTAGCAACTGGAGGAACTAAACACAATTACATTACAATTAAAGTTGAAGAATTAATTGGATTAAAAGCGGACAATGTAAGCGGTGGTAAAGACACAGCGAAACAAGCCGGTGAAGGTGTAGCAGATGAATTATTAAGGGTTTTAGCAATGGCAAGTAGTGCCACAGGATAATATGGCTTTAGATAATCAAGATTTGATATTTGCGGGTTTGATGGGAAGCCGTGCGGTTAATTTAATTCAGAATGCAAATATTTTGAATAATGAATTATCTAATCGCGTTCTCCCGGTGATTCCCTTTTTGCCTTTGAAAAGTGGTAATAATAATGTTTCAACTAAACCTGGACGTGGTATTAATTTGGAAAACAATTGGACAACTCCTGATGCTGTTGAAGAGCAAAAGCAGTTTTTTCCTTTAAGTTTTTCTTTTAAGGAGAATAGTCCTAAATGGCTTTTTCCATACGAACCAATGATAAACTTTGGATCAGGAAACAATATTGTAAAACGCAATGTTGCTAAGCAGGGAGATAAACTTATAGGCACGATTAAAGAACGTTGGAGCCGTAAAGATTTTGACGTTACTGTAACCGGTGTTTTGATAGGTAGCATTATGCAGGGTAAACCGGAAGACTGTTTTCCAAGAGAGCATTTTATAAAGTTGTTTGATTTTTTAAAGCACTCAAAAGAGATATTTATTTATTCACATCCTTTGGAATTAGCAGGAATTACAAAAGTTGTTGTTGAAGATTATAGTTTCCCATTTACGAAAGGTGAAAATGTCCAGGCTTACGAACTGAAACTAACCAGTGATTATTCATACAACCTTTTAATAGAAGAAACTTTTTAAATGTATAACATCAATTGGAATATTAGATTTAAAACCGATGGCAAAGCATATTCCTTACAGACTGTGGCTTCAATTGATATTGAATGCAGTGTTGATAATTTAAGCGACACTGCTGTTATAACATTGCCAGAGGCGTTTATGAATCAGGTTTTTAATATTGGTAAAGAAGTTAAACGAGGTTCTGAGGTAACTATAAAAGCCGGTTATGATGATGATTTAAAAACTGAATTTGTAGGCTTTGTCCAGGACGTGGTTAATAATGACAGTTCATTGAAAATAATGTGTGAAGATGCCCTTTTTCAGTTTAGAAAAAGCGTGAAAGATGTTGAATTAAAACCAACATCAGTATCAAAAATTGCACAACTTTTAATTGATCAGATTGATCCGTCGTATAAATTGGTTTGTGATTATACAATTAGTTATGAAAAGTTTGTAATACATCAGGCTACAGCATACGATGTATTAAAAAAATTAGCTGAAGAAACAAAAGCAAATATTTATTTCAATACTGAAAAGAAAGAACTGCATATACACCCGCCATATATTGAGAAAGGCGGTGAAGCAATTTACTCTATGCAGCAAAATATTGAAAACAGCTCATTGGAATTTAAAAAGGCCATCGACAGGAAAGTTGAAGTAACTGTTGAGAAAACCAATTTGGCAGGAAAGATTGAAAGCTTTACAACCGGAACAACCGGAGGCGACAAAATAACATTAAAAGTAGGTTCTGTAGGTTCCGCAGATTTAAAAAAGATTGCTGATGCTGAATTGATACGCCGATCTGCTGATATGTACGAAGGCAGTATTGACACTTGGGCAATTCCATTTGTACAGCCAACATATTCAGTTAAAATAAAAGACGAAGATTACCCTGAAAAGGATGGGAAATATTATGCTGTTGGCGTTACCACTTCAATCAGCGAAAGCGGTTTTAAAAGAACTGTAAAATTAGGTGTTAAACTCAGTGTAAATGGATAAATCGGCTAAACTAAAACAGGCATTAATTGAAGCTTTGGGAATAACGCCCAATTTGGCCATTACTGCTGAAGTTGTTTCAATTGAAAATACTACATGCACAGTTAAACTAGTTTCGGAGCTTGTTCTTAGTGATGTTCGACTTTGTGCAACAATTAACGAAAGTGATGATCTATTTGTAATTACGCCCAAAATAGGTTCTGAAGTTATAGTAATGAGCCAGACGGGTAAACTATCCGGTTTGTTTGTTTTAAAGGTTGACGCTGTTGAAAGTATTTCATATAAAAAAGATGGTTTAGAATTTTTGATTAACGGAACTACCGGAAAGGTTACTTTAAAAAATCAATCGGCAAATTTAGGTGATCTGATTTCAAAATTGATAACTGAGATTTCAAACTCAATTGTTTTAACACCGGCAGGACCTGGAAGTATTGCACCAACAACAAAGGCAAAACTGGTATTGTTAGATACAAAGTTTAAATCACTTTTAAATACCGATTAAAATGGCATTAAACAAAACAGCGCTGAAAAACTCAATTATTATTTTGCTTACTGACATGCTCAGTAAAGAAGAAAATTCGATTGAAGAATTTGCAAGCAGATTAAGTGATACAATTGATGTTTTTGTTAAATCAGGCACAGTTAACGTAACGGTTACAACAACAGGAAGTGCAACATCACATACCGGAACCGGAACCGGAACCGTAACTTAAAATTATGAAAAATATAGGACTACAATTAATAGACAATAATGATACTGGCGAAATTAAAGACTTAAAAATTGTTCCCGTTCGTGATGCATCAAATAAAATAGTTAGCGGACTTGTAATTGGTCCTGTAATGGAACAAAACATTGCTATAATGTTATTAGCGCATCAGGGAGAATTAAAGTTTAGGCCTGATTTAGGTGTAGGCATTGAAGACATTGTTTTGAGTGAAGATTATTTAGTTTTTCGTCACCGGATTAGAGAGCATTTAAAGAAAGATAATTTAATAGTTAGTCAATTGGATTTATTTGCAGATAAACCTTTTAAAATAATCGCTGAATATGGAAAGTAAGGTATATCAGGGACAAAGTTTTTTAGATAAAACAATTGAAATGACAGGAAGTGTTGATGAAGCTCTTAAAATGGCTTTGGAAAATTCGATTTCGATTACTGATGAATTAACTGTTGATTCAAATTTAAAATATTCAGGAAATAAACTGAAATCAATTACAGACTTATTTGATAACAATAACAGATGCGCAAGTAAAATAACAAACCAAGACTTTGCCATAATCATACCAGACGAAGGAATTGGAGCAATGATAATCGAAGACACATTTATAGTAAGATAATGGCAAGAACCAGGACACAGATAAAAACCGAGATAACCACACCATTTATGGCAAATGAAAGTTTAGCCGTAAAATATGGTTTTGCTTTGGGAGCTTCATTTGATGCCGAATTTTCATTAGTTAGTTTGGAAAACATTCTTTTCGAAATTGTGGCTTTGGCCATGTTTATACATGAACAGTTCTTTGATCAGCACGCTAAAGAAGTTGATGAAAGGCTATCAAATGAAAAGCCGGGTACACTTCCTTGGTATCGAACAATGGCTTTGCGTTTTCAGTATGGTTTTGATTTGGCGCCACAGAAGGATTATTTCGATAACGGAACCGCTACACCTGAACAAATTGAAAGTTCTAAAATTATTAAGTATTCCGCAG
>NZ_JAGFBV010000030.1 GCF_017948595.1 Flavobacterium geliluteum | reverse complement strand
GCTGAGCAATGATTGCCATAAAAACTTGTAGAGGAAACAATTGCCGTTAAGATAATTTCACTATCACAAACTTGTCTTCTAACATCATCTACATGATTAATTCCTTGCAAAATATCATCTATTAAACGAAAAATTGATATAATTTTGTCTTTACAAAGCATTGGTGAGGTTTATTGGTTCGCAAAACAAATTTACTAAACCTCTGCTTTGTTTTTTATACTATAGAAACTAGCAACTTGAATTAATTATTTAACCGCAAGGCGCGCAAAGATTTTTGCTATTGTATTTTTATAAAAAAGACAAAGTTCGCAAAGCTAGATCGACACAAAGCTTTGCGAACTTTATGTTTTTCAAACATACTACCAGATAAAAAATCTTTGCGCGCCTTGCGGTTAAATTTTAAAAACATATAAAATTGTCCATAAAAAAAGCCTCCCGAATGGAAGGCTTTAGTATAGTAAGCAGCGAGCTATTATTTTTTAGCAAGCTTAGCATATTTAGTTTTGAATTTATCAATACGTCCTGCAGTATCGATAAGTTTAGATTTACCAGTATAAAAAGGGTGAGATGTTCTAGAAATCTCCATTTTTACAACCGGATACTCTACTCCGTCTACTTCAATTGTTTCTCTAGTATCTGCAGTAGATTTAGTAATAAATACATCGTCATTTGACATGTCTTTAAATGCAACTAATCTGTAATTTTCTGGGTGAATTCCTTTTTTCATCTTTCTTTTTATTTATTGTTTAGAGCATTTATATTTTGAAGCTTTTCCGTGGTTAGAAAAAGGTGTAAACAGCACTACTCTTTTTTTGTTTAAAAATTTAATTATTTTTGAGTGTGCAAATTTACAATTATTTTTTAATAAACAAATCTTTGTATCACTTTTTTTAATTAAAATCGAAAAGCATTTTTTACCGTTCTATATATTGGGAATTGCTATATTTGTAGATTAATAAATTTTATTATTATGGATAAAAATATATCTCCTGCCAAGTCAGGAATTTTGTATGGTGTTTTGTTCGGTGTCATAATGGTTTTAGAATTTGTCGTTATGTATGTGATTGGCATGAAATCATTAATGAACTCAAGTGCGGGAATGATTGTCAACATTGCTAATTATTTGGTTTTACCTATCATATTTATATATTTAGGTTGCAACCATTACAAAAAAGATATCAATAACGGATTTATATCTTTTTCTGAATCCTTAAAAACCGGAGTTTCGATAACGGTTGTAGCTGCTTTAATTTACGCTATTTTCAATTTGATTTTTAACCTTATATTTCCTGAATTTATTAATGAAATGTTGGAAATTACCCGAGATGGAATGATTGCCAAAAACCCACAAGTAAGTGCAAAAGAATTAGAAATGGGTCTTGGCATGGTCAAAAAATTCATGAATCCGTTTATTGTTTTTCCGGCAACACTTGTTATGTATTCCTTTTTCGGCCTGATATATTCCTTAATCATCGGAGCCATCGTCAAAAATGACAAACCTTAAAAGTTTATAATAAAAAATAAATGAATTTATCTATACTTATCCCGCTTCTCAACGAAGAGGAATCACTGCAAGAACTTTATTCTTGGATTATTAAGGTGATGCAATCTAATAATTACTCTTATGAAATCATCTTTGTTGATGATGGAAGTACAGACAATTCTTGGACTATTATTGAAGGTTTTTCTAATGAAAATTCGAATGTAAAAGGCATTCGTTTTATGAAGAATTTTGGTAAATCTCAGGCTTTACACGCTGGTTTTGCCAAAGCAAAAGGCGATGTTATTATAACAATGGATGCCGATTTGCAAGACAGTCCGGACGAAATTCCGGGATTGTATGAAATGATTACCGATCAAAAATTTGATTTGGTTTCGGGTTGGAAAAAAAAGCGTTACGACTCTGTTGTTGCAAAGAACCTTCCTTCTAAATTATTTAATTGGGCAGCACGAAAAACATCAGGAGTTGAATTGAATGATTTTAATTGCGGCTTAAAAGCGTACAAAAATACTGTTGTAAAAAACATAGAAGTTTCGGGCGAAATGCACCGATACATTCCGGTTTTGGCAAAAAATGCAGGCTTTAATAAAATTGGAGAAAAAGTGGTGATTCATCAGGCCCGTAAATATGGTGAGACCAAATTTGGGATGGAGCGATTCATCAACGGTTTTCTTGACTTGATTACAATTTGGTTTTTATCGAGATTCGGAAAAAGACCGATGCATTTATTTGGTGCGATGGGCTCGTTGATGTTTATCATAGGATTTTTATTAGCTGGTTATATTGGAGTTTCAAAATTGTACCACATGTACAACGGAATGAGATACAGCCTGGTAACCAGTAATCCTTGGTTTTTTATTGCACTCACCACCATGATTTTGGGAACTCAGTTGTTTCTGGCGGGATTTTTGGGCGAAATTATTTTACGAACTAAAAATAACGAAGAACGCTATAAAGTATCTCGAGAAGTTAATTTTTAATACAAAAGCCCTAGCCCTGATGGAAGCGATATCCTTTTTCTGGCTTTTTTCAGACAGAAAAAGATAAAGCGGACAGCAGGAAATAGCTCCTAAATACCACAATTATTTTTTTTATTTTAATTGTAAAAAATATAGAATATGAATATTGAAGCTCCGATTTTGAATGCTGTAAATGAATGGTTAACACCAACATTTGATAAAGAAACACAAGATGCCGTTAAGGAATTAATGACTACATCGCCCAAGGAACTAGAGGAAAGTTTTTATAAAAATCTGGAATTTGGAACTGGCGGAATGCGAGGCGTCATGGGCGTTGGGAACAACAGAATTAACAAATATACGCTCGGGAAAAACACACAAGGTCTTTCGGATTATTTGCATGAAGTTTTTCCGAATCAGCCCATAAAGGTGGTGATCGCGTATGATTGTCGCCATAATAGTAATACCTTGGCAAAAGTGGTGGCTGATGTTTTTTCTGCCAACGGAATTCAGGTGTATTTATTCTCTGATTTGAGACCTACTCCAGAGCTGTCTTTTGCGCTAAAATACCTAGATTGCCAATGCGGAATCGTACTTACAGCATCGCATAACCCACCAGAATACAACGGATATAAAGTATATTGGGAAGACGGCGGACAAATTGTCCCTCCGGAAGATGCCGCGATTATTAAGGTTATTGAAAGCTTAAACTACGATAAAATAAAATTTAATGCGAACGAAAGTTTAATTAAATATATTGATACCGAAATTGATAAAGCGTTTGTAAAATCCTCTATCGAAAATGCCAGTTTTAATACACCAGCTGCCGCGAAAGAAAACTTACAGGTTGTCTTTACTTCTTTGCACGGCACCTCGATAAAATCGATTCCGGACACTTTATCTCAGGCGGGTTACACCAAAGTACATATCGTGCCTGAACAAGCCATACCCAATGGTGATTTCCCAACAGTTAAATCACCGAATCCAGAAGAACCGGAAGCCCTGACTATGGCATTGGCTCTGGCCGATAAAACCAATTCTGATATTGTGGTAGGAACTGATCCTGACTGCGATCGTTTGGGTGTTGCGGTAAGAAATAACGAAGGCAAAATGATTTTGCTTAACGGAAATCAGACCATGATTTTGATGACTGCTTTTTTATTGAAACAATGGAAAAAAGCCGGAAAAATTAACGGAAAACAATTTGTGGGCTCTACCATTGTTTCGACTCCGATGATGATGGAATTAGCAACAAGCTACGGTGTAGAATGCAAAGTAGGCCTGACCGGTTTTAAATGGATTGCCAAAATGATTAAAGATTTTCCTGAACTGCAATTTATTGGTGGTGGCGAAGAAAGTTTTGGTTTTATGGTTGGTGACGCAGTAAGAGACAAAGATGCTGTTGCCGCTACCCTATTGATCTGCGAGGTTGCTGCTCAAGCAAAAGCTGCCGGAAGCTCTGTTTATAAAGAGCTTTTGCAATTGTATGTAGAAAATGGTTTCTACAAAGAATATTTGGTTTCGCTAACCAAAAAAGGAATCGAAGGCTTGGAAGAAATCAACCAGATGATGATTGATTTACGCCAAAATCCTTTGAAAGAAATTAGTGGACAACGCGTAATAATGGTAGAAGATTATCAATCGTCTATCGCTTTGAATTTATTGACCGGCGAAGAATCTATAATGGATATTCCGAAATCGAATGTATTAATTTATTATACTGAAGACGGTTCGAAAATTTGCGCAAGACCAAGCGGTACCGAACCAAAAATTAAATTCTATATTAGTGTCAATGCCGAGTTGGATTCGGTAGAGCATTTTGACGAAGCAGAAAGTTTCTTAGATAATAAAATACAAAATATCATTGCAGGAATGCAATTGAATTAAGACAATAAAAAATATATTTTTCATAAACCCGACATGTTTTAAACATTGTCGGGTTTTAATGATAAAAACGACCTAAATGAGTAATTTCAAAAAAATAGTTCCTTTTATATATCCATATAAAAAATACGCATTCTTAAACATTTTTTTCAATGTTTTGTATGCGCTTTTCAGTACGCTTTCGTTTATGGCACTGATTCCGATGCTTCAGGTTATATTTGATAAAACAAAGAAGAATTATACAATGCCAACTTACGAAGGAATTACACATATAAAAGATTATGGCGAAAATTATCTAAGTTATTATATCACAAAAAACACAGATCCTAGCAATCCTGGTTTTGTACTTTCGGTAATGGTTACGCTGATTATTTCTATATTTTTATTAAAAAATTTGGCTGATTATTTAGCGATGTTTTTCATTACTTTTTTGCGAAATGGCGTTTTAAGAGATATGCGAAATGCATTATATAAAAAAACACTGGAATTGCCTCTAGCATTTTATTCTGAAAAAAGAAAAGGTGATGTTATTTCAAGAATTTCTGCTGATGTGAATGAAGTTCAAACTTCATTTTTAGCGATTTTAGAACTTATCGTAAAAGAACCTTTAACTATTATTTTTACGATAATTGCCATGCTTTTAATCAGCGTTAAACTTACTTTATTTGTATTCATTTTTATTCCTATTTCCGGGTATGTTATATCACTGATCGGAAAGCAACTTAAAAAACAATCAAGCAAAGCACAACAGGAACAAGGGACTTTTTTATCTACCATAGAAGAAACTATTGGAGGCTTGAAAGTAGTAAAAGGGTACAATTCTGAAAACTATTTTAATAAAGTATTCCAAAACTCTACAGAACGCTTTTTTGCGTTGTCTAATAGTATCGGAAATCGTCAAAACTTAGCATCACCCGCAAGTGAGTTTATGGGAATAACGGTTATTGCGGTATTATTATGGTATGGAGGGCAAATGGTTTTGATTGAAAAAACACTTGACGGACCCTCATTTATTGCTTACATGGGATTGGCCTATAATATTTTGACACCTGCAAAAGCAATTTCTAAAGCTTCTTATGGTGTCAAAAGAGGAAATGCAGCAGCCGATCGCGTTCTGGAGATTCTAGATCAGGAAAATCCTATTCAAAGCAAAACAGATGCTATCGAAAAAACAGGTTTTGAGCACGAGATTACGATTCAAAACATCAATTTTAAGTATGAAGAAGAAACTGTTTTAAAAGACTTTTCACTTCAAATCAAAAAAGGACAAACTGTTGCACTTGTGGGGCAATCCGGAAGCGGAAAAAGTACCATTGCCAATCTACTGACTCGTTTTTATGATGTGAATGACGGAACCATTTCGATTGACGGCATTAATATCAAAGACATGAATTTGCAGTCGCTTCGAGGTTTGATGGGACTGGTTACACAAGACAGTATTTTGTTTAATGACACAATCAAAGCCAATATCGCCTTAGGAAAATTGGATGCTTCCGATGAAGAAATTCTCGAAGCGCTGAAAATCGCGAATGCTTACGAATTTGTAAAAGATTTGCCTTTGGGCATCTACACCAATATTGGCGATAGCGGAAATAAACTTTCGGGTGGTCAAAAACAACGTTTATCGATTGCTCGAGCGGTACTAAAAAATCCTCCGATTATGATTTTGGATGAAGCAACATCTGCATTAGACACCGAAAGCGAAAAATTTGTACAGGTGGCTCTTGAAAACATGATGCAAAACAGAACTTCGATCGTCATTGCGCACCGTTTGTCTACCATTCAAAAAGCAGATATTATTGTGGTCATGCAAAAAGGAAAAATCGTTGAAAAAGGAACACATGACGAATTGATTGCGCATAACGGCACCTACAACAAACTGGTTACGATGCAGTCATTCGAATCATAAATAAAATTTTAATCACAGATTACAAGATTAACGCAGATTAATTTTTTAACGAAATAAAAATCATTTTAATCCTGTAATCTGTGGCTTGTTTTTTTAAACATCCATTAAATCGACAAAAATGTATCTTAACAATCCAAACATAAAATTGCCAGAAGATCAAGATACAGTAGTTTGGAAGTATTTGGATTTGTCAAAATTCCTGGATTTATTACTGTCTAAGAAATTATTCATGTCCCGTTCTGACAAATTTGAGGATCAATATGAAGGTACTTTTAGTGAACCTACTTTTGAGGAAATTAAAAAGCTAGCAAAAGACAATCCCGACTTTCTTAATTATTACAAAACGCATCGCGAAAAAGTAGCGGTGAGCAGTTGGCATATCAACGAGTACGAATCGTTTGCAATGTGGCAAATATTTACCCAAAATAGCGAAGGTTTGGCGATTCAGTCTACGATTGGAAGGCTACAAAAAGCATTAAATCCCGAGAATAATTTTGATCAATATATTGGCGAAGTCAACTACATTGACTACAAAAAAGAATACATTCCGTTTGATGATTTGTTTTTTCCGTTTTTGTTTAAGCGAAAAAGTTTTCAGTACGAGCGTGAACTCCGCATTATTACTGATACTTCTAAAAGCAATCTAAAACTAAATGATGGTCTAAAAATAAACGTCGACCTCAATCAGTTAATTGAGAAAATTTACATTCATCCCAAATCTGAAAACTGGTACAAAAAATTGGTGATCGAACTGGTGGAACAACTTGGTTTTGGGTTTGAGATCGAGAAATCAGATCTGGAAAGCGATATTTTAATCTAAGGTTCTAAGTTGCTAAGATACTAAGTTTTTTTGCCACAGATTACTGAGATTAAAAGGATTTATTTTATTTAGAAAGATTTAAAAAAAATCTCAGAATCTCAGAACCTTAGCATCTTAGATCAGATTGGTTTATAATTTTTAACCTCCCATTTTTTAGCAGTCAAATCGATATAATTATAATGCAACACATCGTTTTTATCAAACTGCCCATTTTGGTTGGTGTCTTCAATAGTTCTAAAATACAAGCGGCTTTTAGACTCGATCAAACTCCAATCTACCAATTCTTCTAAGTCGGTTGACACTTTCGTGAAATTTTGCCCGCTAATATCACTAAGGTACAACGTTTTGATATCTCCGGTATCTATTTTGCCGTCTTTATTGGTGTCAGAATCGGTCAAGGTATACACCATTATTTTATTTTGCGTTTTATCGGCAACCGCTTTTAAATAAGTCGCTGTTAAAATTAGAATTGGCTTGTCAGACAAAGGTCGAATAGAGTCTGAATTTACCTCCTGAAATTTTAGATTTTGCAAATAACCCGTGATTTCATATTCCCCTAAATTCGAAATTGTAAAACTCACATCATTAACACTTGAAGAGCCATATCGCGACTTTGATCCTTTTTCGAAAACGCGTAAATCACCAACCGGATGGATCAAATAATTCGTTCCTTCCATCTGAATGGGCAAATCTGCTACTTCTATCTGCGTAGAATCAGTTTTAACAGCTACATTTACTTTACTCGAACCATCATAAATTACTTTTGGTTTCTGAACTTCGTCTTTGCAACTCATTAAGGTTCCAACGATTACTAGGGCTATATATTTAAAATAATTTTTCATTGACAAAATTCTATTAGAATATCAAATATAGTATTTTTGATTGTATTATTTGTTTTTATTGAATTTTACTAGAGCGAAGATATTGAGAAGTGCAATTCCGAGATAGCCTAGAAAAAGAATCCATTGTTCTTTGAAAAAAGAAACTTGAAAAACATGAAGTTCTTTTTTTTGATTTTCTTCTTCTATTCTAAGTGTATTTTCTCTTGTATTTGCCATAGTTCCACAAATAAACCCGTGTTTCTTTTTCGGCTTTGCATGTGCGAATGCATACATATTGTCTGAAAACAATGCCCAAACAGGCATTTTTTCTTCAACCATTATATCCATTACACTGACAAAAGTATCATAATCTGTTTTTGATCCGAAATGAATTTTAGCTCCATTTATACTATCAAATCTTTTCACTAAATCACGGGTGAAGAATCTCAATTCGTTTAACTGTTGTTTCTGTTTTGATTTCTTTTCGTTAAAACTAAAAGTCTTATATTTTCTTAAATCTTCAACTTTATATTTTTCAAAATCTTCTTTATCAGGAATGCCGAATTCCAAAGAACCATAAACCTTAAAAGCATCAACTTTATAAAAATAATAAAGACACATAAAAGGAATAAAAATCAAAGAAATCATTCCCGGAACGTAAAAAATTTTCCTTCTTTTAAGTTTTTTATCCATTTACAACCTTGCGTTCAGTTTTAAATTAAAAACTCTCGAAGTCATGTAATTCGGAATGGCATATTGATTTTTAGAATACACATCACGCACCCATGTATTGGTTATCGCATTTTGATTGTTAAACAAATTGAAAATCTCTAAACCTAATGACAATTCCTTGAAGTTTTTCAGCCAATTGGCTTTGGCTACTTTTGTATTGGTATCTACAAAAACTTTAGAAAAGCCAACATCTACTCTACGATAATCATTCAGTCGGTTTTGATATAAATAGGGATCAGAGTATGAGGGTGAACCTCCTGGTAAACCAGTATTGTAAACCAAATTTAGATATAACTTTACACTCGGAATGTTCGGCATATAATCCTGAAACAACATCGCAAACTTCAACCTTTGATCGGTTGGACGCGCTATAAATCCCTTATTTTGGTAATTTTCTTCCGTTTTTAAATAGCCAAAACTAATCCACGATTCAGTTCCGGGAACAAACTCACCATTCAATCTAAAGTCAAGTCCTTGTGCGTATGCTTTTGCATTATTATCTGCTACGTAACGAATGCGCACATTGTCGATAGAATAGGTATTGACATCTGTAAGCGATTTATAATAAAGCTCTGTAACCCATTTAAAAGGGCGGTCCCACATCTTAAAACTATAATCATTGCTCAGCACAAAATGAACAGATTGCTGCGCTTTTACATTAGGATTCACAACTCCTTCAGCATCCCGAAGTTCTCTGTAAAAAGGAGGCTGATAGTACAATCCTCCCGAAACTCTAAAAACCATATCCTTTTCCCAATCGGGTTTGATGGCAAATTGCGCACGCGGACTAAAAACCGCTTGATTTTTGCCTTCTACGGCAGCACCACTCACCTGCCAGCTCTGAAAACGAGCACCGATAGTGTACCAAATCTGATTGGAACCCAAATCTCCTTTATTGCTCCACTGAGTGAAACCCGAAAATCGATTGATTGTATTAAAATTAGTCGCACGAATATCCTGATAAGGCAAAAGCGGCCCAGTATAAGGCACATCGGGCTGATTATTTCGGGGCAAAACGATAATTGGCGGATTTATAGAAAACCCTGCCGAATCAATTACTTCCCACTCGACTATTCGGTCACGAATGGATTCTCGGGTATATTTTAAACCAAATTCTAACTCACTATTTTGCCATTCTTTAAAACCTTTGATTTCAATATTGGCAATCAAAGCATCTAAATCGTTTCGCGCATGATTAAGCTGAGAACCTATTCCACGTGTAAAATCTACATCATCAGGATTTGTTGTCCCATCCGGATTTACATTACCTAAACGATATTGCGCCAAAATATCAAAATGTTCTTGTTCGGTTGTATGAAATAGGGAACTTATCAGCTTCAAATTAAAACTTTGCGATACCTTGTAAATGGTTTTAAAAGCACCAAAATAAGTATCGTACTGATCTTTTTCCTGACCTTCATAATATACGGCAAGCGCCATTGGCTGGTCTATTGTTCCAAATTTTGTTTCCCGGGTTAGAGGACGATACAAATATTTATTTTGCGAAATATTCCCTAAAAAACTCATTTGCCATTTCTCTGAAATATCGTAATTTATATTCGTCTGAATATCTGCAAAAGTTGGCGTGTAATTGGTTTGCGTATCCTGACTGTTTACCAAAAGGCTATTATTTCGATAGCGAACACCTGTTACGGCAGACCATTTTTTATTTTTAGAAACGGCATCAACTGCAAAGCTTCCGCCAAGAAAACTTGCTTCGAGAACAGCTCCAAATTGGGTTGGTTTTCTGTATGTAATGTCTAAAACCGAAGACAATTTATCGCCAAATTTGGCCGAAAATCCTCCCGCAGAAAAATCTATATTTTGTACCAAATCAGTATTTGTAAAACTCAGACCTTCTTGCTGCCCTGACCTTATTAAGAAAGGACGATAGACTTCAATTTCGTTTACATACACTAAATTCTCATCATAATTTCCCCCGCGAACGGCATACTGCGTACTCAATTCGTTATTAGAATTTACACCCGGTAATGTTTTAAGGATATTCTCGATTCCGGCGTTGGCACCCGGAATTTTTCTGATGGTTTCTGAATTGATAATCGTGATGCCTTGTACGCGTTTTTTGTTTCGAGAACTTACAAAAACTTCGCCCATTTGTTCTTCTGATCCACTCATTACGGGATTAAAAACAAACGTTTCATTTGGCTTTAAAGTAACCGTTAAGGTCATCATTTTTAATGAAATATGTGTAAAAACCAAAACTGTTTTTTTATTCGAAGCCACTTCAATTTCAAAAAAACCCTTCGCATCTGATTGCGAAACATTTCCGGAACAGGAAATATTAACATCAGTTACCGGATGATTTTCAATATCTAAAATAACTCCTTTTACACGAGCATTTTGCGCCATCGAAAAATAACCAATGCCTAAAAAAAGGAAAACAAAAAGTAACTTATTATTATTCAATCTTTATGATTTTATTTTTGTTGACTTCTAAAAAAATGAGTCTCAAAGATAGCAGAATTACCCATATTATCGACCACTTCAATTTTTAAATCATTAGCCCCTTCCGCCAATAAAGTATCATCAAATTTATGGGTGATTTTTCTCGTTTTATTATCATATTCAAACAAAATCCAGTTTCCATTTAGATATCCGTTATACGATTTTATCCCTGACAAATTATCATTAATTATAAATTGAATCGTTTTCATCTCCGAAATCCATTTGTCCTGAATCGGTTTTAGTATTTTTATTGTAGGAGCAATTGTATCGATCGCCAAACCATATTGTCCTAAAATTTTAGATTTAGTTGAAAAAACACCATTTTTTTGTGTCGTCGAATAATAGCTGATACTATTTCCCGTAAATTCTCCGATGAAGACTTTCTCGCGTTGCGCCGCTGTGTAAGAAGTGCTATCCTGAATGGTTATGGTAAAATTAGAATGCGCCGGAACCGTATCGTCGTGAATGTAAATTCGGTTATTTTTTACATCAAAATTCATTTTAAAATCATTATAAAATGTGCCTGCAGGAAAAAAGACCGACATGTTGTCCTTTTCAAAATTAGCATCTTTGTCTGAACGAATAAAATACGGCGCCGTTTCATTTTCAGCCTTGACGATTGGTGAAAGATTATCAAACTCTACAGGAATTGTTACCGAATTTTGATTGCCAAAATAATCCGAAACTTCAACTCGGTAAGTCGAACTTAAATTTGGAACCACAGGAATTTCCCCATGCAGCGAATCTGTTTTGATAATGCTCAGGGCAAAAGGCTTTTCCATAAAAAGTTTCTGAATGCGCTGACCGGATTTTTTGTATTTTGAATAATCTATAAAAGCATTAATATACCTCATTTCATCAAAAGAATAGGTGTTGAAAGTGTATTGATAATTCTGGCTTCCGTTTAAAAAAGCGGTCACATTATAAACACCATTTTTATTAAAGGAAACATCATCAAAATCGACCGTATTGATTCCAAAACCAATTGCTCCGTTGGCTTTTACTTTATTGGCAAGATACGTTCCGTCTTTTTGAAGAGAAAGATTCAGCAGTAAAGGTAGTTTTGACTGATTTACGACGGTATTTTTTAGTGGATAAACGTATAAACTCGAAATAGTTGGTTTTTTGGTATCTTTTAATTCTTTATCAAACCCAAAAAATAGCGGATTGATTATAAATTCGGTTTTAGAATCACGAAATTCGAAATGCAAATGCGGGCCTTCAGAAGAACCCGTATTGCCGGAAAGCGCAATTATTTGTCCTTTTGTCACGGGCAACTCATCAGGTTTTGGAAACAACTCTATCTCGAAAGCTTTTTCTTTATAATGGTTTTTTTGAACATAATCCTTAATGGCGCCAACCGGATTCTGCAAGTGTCCGTATACAGAAGTATAACCGTTTGGGTGCGTAATATAAATGCATTTACCGTTTCCGAAAGTAGAAATTTTTATTCTCGAAACATAGCCATCCGCCACAGCGTAAACATTTAAGCCTTCTCTTTGATTGGTTTTTAAGTCGAAACCAGCATGAAAATGATTTGGTCTAAGTTCTCCAAAATTTCCAGAAAGCTGCATCGGAATATCAAGCGGTGAACGGAAATAATCTTTAGGATATTCTGTCTGCGAAAAAATGAAATTGCAAAATAACAAGGAAAAAATAGTCAGTTTCATGGGTAAGCTTTTTGCTAAGATAAAAAATAAGACCCAAAAAAGCTTAAAAAATCGATAAAAATACAATTGTTTGAATTTCATTTATTTATCTATTTTTAATGTAAAAAAATCGATAAAAAATTGCATTAATAAAAAGGAATACTAACTTTGTATGATTAAGTAATGAATAGGATTTATAATGAGTGTAATTGCCGAAATAATTGATACTCTTGAATATAAAGTCGAAAAACTTTTTTCGAAAATAAAAGGTTTAGAGAAAAACAATCAAGACTTACGATTAGAACTCACCAAAGCTGCGCAAATTATCCAGAAACAATCTGAAGAAATTGAGGCTTTGCAAAAGCAATATGATACACTTAAAATAGCCAATTCGTTACTGGGCAGTGACAATAATAAGAGAGAGACAAAGCTTAAGATAAATTCATTAATTCGCGAAATTGATTACTGTATAGCGCAATTATCAGATTAGACACATGGACGGAAAGCTAAGAATCAAAATATCAATTGCAGACAGAGTCTATCCGCTCACGGTTGAACCCAATCAGGAAGAAGGACTGCGAAGTGCTTCAAAAAAAATTGATGCTATGATCAAGCAATTCGAGGAGAATTATGCTGTTCGTGACAAACAGGATGTGTTGGCGATGTGTGCCTTACAATTTGCTTCGCAAGTAGAACAAAAACAAATTGACAGCGCAGTTGATGGAGTAGCAACCATTGACAGAATTAAAAGATTAAATTCGCTTTTAGATCAATATCTCGAAAATTAAACGTTCTTTACAGCAACTAAGATACTGCCTACATTAGTTCATTTTTTGGTAAACTCAACACTAACAATTTAGAATGAGCGAATCATCACTACTATAGCATGCCCTGCTTTGGCAAGGAAACTTGAACAGTGAGTTAGCTCAAAACTTGTCTTTACGAGTTTATTCAAGCAATTAATGTAGGCTTTTTTTATATATAAATTTTAACAAACATGGACATTATAACGATCATTATTTCAGGTATAATAGGTATTGCAGGAGGTTTTGGAATAGCTAAAATTATCGAAAAAAGCAATATTTCAAACTTAATAAAAAACGCAAAAAAGGAAGCAGCGTCAATTTTAAAAGATGCCAATTTAGAAGCCGAAAACATCAAAAAAGATAAAATACTTCAGGCAAAAGAGCGTTTTATCGAACTAAAATCAGAGCACGAACAAGTAATTTTAGCGAGAGACAAAAAAGTAGCAGAAGTAGAAAAGAGAGTACGTGACAAGGAATCACAAATTTCGAATGAACTTTCGAAAGCTAAAAAAGTAAACGACGATTTTGAAGCTAAAACACAGGAATACAACAACAAAATTGAAGTTTTAGACAAAAAACAGGCCGAAGTTGATAAATTACACAAAAGCCAATTACAGCAATTAGAAGTTATTTCGGGATTATCTGCAGAAGAAGCAAAAGAGCAATTGGTAGAAGGTTTGAAAGCCGAAGCCAAAAGTAAAGCAATGTCGCATATTCAGGATACTATTGAAGAAGCAAAATTGACTGCACAACAGGAAGCTAAGAAAATTATCATTAATACGATACAAAGAGTTGGAACGGAAGAAGCGGTTGAAAACTGTGTTTCTGTATTCAATATTGAGTCTGACGATGTAAAAGGTAGAATTATTGGTCGTGAAGGTCGTAACATTAGAGCTCTTGAAGCTGCAACAGGGGTAGAAATCATTGTAGATGATACACCTGAGGCTATTATTCTTTCTTGTTTTGATCCGGTTCGTAGAGAAATTGCTCGTTTGTCTTTACACAAATTAGTGACAGACGGCCGTATTCACCCTGCAAGAATTGAAGAGGTTGTGGCAAAAACAGCCAAACAAATTGACGATGAGATTATTGAAGTTGGAAAACGCACCGTTATCGACTTAGGAATTCACGGATTACATCCTGAATTGATAAAAGTTGTGGGTAGAATGAAATACCGTTCTTCTTACGGACAAAACTTACTACAACACTCAAGAGAGGTTTCTAAGCTTTGTGGTATCATGGCCGCCGAATTAGGATTGAATGTAAAACTGGCAAAAAGAGCTGGTTTACTTCACGATATTGGTAAAGTTCCGGATACAGAAAGTGATTTGCCTCACGCTTTATTAGGGATGCAATGGGCAGAGAAATATGGTGAAAAAGAAGAAGTTTGCAATGCAATTGGAGCACACCACGATGAGATTGAAATGAAATCATTATTGTCTCCTATTATTCAGGTTTGTGATGCTATTTCGGGAGCGAGACCAGGCGCAAGACGTCAGGTTTTAGATTCTTACATTCAGCGTTTAAAAGATCTTGAAGAAGTTGCTTATGGATTCAACGGAGTTAAAAATGCTTATGCAATTCAGGCTGGTAGAGAATTACGTGTCATTGTAGAAAGCGAAAAAGTTTCTGATGAAAACGCCGCCAATTTATCTTTTGAAATTTCACAAAAAATTCAAACAGAAATGACTTATCCAGGTCAGGTAAAAGTTACGGTAATTAGAGAAACAAGAGCAGTAAATATTGCGAAATAATTCCTTCTTTATAAACAAAAAAAGCTGTCGATTGACAGCTTTTTTTGTTTTAAGAATTTTAGAGATCATCAAAAATAATTTTAAAAGTGGTTCCAACTCCTACTTCGCTCTCCACTGAGACACTGGCTTTCATCGCATCGAGTTGGTTTTTAATGATGTACAAACCCAAACCCCTTGCGTCTTCGTGTTTATGAAATGTCTTATACATTCCGAAAAGTAAATCGCCATAGACATTCAAATCTATCCCCAGTCCATTGTCTTTTATTTTTAAGGCTTTATGACCATCTGATTCTATCGAAAACTCAAAAATAATAATAGGATCCCGCTGAGGATGTGCATATTTTAGAGCATTTGTAGCAAAATTTAACAACACACTCTCGAGATAAGCGGGATTAAAATCAATAAAAACATATTCAGGTACATTATTTATAACGGTAAATTTATTTTCATGATTCTCAAAACCCGTGATAGCCGTAATGGTTCTGCTTATATACTCATGCAAGTTTAGCGACTTTACTATAATATTGATATTGGTTTGCGTTTTTACAATTTGCGCCAGATCTGAAATAGTATCGTTTAAACTATTAGAAATCGTTCGTAGATGGAGCAACATTTCATCTACGTTTTCTTTCTTCTGATCGGCGTCTATAAAGTCTAAAATCGATTTTATATTACCTGCCTGTGTTAGTAAATTATGCGAAACAATATGCGAAAAATTGAGTAAGCGACTGTTTTGATCGCTGTACAACTTCATGGTTTTTAAAAGTTCGAGTTCTTTTTCTTTTTGAGCCGAAACATCCGTATGAGTACCAATAACACGTAAAGGCGATCCGCTGGAATCCCTTTCGATTACCTTACCGCGATCCAAAATCCATTTGTATTTTCCGTTGGAAGTCATTACACGATGATAATTTTCATAAAACGGAATTTTATTATCAAAATGTTCGTGAATGTCGGCATAATATTTATTCAAATCATCTGGATGCACAATCTTATCCCAACGCTCGGGATTATCCATTACATCAGCAGAATCTAACTCTAAAATCTTCAGCGAAAGCGAAGAATAGAAAACATCATTGGTAACCAAATTCCAATCCCAAATTCCGGCCGTAGAAGCTTCAAGCGCAAATTTAAATCGTTCTTCAGAAATTTTAAGCTGCAATTCATGTTCCTTTAAATCACTTACATCCGAAACATGACCTAGAAAAACAACACTATCTTCAGCAGTCTTTTCGGGCGTGGCCATTATCTTAAACCATCTTAATCCTTTCTGCGGCAAGACCACTCTAAACTCCATTTCCCATGTTACCAACTCTTTTTTTGAGGCTAGAAAACTATCAAAAAAACGTTGTTTATCAAGATGAAAAATTCTTCCGTGAAGCATCAGTTCGGTATTTTTTAAGAAGTCTTCATCATTCAATTCAAAAATTTCCCTTACCGATTTACTGACGAAAGGAAGAGAGTAATTAAAGTTGGAATCGACTACCAACTGGAAAAAAAAATAGGGAATCTGAGCAAATAATTTTTTATAAAAGTTATTTGCTTTCACACAGTCATCATTTTCATTTAAATCAAAAGCCATATTTATGGAATAAATTATCAATCTTCAGGACCTAAAACAATCAGCAATACATTCAATAAAGGGTTATTATTACAAATAAATTAATACGAAATATAGTATAAATATACACATTATTTTCTAGGATGAAAATTATTGACGATATCTTTTAAAAAACGCCGGTCTAAATGTACATAGATTTCTGTTGTTGTAATAGATTCATGCCCTAACATTAACTGAATAGACCGCAAATCGGCACCATTTTCGAGCAAATGTGTTGCGAAGGAATGGCGTAACGTATGTGGACTAATATTTTTATTTAAATTGATTTTGGATGCCAAATCTTTGATGATCGTAAAAATCATTGCCCTTGTAAGCTGATTGCCTCTGCGGTTTAAAAACAAAGTATCCTCGGCGCCTTTTTTAATAGTTTGATGTATTCTGACCGTTTTTCGGTAAAGCTCAATATAGTGCTGAGTTTGCATACCAATAGGCACAAATCGTTCTTTATTTCCTTTTCCTGTCACTTTTATAAAACCTTCATCAAAAAATAAATCTGATATTTTTAGGGCTATCAACTCCGAGACACGAAGGCCGCAACCGTATAAAGTTTCCATCATAGCGCGATTTCGCTCTCCTTCATTCGAGCTTAAATCAATTGCCTCAATAAGTCGGTCAATTTCTTCAACCGATAAGGTATCAGGAAGTTTTCTACCTGTTTTAGGGCTTTCTACCAGCTCCAACGGATTATCAATTCTATAATCTTCGAAAACCAGATAATTAAAAAAACTTTTTAGCCCAGAAATGATTCTGGCCTGCGACCGAGGATTCACCTCTTTGGCAACGGCATAGATAAAGTCCTGAAGAGTTTCCTCTTTAATTTTTACAGGCGAAACCTCGATTTGATTGGTTTCTAAAAAAACACAAAGCCGTTCAATATCAAAACTATAATTCTCGATCGTATTTTTAGACAAACCTCTCTCGATTCGCAAATACGATTGATAGTCTTTTATATAGGTGTACCAGTTCATGCTTGCAAAGTAAAACATTTTGGCACAAAAAAACCTTCCGAATTAGGGAAGGTTTTTGAATCTAATTTGAATCTGAGAAGATTAAAATTTATACGCTGCAGTCAAAGCCAAAACATTGTTGGTATATCTGTCATCATAATAGTATCCGTCATTATATCTGTCATTGTCGTAAACACTAGACAAACCAACTGTGTAGCGAATACCTACAGAGAAATTTTGAGTAAAATTATATCCTCCACCAATATTAAAAGAGGCATCTACAGTACGCTCATCGTCAATATTCTTGCTAGAAACTAACAATCCAATCTGAGGACCTGCTTCAACACTAAAAGTTTTAGTAATGTAATATTTTGCCAAAACTGGAATATTTATGTAATTTAAATTTACAGTATAATCGGCAGCATTACCATAATTATCAATTCTAGCACCTTGTGTAGAAAACAAAAGTTCCGGCTGAACAAATAATTTTTTCCAAACATTGATTTCTGCAAAACCTCCTAATTGAAAACCAACCAGAGCTTCAGCGTTTTCAGCGTTGCCAATTGTCGCGATGTTCAATCCGCCTTTTATTCCAAATCTAGTACTTTGTGCATTCGCAAATGCAAAGGAAATTACTGCAACTGCAGTCAAAATAATTCTTTTCATTACAATTTTTTTTGGGGTTACAAAGGCCAAATATAACACCATTCTCTTTAAAGAATAATTTGTTTTTTTAGAAATAAAGCAGTAAATAAGCAAAATTAAGTCCCGAAAATAGCCATACATTATCATTATATAGATTAAAAAGGTATATGCTGATTTAATAAAAAACAGTGATTATGTTTGTTTTTTAACAAATCTGAACTCATTAGAAGACAATAAAATTACAATTCTATAGTTTTTAATGATAACAAGTTTAATCAAAAAAAACAAAATTTATGAAAAAGATACTATTAGCAGCAGTATTATTGGTAGCAACATCTGCAACCCTGCAAGCGCAGTTTTTAAGAATTGGAGTTAAAGGAGGAGTAAATTTTGCAAATTTTTCCGGAACAGAAATTCAGACCGATGCTATAACCAGCTATCATGGCGGTTTGGTAGCCGAATTAAAAATTTTGGACAGATTTGCGATCCAGCCGGAACTTTTGTACAACACACAAGGTGCAGAATACAAAAGTGCTTTGGGGGATTTTAAAAACGAATTAGGTTACATATCAATTCCGGTAATGGCAAAGATTTATTTAACTGATTCTTTTAGTCTTGAAGCAGGACCGCAAGCATCCTTTTTGGTAAGCGAAAAAAACGATTTTGATGTTGAAGATTCCAATACTTTTGATTTTGCTGTAAACGCAGGTTTAGGTTTTAAAATAACAAAAAGTTTATTTGTTCAGGGACGTTATAGCATAGGATTGACAGAAGTTTCAAAAAATGCTGATGCCAAAAACTCTGTTTTTTCAGTATCTGCGGGATTTTTATTCTAAAAAAAACATATAGTTTTATAAAAGCCGTTCTAATTAGGACGGTTTTTTTATTTTTACAAAAATTATTTTTATGAGAATTGCAATTATCAACGGTCCCAATTTAAATCTTCTTGGAAAAAGAGAACCCGAAGTATATGGAAATCAGAATTTTGAAGATTATTTTGAAAGCCTGCAAAAGAAATTTATGAATGCAGAGCTCGCCTACTTTCAAAGCAATATTGAGGGCGAATTGATCGGCAAAATTCAGGAATATGGTTTTTCATACGACGGAATTATTCTCAATGCGGGCGCATACACACATACTTCTATAGGTTTAGGTGACGCTATAAAAGCCATTACAACACCAGTAATAGAAGTTCATATCTCGAATACGTATGCACGCGAAAGCTTCAGACACCAATCGTATTTGTCTGGAAATGCAAAAGGCGTGATTCTGGGTTTTGGATTAAAAAGTTATGAATTAGCCATTCAATCCTTTTTTCTGGTTTGATTTTTAACAAATTTTTAATAACCACACCACTAACTTATCCTATTTTTGTGAGAGAAAAAACTTTCATGAAAAAACACTACCTACTAGCCCTTTTATTTTTTTCGATTTCGCATTTTTCCCAAATTAAAGGGACTATTACAGACGAAAAAGGAAACCCGCTTCCTTTTGTTTCTGTTTTTGAAGAAAACACCTATAGCAGCACTACATCAAACGAGCAGGGAGTTTATCAGTTGAACGTAAAAAAACTTGGGCAAAATAAAATTATTTTTCAATATTTAGGTTTCAAAACTCAAAAAATAGATGTTGCTCCAGAAGCGAAAGCTCTGACCTTGAATGTAAAAATGCAGGAAGAAAGTTTTACGCTAAACGAAGTAATTATCGATCCTAAAAACAATCCGGCTAACGCCATTATAAAAAGTGCTATCGCCAACAGAAAAGAAAATTCTGAAAAAACAGCCCGATATACGGCCGATTTTTATTCGAAGGGAATGTTTAAAGTCAAAGATTTACCTAAAAAACTCTTTGGACAAAAAGTCGATCTTGGTGCAGATATGGCTTCTAATCTCGACTCTACCGGAACGGGAATTTTATATTTATCAGAAACTTTATCAAAAATTACTTTTGAAAAACCGAACAAAATAAAAGAGAAAATTATAGCTTCGAAAATTTCCGGAAACAACAGAGGTTACAGCTACAATACAGCCAGTTTATCAACTTATGATTTTTATGACAATACTTTAGAGTTTAGCATTAATATTATCTCGCCAATAGCTTTTAATGCCTTTAATTATTACACCTATACACTTGAAGGTACTTTTTTTGATGAAAATAATCAGCAAATTAACAAAATAAAGGTCAAACCGAAACGTGATAAAGAACCCGTTTTTGAGGGCTATATTTATATTGTCGAGGATAGTTTTGCTATTTATGCCGTAGATGTAGACATACCAGGCTACAGAATGAAGCAGGAATTTACCGAAAAAATGAATCTTAAACAGACTTTTACCTACAATCAGAAAAATAAAATTTGGTCTAAAAACTCCCAAACCTTAGCTTTTAATGCAGGTGCGTTTGGTATTAAATTTTCGGGACAATTTAATTATATCTATTCTAATTATGAATTTCCAAGTTCTTTTGAGAAGAAGACTTTTGGCAACGAAATTGTGGCTTTTGAATTAAATGCCAACAAAAAAGACGATTCGTTCTGGAATGAAATTCGCCCTATACCTTTGACAATCGAAGAAAGCACTGATTATGTCAAAAAAGACAGCCTGCTTACGATTCGTAAATCGCAAAAATATATTGATTCGGTTGATGCCAAAAACAATAAATTTAAAATTTTGGATATCATGATGGGATATGATTACAAAAACACTTTCAAAAGTCGTTCTTTTGAATACAAAGGCTTACTTGATCTTACTTCGGCAAGTTTCAACACTGTTCAGGGGCTCAATATCGGTAGTGGTTTTACTTTCAAAAAATGGAATGAAGAAAACGGAAAAAGCACCACTATAAATACTGATGTTAATTATGGTTTTTCTGAGGAACGCTTACGTGTTACAGGAAATTTTACACATCGATTTAATAGCATCAATTATGCAACACTTTCGGTTTCCGGAGGGACAAAAGTGGCACAGTTTAACAGCGCCAACCCCATCAGTAAATTAATCAATTCTGTAAGTTCTTTATTTTTTAAAGACAATTATATGAAGCTTTACAACTTAGAATTTGGCCAAATAAACTATGTCCAGGACATTGCAAATGGTGTAAATCTGAATGCAAAACTTGGTTACGAGCAGCGCAAACCTTTATTCAACACCACTGATTATTCTTTCTTTAAGAGAGACGACAGCTACTCTTCTAACAATCCTTTGGCACCAAATGATTTTACTACTCCAGCTTTTGAAAAACACAATTTATTTAAAGCTACTTTAAATGCTAGAATTAATTTTGGAAACAAGTACATCTCGAGACCTGATGGCAGGTATAATTTTAAAGATGATAAATATCCAACGGTACTATTGGCCTTTGAAAAAGCATTTGCAGGAAGTGAAAAAAAATATGAATTTGAACGCATTGGCGCTGCTGTACAATACGATTTACCAATTGGAAACAAAGGAATTTTAGGAATGAATTTTAAGGCCGGAAAGTTCTTTAATGCTGAGAATATTTCGTTTATAGATTACAGACATTTTAACGGAAACCAAACGCATATTGGTCAGGCAGATCGTTATCTGAATGTTTTTAATCTAATGCCATATTACAGTAACAGCACCAATAAAAGTTATTTTGAAGCACATTTGGAGCACAATGACCAAGGTTTTATTATGAATAAAATTCCGTTATTGAACCTTTTAAAGTCGACTATGAATATTGGTTTTCATGCTCTGGCGATCCCAGACAGAAAACCGTATTCTGAATTTACAATCGGTTTGGATAACTTAGGATTTGGAAAATTTAAATTATTCAGATTGGATTATGTTCATTCTTACCAAAGCGGCATCCAGCAAAATGGAATTGTTTTTGGAATTAAGATTTTGAATGTTTTAGATTAAGGAAGAAGGTACTAAGTCGCTTAGGTTCTGAGTTACTAAGCGAGTCTTTTTTTTATTTATCCTCTCCCTAAGTATAAAAAATTGAAAACCCTAAAACTTTCCATTACCTGAGATTGGGTTAGGGATAGAAGCGGTATCCTTTTGCTTTTTTCTTTAAAAAGCAAAAGATATAGCGGATAGCCCGGCCGAAGGTAACCCCCATAAAAAAATCCGTTTACTCATGATAGAATAAACGGATTTTACTTTTTAATCTACTAAAGAAAATCTTAGTGACTTACAACCTTAGAATCTTTTATCAATGATAATCGTCTGGCTCGATATGAATGAGCACATTGCCCAATTGAGGAATTTTTTCTTTTAAAGTATCTTGCAACTGATGTGACAGATCGTGGCCCGCTTTTACTGATATTTTTGCCGAAACTATAGCGTGAAGATCTACATGATAACGCATTCCGGCTTTGCGGATAAAACATTTTTCGGTACCCAAAATACCGTCAACAGTTAATGATTTTACGCGAATTTCTTCTACTAAATCATCGTTTAGATGTTCGTCCATGATTTCGCCAAGAGCGGGTCTGAAAATTTTATAACTGTTGTAAAGTATAAAAAAAGCAGCAAAAAGTGCTGCCCAATCATCGGCAGATTCATATCCTTTTCCCATAAAGAGCGCGATCGAAATTCCGAGAAACGCTGCTACAGAAGTAATGGCGTCACTACGATGATGCCAAGCATCTGCGGCCAAAGCAGAGCTATTGGTTTGCTTGCTGCGTTTCATGACCAATCTAAAAGAGTACTCTTTCCAGATAATAATAGCGCCCAAAACATAAAGTGTCCACGATTTTGGTAAATCATGCGAAGTTTGAATGTTGGCAATACTTTCGTAGCCAATAATCGTTGCCGATGTAATTAAAAAACCTACAACCAAAAAAGTAATGAGAGGTTCTGCGCGACCGTGCCCATACGGATGATTTTCGTCAGCCGGTTTATTAGAATATTTGATTCCGAATAACACAAGGAAAGACGAAAATATATCTGTAGTCGATTCTATGGCGTCTGCAATCAGGGCATAAGAATTGCCAAAAAAACCTGCAAAGCCTTTTAAAATGGCTAAGCAGGTGTTTCCAGCTATACTAAAATAGGTAGCTTTTATAGCTTTTTGTTCGTTTGTCATTTAGACTATTTTTGAACTAAATTTATTTTTCTTTTGCCACGAATTTCACAAATTAGAGCTTAAAAAATTACTGTGATTTATGAAATTCGAAGCCGCTATTTTACGCTCTCACGATTTTTGCTCCAATAGCTCTCAAGCGCTCGTCGATACGCTCGTATCCACGGTCGATTTGTTCTATATTCTGAATTGTACTTGTTCCTTTTGCAGAAAGTGCAGCAATTAACAATGAAATACCGGCACGAATATCTGGAGACGACATGGTTGTCGCTTTTAGTTGAGACTCAAAATTATGCCCCATAACCACCGCTCTGTGCGGATCACATAACATGATTTTTGCTCCCATATCGATTAGTTTATCGACGAAAAACAAACGGCTTTCGAACATTTTCTGATGAATAAGAACATCTCCTTTTGCCTGTGTTGCCACGACCAAAACAATACTTAGTAAATCAGGCGTAAATCCTGGCCATGGTGCATCGGCAATGGTCAATATAGAACCATCTATATCTGTTTTTACTTCGTAGCCGTTTTTGTGAGCAGGAATGTAAATATCATCGCCACGTCTTTCGATCGTAATACCTAATTTTCTGAAGGTGTTTGGAATCAAACCTAAATTCTCCCAACTCACATTTTTGATGGTAATTTCGCTTTTTGTCATGGCTGCAAGACCAATCCAAGAACCAATTTCAATCATATCCGGCAAGATTGTATGTTCGCATCCAACAAGGCTTTCAACACCTTCGATAGTCAGTAAATTTGAACCCACTCCGGTAATTTTAGCCCCCATTGAGTTTAACATTTTACACAATTGCTGCAAGTAAGGTTCACAAGCTGCGTTATAAACCGTTGTTCTGCCTTTTGCCAAAACAGCAGCCATTACAATATTGGCTGTTCCAGTTACAGACGCTTCATCAAGCAACATGTCTGTTCCTGTAAGTCCGCCTTTTGGAGATTCTACACCATAAAAGTGATCTTCTCTATTGTATCTGAATTTTGCTCCAAGATTAATAAAACCTTCAAAGTGTGTATCCAGCCTGCGACGGCCAATTTTATCACCACCCGGTTTTGGGATATATCCTTTTCCGAAACGAGCCAAAAGAGGTCCAACAATCATAATAGAGCCACGAAGTGCTCCGCCCTCTTTTTTGAAAGCTTCGGTTTCTAAATAGCCAACATTTACCTCATCAGATTGAAATGTAATCGAACCTGGTTCATTTTTTTGAATTTTAACTCCTAAATTACCCAACAAAGTGATTAATTTATTGATGTCAATAATATCGGGAATATTATTAATTTTTACTTTTTCGCCTGTTAAAAGCACCGCACATAAAATTTGTAATGCCTCGTTTTTAGCACCTTGTGGCGTGATTTCTCCTTTTAAAGGAATTCCTCCTTCGATTTTAAATACTCCCATATTCTTTTTTTAAGGTTCTTCTTTTAAAGTTGCTAAGGTTCTGTGATTCTAAGATTCTGAGCTATGAAATAACATAGAAACTTAGTCACTTAGCGCCTTAGTCCCTTTTTTTTATTTCTGATTATTATTTTTCTGAAAAGGCTTTGGCTTTCCTGGTCCTTTATTATTTTTATTGCTTTGAATTTTTGGTGGTCCTGCAGGTGCAATTTTATTTGAAATTCGTTTGTTGGTACGCAACAAATCTGTCGTATTCAGAAGCTCTTCTGTGCTTTGCAACAGGTTGATTTTGCCACCTGACAATTCAAATAAATGTTCAAAAATCACATCGTCTTTTACCGTGTCTTTGTTCCAGCTCAAATACGATTTTTTCATGTGATTGGCGATTACCAATACTAATGCATTTTTCATTTCGCCGTCTTCCCATTTGTTCGCAACATCAATCATATATTTGATATTGTTTCCGTAAAATCTGTATTTTGGAAAATTTTGAGGATATTGTAAAACGTCTGGCTTGAGTTGTAAAACTTCACGAGACGGAATAGGATATGGCGAATCTACATTGAGTCTAAAATCAGACATGATAAAAAGCTGATCCCATAATTTATGCTGAAAATCGGGCACGTCACGCAAATGCGGATTCAGGCTTCCCATTACTTGGATGATGTATTTTGCCGCTTTATTTCGCGTCTCATCATCTTCGATAGCAGTAGCCTGATCAATCAATTTTTGCAAATGACGACCATATTCCGGAATAAGTAAATGTTGTCTTTCAGAATTGTATTCTAAATTAAAAACAACATCATTTGCGTTTTCTTTTTTATATTTTTCGACCATAATTTATAATGAAACTATACCTTCTATTGTAGAGACTTCTTTGTATTTGCCAATCACTTCATCAGCACTATTCATCGTTACATCTACAGAAACGCTGGTAAATTTACCTGTTTTAGATTTTGTTGTTTTGATAACCGCTCCCATGTTGTCAAAAGCATTCTCTACTCTCTCGACATTATCACCTACTGAAGGCATAATAAATTTATACAAATATTCTGCTGGCCAAGTATTTGAATTGTCCAACTCCACTTTTAATCTTTCGTAAAATTCGGCGGTTTTTTTTTCTTTATCGTTATCCATTCTTAATTAAAAATAAAGGCAAATATACGGTTTTGGTTTCAGACTTTTTAGATTTTTTATTTAGAAAAAAGAGGCAATGTTACAAAGGCTCAAAGGGGAAGAGAAAAAAACTTTGCAACGTTATTTCGCTGTAAAATTTACTCTTATAATTGGAGAAAATTCAAGAATCAACTAAATATTGAAACACCTGCAAGGTTTTCTAAAACTAACAGGAGAAAATAACGATTGAGATGCCTCCAAAAACAAAACCATTTTTGCTATCTAGCCCTGATGGGAGCGGAAATCCTTTTGTTTTTTCCTTTAAAAAGCAAAAGATTTTAGCGAACAGCAGGAACCCACATCTACTAAAATTGCGAAATCATTCGCTTCTAACAAAAAATTCTTTTCAAATACGAATAAGTTTAGGTAAATTTGCGCTTTATTTTAAGAAAGTGCAAAAACAAATCATAGTACTCATTGGTGGCCCGGGAACGGGAAAATCTACTCTTATCAACGAATTGGTAGCTCGTGGCTACTGTTGTTATCCTGAAATTTCCAGACAAGTGACTCTTGAAGCGCAGCAACGCGGCATCGATCAATTGTTTTTGGAACAGCCTTTATTGTTTAGCGAAATGTTGCTGGAAGGACGCATCAAACAATTTGAAAATGCTCTTGAAGAACCACACAAAGTCGTTTTTATAGACCGTGGAATTCCTGATGTTGTGGCTTATATGGATTATATTGGCGATAATTATCCGCCAAATTTCATAGAAGCATGCAAGGATTTTAAATATTCTAAGACTTTTATTTTACCTCCCTGGGAAGAAATTTACGAGAGCGATACTGAGCGTTACGAAAATTTTGAACAGGCATTGACGATACAAAAGCATCTTATTGACACATACAATAAATACGGTTACGACTTAATCGAAGTGCCTAAAGATACGGTAGAGAACAGAATTCTTTATATCTTAGATAAAATTTAGGCATGTGTTTAAAGTTGTAAAACTAGAAACTGATTTCTAAATTTTTTAACTTTAAAACAAAACCCCATGTCCAAAGCGCAAGAGATTCTTTTAAAATACTGGAAACACGACCGTTTTAGGCCACTGCAGGAAGAGATTATCGACTCTGTTTTGGATGGTCAGGACACTTTTGCTTTGCTGCCAACCGGCGGCGGAAAATCGATTTGTTTTCAGGTTCCCGCCATGATGCAAGACGGAATCTGCCTGGTAATTTCGCCTTTGGTCGCTCTTATGAAAGATCAGGTAGCAAATTTGCAAAAGCGTGAAATAAAAGCTATCGCGCTGACAGGCGGCATTCATACAGAAGAAATTATTGACCTGCTAGATAATTGTCAGTACGGAAATTACAAGTTTTTATACCTTTCACCAGAGCGATTGCAATCAGATTGGATTCTGGAACGCATTAAAAACCTTCCTATCAATTTGATTGCCATTGATGAAGCACATTGTGTTTCGCAGTGGGGACACGATTTTCGCCCGGCTTATTTGAAGATTTCAGAACTTAAAAAACATTTTCCTAAGATTCCGTTTTTGGCTTTGACCGCTACCGCGACTCCCAGAGTGATTGAAGATATCAAAACTGAGTTAGGATTGAAAACACCTGTACTTTTTCAGCAATCTTTTGAAAGAAAAAATATCGCTTACATGGTTTTTGAAGTCGAAGACAAATTGTACCGAACAGAACAGATTTTGAAGAAAAATCCGCAACCTTCTATTATATATGTACGAAATAGAAAATCATGCCTGAACATGTCGACACAATTACAGTCTTTAGGTTTTAAAGCAACTTATTATCATGGCGGCCTTTCGGCTAAAGAAAAAGACAAAAATATGCAACTGTGGATGTCCGAACAAGTGCAAGTAATCGTAGCCACAAATGCCTTCGGAATGGGAATTGACAAAGACAACGTAAAAACCGTTATTCATACCCAACTTCCGGAAAACATCGAAAATTATTATCAAGAATCTGGAAGAGCGGGACGTAATGGCGAAAAAGCGTTTGCTGTTTTACTGACAAATCCCTCAGACAGCAATCAATCTGAGCAGCAGTTTTTGAGCATTTTGCCCGACAAAAAGTTCCTAAATGCGATTTATATCAAACTTTGCAATTATTTTCAGATTGCTTATGGCGAAGGCTTAGACGATTCTTTTTCTTTTAAACTGAATCATTTTTGCCAAAAATATGACTTTCCGACACTAAAAACGTATAATGCGTTACAATTTCTGAATCAGCAAGGCATTATCACCATGTCTCAGGAATTTTCGGAAAAAATTACAATGCAATTTTTAATTGAGTCTAAAGAAGTCATTCGGTACATGAGCCTGAATCCGAATGACGAAGAAATTATTCTGGCCATTCTTCGTACCTATCCTGGAATTTACGAAATGAAGACTCCTTTTAATCTTTCGCTTATTGCGAAAAAATCTAATCATACCGAGCAACAAGTGAGCGGAGTTTTAGAAAAATTAAAAGAAAAAGACATCATCGATTATAAAGCAAAAAATAACGATGCTACGATATTATTTAATGAAGTTCGGGAAGACAACCTTACCATCAACCGAGTTTCTAAATATTTGGAAAAACAAAATCAATTAAAAAAAGACCAGCTTTTATCGGTTCTTTATTATGTTAAGGAGCAAAAAACCTGTAAAAACAGATTGATTTTGGATTATTTTGGAGAAAAAACTACCGAAAATTGTGGTGTCTGCTCCTATTGCATCAGGCAAAAAGGTAAAATTAACGATGCCGATTCGGTTCCTGATAAAATTTTGCTTTTACTAAAGAATGCATCCCTGACTTCGAGAGAAATTCAAACCAAAATAAAAATGGATGCCGGTGACGTTATTCTGGCACTTCAGGAATTATTAGAAAACAATTACATTATCATACAACCCAATAATACATACACTTTAAAATTATAATGGAAAAATTGAGAATTATATTTATGGGAACTCCAGAATTCGCTGTCGGAATTCTAGCTACCATCATCAAAAACAATTACGATGTCGTAGGCGTTATTACCGCTGCTGATAAACCGGCGGGTCGCGGGCAAAAAATAAAATATTCGGCTGTAAAAGAATATGCGCTGGCAAACAATCTGACTTTGTTACAACCCACAAATCTTAAAGACGAGAATTTCCTTGCTGAATTGAAGGCATTGAATGCTAATTTGCAAATCATAGTTGCTTTTAGAATGTTACCAAAAGTAGTTTGGGAAATGCCAGCTTTAGGGACTTTTAATCTTCATGCATCGCTATTACCTAATTACAGAGGAGCCGCCCCGATCAATTGGGCTATCATAAATGGAGAAACCAAAACCGGAGTTACCACTTTTTTTATTGATGATAAAATAGACACCGGTGCCATGATCCTAAATTCGGAAATTGGCATTGATCCAGACGAAAATGCGGGACAATTGCACGACCGCCTGATGAATTTGGGAAGTACAACTGTTATTGAAACCCTGAAAATAATTGAAAAAGGAAATGTCTCCACGACGATTCAACAAGAAGATGCAGAAATAAAAACAGCGTATAAACTAAACAAAGAAAACTGCAAAATTGACTGGACAAAATCGGGCGAGGAAATCAATAATCTGATTCGTGGCTTGAGTCCTTATCCAGCTGCCTGGTGTTTTCTTAAAGACAAAGAAGAAGAATTAAACATCAAAATATACGAGGCAAAACTTGTTCTGGAAGAACATTCTTATGAGATCGGAAGCTTAATTAGCAGCAAAAAAGAGATTAAAATTGCCATTAAAGAAGGCTTTATTGAAATTTTAAGTTTACAATTACCAGGCAAAAAGAAAATGAAAGCATCAGAATTGCTAAACGGAATCATTTTTCAGGAAACTGCAAAAGTCTATTAACACCAACAAAACAGGGGTTTCTACCTGTATTTGGTGATAAAACTGACGGTGTTATGAACAAAAAAAGCAAGTTATTAACAATTATTGCTAAATTTAGAGAAAACACTTGCAAGGAACGGATTTCCTCCTAAATTTGTGTATTAACAATTTTTTTTAACCAACAATTAATAACTAAATTATTATGAACAAATCAGAATTAATCGATGCTATCGCTGCTGATGCAGGAATCACAAAAGCTGCGGCAAAATTAGCTTTAGAATCATTTTTAGGGAACGTAGGTACTACTTTGAAAAAAGGTGGAAGAGTATCATTGGTAGGTTTTGGATCATGGTCAGTATCTGCTAGAGCTGCTAGAGACGGTAGAAATCCTCAAACTGGAAAAACTATTCAAATCGCTGCTAAAAATGTTGTAAAATTCAAAGCTGGAGCTGAATTAGAAGGTGCAGTAAACTAATACTTAGTTTATTAAACTTTTAATATAATCAAAACCTTCCATTCGGAAGGTTTTTTTTATGCAGTTTATTGGTTTTCTTTGGGTTTTTAAAATTTTTATTATTAAATTTAATAAAAATTGTAGCCGTATGATTTCAGAAAAATTAAAAAAAGGACACCTGCTTATAGCCGAACCTTCGATAATTGGAGATTTATCATTTAATAGATCGGTAATTTTATTAGCAGACCATAACAAAGAAGGATCAATAGGTTTCATTATCAATAAGCCATTAAAATATACCATTAATGACTTAATTCCTGAAATCGAAGCGACCTTTAAGATATATAACGGAGGACCTGTAGAGCAAGACAACTTGTATTTTATTCACAATATTCCTGATTTGATTCCGAATAGTGTTGAAATTTCAAATGGCATTTATTGGGGAGGTGATTTTGAATCCACGAAGGACTTAATAAATAACGGATCTATTAGTAAAAATAATATCCGCTTTTTCTTAGGATACACCGGTTGGGACGAAAACCAGCTTGAAAACGAAATGCAAGGCAACTCTTGGATCATCACCAACAATAGTTATAAGAACAAGATTATCGGAAAATCTACCACTCATTTCTGGAAAGAACAGATTATTGAGCTTGGCGGCGATTATCTAATATGGTCTAATGCCCCTGAAAACCCTTATCTGAATTAATTTTCAGATAGGGATTCATTTAGCTTTTGCAATAATAAATGCGCCAAATCAGTTTTAAATTCCTTTTTTCGATATTGGGTTATCGGCTGTATTCCTGTGATTACATTTGTCAAAAATAACTCATCTGCTTTTTGAAGATCAAATGGAGAAATAACTTCTTCAACAACCTCTAAGTCTTTTATTTTTTTAGCCAAAGCTAAAATTTGTTTACGCATCACTCCATTCAGACAACCTTCTGAAACAGGCGGTGTAATAAGTTTTTTCTCCAAAACCATAAACAAATTACCTTGTAGCGCTTCCACAACGTTTTTAGTATCATTAAGTAAAATACAATTATCTAAACCATTTTCGTGTGCAAAAATACTACCTGTAATATTGATCATTTTATTGGTCGATTTTATAGAAGACAGCAATTGTTTTGAAACATAGAAATCTTTGTACAAATCGACCTCGTAAGCATTTGTATGCACAGGATACAAAGTATTTTCGAGCGAAGACGCCTGTATTAAAAAAGAAACCTCGTTTGTAAGAGGCAAATACAAACCTCCGTCGTTGCGAAAAACAGTAATTCTTGCTCTTGCAGAATCGGAAACAGTATTTTGCTGCACCAATTTCAAAATTTGCTCTTCGAGGTATTCCATGGTAAAATTCATCGGAATTTCCATTCTAACTACACGCATTGCAGCCATTAATCTAAAATAATGGTCTTCAAGAAATAGTATTTTGCTGTTAATAATTTTCAGTGTTTCAAAAACGCCATCTCCGTACAAAAAAGCACGATTTTGAACCATTATATTATCATTTTGCGCTACTATATTTCCGTTAAAATTAATCATAAAAAAAACCTGAATTTCGTTCAGGGCAAATATAAGGTATAAAATAGACTTTTACTAAACAGATCCTATAAGATGTTTCAAGTCTGATATTTGATTCTCCCACAATTGTTTAGCCTCACCTATTTCTTCTTTTTCTGCAAAATCTACCACCATCAGTGAGACATCTTTGGTAAGTTCATCTACCAAGATATGTAATTCAAAAAAATATTCTGTGTCCTTGCTGCTTTCATCAACCCATTTAAATTTTACTTTTTCACCTGTTTTTTTAGATGCCAGACGCGCTTTTTCTTGCGAATCGTTCCAGATAAAAGTAAAGAACTCACCTCTAGAATTTACATTATCAGCAAACCACTCTGATAATCCAGACGGAGTTGATATATATTGATACAATAATTGCGGTGAAGAATTGATCGGAAACTCGATTTCGTAACGTATTTTTGAATCCATGGACTACTTTAAATTTTTTTGAAATATAAGAATATATGTTCAAAAAAAAAGCTTTTTTAAAAATATTTTTTTTTCTTCAATTTATGCTTGTTAGCTATAATATAATTTTTATATTTGCACCCGCAATGAGGGATTCATTCCTGATGAAGTCTTGGCGAGGTAGCTCAGTTGGTTAGAGCGCAGGATTCATAACCCTGAGGTCACGGGTTCAACTCCCGTCCTCGCTACTAAACTGGTAAGATATCATAATGATGTCTTACCAGTTTCTTTTTTATACAATACGATAAAAATCAAGGCATTACAATCATATATTCAGCAAATGATTGTTAAGAAGCTTGAATACTTTACAGTTTTAAAAAAAATAAAAATTTTATTCTATTTTAAAATCAAAACACTTATAATCAGGTAATTATATAAATAAAGTCAAATTTATCTGATATTTTAGTTCGACATTCCTGTCAAGGTACCTAAAAAGTATCGAACCCGACATAATTAATTGATTATAAGTGAAATAAAATGCCGCTAATTTTTGCTTTTACCCTTAAATAAGGTAAAAATTACCCTTTTTAAGAAAAATATGATCTGAGAAGCTATTTCAGGTGTAATAATTTCATTTTTAACGACAGCTTTAGCGATAACTTTCAAATACTTTTCTTCAGAAATTTTAGTAGCTACTTCGAAATAATCTTCTTGGATTGGGCTTGTCAAATTATACTTTAGGTTAAAAATGATTTTCATTGGCTGATTGACCATAGTTTCAAAATTATCTGGAATTACTTTTACAGGGAATATGAGAGCAATAAGTTGTCTTTTAGATAAAGTGTCTGCTTTTTTATAAAACTCATATATCCCATTTAGTGGAGAATTTTGGTTTAGCATACCTGCAGGAGCAACGGAATTTATAGCAAGCTGTTGCAGTTCTTTAATCCCAGCTTTGATTTGGTCTTGGCAGTGTAATCTTATTGTCATATAATCATCATAATCAATATCTCCTTTAGAGAATAAATCGCGTGCATTGATTATCCGATCCAATAATTTCTCTACTCTTAAGGTAAGCTGAGATTGATCTGACGAGTTTTTTTGTAGCCCTCACAGGATATATCTTTTAAAATCATTTCAGATAATTCAGTATAAGGTTCCCGGGCTTTTAATTTTTTTAGAAAAAGTAAAAATTGCTGGTTTACACTATCGGCTCTCGTTCTGAATTTACAGCCTAACGAGCAATGATAGTAATAATATTTTTCCGATCTTCCCATATAACCGCTTCCTGTCAGTGTTTTTCCGCAGTCGGGACAAAGCAGAAAGCCTCTTAAAATAAGATGGTCACTTAGGACTACTTTTCTGGATGCTTTTTTTCTTCTTTTATTTAATATCTCTTGTACCTTCTCAAATAATAATATTGAAATAAGCCGCTCATTGATGCCATCGTTAACATATCTCTTTTCTATTCCAAATTCAGGAATAATTATTTGCCCACAATAAACAAGATTTCTTATTAATGTACTGAAATTACTCCTGCTGCATTTTAGCCCAACCGAAACAACGTGTTTATATATGTAATTAATGCTATACTCATCTCTGCCTATCATCTCAAAAGCGCTGCGCAGTAATGATGCCTCTGGTTCTTGCAGTGCGATATATTTCCGACCTGTCATTGATTGCCGATTTTGGTATCCTAATGGAGCCTTACCCATCCATTTGCCTTCTTGCTTTGCTTTATGGATGCCCAAGCGAACGCTTTTGCTTTTCCTGTCATTTTCTACTTCGGATGTCGCAAGATACATGGCAAGCATTATCTTGCTTTCCGGAATTTCCAAATCAATAGGCTGGTCAATAGCTTGCGGATTAATCCCAAGCTTTTTAAGCTTTTGAATCATATAATAAGCATCGGCAATATTTCTGCTAAATCTGTCCCAACTGGTAAATAACACAAGATTTACCGCTGTATTTTTTGTTTTAAGGATTTCGAAAAATTTCATCCATTGAGGTCTATTGAAAGTTTTTGCGGAAAAATCCTGAAAAACCGTATCAAATACCTCAATATTGTGCAACAAGCAATATTTCACAAGTCTTTCTGCCTGGCTTCGCTGTGAATATCCTTTGACTGCCTGCTCATCTGTACTTACCCTTATATATGGGAGATTATGTATATATCGAAAACCAAAATCACAGAAGTAGTGATAGCGATATTATAGGAATAATAAAAAGTATTCACTTGGATTACAGCGAAGAGCTGGAAATCAAATACAACACCTTAAAGAAAGATTTATCTGAAAGTGGCTTAACCCTCAAGTCGGCAAGTAGCAAAGAAATTGCCTACACACTACAATCAGAAATATTTCAAGACGAAAAAAACAAAGGATCATTGCGAACCAAAGATCATTTAATAAGGCTTTTTAAAAGCAAAGGAAGTAAAAACCCTACATCCAAAACCAAAAGGAAATGAAAAGGATGTTGACGTTCTTGCATCAAAAGCAATATGATAAATATTAATAATCAATCCTAACAAGGATGACCATAGAAGCCAGCTGGCAAGGCTATCTACCAAAGTAACTTAAGATAAACATTCATCTCTTGAAACAGAGGTGATTGATATAGATACAGTTAACCAAAATGAGATTTTGAAAGCTACGATGGTTCTCTGCCAAAAATATTATTTACAAGAAGGTGTAATTTTGATATTGCATTAACAGGGTCTAAAATTCAAACCGTTTGTGCAAGTATTTTTGCAGGAGTAAACAAAATTAATAACGGTTGGTATATAAGTCCTAAAGAGTGGAAATCTAATGCATTTTCTTCAGGAATTTCAGATACGTTTATTTATCTCGTTAGCAATTTCTAAAAACAAATAATATAATTTCCTTCGGTAATAACTATTTGACATCATTATAGCTGTTTCAACTTCAGTCTATCTAAAAAGCCTTGGATTCATAGGAATATTCAGTAAACGCTCTAAATCTTCTAAAAAAAAGTTCGACATTTGTCCTTCCGAGGCTACAAAAACAAACCCTTAATCATCAATTGATTAGTTTTTTTTTATTGGAGACAATACCAATAAGAATAGTTTAATATTTCAATGCTAATAATTCAGATTAACTCCAAAACCAACTCCCATATCGCTGTCATAATGCGTAGTGACTCCGAAGTTTCTGGCCACGATATATTTTAAACCTGCCATATATTCACGGTCGGTATTCCACATAACATTCATTCGTAAACGTCTCGAAAGCGGAATATCTTTTCTTTCAAACTGAACTCTCAAATTTCCATCTGTATAAACTTCAACCTGAGCTTTTACAAGCATTGGTAGAGTATACTCGATACCGGCACTAAAAACTGAGCGATTGTCTTTGGTGCTGGATTGATTAAAAATATTTTGCTCGTTTTCGCCTATTTCCATTTTACGATAGCGCCAGTCAAAACCTATAAAAGGCATCAGCCATTGCATTTTGCCAATATATCGGCCAATATGTGTTTCTGTTTCGTAACCGTGTTTGTCATTGTAACCCAATCTCCATTCGGTGCCAATGCTCCAGCGGGTGTTGCTAAACATTGCTTCCCCATCATTTCCGTTGGAAGCAAAATCATTTTCAGCCATAAAATGGAACATTCGATCATCCATTTTTAGCATTTTATACGCCATTTTCGGATCATGAATCAGCGGATTTGGAGCTGAATTTTCATAACTAAAAATACGCCCCATTCCGGCCATCATGTGGTATAAAATATGGCAGTGAAAAAACCAGTCACCATCTGCATTTGCCTGAAATTCTATAGTATCAGTTTCCATTGGCATAATATCGATCACATTTTTCAGCGGAGAATAATCGCCGTGTTCATTCAAAATTCTAAAATCGTGCCCATGCAAATGCATCGGATGACGCATCATAGAGTTATTGTACAACACAATTCGAACATTTTCACCTTTTTTAATCAAAATTTTGTCGGTTTCAGAAACCACTTTATTGTCTAAACTCCAAACGTACCGATTCATGTTTCCGGACAATTCAAAACGCAATTCTTTTACTGGTGCCTCTTTTGGCAACGTTGTTTTGGTTGGAGATTTCAGCATTCCGTAATTAAGAGTTGTGATTTCGGCGACTGCTGTTGTATCGCTTTCTTCCATTGTCATTTTCATGTCTTCCATATTGTGGCCAGAATGATTTTTAACTTTTTCTGATTCATTATCTCCGGAAATTTCAGGATACATTACAGCATTCATGTCCATTTTGTTTAGAGACATTTTCATTCCCATATCGTTCATTTCACCATTCATTTTCATCATGTCATTCATCATTTTCATCATGTCATTCATCATTTTCATCCCTTCAAAATATTTTAATTTTGGAAGATGTGCAACAGGTTGTTTGGTTCCGCTTCCCAAAAATAATGACGCCGATCCCGTTCGATCTTCGGCTGTAGCCAAAAAAGCAAATGATTTTTTTTCCTCAGGAATCGTAACCACAATATCATAGGTTTCAGAAACGGCGATAATCAGTCGGTCAACTTCTACGGGCTCTACATCGTTGCCGTCGCTGGCAACAACAGTTATTTTTCCGCCTCCGTAAGTCAGCCAGAAATAACTTGAAGCCCCTCCGTTGGCAATTCGTAATCTAACTTTATCACCAGCTTTGAATTGCGACAACTGATCTTCATTTTTTCCATTAATTAAAAATTTTTCATAATAAACATCACTAACGTCCATGGCATTCATGCGTTTCCATTCGTTGGTGATTTTTGTCGAAAACTGATCTTTTTTAATGGCTTCGGCGTAACTTTGTGTTGTGCCTTTTTTTATTGCAAACCAATCGTTGGCATTGTGCAGCATTCTCTGGACATTCTCAGGTTTTAGATCTGTCCATTCGCTTAAAATTATCGGAACCGTTGGTAAATCATCAATTCCTTTTCTAAAAGTTGGATCGTCGATCTTTTTATTGATGATAAAAAGTCCGTATAGACCAATTTGCTCCTGTAATCCCGAATGACTGTGGTACCAATACGTCCCGTTCTGGATAATGGGGAAAGTATATTTGTGTGTAGTGCCCGGTTTAATTGGCATTTGAGTTAGATACGGAACTCCATCTTCTTTATTAGGCAGGAATAATCCGTGCCAATGCAAGGCCGTATTTTCTTTTTTTAGATCGTTATGCACATAAATTTCTGCAATATCGCCTTCGGTAAAAGTTAATGTTGGCATCGGGATTTGTCCGTTAACACTGATAGCTCGTTTTTCTTTTCCAGAAAAATGTACTAAAGTGTCGCGAACGTGCAAATCATAACGAACCACTTTTTGGGCTTTTACACTAACAGTTATCAAAATAAAAATAATAATAGTATGCAGTTTCATATAATTTTTTTTTAAGATTTAGATTTCGCAATCGTAACGCATTTACAATTACCGAAACCGAACTCAGACTCATGGCCAATGCCGCCAACATTGGCGAAAGTAAGATTCCAAATACGGGATAGAGCATTCCTGCTGCAATTGGAACCCCCAAAACATTATATATAAAAGCAAAAAATAGATTTTGCTTGATGTTTTTCATGACTGCATGACTTAGTTTTTTTGCTTTTAAAATTCCGTTTAAATCTCCTTTTACGAGTGTTATTTTAGCGCTTTTTATGGCAACATCGGTTCCGGTTCCCATGGCAATTCCAATATTCGCTTGCGCTAAAGCAGGAGCATCATTGATTCCGTCACCTGCCATGGCAACGATTTTGCCTTCGGCTTGTAAACGTTTGATTTCTTTTAATTTGTCTTCGGGAAGGCAATCGGCTTTAAAAGAACTCAGATGTAAGTCGTCTGCTACTGCTTTTGCGGTATGAATGTTATCACCCGTAAGCATAATTACCTCAACGCCCTGATCAATTAAATCTTTAATTGCTTTTGCACTATTTTCTTTAATGGCATCCGTAATGCTTACATAACCCAAAACAACGTTGTCTATCGCGATATAAGAAACTGTTTTGCCTAAATTTTGTTCGGCAATAATTTTATTTTCAATTTCTTTAGTAATAGAAGCACCAACCTGAATCATTAATTTTTTGTTCCCTAATGCTACTTTTAAATTATTGACGGTTCCTATAACGCCTTTTCCGGCAACGGCTTCAAAGTCGGGAACTTCAAGAATAGTCTGATTTTTTCTTTTAGCAAATTCAACAACTGCTTGCGCCAAAGGATGCTCGCTATGTTGATTAAGTGAGGCGATATTTTGCAATAAGAAATCTACATCATTATTTACAGCATAGATTTTTTCTACAGATGGTTTTCCTTCAGTAATTGTACCTGTTTTATCGACTATCAACACTTCTATTTTGTTCATGTTTTCTAGAGCTTCGGCATTTTTTATCAGGATTCCGTGTTGCGCTCCTTTACCTACGCCAACCATTACCGACATTGGAGTTGCCAGCCCTAAAGCACAAGGGCAAGCAATAATTAGAACAGCAATAGCATTAATTAAACCATAAATATAAGCGGGCTCTGGACCAAATTTTACCCACACAAAAAAGGTTAGTATAGAAATTATAACAACAGTAGGAACAAAATATTTGGCCACTCGATCGGCTAATTTCTGAATCGGAGCTCTTGATCGGCTTGCATCATTTACCATTTGAATAATTTGTGAAAGCATGGTTTCTGAACCTACTTTTTCTGCCATCATTACAAATGATTTTGTTCCGTTTATCGTTCCTGCAATTACTTTATCGCCAGATTTTTTATCCACAGGAATTGGTTCTCCCGTAATCATGGCTTCATCAATACTGCTTTCTCCGGTCTTGATTTTTCCGTCAACGGGAATTTTTTCTCCTGGTTTTACACGTAGTAAATTTCCTTTTACGATATCGTGAATAGAAATTACTTTATCTGCTCCTTCTACTACCAAAGTTGCTTGGGTTGGGGCTAATTTTAATAATTCTTTTATGGCTCCGTTAGTTTGTCCGTGTGCTTTGGCTTCTAATAATTGTCCTAATAAGACCAAGGTGATAATAACGGTTGCGGCTTCAAAATAAAGAGGAATGGCTCCGTGATGTGATCTAAATTCAACAGGAAAAATATCTGGTAAAAACATTCCGAAGATACTAAATAGAAAAGCTACGCTGGTTCCAATTCCAATTAGTGTAAACATATTTAAATTCCAAGTAATAATCGATTTGTAAGCACGGACAAAAAACATCCAGCCTGCATAAAAAAGTACCGGAATTGAAAATAAGAATTGTACCCAATTCCATTTTTCAAGAGACATTAAATGGTAAAGAGGGTTATTCGGAATCATTTCTGACATCGAAATAATAAAAATGGGCAGTGTAAATAATGTGGCCACCTTCATTTTCTTTGCTAAATCTTTGTAAGTTGTGTTTTCGTCTGTTTCAGAAGTTTGGATCGCAACCAAGTTCATTCCGCAAATTGGGCAATCACCGGGTTCGTTCGAAACAATTTCGGGATGCATCGGGCAGGTATATTGTGCTGCCTTTTGGGTAACTTGCGGAACTAAATCCATTCCGCAAACTGGGCAATCACCTGCTTTAGTATACGTTTTGTCACCTTCGCAATGCATTGGGCAATAAAAAATTCCAGTTGTATTGTGATAGTGAATTGCAGTTGTTTCTTTTTTGTGAAGATGTTCAGCGTGATTTTCTTTCTTGTGAGTGGAACAGCAGGATTTTGTGGGAGTTGCTAGATCATTTTTAGAAGAAGTCATTTCAATAGTGTACTTTCCTACTTCGGTTAAGGCTTCCTGAAATTTTTCGGTTGGAACATGCTTTTCCATTGTGATAGTGGCCAAGGGAGGATTTAAGGTAACCTCTGCCTGAATTCCTTCAATGGTATTCAAAGTTTTTTCGACTTTGTTACGACAGCCATCGCACGACATTCCTGAAATAGTATAGTGATGAGTCATTGTCTTATCTTTTAAAGTATTACAATGCAAATTTCCGAAGTAACGATTACTTAGGGTTGTATAATTTTGTGTATGATTTGTAAAATTTATGAAAAATAGATAATTACAGAAAGCTACTACGCTGTTTTATAATCTCGAAAAGTCGCAGATTCGTTTTTGCGACTTTTTGAGATATTGTTTTTATAAATTTTCTATTTGAATGCGGTTTTTATTCTTCAGTTGTTTGAAGTGGGTAGGCGTGAAGCCTGTAATTTTTTTAAACTGATTGCTCAAATGTGCTACATTGCTGTAGTTTAGGATATCGGCAATTTCGCTTAACGAGAGTTCGTTATAAATCAATAATTCTTTTACCTTTTCTATTTTCTGACTTATAAAATACTTTTCGATAGTAATATTTTCAAGCTCTGAAAACAAATTACTCAATGTGCTGTAATCCTGATTAAGGTGTTCGACTAAATAATCAGATAAGTTGATTTTGAGTTCGTTGTTTTTATGATGCACCAATTCAACAATAAGATTTTTAATTTTCTCGGTGGTTTTATTTTTTTTATCATCGATAAAATCGAAACCCAAGTTTTGAAGATTTTTGGTTAAAACTTCTTTTTGATCATCATTTAAAGAGTTTTTTAGTTGAATCTCGCCTAATGTTACTGAAATGGGTTGAAGCCCGAGTTTTTCAAACTCAGACTTCACCACCATTATACATCGACTACACACCATATTTTTGATGTAGAATGTCATGTTTATTTAATAGTTTCTACTACATTTCCACAAGTTAGCATCGAAGAACCGTAATACGGATTTTTTACTGCTTTTTCCTTGCTCAACCAATCTGCATCTGCCATCGGGCAATGTTGTTTGTAAACTACTTCATTTGATTTAGAAACTTTTATTAAATCATAAGTGCTTTTAGTCACTGATTTAAAAGTTTCACGTTGTTTTTTAAGATCAGTACTTGTCGAAATACTTTTGGCATCAGCCGTTAATTTTTTAACCACTTTCATCCAAACGGTATGTTCATCGCTGCTCAGTTTGTTCATTTTTATGGCTGTAATTGCGGTCAGTAAATCTTTCGCTTTCGCGGAAGTTAACTTACCATCACTTTTAATTAAGGCATCTTTTACAGTAAAATAAGCATCGTAAACAGATTGAAGTTGCGAGTCAGCGACCTCAAAAATAATGGTTTTTGATGTCTTAGTATCAGCCTGAATAGTATTGGCAGATAAAAATAATGTAAGTAGAATTGCTATAGTTGTTATTGAATTTTTCATTTTATATAAATTTTGATCGAGAATTTGAATCATTCTCGAAATTAATAATTTTAGTTTAAAATTGTAATTGAGCGTTATTGTCTCAAAAAGGAGTAGATGCCAAAACCTAATGTTTTTTGCTAGCGTTTTGCTTCATAAACACAATTATGGCTGTTATGAATGCAATTATTTTATTTTTGGTAGCAACCAAATAGAAGGAAAACCAGCAGAAATAGAAGCGGTTTTATGGTATGAAACAGATTTTTCTGAAGAAAAATTAAAGAGATTATTTGTGAATTCAAATTTGTTTTCTGCGACCAAACTAAATAGCGTAGCCGTTGTTGTACAGTTTGTATGATCACATTTTCCGTTGCAACCGTGCTGATCTTTGTCAGAATCATGATTTTGTGTGCAACATTCTTTTTTGCAAGCAGCTGTTTTTTCTTCGCTTGAAGTCATTTTCTGCTCACACGATTTTTTTTCAGAATTTTTTTCGCAAGCAAAACTCATATTGGGCATCAAAGAGAAGCCAAGAGCTAAGACAAAAAACAATATGTAAATTCTTTTTAGCAATGAAAATGTTTTGAATGACAAAGTTAGATATTTTTTTTGAGAGCTGCTATCTTTTTAAGATTTCAAATGTTACGTTTTTAACATCAGCAGGTTTTATCTTTTTTATTCTTATCGATATGTAAATCAGAATAGCTTTTTCTTGAATGTAAACCCGTAAACCATTTTTTTGATGCAGAATGAATTGTGTAGAATGCCTTTTCTATTAAGTTGTTCTCTGGTTAGAATTGTAATTGTAAATCTTCTCTTAATATTAACATTAAAGTTTACTTCAATCCTTGTAAAATGATTTCTTATTTAAAATAATAAAGAGCAAAAACAAAAACTTGATAATATGATAATATTTTATTGTGTAATCGATTGTTTTTTCACTTTAAATGTGGTAAATGGTGAAATAATAAAAAGATATTTAATATTTATTTACTATTTAAATTACACATGTCATATAAATAAGCTGATTTATTTCTAATAGTTAAATTATTTTATGAAATTTTTGTGAATTTTTACTTTTCGTATAAAAAAAATATTTATGTTTGTGCAATCGATTACATAAATTGATTCTAAGATAAAATGATACTATTTACTGGTGTTACGTGCTTCAGAGAATTAGAAAAACAAAGTTACTATAACGTAATAGCTGTTTTTTAGACAGAAATAACAAAAAATAAGGAAAATAAAAACCAATAACAGATTAATAACTTAAACAATAAACCATGAATTGTAAAGATTTATTTAATAAAGGAACAAATTGTTGTTTTGCAATTGTTTTCTTGCTTTGCTTACTGGCGAGCAATAAAATGAATGCGCAGAATCTAACCCTAGAAGGTACGGTCAAAGATGCCACAGGTATGAGCTTACCAGGTGTTAATATTTTAGAAAAAGGAACAAATAATGGTGTTTCTACTGATTTTGATGGACGCTATAAATTAAAACTTACCAGTCCAAAAGCAGTGGTGACTTTTTCATTCATAGGTTTTAAAACGAAAGAAGTTGTTGCTGCAGGTAAAACTAAAGCAGATATTGTACTGCTTGAAGATTCTAATGCATTAAACGAAGTTGTAGTCGTAGGATACAGCAGCGTAAAAAAATCTGATTTAACGGGTTCTGTTGCTACAATTTCTGGAAATGATTTAAGAAAAAATCCAGTTGCAAATTTGGCTGAGGCGCTTACAGGCCGCGTTGCGGGTGTGCAAGTTACTTCATCTGAGGGATCTCCAGATTCTGATATAAAAATTAGAATTCGTGGTGGTACGTCACTAACTCAGGATAGCGCTCCACTTATTTTAGTAGATGGATTTCCAGTGAATAGTATGAATGATGTTGCAGCGGCAGATGTAGAATCTCAAACCATTTTGAAAGATGCTTCGGCTACCGCAATCTATGGTTCGAGAGGTGCAAATGGAGTTATTCTTATCACGACTAAAAGAGGTAAAAATGGAGCATTGTCTGTCAACTATAATATGTTTTATGGTATGAAAAATTTGGCCAATCAAATTGATGTGCTTCCAACTGAAGATTTTGTAAAATGGCAATATGAATATGCTTTACTTGACGGAACTAACGGAGATGTAAGTTCGTATGAAAAATACTTTGGCAGATGGCAAGATAGAGATTTATACAATGGTGTAAAAGGCGATAATTGGCAAAAGCAAATTTATGGCCGTACGGGAGAAGTGCAAAGCCGTGATTTAGGAATACGTGGTGGTTCTGATAAATTCAGCTTTAATTTTAATTATGCACATTATGATGAAAAAGCAATTATGGTGGGTTCTGATTTTAACAGAAACAACTTATCATTGGCTTTAAACAGTAAAGCTTCAGACAAAGTAGATCTTGCTTTTACAGTACGTTATTCTGATACCGAAATAAACGGTGGTGGAGTTAACGAACAAAGAGAGGTTTCTTCTGCAGATGCCCGTTTGCGTCACAGTGTTGGTTATTCTCCAATTCCGTTACCGGGTTTAACAACAGATAACACAGATGAAGCTCTTTCCAGCTATCTTGTAAATCCTTTTGTGGCTGTGACAGATACTGATCGTCAGCAACTTAGAAAAAACTTCAATATGTTGGGAAGTTTTTCTTGGAAAATAATTGATAATCTTCAATTTAAAACAGAATTAGGAGCAGATAATTATAATTATCAGGATTATCGTTTTTACGGACGCAGTACGTATTATGTGAGTAACATACCATCTTCAGAAAATCAAGGAATGCCTGCGCTAACTATTGGGGATCGTAAGGATTACAGATTTAGAAATGCCAATACACTTAGTTATGATTTCAAAAAAGTAATAGGAGAAAATCATCATTTAAAAGTTCTTGGTGGACAAGAGATGATTAATTCGCGTTCAAACGAAGTATTTACTACTATTCATGGTTTTCCAAAACTTTTTGACTTTGATACAGCACAAAAACTGACTACTCAGGGAAAACCAAATTCTGTCGATAATTATTACAGTCCAGACGATAAATTACTTTCGTTTTTTGGTAGTATGAATTATGATTTTAAAGATCGTTATTTATTAACAGCGACTTATCGTGCCGATGGATCTAGCAGATTTTTAGGTGGTAATCGTTGGGGATATTTTCCAGCAGCAGCTGTAGCATGGAAACTTTCGGAAGAGAGTTTCTTGAAAAACTCTTCTTGGATTAATTTGTTAAAACTGAGATTGAGTTATGGTGAGGCTGGAAACAATAACATTCCAGTAGGACAAACAGTTCAGAATTTTGATTCTTCAACAACTACTTGGATTAACGGAGTAAATAGTTTCTTGGCTGCTTCTAAAACATTGGCTAATCCAGATTTGAAATGGGAGACAACTGTAACGCAAAATTTAGGTCTTGATTTTGACTTTTTTAAAAGCCGTTTAACAGGATCTTTAGAGGTTTATAAAAATGTAACCAAAGACCTTTTAATTCTCTTTCCAGTAGCTGGAACGGGTTATGATAATCAATACAGAAATATGGGAGAAACTCAAAATAAAGGTTTTGAGGCTACTTTGAATGTTGTGGCTCTGGAAAGACCTAATTATGGGGTGAGTTTTTCTTTTAATATTGGTGTGAATGAAAACAGAGTCAACTCTCTTGGAGTAATGAGCGATTTTGGAACAAACACCAACTGGGCATCTACTCAAATTGGAAATGATTATGCAGTAAGAGTGGGTTCTCCGATTGGTTTGATGTACGGTTACAAAAATGATGGTCGTTACGAAGTGTCTGATTTTGATTATAATGCAGGAGTTTATACTTTGAAAGCCGGTGTTGCAAATGCTTCAACCGTTGTAGGGAATGTACAGCCAGGTTATATGAAATTGAAAGATATTAACGGAGACGGTGTGGTAAATAACAGTGATCTTACCATCATTGGAAATGCAAATCCAAAAAGTACAGGAGGTTTTGCAATTAATGCAAATGCTTACGGATTCGATCTTTCGGCTGCATTTAACTACAGTATCGGAAATGATATTTATAACGCAAATAAAATTGAATTCACTACTTCTAATCAAAATGGTCAGTATAGAAATTTAAGTTCAGAAATGGCCGATGGTAAAAGATGGACCAATTTGGATACAGAAACAGGACAATTGGTTACAGATCCTGCTGCTTTAACAGCACTTAATGCCAATACTACTATGTGGTCTCCGTATATGAGCCGCTTTATTTTTAGTGACTGGGCAGTTGAAGATGGTTCTTTTTTAAGATTGAATACGCTTACATTAGGATACACTTCGCCAAGTTCTTTGGTTAAAGCTTTGCATGTTACAAAATTACGTGCTTATGTAACAGCAACAAATGTTTTTGTTCTTACCAATTATTCAGGTCCAGACCCAGAGGTTTCTACAAGAAGAAATACTCCACTTACACCAGGTGTTGATTATTCAGCGTACCCACGTAGTAGACAATTTGTTTTTGGTTTAAACCTTAGTTTCTAATTAAAATAATTTTCGAAATATGAAAAATAAAATAATAATAGCGGGATTAATTATAGCAAGTCTTTTTACTTCTTGTCAAGATGATTATCTGGATGCTCCAGCAAAATCAACTCTGGACGAATCAGTAATTTTTTCTACACCGGATTTAGCCGAAGGTGCGATAGATGGAATAAAAGTGCCGTTTGCAGAAACCAACTCTTACAGAGGTCGTTTTCTTCCGTTTTACGGATTGAATACCGATACAGAATGGTATAATACTTCGCAAACTGCCGGTGATGCTGCCGATTTATGTGTTTATGATGCAAAAACCATTAATTCTCAAATGAATACGACCAACAATGCTTGGGCAATGATGTATTCCGGAATCGAACGTGCTAATATCTGTATTCGTGGTTTACGTACCTATGGAGATCCACGACCAGGAACAGAACTTGGTTATTTATTAGGAGAAGCGCTAACGTTAAGAGCAATTTATTATGCTGATTTGATTAAAGCCTGGGGAGATGTTCCTGCACGTTTTGAACCCATTTCTACAGCTACTATTTATTTGCCTAAATCAAGTCGTGATGTAGTTTACAAACAAATTATCGCCGATTTAGGAGAAGCTGCTACCTTGGTTCCTTGGCCTGGCGAAACTGCAGCTACAAGTTCTGTAGAAAGAATTAATAAAGCTTTTGTAAAAGGATTTCGTGCTCGTTTAGCTCTTGCTGCAAGCGGATTTCAACAATATCCTGACGGAATAAGAAGAAGCACAGACCCTGAACTTTCAGTTGGAAACATGTATGGTTTAGCATTAAGCGAAGCCCGATCTGTAATTGCCAGTGGAAAAGCTAGTTTAGAATCTTCATTTGAAAATTTCTGGAGAAAATACAATCAGGAAAATACTACCGCAGGAGGAGAATCTCTTTGGGAACTTCCTTTTGCTGATGGTAGAGGTAGAATGTTATTTAGTTTTGCGGTTCGCCACACAACAAACGACCAATTTCATGCCAATGGTGCAAACCGTGGTGGTACTGCCGGACCACTTCCGCATGTATTTTACGATTATGATCAAACAGATACTCGTAGAGACGTTACTTGTGTTCCTTATAAATATGGTACCGCAGTAAACGGAATTGCAAAACAAGAATTAGGCGCTTTAAATACCTGGTATTTTGGTAAATATCGCTATGAGTGGATGAGCCGTTTTGTTACTTCAACGAATGATGATGGTGTTAATAAAATTTACATGCGTTATGCAGAAGTACTTTTAATTGCTGCAGAAGCCGCTAACGAATTAGAAGGTCCAGTGGCAGCAGCTCCTTATTTAAAAGCAATAAGAAGACGTGCTTTTGCTCCAGCCAATCAGGCAGTAAAAGTAGATGCTTACGTAGATGCCTTGACAGATAAACAGTCTATGTTTAATGCTCTTGTAGAAGAAAATAAATTTGAGTTTACTGGTGAAATGGAACGTAAGCAAGCACTTATTCGTTGGAATTTGTTAAAAACAAAATTAGATCAGGCAAAACAAAAAATGGCAGATTTAGCTGCGCACACAGGGGAGTACCAAGATGTACCTACTACTTTGTATTACAAGTTTAAAGCTGATAATGTAACTCTTGATATTTATGGATTGAATAGAGGAGAAAATACAAATCCGGGTGTGGAGTATACTTCTTTTGCTTGGGATAATTTAAATGCTGCTAAGGTTGCATCACTTTACAAAGCAGGTGTAAATCCGGATAACAGACAATTCTGGCCAATCTGGCAAGTATTTATTGACGGAAGCAACGGTCAATTGACTAATGATTACGGTTATTAGAATTTTAAAAAGAAATAATAAATTATAAGTTATTATGATTATGAAAACAAAATATGTAATAAAAGGAATAATAGCCACAGTATTGCTAACGTTTATTTTCTCTAACACCAGTTGTGAAAGTTATACGGAGGAATTAAATGATGGCATTGGAAATACAAGAGAGTTTTCTCCTATCGGACTTGATGCAAAAATTAGAAATCAAACTTTTGTTGAGTTAAACTGGACTGTAAACGAAGCAGCAGATCATTATGTTGTGCAATTTAGTGCCGACGATCCTGATTTTAAGACTATTTTTAAAACAGTTGAGGTAACAGGTGACAAATTGCCTCTAAGAGTACAATTAGAAGGAGAAACCGTTTATTCGATAAGAGTAAAAGCAATCACAACAGGATTGGAAGATTCTAAATGGTCTGTGACTACTGCCACTACACTATCTGAGCAGCTTTTTATCGCTTCTATAGATGGAGATATTGATGCAAAGCAAGCTACTTTAAGATGGTTGCCAAATAGTAATGTAACAGAAATTGTCTTAAATCCTGGTGCAATAAAACATACGATTACTGCCGAAGAAAAAGTGAGCGGTATTGCGGTTGTTACAGGACTAACAGCAGAGACGTTGTATACAGCAGACTTACTTAACGGAACCAAAAAAAGAGGAACTAAAGATTTTACAACTGGTATTGATATAGGAACTGGCATTCTGGTAAAATCAACAGATGATTTATTGCAAAAAATCGCTGAGGCAGCATCAGGAGCTATCCTAGTTTTGGAACCAGGTGATTATACCCAAGCCAATCAAACTGGAGAAATTACTTTAAATAAATCAATAACATTAAGAGGATTACGTAGTTTTAACAAACCAAAACTTCATGTAAACTTTCTTATGACCACGGGAGCGGGTGACGTAAGTTTAATTGATTTGGATTTAAAAGGAGATAAAATAGTTGGGACAACTCAAGTCTCAGTTGTAAAATACAATACTAACACTGTCACTTATGGTGCTCTTTTATTTAGTGGTTGTAATATACATGATTACGGCGTATCCTTAATTAGTGCAAGTTTAAATGCTGCTAAAATTCCTTCTATAATCGTAGAAAATAGTATAATTACAAATGTATTAACAAGTGGTGGAGAGTTTATAGATGTAAGAGGTTCTCATGTAGGACAACTTACTCTTAAAAATAGTACGTTCAATAATTGTGCGACTGCAAGAGCTTTTATTCGTTTGGATGCTGGTTTAACAGGGTTAACTGCTAATATATTGATTGATGCTTGTACCATCTCTAATCCAAATATGTTAAATACTGCTGCTTTTTCACTTTTATACACTCGTTTTGTTACCAACGTGATAACTGTTAGAAAAACATTATTTGCAAACACACCTGCACCATATACAAGGGAGACTGTAACTGCAAACCCAACTTTTACAGGTAATAACTATTTCAATTCACCAAATTTAAATGGTAATCCTAACGCGCTCGCAAATAATAGACCTGACACTGCTGGAACAGCTTTAGATCCACAATTTGTTAGTACCGCAACGGGTGATTTTACAGTTAAAAATCAAACTTTAATCGACAATCAAGTTGGAGATCCACGTTGGAGACAATAATATTTTTTTGAGATTAGTAATTTTAAAAAGGGATGCAGCAATGTATCCCTTTTTTGGTTGTTTAGGTTAATAATACAATCTAAAATCCAGTAATTTGCAGAGGGCATAATGTTTTTCATATAAAGCCTCCACAATATCTGCTACAGCATCGTATTCCTGACACAAGTTAAAGAAGGTTTTGTCAAGAGTGCTGCAGCTTGCAATTTTATTATAACTGGATCCGTAACCGGAAACAGCATAAGCTCCTGTGATATCAAGAAAGTATTGTGATTCTTCAGGATTTAAATCTAATATCTTGGTATTGGCAAAATGAATAATCTTCCCGCGCATTTTTCCTTCAAATAATTCAGCTATTTCTTCTAAGCTGTAGTAATAATCATGAAGGCAAATGTTGTTTTCCTGTCCTTTCATCACCAAATAAATGATTTCATAATCCTTAAAATTATGATCGTGATAAAGTAATGCTTGCAAGCTTTCTTCTAATCCTTCGATAGTATCGCAGGTTTTATAAATACTGGTAATACCTTGGTCAAACGCAATTTCTTCCAGGTTTTTCATCACTAGGGTAGTTGTGCTTGTTTCTACGTCTGGAACTCCTTCCAGACAAAAAATAAATTTATCAGAATCCATACAATTGTATTTTTCTATGCGTGAAGAAAAGCATCACGATGATTTGGTTAACACAAAAGTATTTTTTATTGCTATAAAGCCCTACATCGAAATGTTTTTTAACTATTTTTTTATCATAAAATAGTAGAAGAAATACAATAGTGATCAAGGTGCGATCTTAAATTTAAATAATGGAGATACAGCGATTTATTTGTATGAATAATAAACTGCTACTTAAAATATAAAGTGCTTAGGGATATCATCCTGCTCGATTTAGGATTTTTAATTTCTTCCACCATTTTTGTTTAATTTGTGGAGTATTATAGAGTGTGCTCGTTATTTTAATGGGTCTTTTATGACCGCATGCGGCACAAAAAGATGCTTTTGGAGTTCTGTAAGGTTTAGAACAATTTTCACATGGCGGGCCGTATTGTTTGATCCTGTGATGCATTATGCTATTGCATTCGGTTGGTCTGACACCGGTTAATTCAAAATAGTAATCTAATACATCTTTAAAACGTTCCTCTCTTGTCATATTGCAGGTTCCTGTTGCAAAACCCGTGCGATAGAGCTTTGTCGCAACCGCAAATTCTTCCTCATTTAGCATAGGAACTTCTGTTTTGCATCTCCAACACCAAAGTTTTTCCATGGTTATATTGTTTGTAGATTTAGTTAAGGAACAATTTTTTTATGTTTATGACTTTACGTTGCTGCTTTATAATTCAAAATTCTTTTTAGGTTTAATCGCCTGAATACAAAAATCGATTTTATTGTAAACAAATTAGCAGGTAGAAATACGTGTTTTTCGAGTTTGTAATAGAAAAAACAAATAAAAAATGTGTTTTGATATTTTTTTAAGTTTTTAAAATTGATTTTCCCACTATTATCAGGTAATAGTAATTTGGAAAAGAACCAGCTAGCAAAATAAGACATAAAAAAAGAGGCTTTTTTAAAGCCTCTTTTGTATTTAATGTTTTCCGTTTCCTTTACTATGACCTTTATTGCCATGATTATCGTTACCTTTATGTTCCTTATTATTTCCTTTGCCGGGTTTTTGTCCAATCGTTTTTTGGGGTTTCCCTTTATAACCTTTTGCATATTTTACTTTGTGGATTTTAAAATTATCATACGGATCATTTCCTCTATAATCTTTCAGAACTACTTTATACCCATTATAAAGATCATAATTTCGATAAGCAGATGGGAGTGATCGTGTTCTTACCCATTTTCCGTTACGGCTGTATACATAATTAGATGTGTTAACGTCATAATAGGTTTCGAGATCAGGCAAATAATAATAGCGGACATCTGTATACCCTGCAGGGCCCCATGCTGGTGGCGTTCCAATATTGACATTTACAGAGACCTGAGCCTCTACGTTGCTAAAAGAAAGGAATAACATCCCTATCAAAAAAATCTTTATCAGTTTCATAATTTTTAACTTTATTAGTTAATATAATCGTATAAATACAAAAACCAAGCCTAGATTTTTATATTATTGCATAATTTTTTAATTATTCTTATTTTTTATCTAATGTCAGGAAAAAAGAAATAATATAACCCTTCTTTTTTTTGAGTTTTACGAAATTAGAAGCTTCAATATCAGTAAATTGATTTTTTATTTGAGATTGATTTTTTTTACTCCTCCAAAATTTGTTTTTAAAAATTCTCGTATTTGAAATTGTGTTTTATTTCGAGTACTATTTTTCCACTCGTTCATATCGTAAATATGAATTTGCTGAGCGTTTGGATTGGTAAGAAATGAAATACGTGCTATAGAATATTTGTATTTCTTTATGCTGTTTGTAATATGCCGATCAGGAACCACAATAAGAATATTTTCCCAGTTAAGGTAATTTTTTGTGATATCTTCTCGCTCTTCCAATCCCAGAGATGCAAAAAAAGCTATTATTTTTTCATCATTTAATTTGTCAATCTTTTTGTCAATTTCTTTAAAAAGATCCTGTAGCGCATTTTCATCTGTAATACCGTCCATTGCTAAAGATTTTATTTTTTAAATTCTAAATAAAATTACTTTAAATTATCATTAATTATGAAACGATAGTTGTTAGAATGATTCTAAATTTTAGAACAAGGCAGTTTTAACTCCTATCTTCAATTCGATTGAGTATGTAAAGAATACCAAGCTCAGTAGATTTTTCAATTTCAGCAGAATTTTTGCCCAATTCTGAAGCTAAAAAAAGAGTTCTAACGAGCGATTCTGATTTAGACGAGTGTTTTTTTGTTGCTTTAAATAATTAAGCTTCTAGCTAATTTTCCTCATTAGAATATTGAAATTAAATATATATTTAAAGCTTAATTACAACTTTACCAACTGTTCTTCCGGTCTCTAATTGTAAATGTGCTTTATCCATTTCGTCAAATGAAAATATTTGTGACACATGCGATTTGATACTTCCTTTTTGCATTAAATCAGCAACAGTTTTCATATCCGCACCAGAAGATTCAACCAAGATAGCAAACAAATCCACATTCTTATTTTTGGCCTTTTCTACATATTCCGGAGCAATTGCGCCTAAAATATAAATGATTTTCCCACCTGGTTTAACCACATCGACCGAACGATTGTTTATGGGATCTGAAATTAAGTTTAAAACCAAATCCACATCAGAAACTTCCTTTTCAAAATCTGTTTTAGTATAATCAATATGCTGATCAGCTCCATTTTGCAAAACAAACTCTTTATTTTTCTCAGAGGAAGTTCCGATTACATGGGCTTTAAAGTGTTTCGCAATTTGTGTGGCATAATGCCCCACCCCACCCGATGCACCATGAATTAAAACTTTATCCCCTTCTTTTATTTTTCCGTTGGTAACAAGTGCCTGCCAAGCTGTAAGCAATGCGAGTGTTCCCGCTGCCGCTTCTTCATGCGAAATATTACTAGGTTTTAAAGCCAAATGCGAGGCTGGAACCGCAACATATTCTGCGTAAGCTTTTCCTTTTCCTGGGAAATTTACCATTCCGAATACTTCGTCGTTAAGTTTAAAATCAGTTACCTCTTTGCCAACCTCTACGATAGTTCCCGACAAATCCCAGCCTAAAATAACCGGACGTTCCTCTTCAAAAAAACGTTTGATACCAACTTCAGAAGACCTTGTTTTGTAATCAACTGGATTGATACTCAAGGCACTTACTTTTACTAAAACCTCATCTGCGTTAATTTCCGGTTTTGGAATATCTACATATTTAAAGTTGGATGCAGATCCTGCTTCATTCAATATAATTGCTTTCATAATAATTTATTTTAAAATTAAAATACAAAAGTATAATATAAGTACCTTTACCACAAGTATGCACTTTTTAGTATCCTACATACCAAAAGCATACTATTTTTGATTATCAATTATTTAAAAAATAAAAAATGGCAAAAAATAATTATACAGATGATTGTACAGATGTAGTTTGCTCAGTTGACTACGCTTTTAAGAGAATTGGCGGCAAGTACAAAGGAAGAATTTTATGGAATTTGAGCAACAAAAATATCCTGCGTTATGGAGAATTACGAAAAACGCTTATGGATGTAACTCCCAAAATGCTGACCCAGACTTTAAGAGAACTCGAAGAGGATGAATTAGTATCAAGAAAAGTATATCATGAAGTCCCGCCAAAAGTAGAATATTCTTTAACTGATATTGGCATGGAACTGATACCTTTTATCAATCATTTAAAAGAATGGGGAGACAAACAGCGCTTGAAAGAGAAGATTGTGGAAAAAGCACTTTAATAAGTTTTGGAAATAATTAGGTTGTTTATTTAAAAAAACATTAACACCTTAATTAATTCAAGTTGCTAGTTAATTGTTTTATTTAATTGTAAACCGAATACAAACAATGTTAGCTTTATTAAGAATCCATCCAGAGTAACTGCATGTATAGTTCTTGGGAATAGTTTTTTAATATC
>NZ_JAGFBV010000002.1 GCF_017948595.1 Flavobacterium geliluteum | reverse complement strand
AACTGAATAAACTGAAATGTTGTTTTTTAAAACTTTATTTATACAGCCAAGCTTAAACTCATAATCATATTTTCCTCTTTTTTCCATAAAAATGCCCCCAAATAGTGTCTAACTTTTTGGGGGCAGTCCACTGTATCGGGCTTTTCTATTTCAATAAAACAAATTCGAGGAAAATCAATTATGTTTTGCTGTTTATACTATTTGTGTACAAAAAACGAAGTTTGAGTTAGAAATCGGTTACCTCAATAAAACTTTATAGAGTACTTTCTTGATAAAAACCTATTTATTAATAAGGTTTACATCATAGTGTTGATACGAATACTCGCTTTTATAAGTGCTAGTGCAGAAATCTGTGAAATGTGAATGTCTTTAGGTTGATGATGCGAATTCTGGCTTACGAGTCTCACAAATTCCTGTCCCTGGTCTGATTTCTGAACATATTTGACCGTAATATATTCTTCCCAATCATTTAGTTTTACACTTAAGAGATACATTTCTCCAAAAAAGATATTTTCAAATTCAGTTTCTTTATATAAAATAATGTCTCCGGATTTCAGTAAGGGATACATACTGTCTCCTGTTACAGAAATAGCCCCGTCACATTTTGGAAGGTTCGGAATCTTTATAGTATCTAGTACTCTTTGCGGTTTTCCGCTCTTAAATAACTCTTTCAAACCCGCAACAGCTTCAAGATCATAAAGCGGAATTTCTTGATTTAAATGTATAGAGTCGATAGTCTTTCTGTTGGTATTCATTACTACAATATCTGTGGTGTTCTCTTTTAACATTGGGCCATTTCCTGTAAGCAACCATTCTGAATTCAACTCGGGAAAATGATGTAAAATTTTACACGCTTTATCTGTTCCCATGTTACTGCTGTTGTCTAGAAATTTATTAGAAAAGCCTAGGTCGTTGCAAAATTTATATTTAGTAATTCCTTTGTAGTCAAGGTATTGTTTTGTTCTTTCAGTTGATCCCATAAAAAGATGTATTTTTTTACGTTAAATATTTTTTTAATGTATTATTTTACATTATATTTGCAAAGTAAAGAAATAAAAAAAACAAAAGAAAATATTTAAGCAAAAAAATAACTGTAATTGAAGGCATTAAAATAAAAACACAATTTATTATGAAATTATTGCTAACTGAAAGAGATTTTAAGAATCACTACAGTGTAAGATAGTAACAAAATAACTCTTAACTATATAAAATGAAAGCAGATCAAATTGAAGAGAAAATCCAAGAACTTGAAAACTGGCTAATTGAAAATCCAAATAGTGCAGAAAGAAATTTAATAGAATCGGACATAAAAAAATTACGAACCACTTTACAAAAAAAATCATGAGTAAAAAACAAATCGAAGAACGTATTGCCCTGTTATATATGGCTCTACAGTTCTGTTCTGAAAAAACAAAAACATTTACAGCTGGAGAAAGAATTTGTATTAATCAAGAACGTTTTCAATGGATGCACATTATGGAAAATGAATCCGCTCTCCCGCGTCCCGTATCTCCCGCCATAGAAAACAAAATAAAAAATATCTCGAAATTGGCTTATCTTCATGGTTTTAGACCTTATTATGAAGATCCATTTAAAGAATTAATTGACATCGTCTAACACAAAATTAAACCCAAAAAACCTATGAACACTTTAAATTCTCAAGCAAAAACAATTGATTTGTCTCAATTTTCTTCTCAGCAACTAAAAGAAGCTTTGATAAGAATAGAAAATAAAAAAAATGAGGAACGAGAAACTTACAAAAAACTGGTAGCAGAAACGATTCCAAAAGCACTTTTGAAATTACAGAAGACATCAGAAATGATCAGTAACGTAAAAACAGAAACATTCCAGCTTTTTGAAACTATTTTAGACTTAAAAAACCAAGTTTATGGTTTTAAGGAAAAACAGATGTCGCATACTTTCTCTAATGAAAAGGAAGAAATTACAATTGGGTATCGCATTAATGAAGGTTGGGACGATACCGTAACGATTGGAATTGAAAAAGTGCAGAATTATATTTCGTCTCTTTCTACAAGTAAAGAAACGGCTTCACTCGTTAAAATTGTTTTCAATCTTCTTAAAAAGGATGCAAAAGGAAATTTAAAAGGTTCGAGGGTTTTAGAATTGCAGAAATTAACAAAAGAATTTAATAATGAGGAATTTACAGACGGTGTAGAAATAATTGCGTCATCCTTCAAACCAGTACGTTCAAGTTGGTTTATCGAGGCAAGTTTAATCAATGAAAACGGCACTCGTACAAATATTCCTCTGTCTATGTCATCAGTTGATTTTTTGCATGGTTATGCTTTTAATTTTTTTAGTCAGCAAAACCAACATACAAATGCAGCCTAACCGAAATCTTCGGATTATTTTGAATTTAGCTACTTTGTTATTTTCATTAAATCAATATTATTAATCTTTAAAAAAACTTCATTATAAAGCTTCGTTCTTCGCTTATCTTTTTCATTCTCTATCACTCAAATACCTAATCCTCATGCCAATATCCTCAAACAGAAGTCTCGGAATTCAAAAAAACAAATTACTGCGCTACAAACTTATTAAAGAATTATATCAAAAACACAAAATAGATGATATCCCTACAACGGTAGTATGGCGTAAATATGTTTATCCGGTGTATCCCATTTCACGCACTACTTTATACGAAATTCTTTGTACGCCAGTAACTTCAGAACTAAAAAAAATCGAGGAGCTCATTAGCAATCAGAAAAAATCTTGTTAGTGAACTCATAAAAGAATATGAAGTCAGATTTGTATTTTTTTACCTAATATTTAGATTGTATATTTAAAAATTAAGTATTGAACAGGAACTAAAAAAATGTATTACTTATATTATTTTTTTCAGATTATCTGTGAATATTAATATGTTTATTTTGTTAAATCTAAAAAAAGAAGAAGCTGTTTCAAAATTGATACAGCTTCTTCTTTTTCGTTATTTATAAATCCAATATGCTAATAATTGGTTTATAAGTTATTTTGGTATTTAGTTCTTTCACTTAAGTACCGTAAAAAGCATCACTAATAGTTAATTTTCTGACTCTCTGCTCACAAAGCTCGAGAATATTTACTTTGTCTATATAATTGAAAATATTTAGTGCTTTCAAAAACATGTAAGGAATCTATTCTACAGCTGATTTACAAAGTAGGAAAGCCAGCGTTAGATGACTTTTTGTCTTCCAATGCTGGCTTTGCGCTACATATAAGTAGATAAGAGAATTTATTTGATGATTTTTTATTTCTTTTTTTATGAAATTTAGCATTCTATTTCATTTTTATGTAAATAAAAACGGTGAACTTTCAATGTGCTTAATGACGCTATGACTTTTTTTTCTCAGAATAGGCAATCTCTCAAGCGGCCCATATAATTGTCTGTCGAAGTTAACAAAAGCATGTAAAGAAAAATATTGTTATACTCGAATTCACTTTAAGATAGCTATAAGTATTTCCTATTGAAATTTATTTTTATTAAAATAATTTGATTTTTGAAATATTTTAGATCACTTTTCTTTATTAAGAAGATAAAGGTTTTAAAATTAATTTTAGAAAAAAAGGTTTGCTATGGTTTTCATTATTAGTAAAATGAAATAAATTGTGGTTTAATACCCCCATTATTTTTAACTTATACTTTTAGTGAGACATTACCTTTAAGTATTTAGTTCAATATATTTTATGTTTTTCAGTTCTTGATTCTTTACTAAACATTGAATATACATTTCTTCATTTATTGTCTCTGTAAAACTATATGTCAACACGAAATTAACATAAAGCTTCCAAAAGCCTGATTTTCTCTCTAATGTAATTATTTTTCCGTTTGCTAAACCTTGGGCAGCCCCGTTATTATCTCCATTATCACCACCTAGATAATTCTTAACTCTTATCTGATTTCCTGTCCCTGCTGCTTTTCTTATTGCAATGATCCATAGATAACTATTGTCAGATGCTTTTAATAACCTTAAATTACCTCCAAAATCTTGACTATCATGATTTGAATTAAATAAGGGACTATCTTCCCCTGAAAGTTGAATACGAAAATCTATATTGGGTGGTATAGTTTTCCATATACCACTTTGTAAAACACTAACAGCAGTTGATTTCATGCTACCTATTTCGGATACATTTGGACTAGCGACTAATCCAGTCCATTCACTTTCTGTTGGCTGATAGACTCTTCCTAAAACAATCAACAATGCATTTGGATAGGTAGCCGATGAACCATTATTTAAGGTCATTGTATAACTACCCTCAGTAGCACTAGTTGTTATATTTACTTTGATCAAATTATCACTAACGAAAGTTATATAGTTTACTGTTTGGCCAGCAATTGAGACAGTCATTGTTGGCGTAAAAAAGGCACCTTTAAGAGTGAAATTAGTTGTAGTTGATGGGAGTATAGTATCAGGTGTTGATTCACTTAAAAAAGGCGCTGGAAAGGTAGCGATAGTATAAAGCTTCAAATTACCATTTAGGTCAGGAGCAAGTACCTTGTTGGTAGTTGATGGTCCGTCATTACGTGTTGATGGATAGTTTGAAAGCCTAATATCCTTATTGAGGAAATCTGTAATTTCGTTAACGTCTGTCGCTGTAATTGCCGATTGACCCACACCAAAGCTTCGACCTCTTAAATTGAGTTGAAAAACTCTTCCAGTATCTGAAGTAGTATATTTTACGATTTCATTTGACCCAACAATCAAAACAGGATTTAATGTATTGATATAGGTTACAAATCCCGCTACGTTTTGAGTAGTCAAAGCTGTTGAGAGTATTGTTTTTGTGGTTGTAGTTACATTTATTGATCCTGAAAGTTTGGCAATTTCGGTAGCATTTATTAATCGCTCGCCTGCAACTTTATCTACTTTATTAGTTTGCAATGTTTTCCCCATTTCGGCTGTTAATGCCTTTGTAGTTCCTCCGGTTGTGAGATCATTTACCAACATAGTAGTAAGTGAGGTCTGTACCGTTTCAATTGCATCAACTAGTTTTTGAACGGTATTTAAATTGACATTATCAGAAGCAAGTAAGGCATTGATATTATTAATTAAATCTTTCAAAATTTTGCCTTGTCTGGCATCCAATGCTTTACCTTCTTGAGTGTAATCTAATGCATTGTAACTATCGACCTGAATGTCGCTGATGTTGCTAAATTCTAACTCTCCATCATTGTTAGTGGTTAGGATTTTGTTCGGCTGATTTTTTTCTAAATCAGACACTTTTATTCTATTGTGATTGATGCTCATTTTATATTTTTTTAATTAAATAATTATTTTTTTAGTTTAAAAACTAATCTTAAAAACCCAAATTCTGCATTACATTAAAACTATTGAGAAAAAGAGATTCAATTATAATAGCGTAATTATTTTTAGTTTCTGTTTTAAAAATTTCTAATGCAGAGTTTGGGTTTAATCTTGAAGATTTTAAGCGGATAAATTATTTTACTTTAGTAAAATCAGAGTTTTAATACGCTTCTTTATAATTATGAGTTAAAATTCCATTTGCAAAATAGGTGTGAAACGGATTTAATGTCAAAGGATAAATTTTTCTTTTTTCTAAATTAATTGTAACAGATGTAACGGGTATAATTTCACTTTCAATAGTGTATAAATTATCTCCTACCAGAATATCTCCCAGAGCAATAAATCTCCAAAGACCATCACGCTGAATTAATTGCAGGTGAGTTGGCGTAGCTTCGAATAAACCATCATTAATTACCATTGTTTTATCTGCAACTTTCTGTGTCAATTTAGTGATTGGTGATGTAATTCTGCTTTCTGATAAATGTTTAGAAGACCATTTATATAATTCGCTGGCATTATTGGTATCAATCAATGTTTCAATTTCTGCAGAAAGCAAGAGTTGATCTAGCTGTAATTCTTCGATTGCTTTTGTGGAGCCATCCGGCAACGTGATTAAGGTACCTTCAACAAAGCAACCACCACCACCGCCTCCACCAGAAGGAGGTGTGTAAGTAAGTTCGCATGTTCCTGCATTATTTGCGTAAGTTTGCACATTTGCAGCCAGCCAGGCATCAGCTTGTGCATTTGCATCTGCTAAACTGGTAGTAGAAAAAAACTGATTTGGATAGGAGGTAAGTATAACGGTACTTCCGCTATATCCGCTTTCGCAGTTATTTTTTTTTGCACTTAATTTTTTTTCTACGCTGTAGTATCTTGTACTTGGAGCACAAGTAACAGTATCTAAAACTGGTGCAATATAATCAGGATCTGTAACTACATTAGGTTTTGTTGGTTGTCCGGCAGAACTACCGTCATCGACATAGTATAACTCCAGATTAGCGAATGATTTATATCCTGTATTTCCCATGTTTATTTTTTTAATATTTAATTACTACTTGACCTGTAGCAGAATCTTTGATGTAGGTGATGTAGCCAAGATTAGTAACAGACTCAATGTTTTTAGCCAAATTTGTACCTTGAATGGATACTTTTTTAGAAAAATTCTTTAAATCTACTTGAGTTCCACCAACGTTTATCATATCATATCCTGATTTAACCATTGTACCACCTAGGTACGTTACTATCTCGACATCTATATTTCCGGTTCCTAAAGTTCTATACCAAGATCCGGCCATTCTTACCTGTATGGTATTAAGAGTAGGGTAGTCTGTTGTTATTTTACTAAAATTTACCAGACAGCTTTCTACACCATTTGCCTGTGTATTATCGCCTCCCCACATGATGTAAGAATCGGCTGCAAGAGCATTTACTGGTATCTCATTATTAAATCCGTGGCCCCAACCCATCCATTTATTGTCCAGAGATGTTCCCGAATTTACGATTCCGGTGTAAGTGTCAAAATCTTGTCCGGCTCCTAATGCCCATTTATACCTAATAACCATATAGTTAAAAGGTGATAATGTTACTGTTGGTTCAACCACGCAAGAAGGATTAACTCCTCTCCAGGCAGTAACTCTACAGGAACCAGAGTTATTTGCGTATGCCTGAACATTTGCTGCTAACCATGCATCTGCTTTTGCATTTGCGTCTTCGACACTTATGGTCGATACAAATTGATTTGCATTGGCAGTAAGTGTGACGGAAGTTCCAATGACTCCGGCAGCGCAATCATTTTTTGCCGCAGTCAATGACTTGGCTATATTGTAATATTCCATACTTTGTTTGTAATTGATTGTGATTTGCCTTAACTGACATTCTGATTTTTTCAATTAAATAAGCTGATATCTGTGTTACTTGACAACTATTTTATTTTTTCAGTTTATTGCTTTTCTTGTTTTACAATTTCGCCTGTTTCAATGTTGACACGAATATTACCGTGCTCTTCTTTGATTACTTTTTCCAGTTCATTGAAGTTTTGTTGCTGAACTGCAATCTGGCTTAAAATATCAGCTTTCTGAAATTCATATTGAATTGATAATTCTCCTAATGATACTCTGGCTTTATCCATAAAAGCATTAAAATCTTGTAAGTTTTTTAATTGTTCTAAACTGATTTTTTTCGATGCTTCTTTATTGATTGTTGTATTTTGCATTTTTTATTGTTTTTATGTATTTTTGAATTTATTTTTGTTTTTCGATTGCTATTTAGGTCTTTTTAACATATTTTTATATAAGCACTAAACCCAATACTTTTATATGTTTTTAGGGCATATTAAGTCAATACATGGTAAATGAATTAATCGAAATAACTGATGTAAATTTGTTATTAGGAATTACTTGCCTCCATCACTAATCAGCCAATTGTTCGGTGTATTAGTTAATATTGCCCTACCTTCAGCACTGTTTGAAGTGTACTTTACTGTATTAAATGATATATTAATTGGCGTTTTCACCGGTCTTGAACTCCAGCCATTATAAATGGCATCTAAATTAGATGCTGAATAATTTACAGGGGTTTTACTATTCATAAAACTATTAAAATTTGTTACTTTACTAACATTCCAGTTGCCAATATTTTGATTAAAAGCGGTAGCAGATTGGAACATTGAATTCATTGTTGTAACATTTGATGTGTCAAATGTTGAAATATCTTGATTGAACGCATAAGCAGAATTAAACATGTTGCCCATTAAAGTTACTTTACTAGTATTCCAGTTACTAAGGGGTTGATTAAATGTAACTGCCCCACAAAACATGTCAGACATATCTGTAACATTACTTGTGTTCCAATTATTTAATGAGGTATTAAACACAGACGCACTAAAAAACATACTAGACATAGAAGTAACTGAACTAGTATTCCATCCGCTAAGATCTTGATTGAATTTATAGACATACCGAAACATGCCACTCATATTAGTAGCACTAGACGTATTCCAACCACCAATGTTTTGATTAAATTCCCTTGCATTATTAAACATATTTGAGAAATTCGTAACTGAACTAGTATCCCATTGACTAATATCAGAATTAAATTTTGTATGATTAGCAAACATATTATTCATGGTAGTAACCTTACTAGTGTCAGTAAAATTAAGTATTGGACTGTAATTAGAGAAGCTGTTAAAATAAAACATCCCCCCCATATCAGTTACATTCTTGGTATCAAAATTAATTGTTTGATTATAAGACGAACAAACAGCCATCATACTATTCATATTTGTAACATTTCCAGTATCAAAATTCATTGGTTTGTTAAAAGATGAACATTGAAAAAACATATATTTCATCGATAGCACATTACTGGTGTTAAAAGTTAATAAACCATTAAACTTAAAGCAATTATAAAACATGTTTTCCATGTTAGTGACATTAATAGTATTCCAGGAAATATCTTGATTGAATAATGGACACATATTAAATAATCCAAACATATTAGTTACTGAGGAAGTATCCCAAAAAGAAATATTGTTAATTGCAGTCAGTTTTGAACACCCTGCAAATGCATATGTTAAATCTGTAGTTGCTGTTAAATCAAGTAAGTCTGTTACGTTTGATAGATCAAGATTACTACAACCATAGAAAAAGCCAAATCCGATAACCTTTACACCGCCCCATTGAGTAATGTTTATAATTTTTTGTTTGTCATATGAATTATAGAATGACCATCCATTACAAACTCCTATAATCTTAATAGTGTAAGTGCCTGGGGAAGTATATGTATGCGTAGTTTCAACTTGATTGTATGATGTTATATAATTTGATGAACCATCTCCCCAATCTATGTTAAAAGCATATGTGCCGTTGGAATGTAAAGGCAGTTTTATTTGTGAAGCAGTGCTAGATCCAGTTGATATATTATCGGTCTTCCACGTAGAAATAAATGGTAGAGAAGTAGTAGCGTTGCTTAGTCCATATTCATAAAATAATAATGTATTCATAATTATATGTTTGAAATTCTTAAATAATCTGTAGTACCAATACTCGAAATTGTTGCTGTGCTTCCAACTGCTCCGTTTAATATAGCGGTTGCATTCACTTGTATTAAAGTTCTACCGGATGCTTGTACAAAAGTTATTGCACCCGAACCATGTTTTAAATAAGAAGCACAAAAATCAGTTCCACCATTTACTGTTATGTTTATTGCACTTACTCCATTATTAATGATTACGTTTTTGCTAATTTGTTTTTTACTATTTGCATCAAGCGTATCAGTTGTAATACTTACAGCTGTAGTAATAGTAATTTGTGAAGGTTCTACTGATGAACTAAATGATACCCCAATCTTCTTCTCAACACCATCACTACCCATTACATACATGTCAGTTGTACCGTTTGTTTTGGCGTATAATTTTGCGTGTCCTGCAGTTGCCGCTGGAGAATCAGAACCAGCTAAAGTTAATAATCCATCAGTAATATCGGCTTTTGCTGTAAATGTTGTAAAAGAGGTGGCAGTTACATTTCCTTCATGGGTAATAAATGCATTTTCTTGTTCTAATTTTCGAATACTGATTGCTTTTCTGTTATTATTAGCAGTAGTAGTGTCAAAAGTAGAAGTTGTGGCGTTAGAGCTGGAGTTTTGTACAAGCTTCAAACAATTGGCACTATTGTTTTTAGTAATCGTTAAAACATCTTGTGCAGAGGCATCATGAGTTAAACTTAAAGCTCCGTCTTTTGATTCGTTTCCTGTGGTGTGAATGACATCGGTATCTAAGGAGTAAGTATTTCCGTCAAGCGAACCATCTCCCTTAACAAATTGTGTAGCTGTTGCTCCTGAAGTTACATATTTAGGTGCTGTTATAACACCATCATCTTCAATTTTAACTTTGACAACATTGTCTTTTGCTACTTGTAAAATATCTCCTGTTGCTGTGGCAGCCGAATTTAAATAAACTCCGCTTCCTGCTCCGGTATTTAATACTTTGACACCAGTTCCTGTGGATGAATTTTGCAGTAAAATTCCGCTTCCTGTTCCGGTAACAGTAATATCAAGAGCAGTTGCATCAACGCCAGCACCACTATTTGTTAAAACAAGACCACTTGTTGAGGTAGGTGTGGTGTTGTTAAAAGTCAAAAGTCCATTTTTAGTTTCATTTCCCGCCGTATGTAAAAAACTAGTAAAATCAATTGGTTCTGAGGTATCGCCGCCCGGAATTGGTCCTAAATTTTTAAACCAATAATCTACTTCGATGTTGCGATCACCCACAGTTCCTGAAAAAGTGATTACTGCTGTATTGTAGTCTACGGTATAATCTTCTCCTTCTTTTAAGAGCTGACCGTTTTTATATACTTTAATGCTATGCTGGATAGGTAATTTTTCTAATGATAAGGTAGTACCACTAAAATTATCAAAAGGTTCCTTAAAAGGCATATAACAATTGCCTGTAATGATACCAATATTTTGCAAACCTGTACGTAAAAGCGCTGGAGTGACATAATGTTGATCATCGGTACCTGTTTCAACCATTTCAAAATCAGCTTTGTCCTCGTCCTTATGAACAAAACTATCAAAAATTTCTACAAAGTCACTTTGTGATGGAATGTCTCCGTTTTGGAATTTACTACCAATGTTAATTCTACTTGTTGCCATGTTGTTTTAATTTTATTTTCTTGCTGTAAATATTTGTTTGATCGCCATTTTTTGAATCCCAATAAAATTATTTACTGGGATTCAATAAGGTTTAAAGGGTTAAGATTTTTTCTTCACTGCTGAACATTCCCGAAGAGTTTTCGGAGAGAACTTTAAAATGATGGTAAATTCTTTGCTCATCGTTAGTCTTGATTACCAGCTCATCCGTGTAGGATGCAATATTTTCTAAAGGAAGTATTACGTTATTTTCATTTGAAAACATTTTATGAATTTTTTCCCAGTTTCCTTGGTTTTTCATCTTATACAAATGGTATTTACCATTATGTACGGTCTTTTGCCATCTAAAAACTACTGGTTTCAATAAAGATTCATTTATTCCGGTTACAGTTCCTGTAGCTTCTACTATTGGAGATACAGGCGAAACATTATCAACAATCACTGTAGCAGTAATTTTTGATGGTTGTGATGGTGCGTAATCAATAGTGATGATCGGATTAATTTCAGTTGAACCGGGATCAGCGTATTCAATTTCTTTAGATACGGTAATTCTATAAAAAAGACCATCTCCAAAAGGAACAAATTCTAGATCATCAAATTCATCATAAACAGTCCATACATCATTAAAATCAGTTGATAAAGTATCTTCGTTAATTACAATTTCTTTCACGGGAGTCATCGTTCTTATCGATTGCGCATCCAGCATAGAAGTAGCACGATAAATATTGATTTTTTTAATCTTGTATTCTGGCTGGTATGTATTTAACTCAATCTGAATGGCAGGCTTGATTCCTAAAACTTTATTTTCCAGAATTGGCATAATTCGCTTGATTTCTGGTGTCTGAGGCGGAGTTGAAGCTACCAATTTTACGGGTCCCAACAACTTGCTAAACTCACTAAAATTCATTTTAATATCCATTTCACAAACACCATAGAAATAGATGTTTTGTGAGTTTCCATCCAAATTAAAATCGGTAAACTGAGTTCGGTTTTCACTATCATTAGTGATTTTCATCATAGGTGCAATATCAAAATCAGCATCAGTTGACTTTAGAATATGACCGCTTTTATCTTTAATAGTTTGCTTTTTATTGCTTGGGATGTAATCATTACCCTTAATATATTCGTAAATAACAGGTACTTCTGTAAGAGGTACAAAAGCTGCGTGAATAGCTTGCTCAATAAAGTGAACGGCCAGCAAATCTTGCTGAACTCCTTGAGATCTGGTAATTATAACTTGATTAAGTGCGGTTAATGAAGTAATTTCTACAACATTTTTGCCTTGTGATTCATTGTGCCATTTAATAAAATCATTTATCGCGGCTATTAATTCCAAATTGTCTGGCACAGGAAAGTGATATCCTAATTCAGATTCATTTTCAGGAGGATATGTTTCGTAGTTGACTTTTGTTTCCAGTAAATCAAAATCTAAAAAGTTTTTCCATCTATTACTAAAGTATGCTTCATCATTCCCGCCAAGTTTTTTCAGTTCTTCCCGAATTACATTGATGGTATCTCTTTTGTACAAAACACTTAATAAGTCTTCATCATTGGCCCTGTAATGCAATGCTCCATAAGGTTTGTGATTGTATCTGGTTGTAAATGTGTAAGTCGAACGATTATAAAAATCAGGTCGGGTTGCATATAAACTTCCTTCTACTTCCTCAGGTCTTTGTGGCTCTACAATTTTTACGGCATACATAGGACTTGGGACACTAATTTTCGAATCGTAATTAAGTGCATCAGAATGCGTACTAATTCCAAAAATGGAGTAATGTGTACTTTCTCCCTCTCTCGGTTGAATATTCGAAGCTGTAATTCCGCTTCCGGCATCGGCATAGAGGTACACTTTATAACTTGGATAATAATTTACTTTTTGCGATACATAACCCGCCGTAAAACTTCCCTCATCTTTTGCGCCAATAATTTCGTCATGATCCGGATGCATAGTTTGATTGATAAAATCGCCTAATTTGAAATTGGTATCGTTGATATACACAACCAAATCTCCCGTCTGTCCGATGTTTTCTGTTCGAACAACTTTAAACTCTTTTCGGGATTTTACAGGAATTGTATTTCCGTCTTTTACAGCACTTTTTGTAAACAACCTAATTGTACCATTAAACCATTCTACCGAGTTTTCGCCAGATGCTTTAAATTGCGGATGCTGAGGTAAATTATAATTAGAGAAAATTATTCTGTACAATCCGAGATGTTTTTTGGTTGGCAATAGAATTGGATTTTTGTCTGCATCCAATTCGAAGTTTCCTTTTGCATCCATTTTATAGCTTTCTTCCAGAACTCTTTCAATTACCGCATCATTCCAGATTCCTCTTGATTTTTCTACTTGTAAATTGGTAGGATCTTCGGCGTCAGGCTGAATAATTTCTCTATGAACCGCTTTTAAAGCTGGGGGATATTGCACTCTAAAATTAAGTGGTCCGGGCTGATGCCAATTAGAAGGAGTTAACATGTTTTCTACCAAAGTGCACAGACCGTTTTCAGACTTTTTGATGGCTTTTATTTGTTCAGAATCCAATGTAGCATCGCCATCTGAAAGAATACTTTCACTAACTTCTTTTTTAAGCACTTCAACCAAAGCATAGTCAAATACATCCGGATCTCCCGTATTTTGCTTTGCTTTAAGAATTACATCGATCTCTTTTATAACATAATTTTGATCTCCGATGGTTAAAATACCTCCTATAAATTTCCCTTTATTGGCATCATTCAGCGTTACTTTGATTTCTTCTCCCGTACTCAGTACTTTATATTCTGTAATTTTTATAATCGAGGTAAGATGATCCGTTGTGCTATTTTCGATACTATAAATCGAGGCATATTCTATTTGAGGAAGGCCATCTTTGTAATACAGTTTAAAATTATCAGCAAATATTTCTTCATTGTCGGGATAAATAGTGTTCGGTTTTACAGCATCTTCATTTGTCATTCCATCAGGAATACTGTAGCTCAATAATTCTTGAATAGTATAATATTCGAATAAAATTCTAATCAGTGTTTTATCTGTTGCTGCAGGAATTGCATTATAACGTAATTGCTCAGATTGCGATGTAAACATTAGAGGGGTTTCCTCAGTGATCAAAAGTGTATTAATGCCGGTTGGAGGCATTAAATTATTTGCCGGCTGTATGTTAGAATTAATGTTTATCGATCGACCAGCTGATGCTCTCGAAAAAATATTAATACCATACCCTTGATAGATATATGTTTTTTGGCCTACTTCTTCCTGACGAACATTTAAAATAGATTTTCCCGACTCCGGAATAATAATGGGAGCAGGCTCATAATAAGATTCAATGAGGTTTTTATTGATGTTTTTATATTCTGAATCAAACGCCAGTTCTGGTTTAACCCAAGTTGAATGGACATCTTTAATTTTGTAATCAACACCCAAATAAATAGGAAATGTAAAAGAGCTGCCATCAAACTCTAACGAAGATTTAAAAAATTCAGTATTGATATCATAATCCATGACATCATCCATAAATAAGCTTACGTATCTTTTTTTTCCATCAAAACTGTATCCGTCTGGATCTGTAATTTTTGCAGGCTGGCTTTCGTCTGAACCAATATTTAAACCTGGAACAATCTTGCTCAATTGTACAGGAAGAGGCAATCGCTCTGTGTTTACAGAAGTTGGAATACTCATAGAAAGATGTAAAACTTCTTTCTCTGATGTTCCACCTTCTAAGTTGCCAAATGTGGTGTATTCTGTAAGGTAAATAAATTCTCCTGAATAAACGGCATCATCGATATCAATGCATCCCAAGCCCAACATACGTGCAATATGATAGTCATTTGCAGCAATGTTTAGCATGTCCAGATTAGATATTTCGGTTAGATTTTTAGCGTATTGCTGCGTTTCTCCTTCCAAAGGTTCGTTTACCGGAATATCTTCTCCAAAAGTGATGGTTTCTACCCCAGTAGGATTATTGGGCACATTACTTAACTCCAGATATCTTGCAACTACTTGTTTGATATTTCGGCTGTCACCAGTGGTCGTTTTGTTCCATCTGTTTTTGTAATTGGTAATATTTACGTATTCACCATCATTGTATTTTAGCCATTTTCCGTTAACGGAATTTAGTTTGGGCTCTAATTGTTCAAATACTTTTGAATCTTTATCGCTCAAAGCATATTTTCCTTTTAAGTCCCAATTTCCATTAGTATTTGCGTGCTGAATAAAATCGGAATAAAATTCAAAATGAATTGTATTTAAAAGACAATTATTTGCTTTAAATCGAATGCTTCTTCCGTTTTCAGCCACTACGCGAACTAAATTTACCTCAGATGAAGAATAAGTTTTACGATTGGTTACCCTTTTGGATGCCAAAATCGTATTTTCGGCTACAGACAAAGTTTCTAATCGAAGAGCGCTGGAATTATTTACTGAATTAAAATTTAATTCTGCTGCAAAAAACAATTCATTTTTATTCTCAATTTCGATAAGATTATTTCCGTAAGCCTCAATAAAAGAAGATGGATTTGCTCTTGGATTAATAGTTGCTTTTACAGACAAATACTTTGCTTTGTTTTTAAAATAAACATAAACAGATCTTTCAGGATTTGTTGTTTTATAAATCCATAACGCATTACTATTATCTACTAAGTTGGGGGTCTGTTTAAAATTTAAACTATAAGTAACCTTAGTATAGGGAGCTCTGTATATTTTTACAAAGTCATCAGTTTTATTAAAATTAAACCTTGGACCAGTAAATAAATCGCCTTTCGGAAGGTGTTTTTCTCCTAATTGTCCTGCCAGCATCCAACGAAGGTGAATACCTTTTGTGCTATCAACTCCTTTTGAACCAACAGCTGCAATTTGTAAATGGGTAGATTGCAATGCCGTTGTGCCAGAAGAAGTGCCAACAATGTATAACTCTTTTGTTACATTAAAATTAATGCTTATTCCGAGTGGATTACCAACCTTGTTTAGAACAACGGGGGCCGAAAAATTTCCGGTAAGTAGGGGTGTACCATCTATTCTGATTGCAACTTCCTGAGTAGATGATCCAGGAATGGTAATGGTGCTTTCTATTTTAAAAACTAATCCGTCTAAACTGCTGGCATTATGAATTCTTGTTCCTGCAGGCAACGTGAGCGCAACACGACTTTTGTTTTTAAGAACCAAAGTTCCGGCTTCTTTGTGCACAGGCAGACCTTTCCTTAAAACAGGATATACTAATTTGTTCTGAATAATGCTAACATTAGCAACGCAACCTACCTGAGTGCGAGATAAATCTGTATTAAGTTGGTTTAGTTCGTTACCTAAAGTACTAAAGTCAGCAACTCTTATGTAATCTGAATTTAGAATAGAAATACCGCTGTTTTTTAAGATTGGCGGTTTTTCTAAAAAAGTAGTAAGCGGAGTTACCAATTCGCTAATATTATTTGCATTGCTTGTCACACCATACACAAAAATCTGTGATCTTAGATTTAGATCACGATACAAACTTTTTAGTACATCAGAATTATTGACCTGCATACCATCTGTAACAACTACAATAATATCTGGAGTGACAGATAATTCGCTGGCTGCTTTCAGGCCGGATGCCCAATAATCAGATTGCTTATTGACCCTTCCTGAACCAAATGAATTGGCCCAGGTTAAAAATTCAGAAGTATTACTTGAGATTCTTTTTTGAATAATATTGTCAGTTCGCAAAGTACTATCATTATCAGACATTCCGATCAATGAAAGCGTTATGTTACTCTGAGCTTGTGAATTGATAAATGAAGTAAGCCCGCTTCTTATTTGCTGTGCTTCGGTTGCATTAATAGAACCCGATTCATCAACAACTATTGCTATATACGTTTCGCAACCAGAGAGTTGACTTTCTTGTGAATTTATAGAACTCATTTTTTTCTTGTTTTTAAAGATTTATATTTTCTAATACTTTGGTTAATATTTGTTTATCAACCGAAACGGTCAACGGAGTACTAGCGTTATTATTCCACATTCTATAGTCAAACTGAATGTCAAAATCGGTCTCTATAATTTTTTTATCATTATTCATTATTAATGCCTGAGAATAATCTTTGGAATGCAATACTTGATAATCTGCTTTTTTGTCACCAGCACTATCCAATACCATAATAGAATCCTTGATTTCTTGTAATGGAATTTTAGGAATATTAAACGGTTCCGGATTACGAATTAAAAGCGCTATAATGTCACCTGTAGCAGTATCGATAATACGATTGACTTCGGTGGTGCGCGCAGGATCAAGTGGAGATAATTTTAAAATCCCTTCTATTGCACGATCAAATGAATGTTGGTATTTTAATGCGAGTGCATCATTTGATACATTAGAATTTCCGGCAATGATATCATGCAAAGCTCTAATCTGGTCTTGGGCTAAATTCAATTTGATTTCAAATAATGCTTTGCGCGAATTTATTATGGTTCCGGATTCATCTTTCTCTGTAATAAAATAACTGTTTATTTGCTCTTCGAAATTTTTGTAGCGTGACGTTTGGAAACCAAATTGATGTACTAATGTATTTTTGCTTTTTTCTTCAAGTAAATTTTGATTGTCATCAAAATAATTATTTACTAAAACGGTATATAATTTCGAAGGTTTTAAATCGGTAAGCGTTACTTTAAAACTATATGATTTTGGCTGTAAAGCTCCTCCAATTTCAATTTGGCATTTCATTGCAGGATTTCCAGTAATCAGGTTTCTCAATAATTGAATGCCTATTGGAACTCTCGGATCATTATCATCTTCCCATTTCGCATTTCCTTGTTCCGCTTTAGGGTAGGTGGTTTTTTTAACGGGAAGCGGGTAAGGAATCAAAGTATCATTTAAAGGATCATTAATGATGAGATTCATGGCACCTTTTATTTCTGGTCTGGCGTTGCCATAACTACTCCAGTCCTTAAACATGTGATAAACATAAGGGCTTGTAAAAAACAATTCTACTTTGCATTGCTCATTTCCGTAAAAAGAGGGTTTAGATTGTAATAAACTTCCATCTGCGTTAGGATAAGAGCGGTTATAATCTAGATATTGCCTTAAGGATGTCAATGGCGATTTTGATAAATCAGTCAGTTCATTGCTTGGTGCAGATTTCTGACCGGCAGTAGTAACCGGATCTGCAACAGGGTAGTGCCCGACTGGTCCTAATGTTTTAAATCCGTAATAGTATTTAAATTCTGTTGTTTTTTTGTCATCTACGGTATCAGTCAAAACAAAATCTAAACAATACGTTGTATTAGCTCTCCAAATTGGTTGAACCGTGTTTTGAATGGCGGCCTCCATAGCCTTATTGTCTGCTACAACAGCTTCTGAACCTGGTATGGTTGTATTGTGAAAGTAACTCTCTTTACTCAGCCACTCGACTCTTTGAAGATAAGTAGTATAATTTAATTCTTCATCGTTGTTAGAATTTCCTCCATCCGAACAAATAACATTATTGACGATTATTAGTTTTGAATTTTTAGTATTTCTCGCGTAATCAGCAGTTGTAATTACTGCAAGTTCAGTTAGAACAGTATTTTCAGTTGTTAGTGTCGATGTAGAAGTTGTTACCGATACAGTTTCCGCTGGATGCAGAGAGCAATTATCAAATTGATCATTAAATAAAGAAAAGTAAACTCCTTTCTCACTTTGTTTAGAAGAAAGCATTAAAATTTCATTCGCAGATGGCTCATTTTGAATAGCGATGATCGATGCATTATCGACCGTACTCCCTCTCTCAATTAATTTTGTAAGAGCTAATGCTGTGTTAAAAACAAAGAGATACTTTGCATTATAAGCAACAACAGAATTATCATTTAAAGGATTATTTGATAAATAAAGCGCCGAATCAAAGATGGTATCATGTTGTACTATTTCAGTATTCGTACCATTAATTTGAGCTAAACCAAATTTTCCGTTTGATAATGCAACAGTAAGCAAGATTTTTCCGTTTGCAATTATTGCATCTGTAATTTCGGCAATAGCTTCATCAGAAAGGATTTGTGTCTCATTCACAGCAATTGCTTTGGTAGTGGTAGTAACACTAAAGCGAATGATTTTTTTATCTTTTGTAATTATACTAAACGATGTGGCACTGTGCTGAAGTACTTTAATTGCTATTCCATTGACTTTTACACGACGAATAAGAGTACGATCGATTGCAGTAATCCAACTAATTTCAGTCTCATTTGCCATGTTGTTGATCCAAAGTAACTCATTGTCCGGCAGAGGTAATAAAGTATTAAAACCAATTGAATAGGTATTTAAATAGTGTTTACCTGATTTTAAATTTAGTTCATCATCGAGTTCTATAATTGCGGTACTGCCAACAGGAGCGGGGCAGCCTACAATAAAATCATCATCAATGATAGCTTCGCCAATTCCTTTACATTGTTTAGCATCTAAAGCCTGAGTAACTAATAAGGCATTGTTTAGTACTTGCATCGAAGTAACTTTGCCATTTAATAAACGCTCTCTCAAAATAGCTCCATTGGCATCAAGCTGTACAAGAGCAGTAGTATTGGCTTGTGGATGGAAGGAAATAAGGTAAGTGTCGTTGTATTTAATTACTTTTTTAAATACATAAGAGTTTCTTCCTGTAGGTCCATAATAGTGAGTAAAAGTAAGCGTATCAGGTGTTGCTGTAGGATTGCTGTTTTCGTTTCCTGCATTGGCCTTCAAAAGGGCTAATTCTGCCAGTAATGCATTGTATTTTGATAAATCATTCGGAAAAGAAATAGAAACTTCATCGCTTTCATCTGTGTAAGTATCATTAAATAATGTTGCGATTTCATTTCGGATTGCTTTAATACGCTCGGCATTTGCGGCTAAAGGTGTTATAACAATTTTATCAATTTTTGTTTTTGAAATTGCTTCATTCTCCGAATCGTATAAAGTTATAGCACCTAACAGTTCTGCCTTAGAGTATGTTACTGTTTCTGAAGGTGTCGAATTAGCTGTTTTTTTTATTTTAATAGGATCATAAGAAACTAATTTGGCTCCTTCTTTAATAACAGCGGTATAGGCTTTTATTGTGACTTCTTTTGCCTGGGTTGTGAGGTTTAAAGTAGGCTCAATAGCAGCTTCAGGAAAAATAATTTCTAATTCATTATAATTTTTAAAAGATAAAGATCGATTGTATCCCAACGGATTACTTTCTCCTGTAATACTCATAAAATCGCCGCCCTCTGTTGTATTCTTTTCTATAATTTCAGGAGCATCCCCAATGAGTTTAAAGAATAATCCATTTATTTTATCGGCTTCATATTGAGTGGGTACATAGTAGCGCTGCCCAATTTTTTTATTAAGAAAATCAGTGTGCTCTTTTTCAATTGCATCAGACACACAGAATAATTTTGATGGCGTAATTCCGTATTGTTCCGGTACGTGCCATCCAGGCTCGCCTGCACTTAAAAATGAAAATGGATTGGTGGCTAAAACACGAATACTATCATATTGATCAATTGCTTTTTGCCATTGTGCCCATGGTAAATTTTTAACAATATCTCTCGAGTCAGATGCTACGACAGCCTCAAACGGATGGTAAGTTTCCCAGGCACTTGTTGTGCTATTCCATGATTTTATATTAATTGATTGAATAGAATATTGATGTTTTACCTGACGTAGTTTTCTACCTGCTTGTGTACTAACAGGTGGCATCATATCAGTATAATTTTTGGCATCACCAGTATAACCTCCAATTTTTTGTGATAATGAAGCATTAGGCAATAATCCTTTAGCCATTTTAATATCGATAAAGGTGTCCAGAGGAATTACTTTTGTAATGGCTGTAACATTAGGAACAGTTTTAAAATAATCAAGTGCGAAGGCTTGATTTGTAAGCATGTGAACTCCCTTAACAGATTCTGTTGTTCTGTTATCCTGGCCGTCTCCATCGGTTCCCATGGGTAGTGGGCTGTAAGGTGTACGATCAACAACTCTGTTAATATCCCATTGTAGTTCTACAACGAAATTTTTTCGAACTCTGACAAAAGCAATTTTTATACGAACACTTAACTCTAATTTTGCATAAATTAAAAACGGTTTAAACGATTCAACCGAGAATATTGTATCAAGGACTATTTCTACGTTTATTATCCAAAGTTTAATTTGAATTCCTCCACCGGCACTTATATAACCTCCCATTTGAGGACGTTTGAATGAAATTTTTCCGCCCAATTCAAGATAAGCCCATAATTTTACTTTTGCAGGACCAAAACTTTTTTCCAGTTTAAAATCTAATCTTGCACCGGCTTCAATTCCCTGAGCAGAAAGCATAATAAAGGCTTTTGCTGTAAAAAGAGTTAAAATTCTGGCGGTAATAGGATCTTTTTTAGAGCCCAGATTTACATACCAAGGCTTTTGATTTTTAAAGAAAAAACCTGACTCTAATAAAGCATGAAGCTGAAAGATTTGTCCACTATCTTTAGGAATACTAAAATCGGCTCCGGCAGCCAATTCTAACGAATCGTCTCCAAAAGCAACCATGGCAAAGAAAGGAGGATTACTCGGATCATCTTCAATAAGGCCTAATCTGCCTGCAATCACGTTTAATCCTGCTTCGATGTAAAATAGCGTAGGCAACGACAACAACAACATCGCTCTTAACGATAAAACATGTCCGCCATCTGCTGTGGTACCAAATGTCGCTCCGGCACCAATAGAGAATGGTGATTTGTATTGTAAAGAATCTGGTGGTCCGCTGAATTTTCTAATATTAATTCCGGGCTTGGGATGTTTATAAAATTCATACCACGAATTGTCTGTGGTTAAGCCCACAGATTGTTTGGTCGCTACATATTTAAATCCCAATAAACCTCTAAAGGCAGAGATCGAAATAAATCCTAACGGAATAGGCGTAGGCAATTCGATATGAGCATCAATTAAAAATGCCGGATATTTAGGCATAAAACGCATGCCAACACCGCCTGAAATCTTGGCTTTTGGTAATTTTAAAGAAACTTCACCCGTAAACTCAGGAGATTTTCCTGGCTCAGGAAGAGAAATCATACCATGAATAATAGCCATTGCAGATGCCTCGCTAGCAGTTCCCGGAATAATTAAATCGACTTCGATGGTTTGAATTCTTAAAAAGTCATCTTTTGGACCATCATCAGTAGAATAGTAATATTTAACACCCTCTCCACGAGCATCTAACCCTAACGGATTGATGCTAATGGCGCCATCAAATCCCCAAAAGTTATATTTACGTCCGTTTATTTGGGTAGAACCAAAATTAACATTCGAAACAGACATTTTAACTGGTCCAAGTTCTAATGAAAAATTGATTGGAATTGGAATAGAACCTCCCTCGACCTCAATGTTTCCGTTACTGTAAATACGTAATTTTTCGACATTGATTCCTTGGCCTTTCATGATATTATTCATGACGGGATTCGGAAATGTAATAAAGCAAGAGGTTCCTACATAATAGTCTTTATCTTCTTTTCCAAGTTCAAAACTAAAGAAGTCAAAATTTATAAGACCAAATAAATTAGCTTTCGGAGGATTATTTTTATTAAATGAGGCAGTAAGATTAAAGTCTCCGTCATCGTATAAATGTCCTTCAATAAGCGCACTAAAAGGAGTATTATCTGGTTTTTTTAATTTCTCTATGATCAGTTGGCCTTTTATATTAGAGCCAATAACCTTATTTTGTTTAAAAGAAATATCAAATTTAGTAAAACCTACTTTAAAACCAGTGCTCTCTGAACCAATGGTTTTCCATAATGTATTTTCAATAAGTTGTGACAAAAAGTTTTGGTAGTCTTTTGCCGTATTAAAAGTATAAGTTGTTGATTTGTTTATAGTTGGAGATACAATTGTAGGTAATGTTTTTAACGATAAAGGATATTTAAAAGCATACGGTAATTTAGCGGCGTTTAACTCTTGTAAAAAAGTAGTTAAATCAGCATAATCAGCAATTTCTTTTTCTTCTACTTCACCACTTTCTTCGTTTTTTTCGAACATCGTGACTGGATAAATTAAATCGAATTTGTCATCAAAATAATGAAATTCACCGCCTGTAACTTGAGGGACTGTTTCCAGATAAATATTTCCAGACAAACCACCAGAACCTACTAACAAGTCTGAAGCACCAATTTTTAAGGTAGCGGCAGTACCTCCTACAGCTTCGTCTTCGCTATGAAACCATTTAGAAGGTAAAGTAACCGAAATGGCACGTGCATAAACCCCCACGAAATCATTTGGCCTACCATCTGCATCTGCTTCCGGAATATTGGTTTTCTTGCTTAAATCGACTTTTAAAGTGTCTAATTCAAGAATTAATCCAGTATTGCCAATCATGGCATGAGGCGGTGTCAATGTACCAGCCAATTCTAATTGATAGCCAATTCCGGCTTCTGTATCGGCATACAATTGTGCTTTGGCAAATACAAATGTTGATTTTGCAGCAGGATTTTGATAAGCAGAACCGTCTATATTAACAGGTCTTAAAATAGTTTGAGGAAATTCTATACCCGCGCTTAATTCCAGCGTAGCTTTAGCCTTTGGCGTAATAATTCTTTTTATGTGCGCCTCAATACCATCCGGTGCGATGATATTATAGAATTCCTGAAGTTTACTTTTAGTGTCGCTTACATCTGATTTTAAAATATAAACTGCAAACAAAAGCAAAGGAATTGATTTTGTAATAGCAGTATTATTATTGATAAGTGAAATTACACTTGTAATAGATTGCTCAACACCTACTGGAAATTCTAATTCTTGATACGATGGATCATTTGTAATTGCTTGTAAATCATTAATGTCTTTTAAAAGCTGTTCGTATTTTGTAATTCCGTCAGCGGCTTCAACAAAAATGTTAAGCATGTGGGCAATTACTTGTTCTTCGCTAATGCGGAAGACTTGTAATCCTACAGCATAAAAATCTTCTAATGAAAACGAAAAACTGCTGGAGCTAAACGTTTTAATAAATGCAAGTATTTCCCACTGGTATTCGAGTGTAATAGGAAATGACGAGATAGTCGAATCGTTATCTTTCAAATCAGGATTTAGTACAAGACCTAAACCAAACGGTAAAGGAAGAGCCAGTTTTTTGCTCGTTACAATATCAAGGCTATAAAAGGCCGAGTCGCCACGATAGCCTTTTGAATATTGTAAATTTTTGTAATGTATTTTATCAAAAATGGCATTCAAACCATTTTGAACAAATGACAAAAACTCAGGTAGTTCATCTACGGTAATTACCTCAGATAATCGAGGATAATATCTTGGCGTAGCTGCTGGAATTGGAATTGCTGGAATTGGGTTAGTTGGCATGTGCTAGTTTTTTTTTACTTTAATTTTGTTTGTATTTTAAAAGATTAATACGAGTTGTAACAATCAATCTGAGCAATCAAGTGACGAATCTATTTATTGCGTTTGTACACTTTTAGATAATTTATTTAAGCTTACATACCAATTCAAAAAACTGTTGAATTTGATGTGTTTTATAGTGTTTTTTCCTTTTGATAGTGTAAAGGTGAGCCTAAAATAGAGGTTTAAAAAACCGTTGCTTAGTGGTTTAACAGAGATGTTCTATTGCTTTACAAGGTTGTAAAGTAAGCGGAAGAGGTATTGAGTTGCTCTCTAGGAATTAGCCAATAATTAAGATTGGAGAACTTGTAGGAAGAAGCTTCTTCTTATATTAAAAAAAGTTTTTTGGGTTTGTCAGATCAGGGTTTATTTGTCTTGAGAATGACAGTCTTTTTATGATCGTTTGTGTTAGTGTTTTTATATTTTGGTTTGATGAGCGGTACCCTAGCTCTGTTTTTTTTCTAACTTATTCGCCCCTCAAAAAAAAAAGGAATTAGAGCAACTAATTTTTGCTCAAACTTATAGCGCGATTTAAAAATAGTTATCGATTATTAAATCACTATTCAAAAATCTTACAGACACACATGTCTTTTTAACCTATTTTTTCTAAATACCGTACTCAAACCGTAGTCTTAAATTCTATTTTAATCCATTTTTCTTGTTAATATTGTAAATACTTACAAGCGCTATGTTAGTCTATAGTGTATGATTTTAATCTTAAAAAAAAAATTATGAAAGAAAAAGAATCTGAATAAAATGATCGTAAAAGCGCAATTAATTTTTCTACCGTTTTTGCAGCTTCATTTTTAATTACAAATGACCAAATGAGTTTAATGTTGACCAAATAAATGTAAACTCAAAAAATAAACAGCCCCAATTTACTATTTCTAAAAAAGATTTATTCATTAAAAAAAAATTAATCATGAAAAAATTAACTACACTAATTAGAATTGCTTTCCTACTTTGTTTTATCGCAATGAGTACAACCACAATTGCGCAGACACAACCTTTTCCTGCAAACAAAACCTATTCGCAAGGACTTATGCCAAGCAATAGGAATACGCAAGATGCTATTACTAATTATGCTATCTGGAAAACAAATTTTTTAGAACAATGCGCGAATGGCCGCTACCGCGTAAAGTTTGATGATCCGAGCAAAACGGTTTCGGAAGGAATCGCTTACGGAATGCTCCTTACAGCCTATACAGGCGAGAGGACTATTTTTGATGGACTTTGGAACTACTATAAAGACAATAGAGATGCAGCAGGACTTATGAATTGGAAGATCAACGGCTGTAATGGTGGCGCTGCTGGAACCGGTGGTGCAACAGATTCTGAAGTTGATGCAGCCATGGCTCTTATAATTGCTGATTATCAATGGGGATCTTCGGGTGCAATTAATTACAATAGCGATGCCAAAATATTGATTAATGCAATTAAGATTCATGAAGTTGAACAAGGTACTTTTGTGCTTAAACCCGGAGAATTCGGAGGCAGTTCTATTACAAACCCGTCGTATTTTGCTCCTGCTTATTTTAGAAAATTTGCCACTTTTACAAATGATCCTTTCTGGAATAGCGTAGCCAGTAAATGTTACGAAATAATCAATAATAATCTTTCTGTAAATGGAGCGGCAGGTGGATTAGTTTCGGACTGGTGCACCAGCTCAGGAAGTTACTCTAGCCAAGCAAGTGGTTATGCTAATGGAGGTACTAAATATTCTTATGATGCTGCGCGTACGCCCTGGAGAATAGCCGTTGATTATGTATGGCATGGCAACGCCGAAGCAAAAAATTACTCGAAAAAATCATCCGATTTTGTTCGAATAAACGTAGGTGGTTCTCAAAATGTTGTAGATGGATACAATCAGAACGGATCTAAATCGAGCCAATACCATAATGCAACTTTTGTCGGAGCCTTTGCAGCAGCAGCTATGGGAGGTGATAACCAAGCACACCTTAACAATTCGTATTCTGACTTAGTAAGTCTCAACGAGCCAAATTCGTATTACAATCAAACGCTAAAAACGCTTTACCTGTTTCTTTTAAGTGGAAACTTTTATTTGCCTGGCGCAACAGTTGTGAATCCTCCAAGTGATGGAATTATAAATGGCACCGTATACAAAATTATAGGAAAACAAAGCGGAAAAAGTGTTGATGTAACTGATGTTTCAACCAGCAACGGAGCAAATGTTCAACAATGGACTTACGGTGGTACTGAAAATCAAAAATGGAAAGCGGAAAGCGTTGGAGATGGTTACTGGAAACTAACTAATAATAACAGCGGAAAATGTCTCGAAGTAAGTGCCTATTCTAACGCAGACGGCGGTAATATACAACAATGGGATTACGCAAACCATGCTTACCAACAATGGAAAATTGAAGCTACGGGAGATGGCTCTTATAAATTAATCAATAGAGGAAGCGGTAAATCAATGGATGGTGCTGGTACCAATGATGGGGCAAATATTCAACAATGGTCTTATGGTGGAGGTGATAATCAAAAATGGTTTTTTGATAGTATTAGCAGTACTGCTAGAACAAGCGTTGCAAAAACTGAAAACTCAGAAAGTGGTTTTGGAAAATTGTTTCCGAATCCATCTTATGGACACGTATCACTAGATATCACAGACAATACCAATGTAAAAGTATTTGATGTGTCAGGGACTATTGTTTGGCAAAAAAACTTCATCAAAGCAGAAAGAGCTGAGTTAGATTTAAATCATTTAAAAGCTGGTATTTATATTGTAAAAACAGCTAAAAATGGTGCTCTTGATTCTCAAAAATTAATTATAAAAAAATAGACTGAAGCTATACAAAGGAATAGAAAAGGTAGTGTTTCAACAACTGAGTAAGTTAGTGAGACACTATTTTTTTATGATTTACTTTTTTAAGAGACTTTGCAAATAAATTTTAAAGCCTTATAAATAAATACGATAACAATTTACATCAGTTGTTATTTTATCATAAGTTCTAATACCCCAATAACCTGAAAGTACAAATCAAAAAACTATAAAGACCATTATCCGACTTAAAAACCTCTTATTGTTTGACTCTCAAAAGACTTTTTTCAAAAGTAAACGTTCGCAAAACAGTTCGTTTGGGGTTTCCGACGTCAAATTTGACGTCCTTGAGGGGCAACTTTGGGGTTCCGAACCCCAACGGAGCACCTCAGAACCCCAAACGAGGGGTTCGCAACCCCAAAGTTTAGGTTGCAGACCCAAACGTTTAGGTTCTATCATGAAGTGTTTAGGTACTGAGGCCAAAGTTTTAGGTTTTCGACCTAAACGTTTCGGTATCTAACCTAAAATTTTACGTCAAGGTACCTAAAATTTTACCTTCCCAACCTAAAGTTTTGGGTACTGAACCTAAAAGTTTAGGTAAACAACCCAAACACTTCATGATGCTACCTAAAAACTTCGTGACAGCCCCCAATAACTTCATCACAAAACCTCAACGCTTTCCTAAAAACAGTTATAAATATCTGCTTCCCTGCTAGCGCAAGCGTGACACTCGTGAACGTACTCAACATCAATTCATATCAATTTCTAAAATAATTTGGTCATTGTTGCCATAAAATTTCTTGCAGAACTGTATTTCCAGTCTGGAGGATTAGTAACACCTTGGAGTTCTTATTTTTTATGCTTTGCGTTCACGAGCGGGATGCTTGCGCCAGCAGGGGGTATTTTAAAAAGGATTTTCTCCTCTTTTGACTCTTTCAATGCCACTATCAACTAAACTCTTTATTGTCAAGTTATCAAGATGCTTAATCCAATTACTTCCCGTAATCCAAGGATGAGCCTCGTAAACTGTCGGATTTTCGCCTTCATCTAAATAAATAAATAAAAACTGATCACCTCCATATACATCAAAAGCATAAAATGGACGTGAAATAGTTCTTCCATTATCTGCCATATCTTCTCTAACCCATTCCTGTAGTTCTTGCTGAGTTTCATCTATTCCATAATCGCATACATAACAATAATTACCAGCCAAAAAAAGTAATTCTTTTAAAACTTTTGGAAATGGATTTCCGTTATTGTAAAGTTTCTCTAAATCTTGAATTTCATTTAAGGTAATGCCTTCTATGATGAAACTATTTTTTAAATCACTAGGGTTTTCATAAGGGTTATCTTGCAATTTTGCTAAATATTCTATTTTCATAATTCTAATTTATTTGATCAATTTTTTCAATGTTCCAGTATCCTCAGCTCGTTTGTTTGCTATCATTTTAATTTCTAAAATTTTACCTTCTTGTTTAGCTAATTCTTTCAAATATACAAAGTAACCTTGACAGCTTGTACAAGTATATAATGTAGATTCCATATTTATAACAAAACGGTTACCTGAATTCCAATGTTCTTCCAAAAAATTAAATATAAATTTTACTTCAGTATCATTCTCTCTATTTCTTTTACTTACATCAATTGCTTTTTTCTTAAAAATTTCAAAGTTATCATAGTTAGATGGTTCTTTAAAATATTGAGGTAAACTGTTTCCAAAAACAGATTCTATTTTATCTTTTTCTCCTGATAAATATCTCTCTCGTATAATTGATCCAACAGGGGTATTATCATTGTATGGCTGTATTTCAACTAACAACTTATTTGCACGTTTAAATCTGTCCTTCTGTTTTCGAGTAAATGCTTCAAAAAATGAAAAAGCCTCCCCCCCGCTAGCGCGAGCGTCCCCCTTGCTGGCGCGAGCGTCCCGCTCGTGAACGTAATCAACATCAATTCATATCAATTTCTAAAACAGTTTGGTCATTGTCGCCATAATTTTTGGCAGAACTATATTTCCAGTCTACAGGATTAGTAACACCTTTGAGTTCTTATTTTTTTATACTTTGTTTTCACGAGCGGGACGCTCGCACTAGCGGGGGGGAATTAAATATTTAAACCTGTTGGTAGTAGTGGTTCAAAATCATGATAATATGAATGATCATTCCAAGGAAAAATACTCATCTCGTTACTTGCTAAAAATTCATTTAGCCTATAATCTTCATCATGAACAAATATTGTATCAATTCCATTATCTTCATAATTAAAAGTGTAATACGGATATTTATAATCTATTCTTTTAAAAATATTTAAGTCTCCATAGAAATATTTTCTTTTTTCCTTAATGTCATTCGTTAGTAAATCTTTAATACAAGAAGCTAAAAGTTCTCCATTTTTATTATACACTTCAACCCCTTTTCTATCTAAAATACCTTTATGAAAAAACTGATATTCCCATTTTTCATCATTATTTGCATTGGTTACTTTATTATAATAAAAGAACCAGCTTATTCCTATTGGAAGGTATTGATTAATTATATCTTCAAGATTTTCATCTAGAGATAAATAATATTCACCACCATTATATGATGTTTCCACATTTCTTCCTTTCATCCAATATTTTTGAATTAATTTCAATTCTCCATTTTCATAAGTCTCCTTGTGGTATTCTTTTGATTTACTAACTTGCTGTTGAGTTATTTCTTCAAAATCAGTATTTGTATATTTAATCATAGTAGCCATATAATTTAAAATTTAAATGTTAAAAAAGGTTCAATATCGTAAGCCCCCCCGCTGGCGCGAGCGTCCCGCTCGTGAACGTAATCAACATCAATTCATATCAATTTCTAAAACAGTTTGGTCATTGTCGCCATAATTTTTGGCAGAACTATATTTCCAGTCTACAGGATTAGTAATGCCTTTGAGTTCTTATTTTTTATACTTTGTGTTTACGAGCGGGACGCTCGCGCTAGCGGGGGGATTAGTAACACCTTTGAGTTGGTATTTTTATACTTTGCGTTCACGACCGGGACGATCTTGCTAGCGGTGGATTTGAGTTTTCGAACACTTATATTGAGACACTCACGACAGACGGAAAGGATAGGCAAGAAGTTATGACTATTACGAATTTCTAAATGATAACCATTCTTGCAGTACCAGTTTTAAATCATTCATATGAATTGTTTCATGACCATCAATTGAAAAATAAGGATTAGAAAATTTCACTTCAAATACTGAAAATTCTTCTGCACTGTTAAGAAAAGAAGGATCATAAGGTTGGTTATTTTGTATTGAATTAATTGTATCTATTAAATAAGTAATTACAATCTTAGGTAAAAATTGAATAATGTTTAATCTTTTATAATTACCAATAGCATTACTTGAGTCTAAAATGTATCCTAATTCATTAAAAGGTCCCATTTTCTTATAAAATTTTAAGTTTAACTCATCTTGTTTGTTCATACTGTTTGCTTTAAGGGTTATATTGCTTTACAATTGTCATCAAAGATAAATGATCTGTTTGTAATGTTTCTGTGACTGGATCTAATTCGTGGCTTCGTTGTATAAATTCAATTTTTGTACCATCTGAAAATATGAAACGATATTTTGTAGTAGTGACATTGTAACTATTTCCTAAAATAGTTCTTGATTGAGGAGGTAATTGAATATGAATAATTTTATTTGTCCATGCATAACTCATCTCTTCCAATAATTTCTGCTCATCCCCCCTTGCTGGCGCAAGCGTCCCGCTCGTGAACGTAATCAACATCAATTCATATCAATTTCTAAAACAGTTTGGTCATTGGCGCCATAATTTTTGGCAGAACTGTATTTCCAGTCTAGAAGATTAGTAACACCTTTGAGTTGGTATTTTTATGCTTTGCGTTCACGAGCGGGACGCTCGCGCTAGCGGTGGGGCTTTAATTCAAAATATTTTTTAATAATTTAGCTGTATTATAGGCATCGTCTGCTCCATTATGGATTGTTCCTTTGAATTTCTCACCTATAATTTCTAATTCTTCTAATAAGCTCAAAGCATTGGGCATTTTATTTTTAAAAATAAACATAGTTTTAATGTTAATATACGTTTCACTAAACGGATTATCCACATTAAAATCTTTACAATGATTTTGTATTATTGTTCTATCGTATTCTCCATAGGCTGCCCAAGCACGCATGTTAGATCCATATCTTTTCCGTATTTTTTTGCAAGCCTCTTCAAATGACATACTTTCTTTGTCAATTTTCTCTTGAGTTATCCCTGTTAAATTTGAACAAAATAAGCTAATAGTTGAACGCTGAGGTTTTATAAAATAGCTTCTCTTATCTTCAATTTCACCTGTAGCAACTACATACTTACAAATTCCAATCTCAATAATATCATTGCACATATCCTGTGGTTTTAGATTTTCTTCCCAACAAGTTGCCTCAACATCAACTACAATTATTTTATCATATAAAAACATAATTATTCTAATTTGGAATTATCGGTTCGGCATTATGGTAATAAGCCATATTTGCCCAATCAAAATCTTCTAAAGTATCCAATTCATCTAAATAAAAGCTGTGTTTAAATTCATTTATGTAATCTTTATGTAAAGGATTATGACTTTGCATATGACCAAACTGTCCATTAGTACCATACCAAAACGTATATAGCTTTTTACCAGTATCATCATAAAAGTATTTATTAGTTTCTTCATAGTCATGTAAATTTGAAACTATATTTATTGGGCTTGAATATATTTCATTACCATTATGATCAATTACAGAGATATCCTTAAATTCTAAAACTCCATTATAATAATCACTATGATCTATTAGTATGAAATCGCCTATAAATTTTCTTTCTCTTATTTCAATAGAAGAAATTGTTTGATTTTCAGAAAGAATAGTAGTTATTGATTCATTTGAATCTTTATAGTATATTAAATTTTCAATAACACCATTTTTAAATTCCTCCTTTTTCTTTACTAAACCATCTACAGAAAACACTTTTATATGTTTTTTTAGAAAACTTACTTGAGTAGAAGTTATTGATTTTTCTGACTCATTTTCGTATGATATTACTACTGCCATATTATTTTAAATTTATTTTAATTTGTGGAATATTGTTATTAATTCCAAATACTTTTGGAGTTATATCTGTTGGAGTGTCTCCAAAAAAATCAACAATATAATTTTCTACTTTAGATTCATCCTTAAATAGATTAATTTTTTTTCCATTTTCTATTGCTACTATATACTGTTTATGAATAGTACCGGTGTCTAAATAATTTTCTCTTAATCCTTCAATGTATTTCCTTGCTTTTTTATTGTTAAGAATTTTAGGATCTGTTTTTGTCATTTGCTCAAATTTCTTAACCAGCTCATTAACATAATCTGATTCTTCCTCTTTTGAAGCAAAATAGACAACCCAATCAGTATCTTGGATTCCTCCACTAATACTTGTTTGCGAGGTAATTCCTGAACCACCAATGTGAACATTATTTTTTGGTAATCCAAACTTATCTAATGTTGGTTTTATTTTTGCATCAATATAATTTTGAAATTGAACTTTACTTGTAAATGGGAAAGGATATCCACGTCTTTTTACAAGTAAAAGATTATCCATCCTATCATGTAAAATATTTACATCTACTTGAGGATGCTGTCTCCTACTAGCTTGATGAATTATTCCTGATGCTTCGTCAGATGTCAATCCTTTTTGATATCCAATATCAATTAAATTTTGTTTCTCTGATAAAGTATATCTATCCCCATCAAAATATTTTGTATCCAGTACAAATTTCTTTTCCAATTTTACTAATGCTTTATTCCTATAAATAGTAATATCAACTGCTAATCCCGAAGTTTTTTGAAGTGTTAATTGTGCATCAATACCTCTTGGATCTGAAATAAACTCATCAGGCCATCCATTAGGGGTGTTATTAAATTCATTTACTAAATTTTTAGACGTTTTTCTTATCATTCCTTCGGCAAGAGCACTACTTGTTGCTGAAAGTATTTCGAGCCACATCACTTTATTTTTAAGATCTACTAGCCATGGCTTATTCGTATTTCCAGGTGTGGTAATTATTTTTAAAAACAAACTGATGGTAGCTGCACTAAAACTAATTGCTTCAGTTCCTGCAGCAACATACATACTAACAACTAATCCTGTTCCAGAACCTGTCTCTGTACCTAGTATCATTGCCTCTGTAAAACCAGAAAGTGCACGTAAATGTTTAATCTTTGTTAGAGCTCCATAACCTCCAAGAAATAGAGAAGCTACATCAACAAAATACCCGACTCCAGTTTTAAAATTGCTTTCTCTGTTTTTTCCGTCTATATATTTTAAAACAAAGATAGGAATAAGACTGTTTATATTATTATCAATTGGGTTGTTATTGCCATTAACTACAGGAATGCTAATTGCCGCATTTTGATTTGTATTAATTAATGATACTGGTTGATAATAATCATAAGTCCCATACAAGCCTTTATCTCCAGATGCTTTATAATTATCTTGAATCGCTATAATTTTATTTTTTGGATAATTTTTTCCATTTAAGAAATGTCTCATATCATAGCTAAATGAATCTCCATCGACTGCTGGGGCGGTATTGTAAAAATCAAAATTATCGAAATAAAAGCCATAGGCTGTTTCTGATACATAATTCAAAGTAATTGGTGCTGCGCTATACTTTAAACTTTGAGGATTAATCCCCATTAAACTTTCAAAAATCGGTTTAGAAGGGTCAGGATTTGTTCCTAATTGATCATTATAAACAAATTTATTTAAATTCGTTTGACTAAAAGTACCATTTTGATACGGATTATAACTGCTAACCTGCCAAATTAAATAGAGCGACATCACTAAATCCTTTCTGTTATCTTCTCCAATTCCAATAAAAGAATCGTCAACATCATTTAGTAATCTATTAAATAAGGACCAACTATTTAGTGAACTATATTTTGTCTCATCTATTAAACCTGTTAAAAATTCATCCCCTTGAGATTCAGTAACTGATTTCACTATTCTTAAAACCAAAGCCTCATTGTCATTATTGAAAAAATATGTTTCTCGAATAGTAACATTTCTAATTATAAACTCTAACAATTTTAATTTTGATAATGCGGTTAATATACTAAGAGCACTTATTGGCATCCCAATTACTAACCAATATAATTTTTCTGTACCACTAGCAAGTTCAATTTTTAATTTATTCAAACGACCTACTCTAGAGAAATTAGAAGTCCCATTTAAATACTTTTGTAAATCTTCTTGTAAATCTTCTTGTAAAGAATTTATAAAAACATCTGTCTTCCAAAGTTCATTCTGGCTGGTTTTTATTTGCTCGAATAAGGTTTCTCCTGTAAATAATGGGAAAACTATTCTTGTAATATTATTAATATTTATTGCTATTTTAGCAATAATTAGAGCCCTGTCATACTTCTCGGCGTCGGATAAACCAATTTTTGTTGCATAGTGTATATTAGCGTTATAAAATTCCTTAGAAATCTGCTCTAGATTCATATTCTCTTCAGGAATAGTGCTTGAAGGATTAATAATACTGCCATTATTATTCAATAACGAAATTCCATTGTATGCTAAAGTATAAGAAAGCCAAAAACCAAAATCATCTGTACCTGAGTTATCTGTGTCTGTATATGGAGGGGTTAATTTAATCTTCTTGACATGTACCACATCACCGATTATCGCTGTTACAAAATTTACATCGTATTTACTTTCTAAAAATTCCTTTATCTTATTTTTATCCTTTCTGTATTCTAAAAATTTACTTTCATCATAATAACCTTTCGGTATTGATTGTTGAAACATTTCTGAATTCGCCTTAATGACATCACTTTCAATACAATGCACATAATTTAAATTATTTACGGTAAAACCATATAAAAAACCATCTAAAGTATATCTTAGATTGTCAAAATTTTTAATCTTTACAACTGATTTATCAATCAATATTGCTGCTATATCTCCCATAATTTTACAAGACTGTTATGTTAAAATCTAGTGTCAATGACACTAATTGTTGTTCTGGCATATACTCACTATACCCCTTACTAAAATGGTACTTTCTATCCAGTGAATACACAAAAACATCTGTTTCAGGTTTAAAGAGTTGTTTTTCTCCACTTGTATTCTCAGCCACAATAGCTACTTTGTATTTCTGGTATTTTATGTTTTCGGGTGATAATAATTCGCTACCATCTTCAAACAGATCAATCAAAAAAAGACGTGGATTTTTTAATTCGTCAGAAATCAATGCTCGAATACTTTCGTTTTCAGTTTTGGTAAGTCCGAGGATAATTTTGTTTGGCGTGCTGCCATCCAATGTTTTCAGTTCCAATCCTGTTATGGTTTGTGTACTGTCTGTAAACAGTTTCAAATTATAATAATAGGGCTCGGGTAACTCGTAGGTTTTGCTTTTGGTTACTGCTCCACTGGCAGAGGCACTGGTTTTGGTATCGGGTGTGGTACTTCCGGTTGCAGAGACAGCGTTGTTCATGACATCTACAGCTTCAGTAAGATAAGTGACACGAGCAACCGTTGGTGTGGCTTCAATTCCGGTTTCGATAACATCGTTTACGGTTAGAGTTTGTACTACTGAGATACCTTGTTGTTTCTTGTCGTAAAAGGCATTGATAAGGTTCAGTTTTTCAGAGGTCATTTTAGAAAAACGGCTATCATCACTTAGTTTTAATAAAGGTTGTGCATCAATTAAACTAAAAACATCATCAAAAAAGTTTGCTTGTCCGTAAAGAATAACAAGATCTCCATTCTCATCTTGCGTTGTCCCTGTTGTGTAATTATTTACCTTTCCTTGATAAAGCAATATACTCAGCGTTGCAATGTTTTTTCCAGCAGCTGCGGGTGCTGTAAGCTGTATTGTTGCCGTTAGCTTTTGGTAATTGCCTTCTTTGTTAGGAGGTAATCTTAAACCATCTGCATTGATAAAATTACCTTTCTGTGCGTTGGCTATTTTTCCAATTTGCCCATATAATGCAGTATTGTTGTTGTTATCGGTTGATAATTGCAAATACAGGTTGTTTGTCGTAACAGAAGTTGCCTGTTGTTGCGTATTGACTAAAACGGGCCAGTCAAAAGTTCCGTATTGTGTTTCGGTCATCGGAACAATTTTGGTTACTGCATCTTCAAGCAATCCGGTTTTTAAATTATGAGCTCCAGTTTCGTTTATTTTGTAATTGCCATAAAAGTCATAACTACGCGTACAATCACTCTGGATATACACGTAACAGTTGTTTTTTGTAGCAAATTTGCTAATAATGGCATCGTATATTTCAGAGCCTTTTTTTACAGTTTGCGTTCCTGATGTTGTGATGCCTACACTTTCGCTAGGAACAAATAAACCGTAGAACGCTGCAATATCAATAAACTGCGTACTTTGCTCACGTAATAATTTTTTATTTACATCAGTACCGCTTAGGATAATTTTAGCTTCGGCTTTACGGGCATACTCTAAATTGAAAGCGAACTCGCTATTATCAAAATTATGCTTGTAGTCACCGTAGTTGAGTACAACGTCAATTCCGCATTCGCCTTGAGCAAAATTTCCTAACGTTTTACCCATGTCAATCATAGGTAACTCAAAATCATCTTTTTCGTCAAAAGTATTGTCAGCGGCTACAAATTCGGATTCTTTAAAAAAGAAATCAGCTAACGGAATTGTCACATCTGTGATGCTTTCATCATAACCAATGTATTTGGCGATGAATGGTGGTGTAGGTAGTTCCGTAACGCCATCCTCTGCTTTTCGACCTGAATGAAAAGCATTAAAATCAGCATTTATTTTAGTGATAAAATCAGAGGCAGAATCATTAGTTGTATTGATAAAAGGATCAGTATCTAAGGTAAAGAAGTCACTTTTTTGTAAACCTCTATAGATAAAGTATTTTATATTTAGTCCCGGAAAAGGTTGTTTGTAAGGACGAAGAATAACGTTTACTTTATCTGTATTTCCTGCTTGAGGTTGTACCAAAACAACTCCTTTACAAATAGAATAGGCCTTTTGAGTGGTGGTGACACTGAATTTGGAAGTCAAATTAAATTCAGAATTATTTACGGGTCCAAAAGATTGCGTAGGGCTTTGGGTAAAGCCCCAAGAATCTGTAAAAAAATGACATGTTGCAGACATATATGTGGGTATGAAATTATTTTTAAGTTGTGTTGCTGGTCTTTAAATTATTCTGTAGAATCTCAGTAGGAACCTGCCGACATAATAAATCAGGATCAGGAGAAAAATTCGTCCCAGCCAGATTTGTACTTTTTGCCAAAAGGTTAACTGATTGATAAATTTTGTCGTATTAACTGTTTTTACTTCTACCTCTTTTACTTGTTGTGATTTCCAGAAGGCATAGAGTTCCTGTTTTTTCAATTCGCAGTCTACAATGAGTTTGTTGTTATCAAGGCGAACCTTTGGGCCTTTTAATGTGCGCCCTGGTTCGACTTGAGTAACATTCTTGAAAACAACTTTTCCGTTTTGACATTCTAATAAAGCTCTAAACGTGCTGCTGTCTTTTTCGATTTTAAAAATAGTATCGTGTAAAATTTCTTTAATGGTGATGGTTTTGGTTTTTTCTTCGCTTAGAACTGGTTTCGGGGTTCGGCAGGAAACCAGAACTAAGACAGAAAAAAACATAAAAACAATTCGGTTTAGATTTTTGCTCATGGGTTATATTTAATTTTAAGTGATTTGTATAGTGTAAATTGGGTTCGTTTTGTAACCGTTATTTCGGTATGCAAAAGCAAAGATTAGCCGAAAGTCACAGTTTAAAAAACACATGCAAAGTGGTTGGACTATTGTGTTCTAAGATCGAACAACGTTGTAAAGTGAGAGAACTTTAAAGCATGGTCAAAGTCATTCACAAAAAAATTATTTTACAGAAAATGATTTGTATTTTGAATTAAAGTTTCGCTTGATTCTTAATCGCTTCCTCTATTTCTCTCAGCTCAACAGTGACAGAAGTGCATAGAATTTCATATAAAGTTGTACGCGAAATAGGATAGACGGGACAAATATATTTTCTCCAAACTACGGTAGTCGGAATGTCTTCTGTTTTGTGTTTATAATAAAGCTCCTTGATGAGTTTGTAGCGTAATAGTTTATTTCTTTGCATGCCCAGACTTCTGTTGGTTGCTGTAGGCATAATAGTAGTAGATTTAGGTTTTTACAAGCTATTCAATAAAGTAAAATAGGCTTGTTTACTAAAATTAATATTCAGTGTTTTTTGTTGGGAATTATGGTTTAAAGATCTTTCTAGAACAATTTGAAGTATTAGAAGAAATTGTTTATCTGCTGAAAATAATGTTATAAGAGTAGATTTAGAAAAAAGTTGGTCTTTTGTTCCTGAGGCAACTGTTTGTCGCAATACCTTCAGGAACAAATAAACCAGTATACTTTTTTATTTAAAGCTCAATTGATGCTTTAACACCAAAAGTGACAGAAATCTTCATTAATAGGATTTGAATTAGGAACAATTGAATAGTGCTGTTTTTTGAAATCTTATGGATGATTGCAGGAGTGGAATATGATGTGCTTCTGGATATAAAGATTTTATATTTAGTCCCTGAGAATGGTTGTTATAGGGACAGCGGATGAAGTTTGTATGTATCATTTTTCCACTCCTTATTGTGGCCACAATTAATCACCTTTTTTAAGAATTCTTGCAAACCTGTAAAGTTTTATTTTCCATCCAAATTATCAGTGTATTAATGGTTATAAGCCGACCTTTTAGGCTTTTTAATGTACGCCCTAGTTCGGCTTAATTAACCTTAATTTTTTTATCACTTCAATTTTTACTGTACAACTTTGAGGGCTTTATTCTTGCTTTGATTTTTTTGTTTTATTGATAGTTTAAGGTTGAGTTTTATGTAATAACTAGTTTTAAAGTCTCAGAAACCCTTTCATAGTTTTGATTTCTCTCTTTCTTCTGCATACTTTATATCCTTCACGGCTGCCGGTATCATTGGTGTTTCCTTCAATGGTATGAATAATGTTTCCGGTTACTTTTTCTACTATTCCGGTGTGACCCAATCCTTTTCCGAGGTCCAGAATAAAAATGTCACCCACTTGCGGAACCTTTTGTATTAGCAGAGGTCTGGAATTGTATTGATCTAATACACCGCCAGTTTTCTTTAAAGGATTTTTAAATTTAGTTTGTAGTGCTGCATTTTGGGTGCACCAAAAAACAAAGGCCATACACCAGGAATATCCTCTTGTTAGTCCTACGCTTTTTAGGTAAATTTCAACCTCAGGGCCTGAATTACTGTATTTTGGCATTTCTTCAACGCCGATCTGTGCAATTGCAATTTCTAATGTTTTTTGGGCGAGTGTCATTGTTGTTTTCCGTTTAATTGTTTGAATTTTTGTAACTCATCAACTAATTGTTGGTTGACAACCATTAGTTCTCTATGTTGTATCTCCATTTTTTTGATGGTTTCGGTTGCCGCGGTCAATCGGGCAGTAATATCATCAAGCAGATCACGGTAATATTTTACGGCATTTACGGCATTGTCAAGTTCAGCGGCTCTATCTTGGGCTAAAGATCTCCTCACAGAGAATAACCACGTGATAAAAGCGGCAAAAAAAGCGGTTAGAGTGGGGTAGAGAAATTGTTCCATTGGATGTTTTTTTATAATATTTCGAAATTTTTAGAAGGGAACAATAAGTGTAATTTTTTAAGATTTTAGGTCTCATTTTTATCCTTATTAAATCACTTGTTTCCCTTTGAGATGACAAAGATTGCACAAAAGAAGGGGTTTGAAAAATGGGTGCACACCCGCTGTACATTTGTGTATCATGACTTTACAGAGCTGTAAAGCAAATGAACCAAAGTTTAATATGATGAAGATAGATAACTGATAAAAAGTAGTAGTCTGCTTTTCTAGAAAGAAGAAAATACGTCGTTACCAGAAAGGACATTTAATAGATGATCCCATTTTTTTGGAGTTTAATTTATAAAAAAACAAAAAAATAAGGCTGTCTAATAAATTAATATTTAGACAGCCTTATTTTTTCAATTTGAGATTTTTAGAGCAGTAAATTTTTTGTAATAAATGGTTTGAAGGCAATATAAATGACGCCAATGTCGCGCTCTTCATATTTCTTCGATTTCGAGAGATTCTAAAAATTTTTCATGAAAATAATTTAGTCCGAAGAAAATTCAATAATAAAAATACTTTTAAAGATATCGTAATTTCTCTTCCTCAACATCAAGATAATGCAATTGTCTTTTAATAATTGCTTCGTCTAAATTTTGATTTTCTTTGTTTTTATTGAGAAGCCATTGTCGTTGTTGATTTAATAAATCAAGATAAATCACTTTAAGTTCCCTTCCGATGGATTCATCATCATTTTTTTTACTATGCTGCTCCCATTTTTCAATAAGTCGTTGTAGCGAAATATTATCTTCTACCTGATTGTTATAAGTGGTTTTTAAATAATTAGAAGCATATTCTGCCAATTCTTGTCTTAAAAGGTTGTAATCTTCATCAGGACTTAAAGCATCATCAGCGGTATTAAATTGAATTTTTCGAATAAAATAAGGCAGCGTTAATCCCTGAATCACTAATGTTAATAGGATTACGATAAAAGTAATAAACAGAATAAGGTTACGCTGTGGGAAACCGTTTCCGTTATTCAGATAAACTGGTATTGATAATGCTGCGGCCAACGATACAACGCCTCTCATTCCGGTCCAGCCGAGGATAAAAGGGCTTTTTAAGTCAGGATTTTTACTATCAGCCACAGTAATGAAATTTCGGGCAATTATCGTGATAATTACTGCGCCGTAAGAAGATAAAATTCTACTCACCATTAAAACAAGGGTAATCAATATCCCGTAACCAATTGCTGTCGCAATGCTTACATCTTCAAGGCCTCGCGTAATTTGTGGTAAATCTAGCCCGATAAGCATAAAAACCAATCCATTCAATATAAAACAAAAACTTTCCCACACATTTATTCCCTGCAGGCGGGATTTACTCGTTAGAAAACGGTGTCTGTTGTTGGCTAGCAATAAACCACCACTTACGACAGCTAAAACTCCTGAGCTATGCATTTTTTCTGCAGCAAGATAGATGATATAAGGCGTAAGTAATGACAGCACTATATCGACATTAGCGTCTGTAGGCAAATATTTATGGGCTTTCATAAAAAGCCATCCTATTAATAAACCAATTGCGACACCTCCAAATATCATCCAACTAAAGCTCATAGCGGCTTTGTAAAAAATAAATTGCTCAGTGGCAACGGCAATCATGGCAAATCTGAAAATAATTAGGGAAGAGGCATCATTCAATAAACTTTCTCCCTCTAAAATAGACGAAATCGTTTTGGGTACTTTGACAAATTTCAGAATAGCGCCAGCACTTACCGCATCTGGCGGAGATACAATTCCCCCCAGTAAAAAACCTAATGCCAAAGAGAAACCAGGGAAAACATAATTGGCTACTAAAGCTACTGAAAGCGCCGACAAAAAGACAACTATAAAGGCAAAACTCGTAATAATACGGCGCCAACGCCACATTTCTTTCCAAGAAACAGACCATGCAGCTTCATATAAAAGTGGTGGCAAAAATATAAAAAAGATAAGTTCCGGTTCGATATTTATAACAGGCACTCCGGGAATAAAACTGATCATAAGTCCTGCTAATACCAGAAGTACAGGATATGCGACTTTAATTTTATTAGCCAGCATGATCAAAAGTAAAATAACCATTAAAAGTCCTAAATAAAAAGGTAAGTTGTCAAGCATTGGTTTGTTTGTGAGGAGGTTTAGTTTTTAATTGGTGTCCAAATCTTCAATAGCTGTAAAATAGTTTTTTTTCTCAACATTCGAATAAAAATGATTCGGATATTTAAAATCATTTTGCATGTTTATTCATGAATTGACTTATAATTCCAGAAAATTGTTATTTAACTACATGTATTCATTTTCTTTAAATTTTTTTATGTGCGTTTTTTCGTTCTTATTTTTGTTCTGAATCTATTATAATAATTTTATAAAGGAGATAGATAATCAATTAATTATGTGTAAAATTGACACTATAAGACTGGAATTTATCAAAAAGAGGATTAAAAGAATGAATTTTATTATTTGTTATAGAATTTTTACAAAGAAAATAGGAAACACCACTACAGAAATAAATGATGAATACATTGTTTATAGTACCAAAAAGTGATGTTTTATTCGCTACCTTGCTACCAAATACCATAAAATAAAAATAATGAATAAAGGTGGGCCGATAATAATTATAGAAGATGATCTGGATGATCAGGAATTCTTGGCAGAGGTTTTTAAAGGACTGCAATATCCCAATGAAGTCATTTTTTTTGGAGATGGAGAGCAGGCACTTGAGTATCTTACGGCTACAATCATTGAGCCTTTTATTATATTCTCTGATATCAATATGCCAAGGCTAAATGGAATAGAATTACGAACAAAAGTGCACGAAAATGAAGATTTGAGAATGAAATCAATTCCTTATCTCTTTTTCTCAACTGTTGCTGAGCAGCAGCATGTTATCGATGCATATTCAAAATCTGTTCAAGGTTTTTTTGTAAAACCATCTGATTTTAATGAAATGAAAGAGATGATAAAAAATATTGTAGAATACTGGCAAAATTGTGTTTCACCCAATTACGTAAAATAGTTTTTTTTAACTGGAAACAAAAAGGACAATTACAGAATAATACTTTTTACAATCGCAAAATAAATCTACAAAATTACGATAGATTGCATCTATAAATTTTTTTACAGATAATTTATTGGGTTTTGTTTCTAACTAATAGGGAAAGTCTGGAGAAAATAATAATTTCTAAAGACTTTCCCCATTTTGTTTTAATGGTAAGATAACGGTAAAAACGGCTCCATTGTCTTTCTTTCCATCGGCAGATATGATACCATTGTGGCGGGAAGCAATTTTTTTGCATAAGGCCAAACCAAGACCGTTCCCTTCATACTGATCTTTAGAGTGAAGTCTTTCAAATGCATCAAATATCCGTTCAAAATAATTGGCTTCTAATCCAATACCATTGTCCTCAATAACGATCCGAATACATTCAGTACCATTATGATCAATTTCGGCAGAAGATATAATAACTCTTGGGGGCTGGTCTCTTTTTGAAAATTTCAAAGCATTGTGAATCAGGTTGTAAAATAGCTCATTAATTAAGATCGGGGCTCCTTCTATTTCTGGAAGCTCACTGGTAATCAGTATCGCACCTTTTTCTTTTATAATGAGTTCCAGGTCTGTTTTTATGTTTTCGATCACATCATCGAGATTTACCTTTTCGATGGGTTGTGTTTTTTTATTTAAGGTAGAGTAGGCCAGGATTCCTTCAATAATGGTCTGCATTCGTAAGGCAGATTGGTCGATTTTTTGAAGGTATTTTTTTGAATTATCATTAAAATTAGTTTCTTTTTCAGCTTGCAAAAGACTATTGAAGGTTTTTATTTTTCGAACAGGTTCTTTTAAGTCATGACTTACTACATTGGCAAAATGCAAAAGATCATCGTTGGATCTTTGTAGTTCGTGCGTGCGCTCTTCTACCTGTTTTTTTAATTCTTCTTCAAACTGCTTTTGCTCATGTATATCCTGAATGATTCCGATGATAGTGGTGGGAGTATCATTTTCGTTCTTAATCATTTTACCACTAATTTTAATCCATTTAAAGGTCTTATCATCATTGATAATTCGAACCTCATAAGACATTTTTCCAGTAGTTTCAATTTCTTTTTGTGCTTTCTGATATAATGCCTGATCATCAGGATGCAATTTTTTGAGGAGTTGTTCACTGGCAATTTCATCTTCAGTACTAAAGATGTTTTTAAAATTTCCGAAAGTCGCAATTTTTTTTGTTTGAAGATCAATTTCATAGGTGCCAATTCCTGATGAGTCGATCGCCATTCTTAGCCTTTGTTCAGCACTTTCAATTTGCTGTTTTGCCTCATGCAAATCTGTTACGTCAACGCCACTATTCATTACACCAAAAACATTTCCCTGAATATCAAAAAGAGGTATAAAACTGTAGTTAAAGTAATGCGTTTTTAGCGTGCCGTGCATTACCAGATCGACTTTTTTGTCTTTGGCATGAAAAGGAACTCCAGTTTTAAAGACAGCTAGCGCTTGTTCAAAAAAATGCTGATTCTCAATCTCTGGAAGAACTTCGAGGTATTTTTTACCGATCACCTGATCTCCTTTTCCCCAGGTTTCGATCATGGCACGATTGATAAGTTCTATTTTAAATTCTTCTCCTATGTAAACAGCAATGGGCAAAGGGGTGTGATCCACAATGTTTTTCAAAAGCAATACGTTATCGTACATCGGTGGTAGATTTAGTTTTCTACGAAAATATCATTAATTTGAGCCAATGGTGTTATAGAAATTCAAATGAATGTTTTATAATTTCAATGGAGTTGTATTATAATTTAAAAAATCAAGCAACAGATTGTCAGCTGTTCAAACTCAATAGCCTGATCTAAGATCATCTGCGTTTTCAGACCTGCTTTTTTTATTGCATTTTTTTAAAATATCTTCGTAGTATAAACGTTCAAAAGTTTCTAATAGTTACCACTTTTTCAAACCGGCCATGATGGCTAATAGAGACATTCTGCGATGTATTTTCAGGATAAGCATTCAGATAAGGAATTCCATACTTATCTTTAACAATATCTTTGTTTTCAATTTCAATTATACAATTTAAATCTTCTAAGGAAGCAGCTGCCAGAGTATGAATAATGTCCTTAGAAAGCATTGTTTTTGTGTGATATATATTTTCATCACAAAACACTAAACCTTTTACAGAACTGTTCTTATAAGTCTTAATGCTACAGATCAGTTTTTTAGGAATATAGGCTCTGATTTTGGTTTGTCTGTTGTAAATTTTATAAGCCGCTTCTTTCATGCTCCAAAGCACCCATACCATAATTTCTGGATCAGAACTATTTGATATGATTATTTGTTCATCATCGGTAAAAATTTTGTTTATAAAACCTTTACGCTGCCAATTGCTTTCTTGGCGCGATTGTAAAAGATCTATAACATCATTGCCAATCATTTTGCAGCCAGTTTGGTTTCGATGATTTCTACAGAGGTTTTAACATCAAGCATGCGCTCCATATCTGTATTATCGATTACCACATCAAAAGCCTCTTCAATATCCAATACAATATCAACAAGATTGGCAGAATTAATGTTTAGATCATTAATAAAATCAGTGTCTTCCGTGAGATTGTCATAAGCTTCGGTGTTTGTTGTATAAGGCTTTATGATTACTTTTAGTTTCGAAATAAGTTCTTCTTTATTCATATAAATTAATTATCAAATTTTTTAAATAGTATACACGCATTTACATCGCCAAAACCAAAACTTGCTTTTGCAATTATATTGGGTTGCGAATAAATCGTTTTTAAAATTACTTTTGTCGGATCAATCTGTGAACCAATTTCGGGATGAAGGTCATCACAATTGGTATTAGCAAATATAAAGCCTTCATGAAGTTGCAAAACGCTGGCTACACTTTCGATACTGCCGGCAGCACTAAGGCAATGACCTGTCATGCTTTTTAGGGAATTGATATACGGAAAATCATTGCCGCTTCTGTTCAATGCTTTGGTCCAGTTTTCAATCTCCAGACTATCTTTTGTGGTTGCCGTAAGATGACCGTTTATAGCATCAATATCATTCGCAGAAATGCCGGCATTGCGCAGCGCATTTTTGATGCATTGTTGTACCGCCTCACTGTTTGGTGCGGTCATGCTGCCAGTGCCTCGCTGCCCGCCAGAGTTTACATTACCACCCAATATTTCAGCATAAATCGTAGCACCTCGTTTTAGGGCAGTTTCCAGTTCTTCTACGACCAATGCTCCCGCGCCACTGCCGGGTACAAACCCAGCCGAGCTCGCACTCATAGGACGAGAACCTAGCTCAGGAGTATCGTTGTATTTTGAACTGCATACGCGAAGCGCATCAAATCCTGCCCAAATATACGGACCGCTATCGCCGGTGCTTCCCGCAAGGATGCGTTTTGCTTGCCCGGATTGTATACGATCATAGGCCATCATGATAGCTTCGGTACCCGTTGCACAAGCCGAGGAATTTGTTGTTACCTGATTGCCAAGCCCCAGTTTACCGCCAAGATACGCACTAATACCGCTGTTCATCGTCTGAGCCACAACGGTACTACCAAGCCTGCGGGTTTGCAAATCATCTATTTTATAAATGCTTTCGCGAAATTTATCTATGCCCGAAGTCCCAGATCCAAAGATGGTACCGCTATGCCAATCCGGTTCGTTATTAGTTTCGATTGTCAATCCTGCATTTGTCCAAGCTTCTATTCCAGCTATTACGCCGTACAAAATACCCGTGCTATTAAAACCGCGTAATTCAAGTTCTGTAAAATATTGATTTTTAAGTTCGTCTGATATTTGGGGTTGACCCGCTATCTGACAAGAAAACTGCAGCGCCTGTAATTGTGCATGATGACGAATTCCTGATACGCTGTTTTTTAGGGCATCAGTAAATGCAGGAATTCCCACTCCGTTAGGAGCAGCGACTCCCAAACCTGTTATTACGACACGCTTTTTCATAATTTTGTAGTAATCATACCCGCAACAATACCTTTACAAACTTCTTGTCCCGCCTCGTTTTTCATCACAACATTGCATTTAAGTTTGCCGAATCTGAAAAATGTTTTTTGAGAAGTTACTGTTACTTTTTCATTAGGATATACACGTTTTAAAAACTGCATATCTGCCGATGTAAACGCTATCACGGTATCTTCTTTTGCAGCATCATTCAATAAATAAATACCAAGGCAAACCATGCCAATCTGAGCCATCGTTTCGGTGAGAATTACACCCGGAGTGACAGGATTCCCTTTAAAATGTCCTTTATAAAAATATAAATCTTCTCTAAAGGTATAAGTGCCCGTAATTCCGTTTTCATCTGCAGCTACTATTTCGTCTACAAATAAAAAGGGCTCGCTATAAGGCAATTTGGCTATAATATCGGTCAATTCCATAATTTGTTTTTCTGAAAAATTACCATTGTAATAAAACCCGTTGTGCCGAAAATCCGGGACCAAAGCTTAACATTAATCCTCTCTCGCCAGATTTCGGATTGCGATCCATGATGCGCTCTAAAACGTACAAAACAGTTGCACTCGACATGTTTCCGTATCGCTTAAGAACTTCTTTGGTATCATCAATATTTTTGCCTAATCCCGAGAACAGCGACTCTACTGTTGTGATTATTTTTTTTCCGCCGGGATGAAATATCATATGGTTTATGTCTGCGATTTCAAGATTGTTTTGTTGCAAGAAAGGATGAATAATAGCTCCAAAATGAGAGGCGATAGTGTCCGGAACTTCAATATCCAAAACCATTTGTAAACCACTGTTAGTTAGCTTAAAGCCCATCATGTGTTCGGCATCATAAAAATGATACATTTGTTCGTCAATTATTTCTGGACCCTTGTCCTCTTCATACGATGACAAAAGACAACAGGCGGCTCCATCGCCAAAAATAGCCGCACTGACAATATTAGGCATCGAAAAATCATCAAGCTGAAATGTTGCTGTTGGAGACTCCACCGCAATGACTGCTGCTCGTTTATCCGGATTAGATTTCAAAAAGTTTTTAGCATACAAGATGCCCGATATTCCTGCGGCACAACCCATTTCTGTTACGGGGAGGCGCACTATATCCTGTTTCAGTTTCATTTTATTGATAAGGTAAGCATCTAATGAGGGGATCATGATGCCGGTGCAGCTTACCGTGATAATATAATCCAGTGTTGTAGGATCCCAACCTGCTTTTTTAAGTGCTTTCTCTAGTACTTGTTCTCCCAGAATAATGACTTCTCTGGTGTAAATATCATTTTTATCTTCAAACGAAGTCGCTGTAAAAACCTCTGCGGGATCCATTATCGAGTAACGTTGGTCTACAGCTGCGCCCTCGAAAATCTTTTTTACTTTTTTTATAAAGCGTTCTTCTTTTCCATCAAGCCATCCATCCAAAAGCGGAAGTATATCGTTTGTGGTGCGCGAATATTTTGGTAGTTGCTTGGCAACCGTTACTATTTTTACACTCATTTTTTTGTAATTATCCATTGGTAGCGAAAAGCCCATTTCCAGTATATGGTATAGTTTTTTAGATTTAATTTTTTAGAAAACTCCTCTAATTCGGTTTTCTTAAAGCCTCTCAAAATAGAAACCAGTCCATCTTCTCGGGACATCCTATTGAGGTTAAAAATAGTGCAAACTATCTCAAAAAGTCTGTAAGCCAATTTGCTTCGATGCAAATCGTTGACTATGATTCCGGTTGTTGCATTAGTACTAAAGATAGTGATTATATTTAATATCTGCTCATTGGTAAAATGGTGCAGGGTAAGTGTACACAAAACAATGTCATATTGTATGGCCTTAAAATCTTCACTAAAAATATCAACACATGCATATTCTATGTTTGAATATTCATCCGAGAGGGTTTTGGCATAGTTTACCGTATATTCATTTGCATCGATGCCGATCAGTTTAAAGTTTATAGTATGCTTTAGTCCGTATTGTGCGAGCATGCGCAGCATGTCTCCGTTGCCGCAGCCAATATCTGCAATCACGATTGTTTTGGTAATATCTGTTTTTTTTAATAATTTTTTTACTCCATTCAAAGTAATGTGGTTGCCACCCAGCAACTGATTAATGTTGGCAATTTGGTCTAGTGCAGCACGTAATTCTTCGCCTTCAAGCAAAAAATCATCCATTATCTCAGTTTCCTGAGTTCTGTATTGGGTACTTATATCCATTTAATTTATTGCTATTGGTTTTCCGTGCGTTTGTTTGATAATTTTAGGGAGTAGTGATGGTAATGATGCCAATAGTCCGACCAATTGGTTGGTGATGATTTTATTTTTAAGTAGTTGAGCCAGAATTCTACCCATGCGTACTCTTTTGCCAAAATGCGTATTCCATTCCTTTTTATATTTTTTTTCTAATGATTCTCGAGAGGTTATCTCACCGTTGTAATACTCCAGCACCAGTTCTGATGCTATTTTGGCAGCGTGTATCGCCATTGCCATTCCGTTACCACACAGCGGATGAATCAGGCCTGCAGTATCGCCAATCATCAGAATGTGATTTTCTACAGGCTGTTTTTTATCAAAAGAAATTTGGCTTATCGTGAGTGGTTTTTCAAAAAGAAGGGTACTGTTTTCAAAAATAGCTTTCAGGTTTTTGTTTTTGTACAGCACATTTTGCTGATACTCCTCGATATTTTTATATTTTTTAAAGGTGGCATAATCGGCCAGATAACAAATATTGATGCTATCATCTTCAACCTTAGAAACGCCGCAATAACCGCCTTTGAAGTTGTGCAAAGCCACGAGATCATGATCAAATTTACCCGAATAATGTGCCTTAACAGCCAGCCAGGGCGATTTTTTACTAATAAAATCCCGTTCCAAAACTTGATCAATATTAGATCGTTTGCCAAAAGCGCCCAAGACTATTTTGGCAGTCAAAATTTGGTCTGAAGTGCTTACCGTAAAACTGTCATTGCCAAAAGAAATATCCGTAACAGTATCTTTTATAACGTTACAGTTGTTTGCCAATGCTTTTTGATATAAAAAATCATCAAGCGCATATCGGCTAATGCCAAATCCTCCTAAAGGAAGTTTTGCGGTTACTGTTTTTCCATTACCGGAAGTAAATTCAAATCTGGTGATAGTCGTAGGACGTAATTCTGATACATCTGCACCAAGCCAGCTGAGGTACGGCAAAATTTCGTTCGAAATATATTCACCGCATACCTTGTGCCGCGGATAAGCTGATTTTTCTATCAGGATTACCTCTAAGCCTTTTTTAGATAAATTTATGGCGCTGGTTAAACCGGCAAGTCCGCCGCCAATAATCAGCACATCACAATTTGTTTTCATACCTACCAATTTAGTGATAAAATCTCAATAAAGTGTGCTTTACGTAAGATTATTATGTGTTTTTGATAAAAATCTAGATCTTATACATTTTATAAAGTGCTTTTATTGCCCTTATAAAATGATAACTACAGTAGTCAAAATCTAAGGGATATAGCGATTAGTAATCCAAAACAAAATGTATCAGTATTGCATCATATTTTGAGTTTTATTTCAGAACAAAATAAGGTCATACTCAGTGTTTAGCATTACATACGTAAAATTTCACATCATGGACGTGAAATTTCACATGCTAGACGTAAAGTTTTACATCGCTGACGTGAAATTTCAAATGTTAGACGTAAAGTTTCACATCGCTGACGTGAAATTTGACATGTCAGACGTAAAATTTCACATCGCTGACGTTAAATTTCAAATGTTAGACGTAAAGTTTCACATCACTGACGTGAAATTTCGCATGACGGACGTAAAGTTTTACGTTTCTAAGAAGCAATTGGAATTCCTGCAAGGTCTTTTTTGACCTTGTAGGTATTAATTGTAATAAAAGCCATAACTAGAAAGTTTTGAAACCTTCTAGGGTTACCTTATGATATACACGGATATAGAGGAGTACAAGATAGGAATTAGCGTACGGGCGCAGAAACCCGCAAAGTAAAGGCTATAAAATAGCATAGGAAAGAGGTGTAAAGGGCAAAAAAGCATCAGATAAAAGCTTTATACCAAGACAATTTTGTGTTTGATGGCGTACAAGACCAGCCCAATTCGGGTTTTGATTTCGAGTTTATCAAACAAACATTCCCGGTATCCATCGATTGTTTTCGGACTTAAACACATTTCTGAGGCGATTTCTTTATAGGTTTTTTCGGTGCAGGCATGTTTTATAAAAACAATTTCTTTTTCTTTCAAATTGATTTTTTTCGAGTCATCATTGGCTTTCTTAACGAGCATGCCTGAGACTAACTCGGTAAAATAAAAGCCTTTTTCGATGACAGAAATGATCGCTTCTTTGAAGATTTCTGGCGAGGTATCTTTTAGTAAATACCCTTTGGCGCCATTGGTAATCATTTTGATAATAATTTCTTCATCATCATTTACAGAGAGCGCAATCACTTTAAGATCGGGTCTGTTTTCTTTTATCCATTTCATGGTGCTTACGCCGTCTAAAACGGGCATGTTAACATCTAATAAAATCAAGTCTACTTCTGCATCTGGTTGCTCCTGCAGGTAAGAAAGAAATACTTTGCCGTTTTCGAAACGATTGATCACTTCAAAATCTTTAAAACTATTGATGAGCAGTTCTAAAGATTGCGAAAATAACTGATGATCATCTACAATAATAATTTTGTTTTTAGTACTAGGTTTCATTGGTTTTGCTTAAAAAGTATTCTAAAGTTACGGTTGTTCCTGACGAATCTGACTGCATTATTAAGTTAGCGTCAATTAATCGGGCTCTTAATTTCATGTTGCTCAACCCCAATCCAGCGTTGATCTGGCTTGTGTCATAACCAATACCGAAGTCTTTTATTTCCAGAAGAAAAACGGTATCGGTGGTATGAATATTTACTTCAAATAAATTACTGTGCGAATGTTTGAGGCTGTTGTGCAGTGCTTCCTGAAAAATTCGGTAAATAAACAAATCATGTTCTTGGCTAATCTCAGGGATTTCTCCCGTAAGATTATAATTGTATTGAATGTTTTTTAGTTTTTTTATACGTTCTAAATCTTGCTTGATCGCTTCTATAAAATTGCTTTGCAGTAAATTATCTTTGTTGATGATTCGGGACAAAATCCGAATTTCGTCTAGTGATTTGGCGAGTATTTTTTTCAAATCATGTAATTCATTCACCTGTACAGGTTTTCCGCTGTCCAGATACATGTTGAGATGCATAATGCCCACAGAAACAATTTGGCCTATATTATCGTGCAGTTCCTTACTGATTTCGCTCAGGGTCTGGTCTTTAATCTCTATTCTTGTCTTAATTAATTCGGATTGAAAATAGAGTTCTGATTCCATTTTTTCGACCAAATAATTGTTTTTCTTTTTCAAAAAATAAAAGAATATGACAAGCAGAATTATGAGTAAAGTTAAAAAAACAATACCTAACGAAATAACTAATAATTGTATTTCTTTTCGCTCCATAAGAATCCGGTAATATAGCAGCTGTGGGCCAAAACATTTAAAATAAATACGACTAAACTAAAAACAGATTCGTCTTGTTTGATCAAAAAACAGTTTAAAGCAAGCATGAAAGGCAAAAAAGGTACATGAAAAACTAATATGCCTAATATGTACCAAAAAAAGACCGATTTTTTAAAATTTAATATTTTCTCCGAATTAAAGATTTCTACCAAATACAAGCAAGATAATATCATAATAAGCAATACGCCAGTTGCGTAACTGTAAGTATAGGAGTGGTTTAGGTACTCTTTGACGTATACAATATTTATAAAAAAGGAAAGTAAAAATAGTATCAAACTAAGCAGCGCTATCATGCGATATTTTATTTTTGATAAAAGACTCCTTAAAAGTATGATATAAGCACAAAAACTAACGAGCATGTAAAAATTGAATACAGGATAGTTTAACAGGCCTGTCCACTCGGTAAAATAATAGCCAACTTTCTCTATTACAGCAGAAAACCAAATTAGAATCACCAAGAATTTAGCTTTTCTGGAAGGAAGTTTATGCCATGAAAGTAAGCCAATAATCCCGGAGAGTACGACTAAATAAACAATATAAAATCTTAAAAATTCGAACATAATTTTCTAGTATAATAAGCTCGGTGGTCTGCCAATGCTTCCGTAATTCATTGGTTCGATGCTTTGTATGTCTTCATTGTTATCATTTTGATCATCAGAATCATTATTTTCGCGAGTCAAAGCAAAGGTTTGTACACTGTTTAGTGCAACGGGTCTAATTCTTTTTCCTGTAGCTGTTAGAAAAAGGGTCATCAAGCCTGCTTTATCAGCATATTTTTTTTCATCTGGATATACTCCAAAATAAAAGCGGATTCCGTTTACAGCAAAACCCTTTTTTGCGCCTTTAGACTTGATGTAATGAATATAATTTTCTAGCTCTTCTACAGAAAACCAAACGGCGTTAGCATCTTCTTTTTTAATGTACTTCGCTATTATGCTGGCTCTGTACTTCATAAAATTAGAATGCAATTCTTTAGCAAATTTTTTTGTAATTAATTGTGCCGGTCTTCCTGGTTCGTTTTTCATAATCGTTTTTTATAGTTAATGGTTTTATTGATTGTTAAATAGTGGTTTACATCAATAGTAATGAGCAAATTTATTTTAAACGGCCCAAGTTTACAAGGGTGAAAATACCCTTTTTTTTAGGGTAAATTTATTTAAAAAATTGGGGTAAAACACTGTTTTATAGTAAATTATAATAAATCAATTTTACATCGTTCTTTTTGTGCACAAAATGAATAGGCGAAATCTGAAAAGCCTAATAAAAGAGTAAGAGCTAATTATAATACTAAGAATTATGAGTTTATATCATGAAGTTTTTCAGGGAGAATCATTCAGCGAAGACAATTATTTTGAAGCTGTACGATATGTATTGGGGCCGGAATATTCTAATTTAAGTGAAAATGAACTAGAAGATGTCCTGCTGTCACGAGTAGATCTAATGTCTGAAAGTGAAGCAGAAGGATTTTGGTCAAGCTTAGGTAATGTGGCCAGCAATATTGGTTCGGGAGTGTTACGTGGCGTTTCTGCAGTTGCTCCTATTGTAGGCACTGCGGTGGGTACTTATTTTGGAGCCCCGCAAATTGGGGGAGCAGTTGGTGGTTTGGTAAGTAATTTGGCGGGATCTGCAAGTACTGCTTTAGACAATAATCGTCAGCAACAACAACGCAGACCAGCACCTCCACAGCAACAGCGCAGACCGGCAAATAATAACAATTACAGACGCAGACAAGCGCCTTCGCCAGTGGGGCAAGCCTGGAGCAATACAACCCGATATTTGGCCGATGCAGGCAGAGCGGCTCTTCCGGCTATTCAGCAGTATGTGCAGGATAATCCGGTTGTGCTTCGTCCGCAGGCAGCGCAGGATATTGGCAGAGTACAAGGGTTGTACAACCAACTGGGTGGTGTGATAAATAATCCACAATTTCAGGCGGGTCAGGCACAGCAAAGTTTAGGAACGGCAAGCCCAAATTCGCCAATAGAAAGCCATTCTTTTGCAGAATTAATCGAAAGTGTAAATTACCTGACCGAGAATATTTTGTATGAATATTACAACGGAGGATTAATTCCGACCGAAGATTATTACGTGGACCAATATGGCCAATTTGTGGGTACCAACACTCCTAACCGAATCAATAGACTTGAAAATTCTATTGCAAATTTATAAAACCTAAAAGTTATACTAATGGAGGCTTATTTAGAATATTTGAAAGAACATAATCCTGAAATGGCTAAATATTTTGAGCTTATGCAACCCATGATGGGAAAAAATGAAGTGGAAGAAGGAAAAGAAATTCCAAGAATTGATTTAGAAGTTGAGGAAAGAATTAAAAAACTCAAAAAAATCAATCACAAACTTTTTGCCATGATCGAAAATCTAAAGTTGCAGTTGGAATTTGAGTTAAATCAGAACGATGATTTGGCAAAAGCCATTGGTGCCTGCACGGAATGTTTTGGCGAAGATAATGAGTGCTCAGCATGTTTCGGAACCGGAAAACCAGGCAACGGCATTCCTGATTTTATTCTTTTTAATAAATATATTCAGCCGGCCATCCAGAAATATAACAAACATTATTTCAATAAAAATTAACCATTAATATTTAAAATTATGAATTATTTCGAAAGTTATTTAGACGAAGATTTATTAAATGAAGATTACTACAACGAGGATCTTTTAGGCGAAGATTTATTAGAAAGCTACGACGAAAGCTTTGATGAGGCTGCAAGACGCAGAAGACCATCCATAAAAGGAATCAGACCTAATGTGAGCTCGGCGGTAAAACAAAGATCTAATTTTGGAAAGACCCTGAGCGGAAGAGCTAATGATTATGCGACCAAAAGTGAACTGAAGAAATCGTTAGATTCGATTTCTAACCAAGTGAATGAGCTTAAAAAGACTTCGCTGGCTACTAATAAAGCGTTGGTGGCTTTAGATCAAAAACATACCGAATTTGCAAAAATTGACGCCCGAAAAGGCGACAACCAAACTAAAGTTTTGAAAAATATGCAAATGATGAGTATGATGGGATCTTTGTTGAATCAGCCAAAACTAAAACCTGAAAATTTGGAATTTGTTCCTGAAGCTAGTACTGAAAAAGGCGTAAAGATACCTGCACACATCATTGAAAAAAAGGATGCAAAAGCTATTTATGTAGATCAGACAATGTCTTTATTGTTGCCAATGATGACTACTATGGGAGATTCGGGCTCAGGTAAATCAGACAATATGAATATGATGTTGCCGATGGTTTTATTAATTTCTGAGCAAAATAAAAACAACTCGACAGAATCCAACAACATGTTGCCAATTGTCATGATGATGATGATGAATAAGTAAATGTAAAAAGGGCAGTTGTTACCCAATTGCCCTTTTATTTCTATTAATTTAAAATACGAAACAATGAATCCATTTAATTTATTAATCAGTTACGTTATAGCCAATAGCAGAGCCACTTTTTATAATGTTCCCGGAAATCAGGAAATAACCAATACGGCACTTTTGGCGGGTATGATTTCAGAAAATCCCTTGATGAGCTATTTAATCATTGATAACAAAGCCAAAAGCGAAGGCGAGAAGTTTAGCGCTGCTGCTAGAAAAGTAACTGAAGCAACTCATGATACAGCTATTATTACTCACCCAATCGCTGGCTTAAAAGAAACAAATGATGATAAAAAAAACAATCTAACAATAGAGGGTGTAGAAGGGGCTGGTCAAACTGCATAAAAAAATCTTCAGAAAGTGACTTAAAAGGAAGATGATTAAGATGCTAAGACATTTTAATCATCAGTTACAAATAAAGAGAATCCACTATTATTACTAATTAAAAAGTTCAGAAAAAAAACAATAAAAACCAACAAAAATGAAGGCTGAAATAACTAACCAAGAAACCATCAGTTTGAATAAAATTGAAAAAAACGTGACGCAAATTCTAAAAAAGATAAATCAGATTCGACCTAATCTTCTAAAAAAAAGTTTTAAATTTTCCAAAAAGGCACAAGAAGAAAAAGCTTTTTTACTTAAAAATTTAGTTTCAAAAAAAATCATTTTAATTGAAAAAACCAACGAATTATTTGTCCAGATTTTTACGAATACTAATTTTTCTAAACTTCAAGAAGAAGATCAGGACTTTATTTTAGGATTAGAAAAAATAGGATTTATAAATAGTCAGTATGTTCGAGAAATCAAAGCTTATCTGTCTAATGCTGGAGATTTTGAAGAGGCCTTTCTTAATGTGATTGATGAGAATTTATACTTTATGCTTTTGTATCAAGAATTAAATGATATTGAAACAAAATTATTAAATCTGAATTAATCTCTAAAACAAAAACTCATGGATCCAAGACTCAAAGTTATATTATACGGCAATCCTGACGAAGAATTATCGCTGTTAATGCGTCTCGAAAAAGAGAATGAATATCCGGATCATTGTAAAATTATTTCAGAGTTCGGAAAAATTGTAAGTATCAGAACAAAGCGTCGTTTTTTATGCGCTATCTATAACAGCAAAAAACTAAAAAGTTTAAAAGCTCCAAGTGTGGTTCCTGCTAATGATCGTGTTGAGGTAGATCCTCAAACTCATGTTTTAGATCAAAAAAATGAGGTTCTTACCAACAGTGTTTCGAAAGTTGTATTTGGAATTATTGATTTTGGTTTCGATTTTACGCATCCAGATTTTATCAATAATGGCAAAACCCGTTTCGAAAAAATTTGGGTACAATCTGATCGCTGCGATCGAAACAAATATAGTTATGGAAGGATCATTAATCAAACTCAGCTTGATGAAAGTTTACTTGATGATTTACCGTTTAAAAAATTGGGCTACCATCCGGGAAAATCAGATTTGTTTGGAAACGGAACTCATGGAACTCATGTTCTCGGAATTGCCTGCGGAAATGGGGCAGTAGCACCAAAAAGCTTTGCGCCAAATGCTTCTATCATAGCGGTCGATATGGGAACCAATCTCGTAAACGGATCAAATTTGTCTTTGGGCGATTCGGTAAAACTAATCGAAGGCATTGATTTTTTGTTAACCGAAGCAGGCCAGCGACCCATTGTGATCAATATGAGCTTAGGAGGTCATGGCGATGCTCATACGGGACAAACTCTCGTAGAACAAGCTATTGATCATATTCTTACTACGAGAAAAGGTACGGCAATAGTGCAGAGTACCGGCAATTATCATCAATCAAATGTGCATACCTATGGCGATATAAAAGTCAATCAGAAAATTAAAATTCCGTGGATGTTTAAGAAATATGATCGTACACCCAATGAAATGGAAATTTGGTATCACGGAGATGATATTTTAAGTATCAATATTTATGATGATAATAAAAAACTACTGCTTGCATCAACGCCTTTTAAAGATGAATTGATTCTAAAAGATGGCGCTGAGGTAGGCATTTGTCTACACAGAAGCAATGAGCCAAATACAAATAAAAATCAAATTAATATTTTGATTAATGGCAAATTAAATTCAAAATTTTGGGAGATCGAATTAGTTGGGAGAACGGTCAAAAATGGCCGCTACCATTGTTACATCGAACGAGATGACGGAGGCCAATCTATCTTTTTGCCTGCAATTGCGAACAAAACGCATACCACCAATTCGATCTGTAATTCAAAATATAGTATTGTTGTGGGTGCTTACAATCAAAATGAGGAGGCAAAATCTATATTGTCTTTCAGTAGTTCCGGTCCCACGGCCGATGGGCGTATGAAGCCAGAGCTTGTGGCACCTGGTTTTAAGATAAAATCGTCCTGCTCGTCTTCTAATAGAGAAAATAGGGCTTCAAACAAGCTAACGTCTAAAAGCGGAAGCAGTATGGCGGCGCCTTATGTTGCTTCTTTAGTCGTTAAAATACTCGAAAAAGAGCCTGATCTGGATATTATTTCAATACGAAAAAAACTTTTTAGTGCTTGCGATACAGCTTCTTTTAAAGACAACAGTTTTGAGATTTTTAGAGCCGGTCATGGCTACATTAATCCAAATAAATTAATCTAAATAAAGATGATCATGGAAAATTTAATTGCCAATCCCCCAGTCATAAATCAAATCCCGAGCTTAGTAACAGAATTAACGAATAGCGTTGGACTGAATGCTGTAAATAATGCATCAGATGTCGTGCAAATTCAGACTTATTTGAGAACACTTGGTTATCCTGTGCAGGCTAATGGTAGTATTGTAAATGATAAAACAGACGTTACTATTATCTCTATTCTGAATTTTCAAGCTAATAATAAAATCGTGATTAGCGGTCTCATTCGTCCAAATGATGCGACGCATAAAGCATTAAAACAATTAAACTTGACAGGTGTTTCGCTGGCAGAAAGTGAGGATGAATCGCTCCATCAGCCTTTTTTGACCAATTCATTTTTGTTTAGAAGAAATGCCTCAAATACAAATACGCTAAATGTGATTTTTGAGGGAGATTCTTGGTTAGATTATCCCGTACCAAGGGTTTTGGATTTATATGATACGATTACAGATCGAAATCAAAGGCTTAATCTCAACTGCCTTCACTTGGCAAAATTTGGTGAAACAACGTCGCAGATGTATGCAGATAAAACTCATTTTGTACAGTATATTAGCGGTTATCGTATTGATCGAATTTATTTTAGCGGAGGCGGAAATGATGTTTTTCCTCAACTTGGAAGAATTTTAAACCCCGGAGTTACCTCTTTTAATTCGGGTTTCTTTACAGATCAGTCAAAATTAAATGAGCTTAAAAGTTTGCCTTCTGGCGATGTTCTGTATCAAAAATGTATTCTTTATAAAAGATATTTAAACACCAATGCTTTTGATGCTACGCTTTTTAATACGGTCAATCTCAATGCCATTTTTAATACTATTTTGCGTAATTACCTTGGTTTTGGAAGTATTGTAAATGCGCATGTTACAGCAAATACAATATTTTATATGCATACATACGATTATCCTTTATTCAAACTGGGAGTACGACCATCAATTGTGGGTGTCGATCTGCCTTTGGGACCTTGGATAAAACCAGTTTTTGATCGCCTTGGAATTGCTGACGAAATCTTAAGATGTTATATTATTATTCGATTATTAGACCGATTTTATGCGCTTCTGTGTCAGATTAAAAATCGTTTTATTAATAATGGATATCGTTTTCAGTGCCGAATCATTGATTACCGTGGACTTTTGAATGCATCAGAATTTTGGAGAGATGAAATTCATCCCAATTCAGCAGGTGCCAGGAGGTTATCGACCCGTGTTACTTTTTAAAAAAATAAAACCGACCTTTATCTATCAGTCGGTTTTTTGTTGTTTTACAAATACTTTAACGCTTTTTGATATTTTGATCACAATTAAAATTCTGTTTTTTTAAGGTAACATTAAATTGAAGATAGGATAAAGGCTTGGTAAAGATTTCTTAAAACCAATAAGGTGATTCACGTTTAATATTTTTACATATTTACGTGATGAAAAATCGCTGATAGCGAGGAATTGTCCTGTTTTATAATTTAATAAAACTTTTTTATAAAATTATAAAACAGAAGCTTTGTTTGAAAAGAAGAAATACAATTATTTAAAGATTAAAAGTAAATAAAATGAAAAAATCAAGTGTACTAATAGCGTTATGTTTTATGAGCTTTTTTGGTGCAATCGCCCAGCAAAAAAAAGAGTTAAAGAATCCAAAAGTTATCGTAATTACTTTGGATGGTTTTCGCTGGCAAGAATTATTTACCGGTGCAGACAACAAACTTATTGCAAATAAAAAATACGTAGAGGATACAATTGGTCTAAAAGAAAAGTTTTGGAGAAAAACCGCTGAAGAAAGAAGAGTAGCGCTAATGCCTTTTTTTTGGAATGAAGTGAGTAAAATGGGAGAATTACACGGCAATAGAAACCAAGGAAGTAATGTAAATTTGACCAATTCTATGTGGTTTTCATATCCGGGTTACAACGAGATTTTAACAGGTTCTGCTGATGATATCCGAATTAATAGTAATGATAAAATTAATAATCCAAATACAACGATTTTAGAAAAAATCAATAAGCTTCCTAAATATAAGGGCAAAGTAGCTGCTTTTGGAAGTTGGGATGTTTTTCCTTTTATCATCAACGAAGAACGCTCGGGAATACCTGTAAATGCAGGTTTTGAAGCCGCAAAGGAAGGTGAACTTTCTCCTCGAGAGATGTTTTTAAACGAAATGCAAACTAAGGTTCCTTCGCCTTGGGACTCTGTTCGATTTGATGCTTTTACTTCAAATTACGCGCTGGAATACATGAAAAAAGAACATCCCGAATTGGTGTATATTTCTTTGGGAGAAACAGATGATTTTGCTCATGATGGCAATTATCAGGCCTACCTAAAATCGGCGAATGCCAGCGATGGCCTGATTCAGGAATTATGGAATTTTACCCAAAAAGATTCTTTTTACAAAGACAACACTATTTTTATTGTATCGACAGATCATGGCCGTGGCACAGATCCATTGGATGAGTGGAAGAGCCATGGCTCAAAAATTGCCGGTGCAGATCAGGTTTGGTTAGTGATTTTTGGAAACGGTATTCAACCAAAGGGAGAAGTAATTTCTAGTGAACAGATTTTTAGTAATCAAATTGCGCCAACGGTATTACATTTATTTGATCCTAAAGCAAAAGATCCAGAGATGAAAGGCCCACCTCTCCAAATTCTTGAAAAATAATTAAAATAAAGTCTAAAATATGATTATATTATAATTTTATTATCTTTTTTAAAGAATTTACTATGGCTTTTTCGTTGTCTATGAATGCACAAATGTAATTTGGTACAAAAATTAACTCATTATTATTACAGAAGAGCAATCCCATTTTAGTAAGACAATATTGTATTACCCACTTTTATTTTATTAAAATTACAATAATTGTAAGAAATATTATTTATTTTTAGCTATTAATATCTGTGTATCAACGATATAATGTTAATTTTTTTTTATTTTGTAAGATGTCTTAACATTTAATTTGTACTTTAGCATTATATGTTAAATATTAATATTGGTTTTTTGTTTTATCCTCAAGTAAAATAATTTGTTTTTTGTTAGAATATTAGAAGAATTTTAAAGCATGATTTTCTTTTGATTTTTAAAAGTATGTAAGGAATTTTTTCAATACTAAGTAATTTAAATAAGCTTAACAAATGGCATTTAAAATTTTAATAGTCGATGATCATCTGGTTGTAAGGATTGGGGTTGGTATGGTTCTTAAAGACCAGATCGAAGATGTTAATATTTCAAATGCAGAAAGTTTCTGTGAAACAATTACGCTTTTAAAGCAAGAAACTTTTGACCTCTTAATTTTAGAAATTAATATTTCCGGAGGAAAAAGTAGAGAAATACTCGCTGAAATAAAAGTAATACAACCTAATATTAAAATTTTAATCTTTTCAACGTATGATCAGCGAAGTGCTTACAAATATATTCTTTTAGGTGCTCACGGCTATTTAAATAAACTGTCTTGTGAAAAAATAATAGTAACGGCCGTAAAAACTATTTTAGAAGGCGGCAGTTATATTTCGGCTGAAATTGTCGAAAAAATAATTCAGGCAGCACTGCACAAAATAGAAATGAACCCATTGGATGTTTTGTCAAAAAGAGAATTTGAAATTGCCGAATTACTCGTAATTGGTAATGGCAATCTCGAAATTGCAAATAAATTAAATATTCAGATGTCTACAGTAAGCACGTATAAGAATAGAATGTACGAGAAACTTAAAATACGTACTTTGGTAGAACTTATCGATGTCTTTAAGATGAATATTTATTAACTTGAAGCAAAACAACTTTCTTATTTCTCGATTATCCCCGTTTTACCTAGATCTAATTTGTAAAGTCATGATTCTAATTTCTTTTTTAGAGTCATATAAAATTCACTTTTCTAATTTTTTTATTGCAATTAAAGTACTTGGGCTTTATTCTTTTAGGCCAATTTGTTAGTTTGCTTTATCGTGCTGTGATTATAAGATACCAAATAGCAAACTAAGAATATTTTCTCTCTTATATATAGGTATAAATTTTTTACAATAAGTCTTCCTGATTTTTTCTCTAGATTTTTCTCTATTGTGTTTGCCATGCTTTTTTAAGCAAGGTAATAAAGCTCGTAATCTTATTTTACTGTTATTCGAGTTGCAATTATAAAAATTTAAAATTTCACTCCAAATATTTCTTACATTTTTTTAAGAAAAAAGTAACGGTTTTTTGTAGAATTAATTCTACTAAAAACTGTTTTTTTTCTACAAACTATTGGTTTTATTGTATTTACCTTTGCTTTAAATGATCGTTATGTCTTTAATATATTGACTATTTTGATTTGTGAATGATTGGAGAGGAGAAATTTGTTCACATATAAAAATTATGATTTTATTCTGATTTGTTTCTTATATATAATTGAATTTAAAATGCTAAAAGCTCTTTTTTGTTTTGGGATTTGAGCATTATAATATTAAGGACAAAAATTGATAAACAATTAATAAGACAAGAAGTTGAGATAAGGCAATATCTAAATTTTATAGCTAAGAAAGCATAACAAAATAATTACTAATCATTAAATTTTAAAAACCAATAAATATGAAATTAAAATTACGAATTATCATATTCTTGCTACAATGTAGCATGGCGGGATTTTCCCAAACGGCTCCCGGAGGTGTAAGTGCTAATTTACGTATTTGGCTAAAACCAGAAGTGGGTATTACAACCTCGGGAACCAATGTAAGCAATTGGGCAGATCAATCAGGAATTGCTACCCCTAATAATTTTGATCAAACAAATGCTACTGCTCAACCTACACTTACAGCAGCAGCAGCAGTTTATAATTTTCATCCCGCTATTAATTTTGTTACAAATAAATTTTTGCGAAGTAGAGTAGTAACAAATGCTCCCTTTACGGCTGATAATCTTAACGGAACCCTTCATGTAGTTCTTAATAAAACAAGTGTGGCAGGTGCTCAAGATACTTTTGGATTTGGAGGTTCAACCACATTAGCAGCTCCAGGAACTGCAAATACTCCAGTTATGGGTGCAACTGGGGGGAATCCTTATTGGTATGATGGAGATTGGCCTAATGCTCCTAGTATCCCAATGACCGCAGGAAAAACTCACATACAAGGGTTTTCTTGGCGCTATAATGTTACAGGTTCCGGAATATTATCTCTTGATGGTAAAAATGCGTCAACAACTCCTAATCCTGATTTTATACAAACAGCACAAGGTGCTATATTAGGGTCACAGCCAGAAGAATTTAATGGTCTTATGCAAGAGGTTATTGCCTATGAAAGAGAGTTGACGCTTGCTGAGAAACAACGCGTGAACTCTTATCTGGGAATAAAATATGGAGTAAGTTTAGATCAAACAGTAGCACAGAATTATTTAGATTCTGGTTCTGGTATTATATGGAATGCGACTGCTAATGCTGCGTACGGAAAAAATATAGCAGGTATTGGTAGAGACGATTTAAGTAGTCTAAACCAAAAAGAAAGTCAATCTGTAAACACAGGTTTTCAGGTAACGATAGGTTTGACAACCATAGAACCGACCAATGCAGGTAATACTGCTGCTTTTGGATCGGATAAAAACTTTATGGTTTGGGGAGATGATGGTGCAGCGGCTACTTTTAGTACTCCTACGACTAATGGTCATGGAGTAGACACTCGCTACACAAGAATTTGGAAAATTCAGGAAACAGGAAATGTAGGGATCGTTAAATTTGCAGTTCCTTCGACAATAGGAGCTAGTGGAAAAGTTTATTTGGTTCGTTCAACCAATCCAACTTTTGATGCAGGAGACGAATACATTCCTCTGACTACTTATACTGTAGGTTCAATAGCTTATTTGGCATGTGATATTAACTTCAATACTGGAGATTTTTTTACATTGGCAACCAATACTAATCCAGCCACTATCGCATTGAGTATTACTCCAGCTACTGCAACTGTTGCTGAAGGTTCAACTCAAATTATCAAAGTAGGCTTTCCTACAGGGATCACTTTGGTCACCAATACAATTGCTGATTACACTATAACAGGAACAGGTATAAATGGTACAGATTGCACCACACTTTCTGGTTCTGTAACAATTCCTGCAGGTCAAAATTCAGTAGATATAAATGTGGCGGCATTGTCTGATAATGTTTTAGAAACAAATGAAACTATTACTCTAACAGGAACGACAGTTACATCTATAGAAGGTTCAGAATGGACTACTGTAGCAGCAAATAAAACCACTACCGTAACCATAACAGATGCAAATCCAGCATCAGATAAGTTTTTAAGTTTTGTACCCACAACCATCAGCACACCAGAAGGTACAGCTACTTCGGTTGTAGTAAGTTTACCATCAGGTATTACGGCAGTGAATGATATTACATTCAATTATGCAGTTAGTGGTACGGCAAGTAGCGGCAGTGATTTTACTGCTTTAAGTGGTACAGGTACTATAGTTGCAGGACAAAATTCTGTATCAATAGCTGTAACACCTTTGACCGATAGTATTATAGAACCGAATGAGACGATTATCTTGACAGGAGGAGCTATAACAGGAAGCCCTTTAACTGGATTTACATGGAGTAGCTCAGCAAATACAAGTACAATTACCATTACGGATGTCACGAGTGCAGCAAGTAAGATACTAAATATTACCCCTACTGCGGTAAGTGTTGCCGAGGGAAGTCCTACTACTTTAACAGTAAGTCTGCCTACAGGTATAACTGTTGCAAGTCCGCTTGTGGTGAGTTATACAGTATCAGGAACGGCTACAAGTGTTACAGACTATACCGCTTTAACAGGATCCGTAACGATTCCAGCTGGTTCCGGTTCAGCGACGATAACAGTAGCTGCTCTAACGGATAGTTTGATAGAGGCAAACGAAACGGTAATTGTAACAGGAGGTACAACTGCTGGTTATACTTGGGGAAGCAGCGATGTAGCTACAGTAACTATTACAGATGTAAGTAATGCAGCAAGTAAAGTGTTGAGTATAACACCTGCAACAGTAAGCATTGTAGAAGGAGGCAGCACAACTTTAACAATTAGTTTGCCTACAGGGGTCATTGTAGCAAGTCCGCTAACTGTAAGTTATACGATATCAGGAACGGCGACAAGCGCTACAGACTATAACGCTTTGAGCGGTACGGTAATTATACCCGCAGGATCAGGTTCTACCACTATTACGGTTGCTAGTTTAAGCGATATCTCAATAGAACCAGATGAAACGGTAATATTAACAGGTGGTACGACGTCAGGATTTACATGGAATGCTTCTGCAAGTAATTCAACAGTCACAATTACCGATGTAACAAGTCCAGCAAACAAAACATTAAGTTTTAGCCCAACTACTGTAAGTACAGCAGAAGGAACAACGACAGTTTTAACAGTAAGTTTACCAACTGGAATAACAAGTACTTCTCCGATTACGGCAGATTATACTGTGACAGGTACTGCTACCAGTGGAACTGATTATACTGCTTTGACTGGAAGTGTAACAATTCCAGCAGGACAAAATTCGATTACAATTAATATGTCGGCTTTGACAGATGGGGCAATAGAATCCAACGAAACAGTAATTCTTACTGGTGGAACAATTACAGCTACTCCTTTAACAGGTTTTACTTGGAATGTTTCAGCAAATACCGCTACTGTAACCATCACAGACGTAAGTGATCCAGCAAGTAAGGTATTAAGCATTACACCATCAACTGTAGATGTTGCAGAAGGAAGTAATACTATTTTAACCATTAGTTTGCCAACAGGAGTAACAACAGCTAATGCTCTTGCTGTTAATTATACGGTATCAGGAACTGCTATTAGTGGTACAGATTATACGGCTTTGACAGGAAGTGTAACAATTCCAGCTGGGCAGGGTTCTGCCACTATAACATTAGCAGCTTCAGCGGATAGTTTAATTGAATCTAGTGAAACAGTAATAATTACAGGTGCAACAACAGCAGGATTTACATGGAATCCATCTGCAAATATTGCAACAATCACAATAACAGATGTAACTAATGCAGCGAATAAAGTATTAAGTATCACGCCAGCAACGGTAAGTACAGCTGAAGGAACAGCTACTGTTTTAACGGTAAGTTTACCAACTGGTATTACTACTGCTACTTCAATTGTTGTTAATTATATAGTTTCAGGAACAGCAACTAGTGCTACAGATTATACCGCATTGTCAGGAAGTGTAACCATTCCTGTTGGACAAGGGTCTGCCACAATTAATGTATCAGCCTTAACCGACGGAATTATAGAATCTGACGAGACAGTTGTAGTTACAGGCGGTACAACATCTGGTTTTACTTGGAGTCCTTCAGCGAGTTCATCCACAGTAACAATAACTGATGTAACTAGTGCAGCTAATAAAAAGTATTGAGTATTACACCAACAACAGTAAACGTTGCAGAGGGAAGTAATACTGCTTTAACTGTGAGTTTACCAACAGGGGTAACTACTGCTAATGCATTGCTAGTTAATTATACTATAGGAGGCACTGCTACAAGTGATACCGATTATACTGCCTTAACAGGAAGTGTAACAATTCCAGCAGGACAAGGATCAGCTACTATTAATGTTTCATCTTCAAGCGATAGCATTATAGAGTCAAGTGAAACGGTTACTGTAACAGGAGCTACAACAGCTGGTTTTACTTGGAGCCCATCTGCCAGTAGCTCTACTGTTACAATAACAGATGTAACTAGTGTTGCTAGCAGAGTATTGAGCATAAATCCAACATCAGTGAGTACTGATGAAGGTACTAGTACCGACTTAACGGTAAGTTTGCCAACGGGAGTAACTACCGCTGCTGCCCTTATTGTCAATTATACCATTGCAGGAACAGCTACAAGCGCTACAGATTATACTGCTTTAACGGGAAGTGTAACAATTCCTGCTGGTTCTGGTTCGGCTACAATAACGATTGCTGCTTTAAGTGATTCGGCAATCGAATCTGATGAAACACTTGTGGTTACAGGAGCTACAACAGCCGGATTTACATGGAGTCCGACTAACAACATTTCAACAGTAACAATTACGAATGTAGACGACCCAGCTAGTAAGGTATTGAGTTTTTCTCCAATAACCATAAGTACTGCTGAAGGAAGTAGTAGTTTGATAACAGTAAGTCTACCAACAGGTATTACTACTGCTACTGCTGTTGTTGTCAATTATACAGTTTCAGGAACCGCTACAAGTGGGTCCGATTATACAGCATTGAGTGGAACGGTAACTATTGGAGCAGGGCAAAATTCTGGAACCATTAATGTTTCTGCTTTAACAGATGGTGTTATTGAATCAGACGAAACTGTAATTTTAACAGAAGGAGTTACTCCAGGATTTACATGGAATGCTTCTGCTAATAGTGCAACGGTAACGCTTACGGATGCTACAGGAAATAATCCTGCCAATAAAGTACTAAGTATTTTGCCAACTACAACAAATGTAGTCGAAGGTACTAGTACTAATTTGACGGTCAGTTTGCCAACAGGAATTACAGTATCAAGTTTATTATTAGTAAATTACACGGTTTCGGGAACAGCAACTGGTACTACAGATTATGCAGCATTGAGCGGAACTGTAACCATTGCAGCTGGTCAAAATTCGGCTACGCTTAATGTATCAGGTTTAACGGATAACATTCTGGAATCAAACGAAACGGTAGTATTAACTGGAGCTACCACCAATGGATATACTTGGGGTATAAATAATGTTTCTACAGTAACAATAAATGATGCTACAGGAAATAATCCTGCTAATAAGGTGTTGACTATTACACCAGATACGGTTAATGTGGACGAGGGTATGGCTACTACTTTGACAGTGAGTTTACCAAATAGTATTATAACAGCTAATCCATTGATTGTAAATTATACAGTTTCTGGTACTGCTACAAGTGGAACTGATTTTACTGCCTTGACAGGTTCTGTAACGATTCCCGCAGGTTCTAGTTCTGCTACAATAAACGTAGCGGCTTTAACTGATTCAGCAATTGAATCTGATGAAACTATTGTAGTAACGGGTGCTATTACTTCAGGATTTACATGGAACCCATCTGTTAATACTTCTACAGTGACAATTAAAAATGTAGATGATCCTGCTAATAAGGTTTTGAGTTTCTCTCCTATAACAACAAGTGTACTCGAAGGTGGTCTCAGTACAATTACCGTAAGTTTGCCAACAGGAGTAAGTACGGCAGTTGCCTTAGCTGTTAATTATACAATATCGGGAACAGCTCTGAGCGCTTCAGATTATAGGTTGTTGAACGGAACTGTAACTATTGGAGCAGGTCAAAATTCAGCAACAATTAGTATATCAACTTTAGCAGATGGTGTCATAGAGACTGATGAAACCGTAATTCTAACTGGAGGAACTACTCCAAGCTTTACGTGGAATGTTGCTGCAAATACTGCTATTGTAACTATTACAGATGCTACAGGAAACAATCCAGCAAATAAAGTATTGAGTATTATTCCCACTACAGCTACCGTAGCTGAAGGTGCTACTACTAATTTGACAGTAAGTTTACCAACAGGAATCACGACAGCTCAAGATCTGAATGTAAATTACACATTAAGTGGTACAGCAGGAATATCAGATTTTAGACCTTTAACTGGTACGGTAATAATTCCAGCTGGTTCTGGTTCTTTCACCATTCCTGTTGAGGCTTTGAATGACGGTGCAATTGAATCTCCAGAAACCATAGTATTTACAGGTGCAGAGACATCTAGTTTTACTTGGGGTGTGAGAAATGTTGCGACTGTCACTATTACAGATGAAACAGGCAACAATCCAGCTAATAAAGTATTGAGTATTTTACCAGCTACAATGAATGTTTCTGAGGGAAATAGTACTTCATTAATAATAAGCTTACCAAATGGAATAACGACAGACAATAGTCTCATTGTAAATTATGCAATAGGAGGTACAGCCTCAAAAGATTCAGATTTTGGAAGTTTAACGGGTAAAGTAACAATTCCTGCAGGAGCAAATTCAGTTAATCTGGATGTTACTACTTTGAATGATTTGGTTCTTGAATCAGATGAAACGATTGTTGTAACAGGTGCTGCTACTAATGGATTTACTTGGGGATCAAATAATGTTTCAACAATTACCATTACGGATGAAACAGGAAATAATCCAGCAAATAAAGTGCTAAGTATTTTACCAGAGATTAGTAGTATTAGCGAAGGTTCAAGTACCAATTTGGTAATTAGTTTGCCTTCAGGAATAACTACAGGAGTTGCGCAGGTAGTTAATTATAATATTGGAGGGACAACGGATGACGGTGTGGATTATTCCACTTTAACAGGAACGGCAACTATTCCAGCAGGATCCAATTCGGTTACTATTCCTGTAAGAGCATTAACAGATCGTGTTTTAGAGTCGGATGAGACAGTAGAACTTGAAGGAGCAGCTACAACAGGTTTTACCTAGGATATTTTTGCGAATAAAGCTTCGATAGCTATCATAGACTTAGAGCGAGAAGATGCAAACAATAGAATCATAAGTATTTCTTCAGGGACAGCTTACCTAGATGAAGAATCTGTAATTTTAACAGCCAGTTTGCCTAGTGGAATAACGGCTACTGAAGATATTTATGTAAATCTAGATAACGTATTTAGTTCTTACAGCGACTTAAGTATGAGCAAATTTGTGATCATTCCAGCGGGTCAAAATTCAGCTGAGTTTGAAGTAAAAGTTGGAAGCAAAAGAAAGAACAATGAGAGCATAGAAATAAAAGGTAACGTGAATGACGTAATTTTTGAGACACGTGAAAACGAACTACCTTCTTATGAATTCACTTTGGAACCAGGTAAGGTTATCGTCAAAAATGATTTGATAGAAGTTGCAGATGCTGTTTCGGCAAATGGAGACGGAATAAATGACTACTTCGCTATTGGAAATATAGAGAAATATAAAGATAACACCGTTACTATTGTTGATCGTTGGGGAGTAGAAGTTTTCAAAGTAAGAGGTTATGATAATCAATCTACAATCTTTGATGGACAATTTAGAGGTAAAGATTTAGAAAACGGAACCTATTTCTATTTCATCACAATTGTTCGTAAACAAGTTGAACATCAATACAAAGGATTTTTAGTTCTAAAAAGATAAAAAAATAGATTACTGGTGGTGTAAGGTCTTAAATCCTTACACTGTCAGTAATTCATTTCCACACAAAAATTTTCAAATTCTCTCTTTCAAAACATGTACTTAAATAAGAGAATTAGATAAAAAATAAAATTATTCATAATAAAAAAAATAACATGAAAATTCTTAAAAAATCAAAAATTTTGTTTTTAATAGGATTATTTAGCGTAGGTGTAAATGCTCAGCAGTCTCCTTTATATTCACAATACATCTACAACAGTTCTCTAATTAATCCCGCATTTATGTCTATGGATGAATATTCTAGTGTAAATGTAATGTATCGGTACCAATGGGTTGGAGTACCAGGTGCACCTAAAACAGGAGTAGTAAGTTTTTATACTCCAGTAGGAGGTGGAAAGACTAGTTTAGGCGCTATTGTTTCTCGCGACGAAATTGGTGTTGACAGCGATACAAAAATAAATGTATTACTGTCACAAAATGTTAGACTAGGAGACAATTCCTTTCTGGCGTTAGGTTTTACAACGGGAATTGGGGTATTTAAGGAAGATAATAATTTGCTTAACAATGTAGATAATGATCCCCGATTTAACGAGCCAAGAAATTTTACAAGAGGCGATATAGGTTTTGGTATTAATTATTTTTCAGATCGTTTTTTTGCAGGATTCTCGATACCATCATTTTCAAAAATAGATGTGTCATCTAATAATGATTTTAAGTTGGATAGTGAGAAAGTAATGTATTTCTACACAGGTTATTTATTTGATCTTAGTGGAGATTTAAAATTTAGGCCGTCTGTTTTATTAAAGAAAGGAAATTTTGACATTCAGGCAGAAGCACAAGCTAATTTTTTGATACATGATTTTTTTTGGATAGGAGCTGGTTGGCGCCAAGATGAATCAATATTGTTTTTAACACAATTTCAGTTAACCCCGGGGTTAAAGTTTAGTTATTCCTATGATTATGGACAAATAGGAAAATTAAACAGGATAAATTCAGGCTCACATGAGTTTTCATTAAGTTACCGATTTAGTAATAGAGAAAAAATTGTAAGACCGTCATACTTTTAAAAACTATATAAAAATGAAAAGAAAAAATATATTATTTTTAGCCTTACTCGCTTTTACACAATTGACTTTTTCGTCTGATTTAAAAGCGGATTTCAAAAAAGTGCCGCCAGGAAAATTAGGATCTTCCTATAAAAGGGCTCTGAGAGCTTTCGAACTAAAAAATTATGAACGTGCAATAAAAATACTTAATTATTCGATAGTCAGTGAATCTTCTTCAAAATATGAAGTAGGAGAGTCAGCCCTTTTACTGGCAAGGGTATACAATGATATTAATGAGTATGCCAAGAGTTTAGAATTATACAATAGTTTGCATAATGAGCATAATCGTGGATTCACACCAAATGATGTGTGTCTATATCTGGATTTATTAAAACGAAACGGATCAATTTCCAGAGGTGTTGAAGTGGTAAAATATTATCATAAGAATATGCGAGGAAATGTACGTTTTAATAATTTAGAGAAATCTTTATTAGAATACTATCAGTATTATGGCGATCAGGCTAGAAATACAGGATTGATAGTTAGTAAATTCGAATTTGGATCTATAGTCGATGGTAGTTACGTGTATGGAGTAGCTCCTTACCAAGGCGGAATTGTTTTTCTGGCAAATGAGGTAGACAAATTCAGATTAAAATCGTTAAGTACTAATTCAAAGTTGTATCGATTTACAAGCACTGGAGAAATCGTTCCTTTCTCAGAATTAAGAACTATTTTTCAGGCTGGGCCAGTTTCTTTTTATAACAATGGTAACTCAGTTATTTTTACGCTAAACAAATTGCGCTCCTCTAAGATAGGCGATAAGCCTTTTGGAGAGATTAACAATTTGCAATTGTATGTAGAAAACAGAAAAGAAGGGAGTGACAAATGGTCTCGACCGGTAATAATTTCAAAAAATTTCTGTCCAAAATCTAATAAATATTCTTTTTTGCATCCAAGTATTTCAGAAGATGGAAGCCGTTTATATTTTGCCTCGGATATGCCGGGAGGATATGGAGGAGTGGATATTTATTATGTAGATTATGATAAAAAGCGGAAGAATTTTGGTAAGCCAGTAAACTTAGGGCCAAAAATCAATACTAATGGAGATGAATTATTTCCTTATGTAGAAGGAAACAGCTTGCATTTTTCATCTAATGGTCACAAAGGATATGGAGGTCAGGATATTTTTGTTACGAACTTAAAAGAAGCAGATGCAACAATATTTCATTTTCCATACCCAATCAATACTCATTTTGATGATTCGAACCCTGTTTATGATGTAATCAATAAGAAATATTATTTTTCTTCTGATCGAAAAAACAGCGAAGAGGATAATCTGACAAACAAATGTGTTTATATAGTCGAATCTCCTGATCCGATGCTTTCAATTATGGATGCCTTTAATAAAACTGTTAAAGCTGGACCTATTGGTGGTTCTGGTGTAGGATCGAAAGTTGTTGAAGAACTGGTTGCTCTTCCAGATGAAGAAATATACAAATTAGTACATTTTGATTTTAATAAGGCAACTTTGAAGACAGAGGAATTATTTATTTTGGATAATATTTATCAATTGTGGACTTTAAATAAAAAAGCAGTAATTGACCTCAGTGGTAATACAGATACAGTAGGAACAGAATTATATAATCTGGAGTTATCCAAAAGAAGAGCAGAAGTTGTTCGAAATTACTTGATGGCAAAAGGGATTCCTAGTGAATCATTCATTCTTCGATACAATGGGGATAATAATCCTTTGAGACGCATTCAACCCGGAATGTCAGAAAATGAAATTGAACAAATTTCAAGAGAGAACAGGAGAACTGTTATTACTTTAAAATAATAAATTAAACAAATAAATCCTTTAACATGATAAAAAAATTTACACAATTATTGATTATGATTGGCTGCTTTGCCACTTATGCTCAGGAGATGCCCGTAGTTTTTAATAAGAATTTAAGCGAAGGAAATAGTACCGTAAATAAAGTAGTTCCTCTAGAATCAGGTGATCTGATCATTGCAGGTGGAGGTAGCTCAAAAGCGTATATAACTAAATTATCGGAAGACGGAAAAGTGCTCTTTGAACGAACCATAGTAAATCGTGGAATAGATTCCTATCGTGATATTGTTGTTACTAAAAAGGGTTCCTTTTTGGCAGTTGGTGGAGGAACATTAAATGTAGGTGCCGGAAGAATTTCTCTTTTTGATTCTAAAGGAACACCTGTTTTTGATAAAGTTTTTGGAGAAAATGATGGAGGTTATTTCACCACAGTCAAAGAAGATTTAGAAGGTAACTTTATAGCAGTTGGGGTGTCCGGAGGCATTTTGCAACAGGGGCGAATTGTAAAATTTACTTTGGAAGGAAAAATTATCTTCGATAAATTTTTTGACAATAGTACAGTACTTCACGGTCTAATCATAGATGAGAACAATAATATTCTTTCGATGGGGAGCTCAGTAGATAATAGCAATGGATCAGGTGTTTTACTAAAATTAGATACCTCAGGAGTTGAAATTTTTCATCAGATTTCGCCTATTGCCGGAGGAGTTTATAAAGAGTTTAAACTCTTAGAAGATGAGAGTTTGTTAGCTATCGGTGGTGGTGGATACGGTTCAGGGAATTCTCCAAGAATAACACGTATTCGGATGGATGGTCAAGTTATTTTTGACAAAACCTATAGTAATGTAGATGGTATTTTTACTGCTCTAGAGGTAGATCCTTCTGGCTACATATATGCATCGGCAGAAGAATTTGATCGAGGGCGTATGTTAGGATTGCGATTCGATGGTACTATGGTTTTCAATCAGGAAACAGACACACCATTAACATCAATAAAAAGAGGTGAAGACACCAATATTGTTGCTATTGGAGGGAAAGAAGGGCAAGGTGTAGTGATAAAAACTAAACAAAATGGTAAACTTATTTTTGAAAAAAAAATAGCTCATGCCTTAAAAGAATTGTATGTGTCTGAGGATAACGATATTTATGCGACAACAGCAAAAGATTTTAGTATTGTAAAATTTGATACTAAAGGAAATCTTGTATTTGATAAAAATTATGTAAAAGGTAGTAAAGAAGGACATTATGCTTCCTTAATCATCTTGCCAACAGGAGAGATGATTGCTTTAGGAACAGGTACAAATATTGGAGGTAGAATAACCAAAATAAGTCAAGGAGCAACGATTAATGATATTTCTGTGTCGGAGCCATTAAATGGTATTATGACAGCAAGTGTACGAGTAATATTGTCTGGTTTCCTACGTAAAGACGGAGTGAGAATGCCTGTTAAGATAAGTTATAAATGTCTTTCAGACGGAACCGCTTCAGGAGAAGATTATTTGCCATCGGAAGGAGTTTTATCGTTTCTACCATCTGATTTTGCAACTGGCTCTTTGATTGAAAAGACGATTGAGATTCCAATTAAAAGCGATTCTTATTTTGAGGATTCGGAGTATTTTAATGTGAAATTATCTTCACCAGAATATACCTACATAGCCAAAGAAGAAGCTAAAATAAATATCATCAATCAAGCAGCCGTAGTTCGTTTTGTAGGAGGTTCGGATGCAGAGGAGAAAGGATCTTTAAGTTATGAATTGGGTTTATTTAGTCAAGATGGAAAGCCTTTGGTGAACAAAACTTCAAAAGCTTTACAGCTTAATTATATGTTTGGAAATGGATCGGCAACTGAAGGTCAGGACTTTTTTGGAGATACTAAAACTGTATTAAAAATACCTGTAGATCAATCTTCTGCAAAATTATCAGTAAAAACTAAAGATGATAATTTATTTGAAGATGTCGAATCTGTTCAACTAGTTTTGACAGGAGTAGAATCAAATAGTGTAGAGTCGATGGTAGAATTCCTAGGAGGTGCTAGAACGATTTCTCATATCCAAAAAATAAAAGATCAGGCTGCTGAATTACAAATTTCAAAATTATCTAATAGAAACGAGTCTAGTGTTTTGCCAGTAGCCATGTTCAAAGTATTTTTTACTAAAGTAAGTGACGGTAAGCAGCTAGTGAATTGCTCTGGCTCGGACATTCGAGTTAAATTTGATGTTGATGCAACCAATACTACAGCAGTACTAAATAAAGATTTTGTGATTTTAAATAGCCACGATCTAGTTATTGCCGGAAACTGTGACAATATGGAAGCCGATATTCAGGTACTTGTTATTCCAGACGTAGAACAAAAAGGCGACAAGAACATTGCCTTAAAACTAACAGGGGTTGATAGTTTATCAACAGCAGGTATTATTAACATTTCTCAAAAACAAGACAAAGCGATGGCGACAGTATTGTTCAATAAATAAGTATTCTATAAAATCAAACCATGATTTTTGTAAAAAGGCAAGTGTCTCAATGGAGATGAGATGCTTGTCTTTTTTCTTATTAGTTGTTTTAAAATAATAATTTTTAGAACACATCTTTTTTGTTATTGAATTTTTCTATTGAAAATATCATCTACGAAATTACTTGTTATTAAGTAGTTTTTTTTGCCCATTTTGTAGATATAAATAAAGTTTTTTCAAACCTTAATTTTTTTCTGCCATTAAATATTTTGTAGCGTATGATTTTTTGAGGATACTTAATAGAAAAAGCATTCGATTTTTTTTATTTCATTTTTAGATTTTCATTATAATAAATTGTTATAACTCTAATAATTCAATCTTATGAAGAATAAATTACTTTTTTTAATTTTATTTTCAGGTAGTTTTGCAGCTTATTCTCAGGTTGGTATCGGAACTTCTATGCCAAATACTTCTTCTCAATTAGAAGTTGTTTCTAATGATAAAGGTGTATTAATTCCGAGAATAAAGTTAACTGGTTCAACAGATGTAACAACAATTCTAAACGGTAATATAAATAGCTTATTAGTTTTTAATACAGAGATTATTTCAGATATAACACCAGGTTATTACTATTGGTACAATAATAAATGGAACAGAATTGTTGTTTCAAGTGAAATTGCTTCGATTCCTAATACAGTTATTTATAATCCCTCTACTCAAGAATTTACTTATGTAGACGGATCGGGGACTACACAAATTGTTGATATTAGAACAATTATCAAAGCCAATGAAACACTAACGACCCAAGCTCAAAATACGAGTACAGGAGCCATTACCTATACCAATGAAGCAGGCACGGCAGTAACCTCGCAAGTAGTGAGCGCCTCTGCTGGTAACCTTATTGGTGTTGGAACCGATGGAGGAGGATTTATCGATAATGCAGTTATCAAAGCCAATGAAACACTAACGACCCAAGCTCAAAATACGAGTACAGGAGCCATTACCTATACCAATGAAGCAGGCACGGCAGTAACCTCGCAAGTAGTGAGCGCCTCTGCTGGTAACCTTATTGGTGTTGGAACCGATGGAGGTGGATTTATTGATAATGCAGTTATCAAAGCCAATGAAACACTAACGACTCAGGCACAAAACACGAGCACAGGAGCGATCACGTACACCAATGAAGCAGGAACGGCAGTGACTTCGCAAGTAGTGAGTACGTCTGCTGGCAACCTTATCGGCGTGGGAACCGATGGAGGAGGTTTCATTGATAATGCAGTTATCAAAGCCAATGAAACACTAACAACTCAGGCACAAAACACTAGCACAGGAGCGATCACGTATACCAATGAAGCAGGAACGGCAGTAACCTCGCAAGTAGTGAGCGCCTCTGCTGGTAACCTTATCGGCGTGGGTACCGATGGAGGAGGATTTATCGATAATGCAGTTATTAAAGCCAATGAAACACTAACAACTCAGGCACAAAACACGAGTACTGGAGCGATCACGTATACCAATGAAGCAGGCACGGCAGTGACTTCGCAAGTTGTGAGTGCGTCTGCTGGCAACCTTATCGGAGTTGGAACCGATGGAGGAGGTTTTATTGATAATGCAGTTATTAAAGCCAATGAAACATTAACGACCCAAGCTCAAAATACGAGCACTGGAGCGATCACCTATACCAATGAAGCAGGCACGGCAGTGACTTCGCAAGTAGTGAGTACGTCTGCTGGCAACCTTATCGGCGTGGGAACCGATGGAGGAGGTTTCATTGATAATGCAGTTATCAAAGCCAATGAAACACTAACGACCCAAGCTCAAAATACGAGTACAGGAGCCATTACCTATACCAATGAAGCAGGCACGGCAGTAACCTCGCAAGTAGTGAGCGCCTCTGCTGGTAACCTTATCGGCGTGGGAACCGATGGAGGTGGATTTATTGATAATGCAGTTATCAAAGCCAATGAAACATTAACGACCCAAGCTCAAAACACTATCACTGGAGCGATTACGTACACCAATGAAGCAGGCACAGCAGTAACTTCACAAGTAGTAAGTACCTCTGCTGGCAACCTTATCGGAGTTGGAACCGATGGAGGAGGATTTATTGATAATGCAGTTATTAAAGCCAATGAAACATTAACGACCCAAGCTCAAAATACGAGCACTGGAGCGATCACCTATACCAATGAAGCAGGCACGGCAGTGACTTCGCAAGTTGTGAGTGCAACTGCTGGTAACCTTATTGGTGTTGGAACCGATGGAGGAGGATTTATCGATAATGCAGTTATCAAAGCCAATGAAACACTAACGACCCAAGCTCAAAATACGAGTACAGGAGCCATTACCTATACCAATGAAGCAGGCACGGCAGTAACCTCGCAAGTAGTGAGCGCCTCTGCTGGTAACCTTATCGGCGTGGGAACCGATGGAGGTGGATTTATTGATAATGCAGTTATCAAAGCCAATGAAACATTAACGACCCAAGCTCAAAACACTATCACTGGAGCGATTACGTACACCAATGAAGCAGGCACAGCAGTAACTTCACAAGTAGTAAGTACCTCTGCTGGCAACCTTATCGGAGTTGGAACCGATGGAGGAGGTTTCATTGATAATGCAGTTATCAAAGCTAATGAAACACTAACAACTCAGGCACAAAACACTAGCACAGGAGCGATCACGTATACCAATGAAGCAGGAACGGCAGTGACTTCGCAAGTTGTGAGTGCGTCTGCTGGCAACCTTATCGGCGTTGGAACCGATGGAGGTGGATTTATTGATAATGCAGTTATCAAAGCCAATGAAACACTAACGACTCAGGCACAAAACACTATCACAGGAGCGATCACGTACACCAATGAAGCAGGAACGGCAGTGACTTCGCAAGTAGTGAGTACGTCTGCTGGCAACCTTATCGGCGTGGGTACCGATGGAGGTGGATTTATTGATAATGCAGTTATCAAAGCCAATGAAACACTAACAACTCAGGCACAAAACACTAGCACAGGAGCCATCACCTATACCAATGAAGCAGGAACGACAGTGACTTCGCAAGTAGTGAGCGCCTCTGCTGGCAACCTTATCGGAGTGGGAACCGATGGAGGAGGTTTTATTGATAATGCAGTTATCAAAGCCAATGAAACACTAACGACCCAAGTTCAAAATACGAGCACAGGAGCGATCACGTATACCAATGAAGCAGGCACGGGAGTAACTTCACAAGTCGTGAGTGCTTCTGCTGGCAACCTTATTGGTGTTGGAACCGATGGAGGTGGATTTATTGATAATGCAGTTATCAAAGCCAATGAAACACTAACGACTCAGGCACAAAACACGAGCACAGGAGCGATCACGTACACCAATGAAGAAGTAACGGCAGTGACTTCGCAAGTAGTGAGTACGTCTGCTGGCAACCTTATCGGCGTGGGAACCGATGGAGGAGGTTTCATTGATAATGCAGTTATCAAAGCCAATGAAACACTAACAACTCAGGCACAAAACACTAGCACAGGAGCCATCACCTATACCAATGAAGCAGGCACGGCAGTGACTTCGCAAGTTGTGAGTGCGTCTGCTGGCAACCTTATTGGTGTTGGAACCGATGGAGGTGGTTTTATTGATAATGCAGTTATTAAAGCCAATGAAACACTAACAACTCAGGCACAAAACACTAGCACAGGAGCGATCACGTATACCAATGAAGCAGGCACAGCAGTAACCTCGCAAGTAGTGAGCACCTCTGCTGGCAACCTTATCGGCGTGGGAACCGATGGAGGTGGATTTATTGATAATGCTGTTATCAAGGCCAATGAAACGCTGACGACAATAGTACCAGTTGTGACAGCAGGAAATACTATTGCGAATTATACCAATGAAGCAGGAGGAGTTCCCGTTGATATTAAAGAGACTGTTACGTCTCTGAGAGACGTTGTAACGCAAAGTACTGATCCGCTTGGACAAGTATTTGATTTACATACTCTGACTTACACTGATGAAACAAATACACCTAATCCTATAGATTTAGAAATTTTAGTCAAAGGAGTAGAAACCTTGACCTCATTAGTCTATGATGGTGCCAATCAGTCATTAATTTATAAAGATGAAAAGGGCATTTCATCAGAATTTAAAATGATTGATTTAATTGGAGATGCTGAGACATTAACCAAATTGGAAGTCAATACAACAGCTGGAACATTAGATTATACTGACGAAGACACACAATTACATCAACTGAATCTTGGTGTTCTTGTAAAAGAACCTTGGTTTAGTACAACAACTAATATTGGCGCTACTTTAAATACAGAGGATATTTATACAAATGGATGGGTAGGAATTGGTTATACATCTCCATCTGCTGCTATTAATGAAAAACTAAGAGTTAACGGCGCAATAACTACCGTAAACAGTTACTATGCAGATTATGTATTTGAGGATTATTTTAATGGATTTTCAAATATTAAGAAGGATTACAAATTCAAACCTTTATCAGAAACGGAGAAATTTATTAAAGAGAACAATCATCTTCCTGGAATAACGTCTATCAAAGAATTAGTTAAGACAAAAGAAGGCTATTCATTTAATATATCCGAATTATCAGTTCAATTATTAGAAAAGACAGAAGAACTTTATCTGCATATTATCGAGCAGAACAAAATAAACGAAATTCAAAGTAAAAAAATTGAAGAAAAAAATAAAGAAATTAAAGAATTAAAAGAAGCTTCTAACTCACTGAATCAGCGTCTTGAGAAACTAGAAAAATTAATAGTAGAACAAAAGAAGTAAAAACAATTACTGGATTTTGAGTATTCACAACTTGAAATTCTTAGGAACAATTCATATTATTCTAGATTTAAATAGCACGATTATGAAAATAAAAATACATAAAATACAAAAAAAACTATTTCTAATAGTATTTAGTTTATTCAGTTTCTCTTCGATTTTTGCGCAAGTAAATAATACTAAAATAAAAGACGGAACAGTAAGTACAGGGGCTGAAAAAGCGAAGGCGGGAGCCATATTTGAATTAGAGAGTAACAATAAAGGAATGTTAACTTCGAGATTAACAACGGCTCAAAGAGATGCTATTCCGCCAGCTAATTTGACAGATGGATTATTACTGTATAATTTGACTACTGGATGCTTTGATTATTGGAGTCAAATACAAAATATATGGTTAAGTATTTGCGGGACATTACCTCCGGCGATTTTTGATATTTCTCTAACACAATGTACCCAAGTAGCAGCATCTGGAAATTTTAAACAAGGTGTTTCTTTGAATTTATCAAATTATTTATCCATTCCGGTCACAGTCACACAGCCAGGAGTTTATTCGGTTTCTGCGACCACAACAAATGGATATTATTTTAATACGAATGGTACTTTTCCAAGTGCAGGTTCTTATATTTTGAATTTACCCGGTACAGGTACACCTAATAATGGCTATACTATTGGAGATCCAGGAGATCCTGTAAATATTTCGCTAAACGGAGTGGATAGTTCTTGTGTGCCAAATATTTTTGTAGAAAAAGCGAGTGTTGATTTTGTAATAAATTGTGGAAGTATAAGTCCATTAGGAGACTATTTTATAGGAATTCCTTTGACATCTTCAAATAAAATTACATTAACTGTAAATCCCACAACTATTGGTTTTTGGAGTATGACTACTAACACCGTAAATGGATATTCCTTTAGTGGGACAGGAACATTTAATAATACAACACCTAATCAAAGTGTCGAATTATTAGGGACTGGCACACCAGTCGCATCTGGTACAAATAGTTTTAATCTTTCTTCTAATGCCAGCACAACAGCAACGGGTTCTTGCACAGGTATTCCTGTAACTGTTTCTACAGTAGCTTACACAATTGATTGTGCTACAGCAACTCAAAATGGAGTATATATGCAAGATGTTGCACTGTCTGCTTCAAATACTATAACGCTCCCGATTAATGTGACCGCAACGGGTCAAACTACTATTACAACTACTACAGCAAATGGAATCTCATTTACTTCTGGATTAGTCAATTTATCAACTTTAGGGCTCCAAAACGTAACGTTAACTGGTACAGGAATGCCCTCATCTGCCGGAACAACGATTCTAACAGTTTCTGGAGCTCCGGGTGCATCAGCAACGTGTTCTCTCAATGTAACTATCGCTCCACAACCTGTAACCTATACAACAAATTGTGCAGGAATTACGACGAGTGGCAGCTATGCTCCGGGAATAGCAATGACTGCAACAAATACGATGACTGTTCCTGTTAATGTAACTTATGTTGGAGCTTATACCATTACAACAAATTCAGTAAATGGAGTTAGTTTCGCAGCAACAGGAACATTTACGGCAACAGGTGCTCAAAATGTAGTCATGACGGCAACTGGTACGCCAGTATCTGGAGGGATTTTTTCTTATGCAGTTTCAGCAAATAGTACCAATGGAGCTACAGCTTGTAATAAAAGCATCACTTTTATTTTTCGTACTATGAGGATATTGGGGCTTGGAGGCGGTGTTTATCAGCCAGGATCCTCAGGTGCAGCAAATTCTTCTCGAGCAATATTGGCCTCAACAGCAAACTTTAGTGCTACAGGTACTTTTCCTGTACAAGGTATCACGATATTTGATGGAGCATATAGTTATGGCACTGCATTACGAAATTTAATTAACACCAACAATATTGATATTGTTGTGATCGGTTATAATTATACTCCAGATGCAGCTACTATTACGGTTCTGAATAATTTTGTTAAAAACAAGAAAGGGGTTCTTATTCATTCTCAAGAAAATGATGCCGCAAATGTTGTGAATTTAGTTAATACTATTTGTGGTTCTACAACAGTCGCTATCGCTTCAACGGGAACTACTTATACAAATCCAATTTTGAATATTTCTGATTCAATTTTGGAAGGGCCATTTGGAGATATAAAAGGATTCAATTTAGGTTCAGATGTAAATATCTCTTATTACGCAACTGGTTTACCTGCAAATGTGACTAGTTTATCTACTCAAAATGGTAATGCAACGAGAATATTTTCTTTTAAACATACTACTTTAGGATATATCTATGTGGGTGATTCGGGATGGACAGCAGGTGATGCAACAAATGCCGCAACGACTATTTATCCAGCAAAAATGAGTTCGACAGGATTACCCTTAACAAAAGCGTATGATTCCGGGATTACGGTATACAATAGTATTATGTATGCTAATACCATGGCATGGGCAATTAAATATGTACAAGCAAACATAAACTCTGCTTATGTTATTCCTTAAAAATAGTTAAATAAAAAAGCACCTCTTTTATGAGCTTCATAATCGAGGTGTTTTAATAAACTAGATGATTTTTATTAATGTCTTATAGATTTATTTTAATTAAAAAACATGGACAAAATTTATATAAAAATAGTTGTATTATTACTTTTTCTGATGGGTGAAGTTGCTGCGCAAACAGTCAATATTGGAGATTTATCTATTGCACCTAATACACAGTTTGTAACATTATTTGATTTTAATAATACAGCAACTGGAGATTTTTTAAATGATGGGAATTGCATTGTTTATGCAAATTTTAAAAACGACGGATTAACAACTTATAGTAATTCGAGTAACGGTAAAACCTTTTTTATTGGTTTGCAGCAACAGTTAATAGAGGGAACACAAATTTCGCATTTCCAGAATATTGTTTTTGATAATAAAACCTCATTAATTCCCATTCATTTAGCTACAACAATCGCAATTGGTAATCAGGCAGAGTTTAACACTGGGATTGTTGATGCTGCCAGTTTTAACGGTAAAATGATTTTTAATGAAAATGCTTTTCACTCTAATGTTAGTGATTTGAGCTTTGTAGACGGTAAAGTAGAAAAAATAGGAAGTGAAATATTTGAATTTCCTGTTGGAGATAATGTATTCTTTAGACCTTCTTATAATGGAACAGGCACCAATAGTAGTAACGCCTACACAACTCAATATTTTCATGAAAATACAGGTAGTCTTCATCCTTATACCAACAAGGAGGATACAATTTTGTCTACTGATGAGGTTGAATACTGGAGTGTAATACAAGAGCAGGGGAGCGAAAAGATTGTTTTAAGTATCACTTTAGATACAAATACAACACCATCTTTATTTTTTTCAGAAACTGCGGAAACAGAACTGGCTATTGTGCGTTGGGATGACATACAATCAAAATGGATCAATGAAAAAGGAATAGTCAGTGATGCTTCCGTTGGAGAAAGTTATTCTAAATTAATTACGGCACAAGTTTCCGGATATGGTCTTTTTACAATAGCACTTGTTAAAAAGGTACCTGTCGTAGAAAGTGATTTAATTATCTATAATGCGCTGTCTCTTAACGCAGACGGCGTCAATGATCGTTTTTATATTAAAGGAATTGATAAATACCCAGATAATAGAGTTGAAATATACAATCGTTGGGGAATAAGGGTATTTGCGGCAAATTCATATAATGAAAGCGATGTAATGTTTAGAGGATATTCTGATGGGCGAACAACTATCGATAGAGGGGAAGGACTTCCTGCAGGAACTTACTTTTATATTTTGAAATACAATACAGGAAGCAGAATGATTGAAAAATCAGGGTATCTATATATTAACAAACAATAGATTAAAATAGTGGAGTAAAAAAAATAGTAAATTTAATAACAGCTTTGAATTATGCTAAAACAATAAAGTGCTGTTTTTAGATTGGCTTTTCTTATTATTTGACTCAACTAGCTTCAATAAAATAATAAATATCTATTATGAGAACAAAATTATTTTCTTTCGTTTTGATCTTCACAGCTATTGTAAGTCACGCTCAGCAAGATGCTCAATTTACACAATATATGTACAACACTATAAATATTAATCCAGCCTATGCGGGTTCACGCGGAGCTTTAAGTATTTTTGGTTTATATTGTACGCAATGGGTTGGGCTTGACGGAGCACCAGAAACAACTAGTTTTTCTATAAATACTCCAATAAACAATAGTAATTTGGGAGTAGGAATTTCATTAGTCAATGATAAAATTGGTCCAACCAATGAGAATAATTTTTCTATAGATCTTTCCTATACAGTACAAACTTCTGCTGATTTTAAACTATCCTTTGGTATAAAAGGAACCGGGAACTTATTTAATCTCGACATTAATAAATTAAATCCTGAAAATCAGGGCGATATTCAGTTTCAGGACTTTGATAGCAAATTTTCTCCAAACATAGGGGCAGGGGTTTATTGGCATTCTAGTAAGGCCTATATTGGTTTATCAGTGCCGAATTTTATTGAAACTAATCGTTATAATGATAATGATGTAGCAATCTACAGGGATAAAATCAATTATTATCTTATGGGAGGTCTAGTTTTTAATCTGGACGATTATGGTTCTATCAAATTCAAACCAGCTGTACTCGCAAAAATGGTAGAAGGCGCACCTTTTCAAGCAGATATTTCTGCCAATTTCATGTTTATGGACAAGTTTGTAGTTGGAGCTGCTTATAGATGGAATGCGTCATTGAGCGCCATGGCAGGGTTTCAAATCAACGATGCAATGTATATCGGTTATGGTTATGATCGTGAAACGACTCAGTTAAATAACTATAATTCAGGATCACATGAAATTTTCCTGCGTTATGAATTATTTAAAAATAATAATAAAATGACAACTCCACGTTTTTTCTAAAAAATATTTATTATGAAAAAATATATACTCCTTTACGTCACAATAATTAGTGCTTTTTCATTTAATACGTATGCACAACAAAGCAAAATAGCTTCGTCTGATAAGAATTACTATAACTATGCTTATGTAGATGCAATTAAAACTTATGAACGAATAGCGGAGAAAGGATATAAATCTGAAAGTATGTTTAAAAAGCTAGGTAATTCTTTTTATTTCAACTCTCAGTTTGATAAGGCAGCAAAATGGTACGGGGAATTATTTGCAATGAATAGTGAAGCAGAACCAGAATATTATTATCGTTACGCTCAATCTTTAAAATCGATTGGAAATATAGAAAAATCGACTCAAATGATTGATTTATTCAATCAAAAATCCGGAAATGATACTCGATCAAAATTGTATCAGGAAGATAGAAATTATCTTGAGGAGATCAAAGCCAATTCTGGTCGTTATATCATCCAAAATTCAAAAATAAATACCCCATATTCGGATTACGGAACTGCTTTTTATCTAGATAAAATAGTTTTTACCTCTGCAAGAGATACTGGAAATTTTACGCAGCGAAAACACAAATGGACTGGCGAATATTTTACAAATTTATATCAATCGGATATTGATACTGATTTTAATCTGAATACACCGAAAAAGGTAAAATCAAAAATTAATACAAAATTTCATGAGTCGACTCCCACTTTTACAAAAGATGGCAAAACGGTTTATTTTACTCGAAATAATTACATTCATGGAAGAAAAGGAAAAGATGAAAACAAACACACTTTAGTAAAAATATACAGAGCTACACTTGAAAATAATAAATGGGTCAATGTAACAGAAGTTCCGTTTAGTAGCGACAACTACAGTACGGCGCATCCCGCATTAAGTCCCGATGAAAAAACATTGTATTTTGCATCTGATATGCCGGGAACTATTGGTCAATCAGATATTTATAAAGTGAGTATAGACAACAGCGGTAATTTTGGTACTCCTGTAAATCTTGGACATGGAATCAATACCGAAGGAAAAGAGACTTTTCCTTATGTAACCGATCAAAATGAAATCTATTTCGCTTCAGACGGGCATCCTGGACTTGGAGGATTGGACTTATTTCTTGGCAAAATTGACGACAAAGGCATAAGTAATATTCAGAATATTGGAGCCGATGTAAATTCTCCTAAAGATGATTTTGCCTACATCATCGATTCTAAATCCCGAAGAGGCTTTTTTTCATCAAATAAAGATGGCGGACTAGGCTCTGATGATATTTACCAATTTTTGGAAACAAGAAGTTTAGATTGTTCCCAAGAATTAAGCGGAGTGCTAAAAGATGTTGCAACCGGCGAGGCTTTACCAAACACAAAACTGACTTTGTATGATGCTGATTTTAAGACGGTAAGTAGTACTTATTCTGATCAAAACGGCAATTATACTTTTACTGTCGAATGTAATATGACGTATGTCCTAAGAGTTGAAAAGGAGGAATATACAACCAAGGAACAAAGTGTTAGTATCTCGAAACAAAACGGAAAAACGAATTTACCCATTTTCATGGAAAAGGCAGATTGCGTGGTAACGGTTGGTGATGATCTTGGTAAATGTTTTGGTATAAAAATGATTTATTTTGAGGTCGATAAATCTACTATAAGCACAGTAGCCGCTTTAGATCTTGAAAAAATATTAGATGTCTTGAATCAATATCCAAAAATGCAATTAGATATTCGTTCACATACAGATAGCCGCCAAACGGCTCAATACAACCAGAATTTATCAGACAAACGAGCTAGACTAACAAAGGAATGGCTCGTAAAAAACGGGATTGCTTCCAACAGATTAATAGCCAAAGGTTATGGAGAAAATCAACTTGTAAATAAGTGCTCTGATAATGTAAAATGTACCGAGGAAGAACATCAGATGAACAGAAGGAGCGAATTTATTATATCTGTTTTGTAAAGATAAATATGCGTCATGATTTTTGTTAATTCTGCCCAGAAGTAGCGTTAATAACAAAATAAATTGTAGAACAAGTTCTACATGGGATTGTCAAACGTACTACAAAACGTTTTGCTTTAGAGAAGTACTTTTGCCTTCAACTCATAAATAAAAATAAATATAAATTCAAAAATTGAATTAAAATATAAATTTTGATCAGAAAGCATTTTATAGGTAATACGTTTAGTTTTATAAAACTAAAATTTAGACACAGGAAAGTAATTCATTATACTTTGCTGGCATGTGTTGTTTTTTTGCAAGTTGTTGTCATTATCCTCTGGTATAACGAAACTTCAAATGAAGTCCAGATTGCGAAAGCTTTTGACTCTATCAACACCTTAAATAAAATTTCACTTGTAACCAATAAAGTAAATAGGTCCTTCATTAATTCTCAAAAGTATTTTAATGATTATATAAATTATAAAGATGAGGTTTCTTTTCAAAACTATACGGGTTCTCTTAACGAGATAAATCGTCTAGTGGATAGTTTGAGTTTATTTACCGAAAAAAATCAGGAATTTAAAAGGATTTTGATGGAAAAGAGCAAGTCAGAATCTGATATTTTATCTTTAAAATCTGATATTGATTCTATTATAGCAATACAAATTAATCCCGATAAAAAATATTCATCAGACTCATTTAAGCTCAATAAATTTGAATATAAAAAGATTTTAGACAGTATTAAAACAGATTTTTATATAAAAGTTGACAGTGTATCACGCAAAGGATTGTTCTTAAGACTTGGAGATGCATTAGCTGGTAAAATTGATGTACAAAAAGAGCATCTTAATATCATTGTCACTATGAAATATAATGATAAAGTAGTTTCAGGAAGTATTGAAGATCAGGTAGAAAATGTTTTTAATGCTACCAATAAATATTATGAAAATGAATTTAATAGCTTAAAAAAGTCTTTTTCGAGTTTGACAAATCAAGACTCAAAATTGACCCAACTTAATAGCAAACTCCTTGACTTGCAAGGACAAATAATACCTAATTACAGTAATTCTTTGAGTGCGCTTCAACAGAACACTCAAAAACAGCTGGAGGACAGATACAAATCAAATATCACAGTTAGAAATTATTCTATAATCCTGCTTTTAGTATTAATGTTTGTAATATCAATTATACTTTTCAGTTTTACACGAATGGCTTTTGGATATGAAAAAAGATTAACAAATGCGCAGAATAAGATACTACAAAGCCTGAATTTTAAGAATAGAATTATGGGTATGATAAGCCATGAAATTAGGTCTCCCTTGAGTATTATTTCTATTTATAGTAAAATGATAAGTTCCTCGATAAAAGATATTGAAATAAAAGAAACTTTCAAATCTATCCAGTTTACCACTAATTCACTGCAACTTTTAGCGAATCAGATTTTAGAGTATTCTAAAGATGAAAATCATAAACCAAAATTAAATGACAAGAAGTTTTATTTACAAACAGAAATCAAGCAGATTATTTCTTCTATGGCTTCGTTGGTCGAAACCAAAGGAAATAAAATAAAGGTAAATTCCAACTTAGATTTTGATTATGAAGTACTGTCAGATGCTATAAAAATTCATCAGCTTTTTTATAACATAATTGGTAACGCAAATAAGTTTTCAGAAAATGGATTGATAATAATTACTATTGATCTGGACTATATTTCGGGTACTAAACTGAACTTAAAAATAGAAGTTCAAGATCAAGGAATTGGTATTGCCGAAAATGACTTAAAAAACATATTTGAGCTATATTATCAAGGAACAGTCTCGACAAAAGTCAATGATTTAGGTGTAGGTTTAGGCTTGAACCTGTGTAAGGAAATAGTCGAATTATTTGGAGGAGAAATACATGTAGAAAGTAAAGAACGCAAAGGTACCAAGGTTACTTTTAATTTAATATTAAATCTGGTATAAATTTTAAAGACCTATGATTGTTTCGAGTAAACATTTCTAGAATAGTTGATGAGTTAGTGAACAGAGTTGCAATAATTTAATTACAAATGAAATCATCAGATCAATATAATTTTTTAATTGCCGATGATCACAGCGTAGTGCGTCAAGGTATTTCTTTGATATTTAAGGATTTATTTTTAAATGCTGAGGTTTTTAAAGCAGGATCTTTCAAAGATATTTTTAAAATATTAAGTGAAGTTTACGTTGATTTATTGGTTCTGGATGTTCATTTTCCGGATGGCAATAGTTTGAATATTCTGGCAGAAATAAAAGCAATCCAACCAGATATTAAAATACTTGTATTTTCTGCCTGTGATGAAAATATTTATGCTATGCGCTACCTGAATAATGGGGCATCAGGCTATTTGAATAAAGGAAGTTCAGAAGATGAAATGAAATTTGCAATTAATACTATGATTTCATCAGGGCAATATATTAGTCAAAATATAAAAGAGAGAATCTTAGATTCTTTTATTTCAAAAACAATAGTAAATCCGTTGGATATTTTATCAAATCAAGAAATTGAAGTCGCAAGATTGTTAATCAAAGGATATGGAAACTTAGAAATTCTGGAATTATTAAAGTCAAAAAAAGATATTATTACAGTTAATAGCTATAAAAACAGAATTTTTGAAAAACTTGGAATAGATAATTTACCTGATTTAATTAACCTTTTTCAGTTGTATTTTGAAGAAAAAATATAATAACTAATCAAGAGAATATGTAGAAATTTATTAATTTATAAAAAGTACAATTATGGAATTCAATTTTTATAAAACGAAAATAGAAAACACTGTTAATCAATTGAAAGTAAAATTGTTTGACAACATCCAAGATGCATTTTTTGTATTAACGGTATCGCCAAGTAATGATTACGATCTGCCATTTGTAAATGATTCGGTGTATGAAATGTTTGAAATATCAGAAGATGAGATTTTTATAAATAAAGTATTTTATATTTATAATCAAATTCATCAGGAAGATAAGAAACTTGTGAAACAATCTTTATTTGACTCGGTCAAAGAAGGAAAAAGATGGGACACTATTTTTAGGGTAGAATTACCCATCAAAGGGTTATGTTGGTTTAAAATTTCCTCAACAAGTGAGATAAATAGTGATCAAAGTATTACTTTTTACGGACGAATTACAGATATAACAGATTCTAAAATACAGCGTACAGACATTCCTATAGATGATTCATCCCAAAAGGGAAAAGAAGAATCAAAGGTGATAAATAGAACGGAGTTATCCAGCCAAAACAATAACAGATTACTGAATTTTTCACATATTGTATCACATAATTTAAATTCGCATGCGGGCAATTTTAAGCTTCTTTTGGATATGTTTGATTTGGAGGATAATTTTGCTCAAAAACGGGAGACGATGAAGTATCTTCGAATTGTTTCTAATGATTTAAATAAAACAATTGAAGATTTATCTCAAATAGTCAATATACAGAACAGTAAGGATATTGTTGTAAAACCTCTCAATTTGAACGATTATTTAAGTAGAGTGCTTAATATTGTTAGTGCTTACAGTTATAAAAATAATGCTACCATTGTAAATAATGTGCCTAAAGATGCTACGATTAATTTTAATCCCGCCTATCTTGAAAGTGTTTTGCAAAATTTATGTACGAATGCAATTAAATATGCCAATCCTGAAAAGTCTTTAATAATTGAATTTAATTTTTTTGTAGAAAACGAACAGAAAGTGTTTACCATAAAAGACAATGGTTTAGGGATTGATCTGGAAAAGTACGGACATCTGTTGTTTGGAATGTACAAAACATTTCACAAGCACGAAAATGCCAATGGTATAGGGCTTTACATAACGAAAAATCAGATTGAGTCCATGAATGGGCGAGTGACTGTTGAGAGTCAATTAGGAAAAGGAACCACTTTTAAAATTATTTTTAATGGTTGAGTTACCTTGATTTCCTCTTTTTTTTAAATCATATTTTTCTTGTGGATTTTTTTTAACATCTAAATTTTACCAAAACTCTTTTAAAAAGGTTGTTGGTCGAAATAGTATTTATCAGAGAAGTCTTTTTGCTTAATATTGTGTTGTTACTACTTTAATAACAAAATGTTAATCAAAACTGCGATGAAAAATATTTTTCTATTACTAAGTTTTTTTATTTTACTAACTCCAATTTATGGTCAGAAACGGGTTACACCTCCTGAGCCGTTTGGCCCTTTACCAACGCAAAAACAATTGGACTGGCACGAAATGCAATTCTATGCATTTATTCATTTTTCATTAAATACGTTTACAAATAAAGAATGGGGGTATGGTGATGAATCTCCACAATTGTTCGATCCAAGTGATTTGGATGTACGTCAATGGGCTCGTACTGCTAAAGAAGCTGGAATGAAAGGAATTATATTGGTCGCAAAGCATCATGATGGATTTTGCTTGTGGCCTTCGGCGTACACAGAACGCTCTGTGAAAAATTCTCCTTGGAAAAATGGCAAAGGTGATTTGGTTAAAGAATTGGCTGCTGCATGTAAAGAATATGGACTTAAATTAGGGTTGTATCTTTCACCTTGGGATAGAAATAATCCTGATTATGGTAAACCTGCCTATATTACTTATTTTAGAAATCAATTAAAAGAATTACTAACCAATTATGGAGATGTTTTTGAAATGTGGTTTGACGGAGCAAATGGTGGCGATGGTTACTATGGAGGTGCTAATGAAATTAGAAAAATAAATACTTTAGAATATTACAATTGGGATGAAACTTATGAGTTAATATATAAAATAGCACCCAAAACATTGGTTTGGGGTATTGGACCTTCGGAGGCCAGATGGATAGGCAACGAGGAAGGTTATGCCCATGAAACCAATTGGAGTCTCTTACGTCAAAAAGATGACTTAGCTGGAAAAGTGCATTATACAGAATACATGTCTGGTCATGAAGATGGCGAAAAATGGGTTCCTGGAGAAACCAATGTTTCGATACGACCAGGTTGGTTTTATCATGCTGTAGAAGATGATAAAGTGCACACACTAGACGAAATGGTAGATTTTTATTATCATTCTATAGGTCGTAATTCTACTTTTTTATTGAATATTCCTCCTGATAAAAGAGGATTGATTCATGAAAATGATATTCAAAGATTAAAAGAATATGCAGCCATTATTAAAAAGGATTTCAAGACAGAAGTACTTGCAAAAAGTAAAGTTAGTGCCAGTAATTGGAGAGGTAATAGTACAGAATATGCTGCTAAAAATACAATTGACGGAAATAAAGAAACGTATTGGGCAACGGATGATAATGTAAAAAAAGCTTCTATATTATTTACATTTAAAAAACCAACAGCTTTCAATCGGATTTTATTGCAAGAATATATAAAATTAGGACAGCGGGTTAAAGTATTTACAGTTGAAGCAAAAGTAGATGGAGAATGGCAAACTATTGCCAATGAAACAACTATTGGTTACAAAAGAATATTGAGAACAAAAAGAGTGACAGCTTCTGCGCTTAGGATTAATATTACCGATTCTAAATCAAGTATTGTGATTTCTAATATTCAGGCCTTTAATGCGCCTACTTTTGTGCGAATGCCAGCTGTACAAAGAGATAAAAATGGAATGGTTTCTATGGATTCCGAAGCAGAAAACACGATTTATTATACTCTTGATGGGACAAAACCTACTGCAAAAAGCTTTAAATACAGTGGTTCTTTTAAGTATGATAAAGCAGTCGAAATAAAGGCTATTTCATTACATAATAAAGAGAAAATAAGTAGTGCTATTCGAATTGTTAAGTATGGTGTTTCTAAAGAAAATTGGAAAATTGTTTCAGCTTCCAGTGGTGACTTAAAAACAGTGAATAAAATTATTGATGGTAATCCTGGCACAACCTGGGGTTTTGAAGAAGATGTCAATCAACATGCACAAGAAGTAATTATTGATTTAGGAAACGAGATCACCATAAAAGGGTTTACTTACACTCCGCAACAAGTAGGCAATCCTCTTAATTTAATTTCGAACTATGAATTTTATAGTAGTATAGACGGAAAAATTTGGACTAAACAATCAGAAGGCGAGTATTCAAATATAAAGAATAACCCAATAGAGCAAATCAAAACATTCGATCCGGTAAGAACAAGATATTTACGTTTTGTAGCTAAATCAGGTCTTGACAGATGTAAGACTGTAACTATTGGAGAGCTTAGTATTGTGGAGTAATTATTTCTGTTTTAGGGATTGAATAAAATACAAGTCTAAAAAAATGTCTTTTGCCGAAGTTGACAGGTTATTGGTCGAATTTTTGATTTAATCGATAGGCTAATTCTTAATTTTATACTAATGATAAACGAAATAGCATTAAATGATTAAGGAAGGCATAAATTTTAGTGAGGCTGGAAAGTTTGAAGAAACTCGTTTTGAAAAGATTCATAACGTTATTTTCGAATCGTCTCATGAAGCTTCAATATTAGTAGCGCAAGAAATAGCCAACATCATTCAAAGAAAAGAAGAGTTGAATGAACCTTGCGTTTTAGGCTTAGCAACAGGGTCTTCACCAATAAAAGTTTACGAAGAATTAGTCCGACTACATAAAGAGGAAGGTTTAAGTTTTGCTAATGTGGTAACTTTTAATCTCGATGAGTATTATCCGATGGATCGCAATAATATTCAAAGTTATCATCATTTTATGCATGAGCATCTTTTTGATCATGTGAATATTTTGGAGGGAAATATCAACATTCCTGACGGAAAGATAAGTAGTGAAGAGCTACAGCAATATTGTATAGATTATGAAATGAAAATTAAGGCCTATGGCGGATTGGATTTTCAGTTATTAGGTATTGGAAGAACAGGTCATATCGGATTTAATGAGCCTGGATCTCATGTTAATTCTGGTACAAGAAGTATAACGCTAGATCATTTGACACGCCAAGATGCTGCATCATCATTTTTAGGAATTGATAATGTGCCTCGAAAAGCGATTACTATGGGAATTGGTACTGTAAAAAATGCCAAAAGAATTGTTCTTCTTGGATGGGGAATTAGTAAGGCGGATATCATCAAAGAGACTATCGAAGGAGCAATATCTTCGAGAGTGCCAGCAACGTATTTGCAAGAACATAAAAATACAACGTTTGTTTTAGATACCGAAGCTTCATCAGAGTTGACTCGAGTAAAAACACCTTGGTTAGTTAAATCAATTGTTTGGACAGAAGAGTTAAAACTTAAAGCTGTGGCTTGGTTGAGCGAATTGACTAAAAAGCCTTTTCTTAAACTAACGGATAAAGATTATAACGATAATGGAATGTCTAGTCTTTTGACAGAAGAAGGAACTGCATACGATTTGAATATTAAAATGTTTAACAAAATGCAGCAGACCATTACTGGCTGGCCAGGTGGAAAACCCAATGCTGATGATACTTACAGGCCTGAACGTGCTACGCCTGAGAGAAAAAGGATTATCATTTTTAGCCCGCATCCTGATGATGATGTTATTTCGATGGGAGGAACTTTTGATCGACTTGTAGAACAGGGACACGATGTACATATTGCCTATCAAACTTCAGGAAACATAGCAGTTTCTAATGAAGAGGCTTTAAAGTTTGCCGAAATTTCAAAGGCATTAAATGCAAATTCTAATGAGTCTGAAGATATTATCAACTTTTTAAAAACTAAAAAAGAGAATGATATTGATTCGCTGGAAGTTAGAAAATTAAAAGGGTTAATTAGAAGAAGCGAATCTCTTGCTGCGACGAGATATTTAGGCGTGCCAGATTCAAATGTAAATTTCCTTGATTTGCCTTTTTATGAAACAGGAACAGTAAAGAAAAATAATCTCGGAGAGGAAGATATACAAATTATGTGTGACATTATTGAAAGAGTAAAACCACATCAAATTTATGCCGCCGGAGATCTGGCAGATCCACACGGAACACATAAAGTTTGCCTGGATAGCTTATTTGAAGCTCTAAAAAGACTAAAACACAATAGTTTTATGAATGATTGCTGGGTTTGGCTGTATAGAGGGGCTTGGCACGAATGGGAGTCCTATCAGATTGAGATGGCAGTTCCGATGAGTCCGGATCAGGTGCTTAAAAAACGTCATGCTATTTTCTATCACCAATCTCAAAAAGATGGAGTGATGTTTCAGGGAGATGACAGTAGAGAATTTTGGGTAAGAGTTGAAGATCGAAACAGATTGACAGCAGAAAAATATCATGCTTTAGGACTGGCTGATTACTCGGCAATTGAAGCATTTAAACGATACCATTTTTAGGTTGGTATTGTTTTAGAAAATTAATAAACTATTTCATGTGGTTTATTTGGTTAGTTACCTATATGTTTAAAATGCAATCATTTATGGTTGCATTTTTTTTGTTTTATAGAGATGTTATAAATCTAGTGTAGAAAAAAGCGCAAAACGGTACGCTTTTAAGAAGGAGAACTTAATTTTTTTTTACATAGGAGAATTTAAAATTCTTTGTTTTACATGGTCGATATAAGATCTACCGATAACATATCTAAGGCCTTCAATCTCAATACTGTTTCCTTCAACAGCATCAATTTTATCGATGGCGATCGTGTAAGATCGGTGTATTCTTAAAAAATTTCTTTCGGGTAATAATTCTGTAAAATCAGATAATGTGCTGTGTATGATGTATTTGCCTGTTAAAGTGTTTATTTTTAAATAATCCTTCAGGCTTTCTATGACTAGAATTTCATTAAAGAAAATTTTCTTCATTCTTTTTTTGTCAATTTTAACAAAAATAAAAGGGCTTTCAGGATTATTTTCTGTAATTACTTGGGTGTTGTTTTCCAGTCTTTTACTTACCTTATTTAATGCCTTCATCAATCTCGGAAACTCAATTGGTTTTACCAGATAATCCAACACGTCTAATTCGTAAGTTTCGATCGCAAACTGACTATATGCGCTCGTAATAATAAGTAATGGCGGGTTATCCAGACTTTTAATAAAATTAATACCATCAAGAACAGGCATATTGATGTCAAGAAAAATCACATCTACCTTGTTGTTTTTCAAAAAATTAAGACCTTCTATTGGATTACTAAAAGTATTGATTACCTCAAAATTTTCAATAGGATCTAAATAATTTTTAATAACATTAATAGCCAATGGCTCATCATCTATAATTAGGCAATTTATTTTCATTTCTGGTTGTTATTATTTGAGCGAAATAATTTTTGTAACGATGACTTTTTAGAAAAAAAGCAGTGTGTCTCAAGAGACTTTAATGACAAGTTTAACAACAAAAATATCCTTTTTATTTTTAAATGAAAGCTTATAATCATTTTTATTATAGCCAAGTTCAAGTCTTTTTTTAACATTTTCTATACCTATGCCACTTGACTTGTTAAAATTTTCTTTGTGTTGTGTAATTTCTGGCGTTGGGTTCGAAATTGTAAAATGTAGAAAATCTCCTTTAATTTTAAAATTAATATTTATAACTACTTTTCCGGTGTTTTTATTAACGCCATGTTTGAAAGCATTCTCAATAAAGGTCAATAATATAATTGGAGATATTTCTTTATCGTGAATGTCTCCGGAAATAGACATGTTTACCTCAAGGCGATCATCATTTCTAATTCTTTCTAAATCAAGGTAATTTTGAATGCAAAGTATCTCGTTTTCTAAAGTTTGGCGCTTACTTTTTGTTTCGTATAACATGTAACGCATTAATTCAGATAATTTTAGAACTATTTTAGGTGTTTTGTTTGATTTTTCTACCGATAAAGAATAAATGTTATTAAGCGTATTAAAGAAGAAATGCGGAGAAATCTGAGATTTTAAAAAAAGCAATTCGGTCTCTAACTGTGATCTTTCAAGATCAGTAACTCTTTTTTGTTCTTTTAAAAAATCCAAAGTGATTTTTATTGCCGTTACAAAAGTAATGACATACAGTTCTCCCATCATCATGTCGATGGTATAGTTGAGCGTTAATTTATCTATGGTTTCAGGACCTTCGGGCCAAACTTCATGGGTTATTAATAAATAGGTAAGGTTAAATTTTACGATCACCATCATAAATATAGCCGCTAAAACCGAAATAATATACAAGATATATTTTTTTCGATATACCAAATATGGCATAAAAATTAAAATATTCAAATAACACAACGTCATGTGAATCGGAAATCCTAATAAATTTGTTTTAAAGGAATATAGATAATCATTAAAATAGCTTCCCCATCGAAAGGTATTAAATAAAAAATAAGTCAGCCAAAAGATGATATGATAATGAAGCGGTATTCGATATAATTTGCCGGAATTGAAATTCATAATTATAGTATTTTTTGTGACTTTTTTTGATGTTTATCTAAGTTTAAGTGTTGTCCGTCTAAATTACTTTTAATAAAAATCAAATTTATCTAAATTTAAAGTTAAATTAACATTGTGCTCTATGAAGAATTTTACACTGCTAGTTTTGTTGATTATTTTAGTTGCAAGTTGCAAAATAAATGTAAATAAAAATACTCATCAGCAAACACTTTTTACCAACCATGTTGATCCGCTTATTGGTACAGGTGGTCACGGCCATACCTATCCCGGCGCAACTGTTCCTTTCGGGATGTTGCAGGTGAGTCCCGATAATGGTATTTCAAACTGGGATTGGTGCTCGGGATATCATTATTCTGATGCTACTGTGGCTGGTTTTAGCCATTTGCATTTAAGTGGTACCGGAATTGGTGATTTGGCAGACATTCTATTCATGCCCATTAATAAAAAAGTCGATTTGACGACCAAAACAACTTCTAGAGATCAATTACCTTATAAATCATCATACAATCATGTTAACGAAAAAACAACACCGGGTTATTACCAGGTTTTTCTTGAAGATCCTAAAATTAATGTAGAGTTAACAGCATCACAACGCACTGCTTTTCATAAATATACCTTTACTAAAGGCGACAAGCAATCGGTCGTGATCGATCTTGGTTTTGCAATCAACTGGGACAAAGCCTTAAAAACATCCCTTAAAGTTGAAGATAAATATACCATTAGTGGCTATCGCTACAGTACAGGTTGGGCAAAAAATCAGAAAGTATTTTTTGTCGCTCAATTTTCAAAACCTATTGCAGAATCTGTTTTAATTGCTAATAAAAGTGTTATTACCGGCAATAGTGCAGAAGGAGAAGATACTGCGGCTCAGTTATTTTTTGATCCCGCAAATACAGATAAATTATTGGTAAAAGTAGCGCTGTCTTCTGTGAGTGTGGCTAATGCCAAAGATAATCTGGAGGGTGATAATTCTAACTTTGAAAAAGCAAAATCAAAAGCTACCAAAATTTGGAACACTGCTTTGAGTACAATTACTGTGGAAACTCCCACAGATTCTTTAAAAACCATTTTTTATACGGCGATGTATCACGCTCAGATTGCCCCTGTAACCTATAGTGATAAAAACGGTCAGTTTAGGAGAGAAGATGATCAAATTGTTACAGCAAATGATTATACTGCTTACTCGACCTTATCACTATGGGATACTTTTAGGGCCGAAAATCCTCTGTTGACTTTATTGGCTCCAGACAAGGTTTCGGATATGGTAAACTCGATGCTCGCCTATTATGATACAAAAAAAATATTGCCCGTTTGGACACTTTATGCCAATGAAACCAATACAATGACGGGCTATCATTCTATTCCTGTAATTGTAGATGCATATCTAAAAGGAATTAAAGGTTTTGATGCGGAAAAAGCTTACGAAGCTATGAAAGCCACAATGATGCAAGACGAACGGGGATTAAATTTCTACAAAAAATACGGCTATATTCCGTATAATTTATTAGACGAATCGGTTACTATTACTTTAGAATATGCTTTTGATGATTGGTGTGTGGCACAAATGGCAAAAGCTTTAGGGAAAAATGATGATTATCAATTTTTTCTAAATCGTTCTAAAGCCTATCAATATTTATTTGATTCGAAAACAGGTTTTATGAGAGGTAAATCGGAAGATGGAAAGTCATGGAACGAACCTTTTGATCCTAAACATTCGAACCATAGAGAGCATACCGATTATACTGAAGGAAATGCATGGCAACACAGTTGGTTTGTACCGCAAAATGTAGAGGATTTTATCTCACTTCACGGAAGTGATGCCATTTTTACCAAACGTTTGGAGCAACTTTTTACGGAGAGTTCAGAAATTACAGGAAACAATGTTTCGGCTGATATTTCGGGTTTAATTGGGCAATATGCGCACGGCAACGAGCCAAGTCATCATATTGCTTATATGTTTAATAAAGCCAATGAGCCTTGGAGAACACAATATTGGGTACGTCATATTTTAGACACACAATACAATACAACGCCAAACGGATTGAGCGGTAATGAAGATTGCGGTCAGATGTCGGCTTGGTATGTTTTTAGTTCATTAGGATTTTATCCAATGAATCCGGCTTCGGGAGAATACGAAATCGGAAGTCCAATTTTCGAAAAATCAACGATACATCTTCAAGGCGGAAAAACCTTTGTAATCGAAGCAGAAAATGTTTCCGATAAAAATTTTTACATTCAATCGGCAACATTAAACGGTGTTCCATTCAACAAAACACTCATCACGCATAAGCAAATACTGCAAGGCGGAATTCTACACTTTGTGATGGGAGCGGAACCCAATAAAAACTGGGGAATTAAAAAATAAAAACAAGCGTAACTAACTAATAAAATTAATTAATGGACATTATTGACGTATCAATTATCGTAGCTTATATTCTCCTCTCAGTGGGCATAGGAATCTGGATTTCGAGAAAGGCTTCGAAAGGCTTGGATGATTATTTCCTTGGTGGAAAAACAATCAAATGGTATTTCTTAGGGCTAAGTAACGGATCTGGAATGTTTGATGTTTCGGGGACTTCCTGGATGATTGGCGTCTTGTTTTTATATGGTGTAAAAAGTTTTATGTTTATGTGGCTTTGGCCAATTTGGAATCAGATTTTTGTAATGATGTTCCTCGCCGTTTGGATACGAAGATCGAAAGTAATGACAGGTTCTGAGTGGATTTTAACCCGATTTGGAAGCGACAGAGCCGGAAAAGCATCACACATTATAGTAGCTATTTTTGCCATTATTTCTACAATTGGTTTTATCGCTTACTTTTTTGAAGGAATCGGGAAATTTGTAACTATTATTCTTCCTTGGGATTTAACGCTTCATTACGGAGATTTAATTTTGCTGACTTCTGAGCGTTCTTATGCGTTAATAATTATTCTTTTAACTACAATTTACACCGTAAAAGGCGGAATGTTTTCTGTAGTAGCCACAGAAGTGGTACAATATTTAATCATGATTATTGCGGGTGTTTTAATTGCCGGTTACGCATTTGTCAATTATACAGATGTTCAAATTAATTCGGTTATAACCGAAGAATGGAAAAATGTTTTCTTCGGATGGCAGTTCGAACCCCAGTGGAGCGATAAGTTTCAGACCTTTAATAATCTCATTGATTCTGAAGGCTACAAAATGTTTGGCGCTTTTATCGGAATGACCTTGTTTAAAGGCTTTTTTGCCAGTATTGCCGGGCCAACGCCAAGTTACGATTTACAACGTATTCTTTCTACCAAATCGGTAAAAGAAGCGGCTTATATGAGTGGTTTTACCAACCTGATTTTGTTTATTCCGAGGTATTTATTAATTACCGGAATTGTGGTAATTGCTTTGATGAATTTAGCTCCGGAACTAAATGCAAATACTGGTTTGACAGGTGCTGACTTAGAGTTATTAATGCCCAAAGTGGTCAATTTATATATTCCTGTTGGAATAAAGGGAATTTTATTAGCGGGCTTATTGGCTGCATTTATGTCGGGATTTTCAGCTTTTGTAAACGCCGGGCCGGCCTATATTGTAAATGATATTTATAAAAAATATTTCAAACCTGTGGCCACAAATGCTCATTATATAAAAGTGAGTCAGATTTCTTCTTTTTTGGTGGTAGGTTTAGGAGTATTCATGGGTTTTTTTGCAGACTCAATCAACTCACTAACTTTATGGATTACCAGTGCCTTGTACGGTGGTTATGTAGCCGCCAATTTTTTAAAATGGATTTGGTGGCGTTTTAACGGATGGGGATATTTCTGGGGAATGTTTGCTGGTTTATTGGTAGCTTCTTTTCAGTTTGTTTTAGGGCAAAATAAAGGAAATTTTACACCGGGATCATTTTTATATGATTTGTCAGAGGTACAGGCTATTTATTTATTTCCGGTAATATTTGGTTTTTCTATTTTAGGTTGCCTTCTCGGAACTTTTCTCAGTAAACCAACAGATATGGACGTTTTAAGATCTTTTTACAAAAATGTAAGACCTTGGGGATGGTGGAATCCCGTATACAAAACACTAAAATTAGAAGATCAGTCTTTCGAAAAAAACAATGATTTCTTCCGAGATATGCTCAATTGTGTCATCGGGATTGTGTGGCAATCGAGTATGATTTTACTTCCGATATTTTTTATTATTAAAGATTATCCGAAAGCAATTACAGCATTAGTAGTGTTTTTAGTGACAACAACGATATTAAAATTTACTTGGTTAGATAAGGTTCGGAAAATAGAGGATTAATACTTATAGCAATTGTGTCAAAGTTTCACGCCAAAGTTTGTCTTTCCGAGGAACGAGGAATCTTAGAGAGAAACTCTACAAAGATTGGCTAATTTTCACGAGGAGCTTCTTGCGCAGATCCTTCCTTCGTCAGGATGACAAATTGAGTGGAGTAGTAAGAATATAAAACTTTATTAAAGATTCAAACTTTTACAAAGTTTTTAGAAATAAAAATGTAACACATAGAAGCATTGGTTTTGATTGTGTTAAAAAATATTTAATATAAAAAACAAACAAAATAAAGCAAAATGAGCACAATTCCTTGGCAAGACAGACCAGAAAACAACAATGATGTAATGTGGAGATATTCTAATAATCCCATTATAGAAAGATATGCAATACCTTCATCAAATAGTCTTTTTAACAGCGCAGTTGTTCCTTTTGGAGATGGCTTTGCAGGTGTTTTTAGATGTGATAACAAAGCGGTTCAAATGAATATTTTTGCTGGTTTTAGTAAAAACGGAATCGATTGGGATATTAATCACGAGCCAATTGTAATGCAATCGGGGAATACAGAAATGATAGAATCGGCTTATAAATATGACCCTCGCGTTGTTTTTATCGAAGATCGCTACTGGATTACATGGTGTAATGGTTATAACGGACCCACAATCGGAATTGGGTATACTTTTGATTTTAAAGAATTTTTTCAGTGCGAAAATGCTTTTTTACCTTTTAACAGAAATGGGGTATTATTCCCTCAAAAAATAAACGGAAAATACGCGATGTTAAGTCGTCCGAGTGATAATGGTCATACGCCTTTTGGAGATATTTGGATCAGTTACAGCCCAGACATGAAATATTGGGGAGAACACCGATTAGTAATGAAACCAAGTCCTTTTGAGCAAAGTGCCTGGCAATGTACCAAAGTGGGAGCAGGGGCCATCCCGATTCTAACTAATGAAGGCTGGTTGATGTTATATCACGGCGTGATTAATACTTGCAATGGTTTTCGTTATGCAATGGGAGCAGCCCTCTTAGAGGTTGATGCACCTGAGAATGTAAAATACAGAACACAGCCTTATTTACTTGGACCTGCAGAAATTTATGAGCAAGTTGGCGATGTACCCAATGTCGTATTTCCTTGTGCAGCTTTGCACGATACAGAAGAAGATAAATTGGCCGTTTATTATGGTGCTGCAGATACTGTGGTGGCCATGGCATTTGGTAAATTAAGTGAAGTTGTTCAGTTTACAAAAGATAATAGTTTATAGAAAAAATATGGGTTCAAAATTTCAATGGTTAACCGTCATTTTAGCATTTCTTTCGATAATGGGGTATTCACAATCGAATAAAACCATTACGCCCAAAACCTATGTGGCCACTAAAACCAGTGATATTATTGTAATTGATGGAGAAGAATCGGATGTTTCTTGGAATAAAGCAGATTGGACCGATCTTTTTGAAGACATAGAGAATAACGAAAAACCTAAATATGCAACACAAGTTAAAATGCTCTGGGATGATACCAATTTTTACATACTGGCAAAAATGGAGGAGCCACATGTTTGGGCCAATTTGAAACAGCGCGATACTATTATTTTTTACAACAACGATTTTGAAGTTTTCATAGATCCCGATAGCGACACTTTCAACTATTACGAATTAGAGATAAACGCCTTAAACACCGCTTGGGATCTATTTTTGTCAAAACCTTACAGAGAAAATGATAATGTTGTTTTAAATGACTGGAATATTCCGGGTCTAAAATCGGCAGTTAAAATCAACGGAACGCTAAACAATCCAAACGATATCGATCAGGGTTGGGTATTAGAAATGGCAATTCCCTGGGCATCTTATAGAAAATCTAATAACGAAAATAATGTACCTGAAGATAAATTTTGGAGGGTCAATTTTTCAAGAGTAAATTGGCAACATACTGTAAAAAATGGCAGTTACATGCGCAAGAAAGATGCCGACGGAAAATTTTTGCCCGAGTACAATTGGGTTTGGTCACCAATGGGTGTCATCAATATGCACGAGCCAGAAAAATGGGGTTATGTTTATTTTTCATCCAAAGAAAAAGAAATTTTTACAATTCCGCAGGAAGAAAAAGTAAGATGGGAGCTGTACAATTTGTATCGGGCTCAGAAAGAATATTATCAAAAACATAAAACATGGGCAAAGTCTTTAACGAGTCTTACTAAAGAAACCATCAGCGTTGATGGTAAAATTTTGAAACCAATAGTAGAAAATCATTCGGCAGGATACAACATAACAATAAAAAGTCCTTTTTCCAATAAAACCTTAATTATCAAACAAGATGGTCAAATCATATCCAACTAAAATAACCATGAAACTATCTCAATTATTACTTTTTTTTCTGGTAATAAGTACTATTTCATGTGTAAATAAAGACGAAAAAACTACTTTTAAATTTGGGGTTTGGACTACCGCTGATGCTAAAAAAGCAGATTCGGAATACACAAAAGAATTTAAAAAATACAAAGCTGGCGGAATTGACGAAGTATTAATCAATACGGGAACAGATCCAAAATTGCTAAAAAGATTAGTACCACTGGCTACAAAAGAAGGTTTAAAAGTTCATGCATGGATCATGGCCATGAACCGACCTGGAGATTCAATTGCATTGCAACATCCTGATTGGTACATGGTGAGTAAAGAGGGAAAATCATGTTTTGATAATCGTCCGTATGTCGATTATTATCAATGGTTATGCCCAACAAGAAAAGAGTCCAGAGAACATGTTTTGGGCTTGGTGGAAGAATTGGCAAAAGTAGAAGGTATAGAAAGTGTACATCTGGATTATATTCGGTTTCCAGATATTTTTTTACCAATTAGTTTATTGCCAAAATACAATTTAGTTCAAGACGAAGAATTACCGCAATTTGATTTTTGTTATTGTGATGAATGTATCAAAGCTTTTGAAAAAATTCATCATAAAAATCCAAAAAAGAGCCACAATACTTCTATCGATATGGAGTGGAAAAACTTTAGATTGAATGCTATAAAATCGGTGGTAAATGATGCTTACAAAATTGCTCATAAATACAACAAAAACTTAACGGCTGCAGTATTTCCTTATCCAGAAATGGCAGATCACATGGTACGCCAACGTTGGGACAAGTGGAACATTGATGAGGTATATCCGATGATTTATCACAGTTTTTATAATGAAGAAATTGACTGGGTAGGTTATGCAACCCAACAAGGAGTAGCAGATTTAGAGGAAAAAAAGATCAAAATAAACACCGGAATTTACATTCCAGGATTAAAATCAGATAAAGAATTAAGGGAAGCAATCCTACTAGCCAAAGAAAATGGAGCCAAAGGGGTTTCTTTTTTTGATGGTAATGCTTTATCCGATAGTAATTTAAAAACCATTGCAGCAACAAAAGCCATTTTGAAATAAATGATTCGAAATAGTTATCAATATCGCTTATTTAAGTAGACATAATTGCATAACTTTTCATCCGAAATGTTTCATAAAAAATAAAATTATGTCGAATAGAAGAGATTTTATAAAAAAAACCACTTTAGGGACATTTGCTCTAAGTGCTTCTTTGGGGTATAGCGGATTTGCTAACGACAAGGAAAATGTAACGGAGAATACTGGTAAAAAACAAAAAAAGCCCGTAATTATTTCAACATGGAATCATGGCCTTCCGGCAAATGAAGAAAGTTGGAAACAATTAAAAGCAGGAAAATCAGCCTTAGACGCTATTGAGGCGGGCATGAAAATCCCAGAAGCAGATCCTAATATTCGCAGTGTAGGTTATGGAGGATATCCTGACCGTGAAGGAAAAGTAACTTTGGATGCGTGTATTATGGATCATAACAGCAACTGCGGCTCTGTTTGTTTTTTGCAAGGAATCAAACATCCTATTTCGGTGGCTAAAAGAGTACTACAAAATACGCCTCATGTCATGTTAGCAGGCCAAGGTGCTTTGCAGTTTGCTCTTTCAGAAGGATTTAAAGAAGAAAATTTATTAACTCCTGAGTCAGAAAAAGATTGGAAAAAATGGCTGGAAGATTCAAAATACAAACCAGTTATCAATATAGAAAATCACGATACAATTAGTATGTTAATGTTGGATAAAGACGGCAATCTTGCCGGTGGCTGTACGACCAGTGGTGCCGCCTGGAAGATGCATGGTCGCGTCGGTGACTCCCCAATCATCGGCGCGGGTCTTTTTCTGGACAACGAAGTAGGTGCCGCAGCAGCAACCGGTCTCGGAGAAGCTGTTATTAGAACGGCCGGAAGTGCAATGGTTGTCGAATTAATGCGCCAGGGAAAATCGCCTTACGATGCCTGTAAGGAAATTACAGAACGCATTTATAACAAACATAAAAACCATAAAGACATGGAATACCTGCAAGTAGGTTTTATTGCTTTGAATAAAAATGGTGAACATGCTGGCTACAGCTTAAGATCAGGTTTTAATTTTGCAGTTTCTGATGACGAAAACGGACATAGAATGGAAGATGCAAAGTTTAAAATGTCTTGGGATAAATAATAAACAAGCAATGAAAAAAACGGCATTCATAGTAACTTTCATTATTACTTTTATAGGAACTGTAAAAGCGCAGGAAAGTGTTCCTTTTTGGCAAAACGAAAAAATTAATGAGGAGAACAGGGCGTCAATGCATGCCTCTTATTATGTGTATGAAAATGAAACAATAGCCGCAAAAAACAACTGGAGGCAATCGAAAAATTATTTGGATATAAACGGAACATGGAAATTTAAGTATGTAAATAGTCCTGCTGAATTGCCTGATAATTACGAAAAAAACACTTTTGATGATTCAGCTTGGGACAATTTTAAAATTCCTGCTACTTGGGATGTAAATGGTTATGGGTTTCTTGTTTATACCAATACGACTTATGATTTTGATTATTTAATGAAGCCAAATCCTCCGTTTGTTCCTGCACAATATAATCCGACGGGTGTTTACCGAAAAGAGGTTACAATTGATAAATCCTGGGCAGGAAAAGATGTTTTCCTGCATATAGGTGCCGCAAAATCAAATCTTATGGTTTGGGTAAATGGCGTATATGTAGGTTATGGCGAAGACGGCAAATTACCATCTGAATTTAATTTGAATAATTATATAAAAACGGGTAAAAATACGATCACTCTTAAAGTAATGAAATGGAGCGATGGTTCGTATTTAGAATGTCAGGATTTCTGGAGAATGAGCGGAATTACACGTGATTCTTATTTGGTTGCCAGAAACAAAACGCATTTAAAAGATTACGAAATTGTTCCAGATTTAGATGCATCTTATGTAAACGGATCTTTAAAAATTACAACTCTGTTTTCAAATTTAAATAAAAAAGACAATTATACGCTTGACGTTCAGCTTAAAGACGGGTCGACAATCATAGCTTCAAAATTGATTACTTTGCTAAGCGAAAAGCAAACTTTTGATTTCGATGTAAATAATCCGAAGAAGTGGAGTGCAGAAATTCCTAATTTGTATCAAATTACTTTTCTTTTAAAAGATAAAAAAGGAAATATTGTAGAAGTTATCAATCAGAATATTGGTTTTAGAAAGGTAGAAATTAAAGGTGGTCAACTTCTCGTAAACGGAAAAGCAATTTATATAAAAGGTGTAAACCGCCATGAGACTGATCCCGTTACGGGACAAACAATTTCTAGAGAACGAATGGAGCAGGATATTAAAGTCATGAAACAATTTAATATCAATGCCGTGAGAATGTCGCATTATCCTAACGATGAATATTTTTACGAATTATGTGACAAATACGGAATTTATGTCGTGGATGAAGCCAACATAGAGTCGCACGGAATGGGTTATGATATTACCAAAACTTTGGGCAATAAACCAGATTGGGAGCTTTCGCACCTAGAACGCATGGAGCGCATGATTGAAAGGGATAAAAATTATCCTTCGATCATTATTTGGAGTATGGGTAATGAAGCAGGTAATGGTTACAACTTTTACAGAGGCTATTTGTGGATTAAAAATCGTGATAAATCAAGACCAATCCAGTACGAAAGAGCAACCGCCGGCGCTTGGGACGGAAAAGATTTAAAGTTTGAATGGGACTCTGATATTATTGACCCTATGTACAGTTCTCCCAATAAAATGGAAGAATATATTCTGGCAAATCCTAATCCAAGTCGTCCATATATTCAATGTGAATATGCGCATGCCATGGGAAATTCGATGGGAAATTTTAAAGATTATTGGGATGTATTCAGAAAATATCCAAATTTTCAGGGAGGTTTTATCTGGGATATGATCGATCAGTCGGTATATAAAACGCAGCCAGATGGAACTCGAGTTTTGGCTTACGGAGGCGATTTTGGTCCCAAAGGCGTAAGAAGCGATAATAACTTTTTAGACAATGGCGTGTTTTCTCCGGAGAGAACTCCGAATCCACATGCTTTTGAAATGCGAAATGTAATGCAAAACATTCTCACTTCATGGCAGGACTTGAATACAACAACCATTAAAGTTTATAATGAATTTTCGTTTAAAGATTTGAGCAATATTCGTTTGCAATGGAAATTAGTTTTAGATGGCAAAGCCGATGCATCAGGCGCTATTGAAAATTTAGAAATAAATCCGGGCCAATATAAAACGTTTCAATTGCCTATTAATTTAGAAGGAAAAGAATTTCAGGAGGCATTTGTGGTGGTTTCGTATCAGATTAAAGAAGACGAGCCCTTTTTACCAAAAGGTTTTGAAATTGCAACAGAACAATTGGCGTACAAAGGAACTTGGAAAAATGATATTACAATTGAAGGTGCAGCAAAGATAATTATTGAGAAAAATTTGGATAACACCGTTTTTAAAAGTGAAAAAGCGACTGTAACTTTCGATAAAAAAACCGGATTTATTAATGGTTATTCATTCAATAATCAGCCCATTCTAAAAGAGGGTTATCAATTGCGCCCTAATTTTTGGAGAGCGCCAAATGATAATGATTTTGGAGCTTTATTTCAAGAAAAATTAGTAGCATGGAAGGAAGCAACAGAAAATCCTACACTTGTAAGCTGGACATATTCAGTTGGAAAAGACAATAAGATTCTGGTAAAAGCTACGTATAATTTACCTCAAGTTTTCTCGGCAGTAGTATTAAATTATGAAATAAATAGTAACGGAGAGTTGAGTCTTAAAGAGCAATTAATTATTGATAAAACTAAAGAACAACCTATGTTGCCAAGATTTGGTATGGAAATTATTGTTCCGAAAGATTTTAGCAATATGAGTTATTACGGAAGAGGTCCACACGAAAATTATAGCGACAGAAAGTATAGTGCTCAGGTCGGAATTTATAATCAGACGGTTACAGAACAATATTATCCGTACATCCGTCCGCAGGAAACTGGAAATAAAACTGATGTGCGCTGGTTAGAATTATCAAATGATAAATTGAAAATAACAGTTACATCTGATGAATTATTGGCTGTTACGGCTTTGCATTATTTAAACGAAGATTTAGATGATGGATTGAAAAAAGACCAACGACACGCCGCCGAATTGAAAGAAAGAGATTTAACAAGTTTGAAAATTGATTACAAACAAATGGGTGTTGGCGGAATTGATAGCTGGCAAGCCTGGCCAATGGAAAAATATCTGTTAAAAGATGCAACTTATCAATATCAATTTAAAATAACACCATCAATAAAATAATTCATTATGAGGATATTAAAACCATTCCTTATCGTTTTTTTTCTAACTTTTGTAAGTACTGTATATTCTCAGAAAATATATACAGAAAAAGAGATTCAAATTATTCCAAAACCATTACAATTGCTTATTCAACCAGGTGTATTTGAATTTTCTGAAAAGACGAAATTTGTTGTAAATAATGTTTTTCAAAAAGAAATAACTGCCGTTTTAATAGAGAAATTTGGTGCTGCTGCTGGATGGAGTCCTGAATTTTCAAATGCAATTCCGCAGAGTAATTTTATTCAATTCAAAACAGATGAAACCTTAAATAAAGAGGCATATAAACTAGAAGTTACCTCAAATGTTATTACAATAACAGCAAAGGGTAATGCGGGCTTTATTTACGGTTTAGAAACGATTAGACAATTGCTCCCGAGTGCTATTGAAAGCAAAAATGTAGTGCCGAATGTAAAATGGCAAATTCCGAATGTTGTCATTACTGATGAACCTCGTTTTCAATGGAGAGGATTGATGTTGGATTTGTCACGTCATTTTTTTGATAAAAATTATATTATTCAAACCATTGATCGCTTGTACATGCTTAAAATGAATGTTTTGCATTTGCATTTGGTCGATGATCAGGGTTGGAGAATAGAAATAAAAAAATATCCAAAATTAACCGAAATCGGTGCATGGAGAGTCGATCAGGAAAATCTAGCGTGGAATGCCAGATTAACAGTAAATCCGGATGAAAAAGGAACGTACGGAGGTTTTCTGACACAAGAAGAATTAAAAGAAATTGTAAAATATGCTGCCACCAAAAACATCGAAATCATTCCAGAGATCGAGATGCCGGCGCACGTGAGCAGTGCCATCGCATCGTATCCAGAATTGGCTTGTTTTAATCAGCGTATTGGTGTGCCTTCAGGCGGATTATGGCCGATTACCGATATTTATTGCGCAGGAAAAGAAACTACTTTTGAGTTTTTGCAGAATGTAATTGATGAGGTTATTGCTGTTTTTCCTTCAAAATATATTCATATTGGTGGAGACGAAGCCACCAAAACCAATTGGGAGAAATGTCCTAATTGTCAAAAAAGAATGAAAGACAACGGTTTGAAAAACAGCCACGAATTGCAAAGTTATTTCGTTAAACGAATGGAAAAATACATCAATTCGAAAGGTAGAAAAATAATCGGCTGGGATGAGATATTAGAAGGTGGGCTTGCTCCAGAAGCTACAGTCATGAGTTGGAGAGGAACTAAAGGAGGTACCGATGCGGCCGAGCAGGGTCATGACGTGATTATGACGCCAGAATCACATTGTTATTTTAATTTTTATCAGGGACCTCAAAACGAAGAACCTATCGCTTTTGACGGCTATACACCCTTGAGTAAAGTATATGAATTTGATCCTGTTGTACCCACGATGACACCAGAACAGGCAAAACATGTTTTGGGTGGACAAGCCAATTTGTGGGCAGAACACCTGCCTAAACCAACGGATTCAGAATACATGATTTTTCCTAGAATTGCTGCTTTGGCCGAGGTTTTATGGACTAAAAAAGAAAGTAAAAACTGGAATGATTTTACAGACAGATTAACCTTTTTGCTAGAGCGTTACGATTATTTAGGTATCAATTATGCAAAAAGTGCTTATTTGGTTACCGCTTCTTCAAGTGCTAACATGACGCAGAAACAAATTAATGTTACATTAAAAAATGAATTTCCAAATCCTGATATCCGTTATGTTTTGGGAGATAAAAGTCTGGCGGGCAATGCTATAAAATATACAACTCCTATTGAGTTTACCGGAAACACAATTTTAAAAGCATCTCTTTTTCAAAATGAAAAACTGGTAGGTAAAATTTTTACAGATACGATTGTTTTTCATAAAGCATTTGCCCACAAAGTGACTTATTTAACCCCTTTTAATCAAAATTATAAAGGTGATGGTCCTTTTATGATGGTCAATACTATCAGAGGTTCGAAGAATTTTCATGATGGTCAGTGGCAGGCGTGGTTGATTAATGATATGGAACTTGTTATCGATCTAGAAAAAGAACAGAGCGTAGAACAGGTCACTCTTGGAACTTTGGAAAGTCAGGGTTCAGGAGTTAATTTTCCAACACAAATAAAAGTTTTAGTGTCCAGCGACGGCTTCAAATATAAAGAAGTTGGCAAAGTCGTGCGTCCTTATGCTGCGAATGTAAATTCGGAACTAAAAGATTTTAAAATCAATTTTGAAAAACGCAGCGCAAGATTTGTAAAAGTAATTGCTTTTAACTTAAAGAAAAGTCCTAAAGAAGAAGATTCTTGGCTGTTTGTGGATGAGGTTTTGGTAAATTAAAAAGAATAATAAATTATAAACATATTAAAAATGAAAAGAATACTATTCATAATCGCCATTTTATTTTCCCTTCAAATGTTTTCGCAAGCCATTTATGAAGACGAACGCTATGTGCCAGAAACAGATCCGTTGGTGTTAAAAAATTTAGAAGAATGGCAAGGCAAAAAATTTGGATTATTAATGCATTGGGGTACTTACAGCCAATGGGGAATTGTAGAATCCTGGTCAATTTGCCCTGAAGATTATGGATGGTGTGAACGTAAAAAAGGAAGTAATCCTGGCAATTACACAGCATATCTAAAGGAGTATGAAGGATTGAAGAAAACATTCAATCCCGTAAAATTTGATCCTGTAAGATGGGCAAAAGCGGCCAAAGCTGCAGGTATGAAATACATGGTTTTTACCACCAAACATCATGACGGATTTAATATGTATGATACAAAATACTCTGATTATAAAGTAACAGATAAAGATTGTCCTTTCAGCGTTAATCCGAAAGCTGATATTTTAAAAGAAGTTTTCAATGCTTTTCGAGCTGAAAATATCTCGACAGGAGCTTATTTCTCTAAACCTGATTGGCACAACGAAAATTACTGGGATCCTTATTTTCCTCCATTCGATAGAAACGTAAATTATGATCCGTCTTTATATCCAGAAAAATGGCAGAAATATGTTGATTTTACCCATAACCAAATTTTAGAAATTCTTACCAATTACGGTAAAGTTGATATTTTATGGCTTGATGGCGGTTGGGTTAGAAAAAGAGACCAACAAAACCTAAAAGAAAACTATGATGAAAAGTTTACTGAAAACGAATCTAAAAACGGTTTTATCAAGCATAGAGTGGTAGATCAAGATCCTAAAATGGATGAATTGGTTGTAAAAGCACGCCAGAAACAACCGGGACTAATTGTGGTAGACAGAGCTGTTCATGGAAAAAACCAAAATTATTTAACACCCGAAGGACGTGTTCCTGCTAAAACATTACCTTACCCTTGGGAGTCTTGTATTACATCAGGTGGTGGATGGTCTTATTCTCCAGATGTTACCTACATGACTGGAAGACAAGGTATCCACATGCTTATTGATATTGTAGCAAAAGGAGGGAATTTATTATTGAATGTTGCACCAAGTCCTGAAGGAGAGTGGCAACAAGGCGCTTATGATCTATTAGCAGCATACGGAGACTGGATGAAGGTTAATAGCACTGCTATTTATGATACAAAACCTATTGAGCCTTTTAAAGAAAATAATATTTGCATGACCCAAAATAAAAGCGGAAATGTATTCCTGTTTTATTTGGCTAAAGAAGGCGAAACCAATATTCCTGCTGAAGTTGTTGTAAAATCTATCAATCCTAAAAAAGGCACAAAAATTACGATGCTGGGCGCTAAAACACCATTGAAATGGACCAAAGAAAAAGAAGGATTTAAAGTAGTGATTCCGGAGAATTTACGAAATAATTTGCCTTGCAAAGAAGCATGGACGCTAAAAATTGAAGCGATTAACCAATAGAAAATTATTTATGTTTTTGACAAAAAAGATAACCATACAAACAGCATGTTGTTTTTGCATGCTGTTTTTTAGCATCACTATTTTTGCACAGCAACCGGCAGATTTTGTCAATCCGTTTATCGGGACTTCTAATTATGGAGCGACTTTTCCGGGACCTATTGCACCAAGAGGAATGGCGAGTATTAGTCCTTTTAATGTTGCTGGATCTCAAAATGCATTAGAAAAAGACAGTCAGTGGTTATCAAATCCGTATGTAAATGAAAACACATTTCTCACCGGATTCAGTCAGGTCAATATTAGCGGCGTTGGTTGCCCTGATTTAGGCGTTATTTTAGTAATGCCAACTACGGGAATGGTAGAAACAGACCATTTAAAATACGGTTCTACGTATTCCAACGAAATTGCAAAAGCGGCTTATTACAGCGTACAACTTGATAAATATAATGTTAAAGGCGAATTTACCGCCTCAAAAAGAGTAGGTGTAAGCAAGTTTACTTTCCCGAAAGGGCAATCAAATGTTCTGTTAAATCTTGGTTTAGGTTTAACCAATGAAGAAGGCGCTATGGTAAAAATAGTATCTTCTACAGAAATAGAAGGAATGCGAAGCGTTGGGTCATTTTGTTATAATAGCCCAGAAGATACTTATCCCGTATATTTTGTAGCAAAATTTTCTAAACCAGCCAACAAGTTCGGAGTTTGGAAAAAAACATCAAAATATAAAGGTCTAGAAGCACAATGGATGACCTACAATGGTAAAACCAGAATGATGGACAATACCATTAAAACGGTAGTGGGCGATAGCATTGGCACATATTTTTCATATCAATTTGATAAGGAAGAAAGCGTTGAAGTTAAAATTGGAATTTCTTACGTAAGTATCGAAAATGCTCGTGAAAACTTAGAAAAAGAAACCGGAAACAAATCGTTTGACGCCGTTTATAAAGAAACGTATAAAGAATGGAACGAAGAACTTTCTAAAATTCTAGTCGAAGGTGGTTCAAAAGATGATAAAACGATTTTTTATACTGCTTTGTATCATACTTTAATTCATCCCAATACATTAAATGATGTAAACGGAGAATATCCTGAAATCAAAAGAAAGAAGATTGGTAAGACTTTAGGAACCCGTTATACCGTATTTTCTTTATGGGATACGTATAGAAACGTGCATCCGTTGACGTCTTTAGTTATACCCTAAACAACAATCTGATATGATAAAAAGCATGTTGGATATGTATGATGAAAACGGCTGGTTGCCCAAATGGGAATTAAATTCTACCGAGACTTTTACTATGGTAGGTGATCCTGCGAGTATCGTTATAGTTGATGCCTGCTTAAAAGGAATTCAGGATTTTGATATTTACAAAGCATATTATGCAATGTTAAAAGGGGCAGATCAGATTGAAAATAATCCGTTGCGTCCCGGTCTTAAAGATTATATCGAAAAAGGCTATTTAACAACAAATGATCGTGGCCCAGTTTCTACAACTCAGGAATATAATGCTTCAGATTATGCGATTTCACTTTTAGCGAAAGCTTTGGGTAAAAAAGAAGATTATAAGCGTTTTACTAATCGTTCATTATCCTACAGAAAATTATATGACAAAGAGTTAAAATTACTCCGACCAAGAACCGCTAACGGAAAATGGTACGAACCTTTTGATCCTGTAGCAGGAGCTAATTTTCAGGAAAATGTTGGCTTTATCGAAGGCAATGCCTGGCAATATGCTTTTATGGTGCCACATGATATTGTTGGACTTAAAAAATTAATGGGCGGTGATAAAGCCTTCTCCGATCAATTGCAAAAAGTCTTTGATACCAAACAATTTGATATGGCCAATGAGCCTGATATTGCTTATCCGTATTTATTCAATTATGTAAAAGGAGAAGAATGGAAAGCACAGGAAATGGTAAAAAAACTGGTGAAAGAGTATTTTCAGAATAAACCCAAAGGATTACCAGGAAATGATGATACGGGAACAATGTCGGCCTGGTTAGTATATTCTATGATGGGTATTTATCCAATTTCTCCTGGTGATCCAATTTATACGATTACAGCACCAATGTTTCATAGAATCACAATCAAATTAGATCCTGCATATTATAAAAAAGAAAGCATTGTAATTGAAAGACAAATCAATAATGATGGAAAAATCAATTCGATTGAGCTAAACGGAAAACCACTTAATAGCTTTTTTATTTCGCATGAAGATTTTGTGAATGGAAAAACACTAAAAGTGATTCAAAATTAAAAACAATACCACTATGTTACAAGTAAGAATGAAAAAGACAGCCATTATTTTTGTAATGGCTGTAGGTTTTTTAAACCATGCCGAAGCGCAAAAAAAATATCCTTACCAAGACCCTAAATTACCGGTTGAAGAGAGAGTAAAAGACTTGTTAAGCCTAATGACTCTTGAGGAAAAGGCACGCCAAATGGACATGTACAAAGGTGAATTTTTTAAAGAAAAGGAAGATTTTTCGAAATCTAAATCGGATTTAAAAATAGGCAATTTAGGCATCGGTGCCATTCATGATCTTTATCCGCGTTCGGCAAAAATGATCAATGATCTTCAGAGTGAAGTGATAAAAAAGAACAAATGGGGGATTCCTGCACTGATCATGTGCGAGATGCTTCACGGCTATTTAGATGACGGAAGCACCGCTTTTCCTATGAATATTGGTTTGGGCGCAACTTGGGATACTAATTTGATGGATAAAGTTGGAAAAGTAATAGGAACTGAAGCCCGAGCGCATGGCGTTCATTTTGGTTTAGGCCCTAATCTTGATGTTGGTCGTGAACCACGCTGGGGCAGAGTAGCAGAGACTTTTGGCGAAGATGTTTATTTGGTGGGAGAAATGGGTACTGCGATGATCAAAGGAATGCAAGGTGATGATTTTAAATCTGATCGTTCTATAATTGCAGAACCCAAACATTTTGCGGTGCACGGTATTCCACAAGCGGGAGGCAATTCATCTCCGGTTTTGGTTGGAGAACGTTCGGCACGCGAAGATTTTTTACCTTCATTTGAAAAAGCTTTTACTAAAGGAAATGCGCTCGGTACCATGTGTGCCTATTCTGAACTTGACGGAATTCCTTGTGCCGCAAATCATTGGTTGTTGACAGATGTTTTGCGTAAAGAATGGGGTTTCAAAGGAATTGTAGTTTCGGATTTAGGGGCTATAAAATACCTTCAAACGACACATTATGTTACTAATTCTCCAAAAGAAAGCATCAGAGAAGCTGTGGCTGCGGGAGTAGACATGCAGTTTTATGATTTCACTAATGAGTTTTGGCAACAAAGCATCATTGAATTGGTGAATGAAAAAAAACTAACCATGGAGCAAATCGACCGTGCTGCAGGTGGTGTTTTAAGACTTAAATTTTTGTTAGGCTTATTTGAAAATCCTTATACCGATAAAAATTTGATCAAGGAACGTTTTCATACTAAAGAGAATCAGGATATTGCTTTAGAAGCAGGTCGTAAATCGATTGTTTTATTGAAGAATCAAGATCAAATTTTGCCTTTAAATAAAGATATAAAAACGATTGCAGTTATAGGCCCCAATGCAGATGCTTCGAGATTAGGAGGTTATTCTGTAAAAAATAAGGTAGGAACCACAGTTTTGGAAGGTGTAAAACAAGTTGTGGGTGCTAATACCAATGTGTTGTATGAAGAAGGAGTTTCTTTGATTGTAAAAGGACAAATTATTCCGTCAAAATTTTTATTTACTCCTGATGGATCTCAAAACGGATTAAAAGGAGAATATTTTAATAACAGAAATGTAGAAGGAAATCCGGTTTTGACGCGTATCGACAGTCAGTTAGAGTTTGACTGGCCTTGGTCTCCGGGTGATGGCGTTACAGATGATGATTTCTCTATTCGCTGGACGGGTTACATTCAATCAGAAAAGGCATTTGACGGCTGGTTGGGTTTAAGTTCGGATGACGGAATCAGAATGTGGATTGACGATCAATTGGTGATTGACAACTGGACAAAAGGAGCGACAAGCATGGTAACAACTCCAAAAAATATCGAAGCGGGCAAAAAATACAAAGTCCGTATCGAGATGTGGGAAGGCGGCTGGGGAGCCAGAGCGCACTTGCGTTGGAATTTAGAAAAAGTAAACTTTCAACCTGCGATAGATATTGCTAAAAAATCAGATGTTGCAATTGTGGTTTTAGGCGAATCAAACGAATTGGTTGAAGAAAACAGAGATGTTGCTTCATTAGATTTACACGGAATGCAGCAAGAATTGATAGAGGCGATTCAAAAAACTGGAACTCCGGTAGTTTGTGTATTGTTAAATGGTCGTCCCCTTTCGACCAACTGGATCAGCGAAAATATTCCTGCTCTTGTAGAAGGCTGGTTTCCCGGTGAAGCAGGAGGAAAGGCTGTAGCCGATGTTTTGTTTGGGAATTATAATCCGGGTGGAAGATTGCCTATCACGGTTCCGAAATCTGTTGGGCAATTGCCTATTTATTATAACCAAAAACCATCAGCGATACACCGATATGTGAGTGAAAGCGAAAACCCATTGTATACTTTTGGGTACGGTTTGAGTTATACCAAATTCGATTATTCAAATTTTACTTTAAATTCTAAAGAAATAAAGGCCGACGGAGTATTAAAAGTTAGCGTAGAGGTAAAAAACACAGGAAATTATGATGGAGATGAAGTAGTACAATTATACATTAATGATGTTTACAGTTCTGTAACAACTCCGAGAAAAACATTAAAAGGGTTTAAAAGAATATTTATCAAAAAAGGAGAAACTCAAAAGGTTGAATTTACATTGACTGCTGATGAACTTTCTATCTGGAACCGCGAAATGAAAAAGGTTGTAGAACCAGGTGATTTTGAAGTTATGGTTGGAGGCAATTCTACCGATCTGCAAAAGTTAACTTTTAAGGTTTTAGAGTAATAGAAAATAAGATAATCAACTTTTTAAGTGTTTTATATAGAATACTTTTAAAAATTTACAAATTGACTAGATTAATAACATGTTAACTTCCAAAAAGTAAGGATTTTAATAGAAAAAAATGACTGTTTTGAGCAAAGTTTAACCAACACCTTTTCAAAATTGTCATTTGTCGAAATAATGATTTACTTAACAAAACGGATTCCTAAATTTAACATGTTATTAACTCAAAAAACAACCTATATGATTAAAGACGTACTAAAATTACTGTTCGTTTTCTGCTTATTCGGATTTCAGAATCTACAAGCACAAACTACAGTAAAAGGAACGATAACAGAGGCTGGAAGCGGGATTCCAATTCCAGGAGCAAATGTTGTTGTAAAAGGAACCAAAACAACTGTATCTACAGATTTTGATGGTAAATACAGTATAAATGTTTCAAATCAATCAGCGATTTTAGTGTTTTCTTATGTAGGCACTGCTACAAAAGAAATTCCTGTTGCAGGACAGACCACTATAAATGTAGCTTTAGGCCCAGACACACAGCAACTAGGTGAAGTAGTAGTAACGGCTTTGGGTATCAAGAGACAGAAAAAAGCTATTACGTATTCTGCTCAAAACATTGATGTAGGTGAGGTTTCTCAGGCAAGGTCTCTTAACGTGGCCAACTCCCTTTCGGGTAAAGTTGCGGGACTTAACTATTCTACGACTTCAAATGGTGTGGGTAGTTCGTCAAGAATTACTTTAAGGGGTAACAGATCTCTTAATGGTAACAATCAGCCTTTATATGTAGTAGATGGTGTGCCAATTAGCAACGGAACCACAACTGGTAATCCTGATATTGATACAGGAGGAACTACACAGCCGGATGGTATTTCGAATATTAACCCTGAAGATATTGCATCTATGACGGTTCTAAAAGGACCTTCTGCTGCAGCTCTTTACGGAAACAGAGCGAGTAACGGGGTTATTATTATTACGACCAAATCTGGCGCTGCTGGTAAAACTTCGGTTTCGTTATCTTCTAATTTTATGGCTTCTACAGCTTATGATCTGACAAATTTTCAAAATGAGTACGGACAGGGAGATCAAGGTGTTTATAATCCGATCTCTGTATCAAGCTGGGGAGGAAAATTAGACGGAAGTCAGGTTTCAGCATGGCAGTTGGCTCGTAATCCTAATTATTCAGGTCCTGCTACTACAGACTATTCGGCACAACCCAATAATGTTATTGATTTTTACAAAACAGGATATAATTTGGCCAATACATTATCTGTTACTACAGGAAACGAAAAGGCACAAGGTTATTTTTCATACACAAATACTCGCGCAGAAGGTATTGTGGGAGGAAATGCTTTAGACAGACATAATCTTAACTTAAGATTGACAAGCAAATTGTCTGATAAATTTTCTTTAGATGTAAAAACAAACTATATCATTCAGAATATTGATAATTTATTAAGAACGGGTGAAGAGTCTATTGGTACTTCGGCTTACTTATTGCCTCGTAGTATTAAATTTAATGAATACAGAGATTTTGAATATACCGATGCTGCTGGACAATTGCAACAAAACTATTTTATAGACGAAGCAGGATCTCCGGGCGGAAACCCATACTGGTCTGCATTACGCGATGATTCTCGTAAAGACAAAAGAAACAGATTTATTGGTCTTGCATCTCTTAAATATGATATTACCAATACGGTTAGTTTGCAAGTAAGAGCCGGTTTGGATCAAATGACCAATAAAGCAGTGAGAAACAGGTATGCAACCAGAGCTTTTAATAATAATTTAGGTTCTTATACAGAGTCTTACGAAACAGTAAGTGAGTTCAATACAGATGCATTGCTTTCGTACAAAGAGACTTTTGGTGATTTTACTATTGGTCTTAATGCGGGTGCCAACATGCTAAAACAATCTAGTTCTGGGTTAAGCTCTGGTGGGGTTTTAAGCAAAAGAAATTATTTTTCTTTGATTAATGTTGCCACCGTAGGATCTAGTTCGACAATGTCAGAAAAGCAAGTAAATTCGGTTTACGGATTTTCTCAAATCGGATTCAAAAATTATTTGTTCTTAGATCTAACAGCTAGAAACGATTGGTCTTCTGCTTTGCCTTCTAATAACCGATCTTTCTTCTATCCTTCAGTAGGTCTTTCTGCTGTAGTATCAGATATGGTTACTTTGCCGGAACTTATTAGCTTTGTTAAATTAAGAGGATCTTATGCAAAAGTAGGTAACGATACAGATCCTTACCAGACCAGTTCTCAATTGTCTTATATTGGGGGTAATGGTGGTATGCTGTATTCTCAAACTACTGCTGCAAATCCTAATTTGAAACCAGAGATGTCTACTTCTACAGAGTTTGGTGTTGATGTTAGATTTCTAAAAAATCGTTTAGGTTTAGATTTTACTTATTTTCAAACAAAAACGGCAGATCAAATCTTTTACATCAATACGCCTGAATCTTCTTCAAAATCAAGAGCCGTGCTTAACGGAGGAGATATCGAAAATAAAGGTATAGAGCTTACGCTTACAGCAACTCCGGTGCAAACAGAAAATTTCACTTGGGATATTATGGCCAATTATGCTTCTTACAAATCCAAAATCACTTCTATTTATGATGATAGAGAAGAATTGGTGATTGGAGAAGGAAGGTTGGTGAGAAGTAAAGTTATCAAAGGTGGTGAATATGGTGATTTGTACATCAAAGGTTTTCAAAGAACACCAGAGGGACAAATTATTGTAAACGCTGCAGGTATTCCTTTGGCAACTGACGATTTTAGTGTTCGTGCGGGTAACTTTAACCCAGATTGGACGGCTGGTTTTAAAAATAATTTTAGATATAAAGATTTTTCACTTAGTTTCCTTGTTGATTTTAGAATTGGTGGAGAGGTTATTTCTTATACACAAGCAAGACAAGCTGGTTTAGGGGTAAGTGATGTTACTTTAGCAGGAAGAGAAGGCGGAATTGTAGTTGATGGTGTTGTTGCCAGCGGAGGAACTTTTGTTCCAAACACTACAAGTATCACTGCAGAACAATACTGGACAGCAATTGGTCAAAGAACTCCTGTAGCAGAACCTTTTATTTATGATGCTACAAACATCCGATTGAGAGAACTTGTTTTCGGGTATTCATTGCCAAAACGTATGTTGCAGAATACTGGTTTTGCCAGTATGGATTTCTCTTTAGTAGGAAGAAATTTATTCTTCTTCCTGAATGAAGCGAAATACTTTGATCCAGAAGCCGGTGCCGGTACAGGAAACTTACAAGGTATCGAATCTTTTAATATTCCTTCAACCAGAGAATATGGTGTGAATGTAAAGTTTGGATTTTAATTTAAAAAAGAGATAACATGAAAAACAATAATAAAATTAAAACAATCGTTGCTGTCTTATCGATGGTCTCCGTTTTTTCAAGCTGTACGCAGGATTTTGATGAAATAAACACCAATAAAAATGCTTTGACCGAAGATCAATTAGATCAAACTCTTGCAGGTCCAGCCTTTGCATCAGCATTGTATGCCGGGATACACAATGGTTCTTATTCTTCGCCGGGTGTAGATGATCAAGGTACCTGGGGTATTGCAACGGGTATACTACCGTCTACTTTTACACAATATCTTAGTTGTGGATACGGAACAGAAAGAAATGCATTTGTAAACGGTTATGAAGGACGCGGATGGTTACGATTTTATACCGTTGCCGTTCCTGCTTTAAACAATGCTATCAAAGCATCTGCAGGAAATGAAGATGCTCTTGCAGTCCTAAAAATCTGGAAAGTATTTATGTACAATCAGATGACTGATGCTTATGGACCAATTCCTTACACTGAAGCAGGAAATAACAAAGAAAAAGTTCCTTATGACAGTGTTGAATTTATTTACGAAGACTTTTTTAAATTGCTTGACGAAGCCAATGCTACTCTTAATAGTACTACTGCCACTACGGTAGGTACTCTTCAGCCCAACGATAGAATATATTCTGGGAATGTGCAAAACTGGAAAAGATTTGGAAACAGTCTTAGATTGCGTTTGGCTTTAAGAATTTCGGATATACAACCGGCAAAAGCAAAAACTCAGGCAGAAGCTGCTGTTGCTGCAGGTGTGATAGAAACCAATGAGCAAAGTGCGACTTTTAAAGTGAGTAACATTACCCCAAACAACATGAACATGATTGTAAATGCATGGGGTTATTATATGACTGCTTCTATGGAAAGTCTTCTTGTAGGATATGATGATCCTAGATTGGCAAAATGGTTTTCTCCTATAGATACAGGTGTTTATCAAGGGCGACCTGTTGGAGGTTTACAAGGTCAGTTCGGAACTACAAAATTTTCTATGTTTAATAATGACGTTTTAGGAAGCGGTGCTAACGGAAGTCTGAGCGAAACTAAAAATATCGAAATCTTTATGGCTTCTGAAAATTATTTAAGCAGAGCAGAAGGTGCTTTAAATGGATGGAGTATGGGTGGTACTGCCCAAAGTCTTTATGAGCAAGGTATTACATTATCTTTAAGACAATGGGGCATAACAGATCCTGCCGTTATTGCAAATTATATTGCCGGAACATCTACGCCAAGTGTACCCAACGTAGCTGCAGCTTACCCAACTCTGGATTTGCAGACAGTTCCTGTAACTCTTCCTGTGGCATGGTCGGCTTCTACAGCAGATCAACGTACTCAAATTGCGGTTCAGAAATATTTGGCAGTTTTCCCGGAATCTTGGGAGGCATGGGCAGATTTGCGCAGAAGCGATGCTAAAGTAATTTACCCAATACTTAACACAGACAATGTAGAAGCGGGTGTTGGTAAAAGCTTAATGAAACGTGTGATTTTTGTTACCAACGAATATTCATCAAATAGAGAAGCTGTTACAGATGCTATCTCAAAATTGGGTGGTCCTGACTCAGGAGGTACAAAACTTTGGTGGGATACTAAATAAATAAAATGAAGTAATGATAGTGAGTTTCGTTACTTATTAGATAGAAGGAGAGGTAACTCTCCTTTTATTTTTTTACTTAATTTAAAAATTAATTTTTGGCTTAACCATGATTTCAACAGTAAAAAAAGCAATATCTTTAGTAGTTTTAATGTGCTTTTCGGTGTCGTTTGCTCAGAAAACGCCGGAAGCAATCCATATAATGACTCGTTTTATAGCAGATTCTCCCGTAACGGCAAACAGTCACGCTGCAACATTAGTTGAGGTAAAGCCTAATAAATTGATGGCAGCCTGGTTCGGCGGGAAATATGAGGGTGCCAAAGATGTCGGTATTTACTGTGCTACTTTCAAAGAAAACAAATGGTCGGAACCACAAAATCTAGTGGCTCCCGCTATTATACATAAGGATACATTGCCTTGCTGGAATCCTGTGTTATTCAAAAGTAAAAGCAAATGTCTTTATTTATTTTATAAAGTGGGTAAAAATCCAAGAGAGTGGGTTGGTGCCATGATTACTTCAAAAGATGATGGCAACACTTGGAGTGCTCCTCAATATTTGCCTAAAGGAATATTGGGTCCTATCAAAAACAAACCTATCGAAACAACACCCGGTACTATTTTGTGTGGCAGCAGCACAGAAAGTGTCGAAAATAATCAGTGGCGTGTACATGTCGAGAGCTATAATGAAACCAATAATACCTGGCAGAAAATACTTGTAGATAACAAAAATAATTTCGATATCATTCAACCCACTTTTTTAATACATCCTAACACCAAAATTCAGATGTTATCCAGAAGCAAGCACAATAAACTGATTGCGAGCTGGTCAGATGACGAGGGAAAAAATTGGACAAAGACTGACTCGATCAATGTTGTAAATTCTAACTCCGGAATCGATGCCGTAACGCTGCCCAATCATTCCTTTTTATTAGTGAATAATCCGCTGCCCCAAGGAAAAGACTGGTTTAACGGTCGTAATGTATTAGATGTCGAATATTCTAAAGAAGGTATAATTTGGAAAAAAATCATCGATCTCGAAAACCAACCCGAAGGTGAGTTTAGCTATCCGGCTATCATTCAATCTTTCGATAAAAAAATTCATGTTTTATATACTTACAACCGTAAATATATCAAGCATGTAACTTTTGAATTGAAGTCATAAAAAGCAAAAAGGCTCTTTAATTCTTTTTCCAAAATTCCCTCCAACCACAAATGGCTTCTAAAAATTGAATTAGTACTCCACATAATTCAATTTGCAATTATAATAATTGAGTTATGAGTTAACATAATTTAATTTACGATTTTTACAATCAAATTTGTAGGTGTTACAACTTAATTTATAATTCACATAATTGAATTACAGGAACCGTAGATTATTATAAAAATTTACATAATTTCTACAATAAAGAGCCTGTTATTCAATTCTCGTATACAGTGTTTTTATTTCCATAATATTTTAATAAAAAAAACTCTTTTTTTAAGCATTTTTTTATTTTCAAAATGGTTGTTTGGTTTTACAAAAACGCAGTATTTTGACTTGCTCACCTGCTGTCTTATCAAGAGCAATTTTGTCTTCAAAAACAGGACAAAAAAATCTTGTTTGATGCTTCTAATTATTTATAATTGTATAGCCAAAAACAACTTTTTTTTGCTCAAAGTTGTACTACTATTCCTTACAAGCATTTTATACAGTAAAAACATCGGTTTATAGATTTAATTATAACATTTAGTTATATTCTATAATGGTTATTGTAAGAAAAAAAAGAGTATAATGATTAATATTGCTATCAATAGATGAGTTTTTATGAATTCATTAATTCATGTCTTATTTTTGACTTTTTAAATATTAATTTATTTGAAAATATTGGTAAAATCGATCATCCTTTTTTCTAAATTATTTACTTATAATTATGTTCATCACTCTTACCTCAGATCAAGTACAGTTTAATTATGGATCCAAAAAATGGCACTATCAGTTTGAAGAGATAGTACAATTGGCATTGCTTAAAAAAAAGAAAATCTATTTCCTCGAAAATGCCACTTTCATTGCCATTACTGCATTAGCTTACTACATTATGGTTTTTTCAGATGTTAACGAAATGTATTATATAGTGCCAACACTTTTTTGTTACACTATTATTATCGTCTTACGCTTTCAAAACCCTTCAGAATTTGAGTATTATCTTGTTGTCCGGAATATCTATCAGAAAGAAACAAAAATCAAAATAAAATCAGAACATAAGAACGTCATCGCAAAACAAATAGATGAGTATCTAGACGTTGCCTATCATCGTGTTTTAAAGAAAAATGCTTAGATTTTTGTACCCATGTTAACACGCACCCTCTCCCATTACGATCTCGCTTTTATTGTTGTAGCGGTCGTATATGGTTTTATTATTACTACTCGAAAAAAATAACGAGAAACTGTTTCATCAATCTATTATTGAAATGGTTTTTGATATTTAACATAAAATAAAGACAGTTGCACGCTACAAAGTCTAGTGATGCGGCTGTCTTTCTGTACAAGCCCCCCAAACCACAAGATATGACAACTTCGATAAAAAATAAAATAAAAAGTATTAGAGAATTAAAAAATTACACGCAGGAATATATGGCCAAACAATTAGGCGTTACGCAGGCAGGTTACAGTAAAATAGAAAAAGGAATTACAATTTTATCCTATGAAAAATTAGTTGCAATAGCACACATTTTAGAAGTCAGCGTAGAAGACATCATCAGTTTTGATAGGCAGAAATATTTTAATAGTTTTAATAATGTAAAAGGCAATAATAACGGGAGTGTTCTCATAAATTCGGATAATTCTGTTGCTCTGAAAAAGCTATACGAAGACAAAATAAAATTACTCGAAAAATTATTAGACAGAACTGAAGGAGAACTTGATCGCTACAAAGAAAAGTACGGCAAGATTTAAATTTTTCCTGACATGAGTTTCCTATTCAAGTTCTGGCTGGATGCAATAAATTATTGCTATATTTACTTTTAGGAATAAAACATCATTTTCATGAAATCATTTGCAAAGCCTTTATTTTTTTTAATTTGCATTTTCTGTGTCGTCTCTTCAAATGCACAGACGCAAGATAGTGCAGGAGTTTCAGACACTACATTTGTAAACTTAAAAGAGTATAGTAAAGATTTTATTTATGATATGAAATATGCCTCTGAAGATAATTTTTTGAAAGCAAAAGTATACGATTGTGCCGAATGTTTTTTGCGTTTAAAGACTGTTAAAGCCTTGATCGAAGCCAATAAAAGTTTTATAAAAAAAGGATATAAAATAAAACTCTACGACTGCTATAGACCTTTATCTATACAGAAAAAAATGTGGGAAATCGTGCCCAATCCAGAGTATGTAGCAAATCCGAAAAAAGGCTCCATCCATAATAGAGGAGGAGCCGTTGATATTTCTTTGGTCGATGCCAGTGGAAAAGAATTAGATATGGGAACTTCTTTTGATTTTTTTGGAATTGAAGCAAGTCACAATTATAGCAAATTTTCTAAAGAAATTATTTCAAATAGAAAATTTTTAAAAAATGTAATGATAAAAAATGGTTTCCAGTCATTTGATTCAGAATGGTGGCATTATAATTTAAAAACAGGATTGAAAGATAAAGTTTCTAATCAAAAATGGAACTGCAATTAGTTTTGAATGCATCGAATATTGTCGATAAAATAAGTCTCCGGATGAAAGACTTTACCGTCCATTTCAGAGGTTAACTCACTTTTTAGGATATAATCTTCGGTATCTGTCAAATATTTGATGCGCATTATCGTAACGGGAGAATTTTTAAGTTCCTCAAAGTTATCTTTCATAAACATAAACATTCCAGAGTTGATCCTGTTATTAAAACCTTTATCACGAATAAGCGTCCCGCAATTTTCCTGATTAACAGAAATTAAGGTTACAATTTTTCCGTTCTGCAATTGCAAAAATATTTTGGAGTTTTTGTCAAAACAATTGGCTTTTATAAAATCTTTGCTTTTTTGTATCAATTGTACATTCAAAGTTGGCAAACCATCTGTTTGCGCCAAGGCAAAAAAGATATAGTTAGACGTTCCTGCAAAGTTTTTTTCGCTCACTAAGGTTTCCGGTGTTATTTTGTAGGTGCCAATAGAGTCGTTTACGTTGGTGGTATATTCGCAAGGTTTTTGTGAAAAAGAAGTGCAACTTAACAGCAAAAAAGTTAATGTAATTAGGTATTTCATGTTTAATTTATTTTTCTGCAAATTAAAACTATTTTGTTATCATTTTTATCAGTTGTAAAAAAACAATAACAATTTCCCCCATTTTTTATTTTCCACTTTTTTCGAATGTTTTCTACAGTCTCCGGAAAGTTACGTGTTGTGATATTGGCTTGTTTGTTTTGCAACTCAATTTTCATTTCGTTTTTATGGTATGAAATGGTTTTTTCGATCTCAAAGCTTCGTCCGGGAAAATCAATTAACGTCTCAGAAGTATATAAATGAGAGTGTTTATGAAGTTTATGTATTTTAAAGGTGGTACTTACTTCTTCAAAACCGCCAGATTTCATGATCGCTGCATTGGGTTCATACAAGTATTTTTGAGGCAGTTCATAATTGGAAAACTCTTTTTCATCGTCCAGAATAAAATTGAAAGTCTCTGTTTTTTCTTTTAAAATATTAGCAGTTTTGATACTTATTTTGCCCAAATACTGATTGTGAATTTCAAAAAGCAATTCTTTTACTTCATTATCTAAAGCAATAATATGAATATTTTTTACAAATTTTAATTCTGATAGACCAGCTGAAAGATCCAGTAAAGGAGCTGTTTTTATTAGAATGGCATTTGATTTTTCAAAATAAAGCGGCAATAATTCGGGAACATTTGGCAAACAGTCTTTCAGTAAAAAAACTTTTCCTTTAGCATCATTTCGTCTTGAGGGGTCAATATAAATCCAGTCCCATTTTGTGCCTGATTCTTTTATTAAATTGATAGAATCACCTGCATAACAAAAACAATTTTCAACTTGTAATTGCTTAAAGTTATGCTGTACAATTGCCGAAAGTTCGGGATTTATTTCGCAATGTGTAATTGCATCAAATCGTTTGGCAAAGTAATAATCATCTACTCCAAAACCGCCTGTTAGGTCAATGAGGGTTTCGCCAGAAACTAAAGAAGCCTTGTACGCTGCCGTTTTTTCAGAAGAGGTTTGCTCTACCGAAACTTTACTCGGATAGATAATATTTTGAGTTGTAAACCAAGTTGGTAGTTTCTCTTTTGCTTTGGTTTTGGCTTCAATTTGATTTAAAATCAAAATCCAGTCTACCTCTGGAAAAGGATTTTTCTGAAGTGCTAATTGAGCAATTGAGGCGCCAATATTATTAGTTATAAATTCTTGAATATCGTTGCTTAAAATAGGAGTGTTCAAGGTCAAATTCTTTCGGTTAGTACAGATACAATTTTGTTGTCCGGAAAAAATTCTTTCAAAATTACTTTTAGCATTGTATAGACGGGAACAGCAATGATCATTCCAACAATTCCAAAGGTTATTCCACTGATTAAAGTGATAAGAAAAATTTCCAGCGGATGCGAATTTACACTTTTTGATGAAATTATGGGTTGACTGATATTGTTATCGATCGCCTGAACAATCAGGAATCCGATGACAACATAAATGGTGTGAGGCAAAATTTCTGATTGAAAATCACTTCCGATAAGACTAATCATCGTTAAAATTCCAGCTAAGATGGTTCCGATGATGGGGCCTATGTAAGGAATAATGTTTAGGATGGCGCATAAAAAGGCAATCACAAAAGCATTTTTATTTCCAAAAATAATTAAAACAATTAAATACAAAATAAAAACAACGGTTAATTGTAATAGTAGACCAATAAAATAGCGTGTTAATAGATGATTGATTTTAAGGATAGAATTTAGAATTTTATCTTCATTGTTATCAGGAAGAATTTTTTTGGCACCTGCCTTAAAAATTTCTTGGTCTTTAATAAAAAAGAAAGTAATAAAAAATATAGATACTAAGCCCATTCCCATATTGGCCATAAAACCCATTATAGAATTGATAAAACCAGTAAAATAGCTAAAATCTAATTTTGATGTAATTTTGGATTCTCTTAGAACTTCATTTAAATCAAGGTGTTGTATGTTAAAATAAGTTTCTATAGCTCTTCCAGTTGTCATTAACTGTTTTTGCAAACTATCTGTATCGAGCAAGGATAAGTTATTGGCTTGCGAAATTATTAAAGGAACAAAAAGCAGAAAAAAACCAATCATGGTCAATATAAAAATTATCAGCGTAGTAGTAGCAGCCCACGAATTACTAAATTTTAATTTGTTTTTTAGAAAAATAATGAGCGGATTTGCTATCAAACAAAGTATTAAGGATATCACCAAATATACAATTACAGTTTGTATTTCATACAAAAAATATAAAATAGCAACAATTATCAAAATGGTGGCTAAAGCTCTTAAAATGCCGTTCGAAATAATTTTTGGTGTGATCATGATTTTATTTTAGTGTATAAATATAAGAAAAAGCTTTTATAATTTATAAGGCATAAAAAAAGCGAGACTTTTATATCTCGCTTTTATTTTTTTTGATTTTGAAAATTAGATTCCAAAAGCAGCTCTCGGTCCTCCAGAAAGAAAGATAGCAGCCATTCTGCTTTTTTGTCCATTAGAGAACATATACATTCCATTATCATCCGTATAATCCATGTAGTTCATAGTCATTTCTACAGGTGTACCTGAGCAAGTGCTATAATGAGGATATGCTGGAACTCCGTAATTTGCAGTATTGTGCGTAGGTGTATCAGCTACTAAATCGCTTCCACAATTTGCATCTCCCCAAATATGACGTAAATTCATCCAGTGTCCTACTTCGTGAGTACCTGTTCTTCCTAAGTTGAAAGGTGCATTTGCACTACCAGATAAACCAAAATATTTAGAGTCAATTACAACTCCATCTGTAGCAGATGATCCTCCAGGAAATTGTGCATATCCTAAAATTCCTCCACCAATGGCGCATGACCACATGTTCAATTTTGTAGTTGGAGAAGTTGGTGCAATACCTCCTTGTGCCGTTTTTTTCATGGCATCATTTGTTCCCCATGAAGTTTTAGTAGTCGATTTACGATTGATTTTTTCTAAAACAAAAGTAATTCCAACATTTGCTTTTACACCTGAAAATAATGCTGGTACACTATTATAATCAGAGTTTGCAGCATTAAAATCTTTGTTTAAAACATCGATTTGTGACTGAATTTGTGCATCAGAAATGTTTTGTGCAGTAGTTCTGTACAATACATTTACAATTACAGGAATCTCAACTTTACCATTTACTAAACGGTTTGTTAAAACTTGATTTTGAGTAAAGGCCTCAATTTCGTTCATTTTAATAGCCAAAGCAGGATTGGCTCTTAATTGGGCATCCAAAACGTCTTGTGAAGCACAGCCACGTTGTGCAATAGTGTTTGTATCTTGATCTAAATTTTCACTTTGATCATTTTGACAAGAAAAGAATACTAACGCTGCGAATGCAGATAAAAAAACTTTTTTCATAATAACTTGGTTTTTTGTTATAAAATTGTGATTTGGTTAATTAATGAAGCAATTCTATAACAAAAGTTTTAAGTAACAAAATTTTTGCTTATAATAATTTGTGAGAATTTTACAATCCCTTGTAAAATATAGTTCTTACAAAAATTTAATGAGTTAAAATTGTGAAGTTATTTCGTACAATGCTATACCTGTAGCTTGTGATACATTCATACTACTATTGTTTCCAAACATCGTAATATGAATGATTTGATGGGATATCTTTAAAATTTCTTCCGATACGCCATTAATTTCACTTCCTACAATTAAAGCTATTTTCTTACTTTGGGGAATGTTAATTTCTTTGAGCGTTTTACTGGTACTGGCAATTTCTAAAGCAATAATTTCAAAATTATTTTCTTGTAAATAGTGTACTAATTCATTGGTTTCTTCAATGACAGAGTGGGGTACGTGAAGATGTGTACTTCTGGAAGTTTTATTGATTTTACGGGGAGTAAGCGGAATATCTTTGCCTAAAAAAATAATATTTTCAACGCCAAAAGCTTCACTTATTCTAAACAATGAACCAATATTTTGCTGAAAATAGATATGATCGCAAACAAGCGTTATCGGAAACGTTTTTCTTTCAAATTGATTCTCTCCGTGAGTCAGCTGCACCGTTTTTGTATTAGTTGGTAAAAATATAGTTGAGAATATTGGCACCCATTTTTAGCGCTTTCTGACGAACTTCAATAGGGTCGTTGTTTACTTCTGCATCTTCCCATCCATCTCCCAAATCACATTCGTAAGTATAAAGCAAAACCAATTTGTTTTCTACAAAAACACCAAAAGCCTGAGGTCTTTTGGCATCGTGTTCATGAATTTTGGGTAATCCGTTGGGGAAAGGAAAAGGTTTTTGAAAAATAGGATGGTTGGCTGGAATTTCGACCAAATCGTTATTCGGGAATATTTTTTTTATTTCTTTTCGAATGTATTGATCCATTCCGTAATTATCATCAACATGAAGAAATCCTCCTCCGGTAAGATAATTTCTAAGATTGTTTACATCAGCATCACTAAAAACGACATTTCCGTGACCTGTCATGTGTACAAATGGGTACGAAAGTAAGTCGGGATTACTGGGTTCAACCGTTGATGGTTTTGCTTTTATTCGGGTATTAATATTCGAATTACAAAAATTAATTAAGTTGGGCAATGAGGTTGGATTGGCATACCAGTCGCCACCTCCGCTGTATTTCAGTAATGCGATTTCTTGCGAAAATGACGAAACAGAAACCAATACTACTAATAAGAAAAGCTTTTTCATAATTCTAAAATATCAATTACTGAATCGTTTCATTAAAAAAGACAACACTATGGCAAGCTACAATAGCAGCTGTTTCGGTTCTTAGACGTGTGTTTCCAAGCATTACAGGCTGAAAATTATTTTGGAGTGCCAAGGTAATTTCTTTATCAGAGAAATCGCCTTCGGGACCAATAAGAATCGTAACGTTCTCCTCTTTTTTCAGGACTTCTTTTAGTGATTTTTTGCCGGTTTCTTCACAATGTGCAATCAGTTGTAAGCCTTTGTTTTTTTGTTTTATGAATTCTTTAAACGAGACGGCATCATTCAGTTTTGGCAAAAAAGTTTCGTTTGATTGCTTCATCGCCGAAAGAATGATTTTCTCAAAACGCTCTTTGTTAATCACTTTTCTTTCAGAACGGTCGCAGATAATTGGCGTGATTTCCTGAATTCCAATTTCGGTAGCTTTTTCCAGAAACCATTCAAAACGATCGTTCATTTTGGTTGGAGCCACAGCCAAATGCAACCAGAATTTTGGATCAGCTGCTTTTTTAATATTTGTGACCTTAACAGCACATTTGTTGTCAGAAGCCAGCGTGATTTCAGTTTCAAACAAAAGTCCAACACCATTTGTAACGTGTAAAATGTCTGAATCTTTTTTTCGTAATACCTTAATAATATGACGACTTTCTTCTTTATCGAAAAAAAAAGTTTCAGTTGTTTCGTCTATGGCAGGATTGTAAAATAATTGCATAATTTAAAATTGAATTCTCGCTTTTGAGACTACCGAAGCAGTTTCGAAGGTATTAGATAAATATTTTTGATAGCCCACAATGCCAATCATAGCAGCGTTATCGGTCGTGTATTCAAATTTCGGAATGTACGTTTTCCAGCCATAAGGATTCTCTTTTAATCGGGTTCTGATGCCGGAATTGGCAGAAACGCCTCCGCCAATCGCGATTTGTTTGATTCCGGTTTGTTGTACCGCTAGTTTTAATTTGTCTATCAAAATTTCGATAATAGTATATTGTATCGAAGCACAAATATCATTCAGGTTTTCTTCGATAAAATTGGGATTCTCTTGTTTTTTCTTCTGAATAAAATATAAGATGGCCGTTTTTAAACCTGAAAAACTAAAATCTAACCCAGGAACTTTTGGTTTGGTGAAAACAAATGCTTTTGGATTGCCTAATTGGGCATATTTATCAATTAAGGGGCCGCCAGGATAGGGAAGTCCAAGAATTTTGGCACTCTTGTCAAACGCTTCTCCAACCGCATCATCAGTCGTTTCGCCGATGATTTCCATATCAAAAAAACTATTGACTTTTACTATTTGAGTATGGCCTCCGCTGATCGTCAAAGCCAAAAACGGAAACTCAGGTTTATCATATCCTTCTTCATCAATAAAATGTGCTAAAATGTGGGCATGCATGTGATTTACAGCAATTAACGGAATTTGCAAAGCCAATGACAGTGATTTACTGAATGAGCTTCCTACCAATAAAGAACCCATTAGTCCCGGACCTTGCGTAAAAGCAATGGCAGATAACTGTTCTTTTTGTACATTTGCTTTACGAAGCGCAGCATCAATTACAGGAACAATGTTTTGCTGATGCGCTCGAGACGCTAATTCAGGAACAACACCCCCATACTGATTGTGAATTAGCTGATTGGCCACAACATTTGAGAGTACTTTATCGTTATGTAAAACTGCCGCAGCAGTATCATCGCAGGAACTTTCGATGGCAAGAATAAAAACCTCTGGATTTTGCATATAAAGGCACGAATTTTGAATTATATTTGACGAATCAAATATTAAGATTTTCTTTAGTTAAAATTAGCAGTCAAAATTAAAGAATTTTTATCAAAACAGCCGTTCTTTGTCTGTTCAAAATAATTTTAAAATAAAACTAAATTTAATAGGTATCAAAAAAGTCAAAAAAATAGTATCTCGAACCCTAATTGGGTTAATTTTACTTTTGTTAGCTATTGCTATCATTTTGTCTTTGCCAGTCGTGCAAACTTATATTGCGCATTACGCTACCAGAACATTAAATGAAGATTTTAAAACCGATATTACGGTAGATAAAGTTGCTATTAATATTTTTGGCGGCGTAAAATTGAAGAATGTTCTGATCAAAGATCATCATAAAAAAACTTTAATTTATTCTGATATTATTTCTACCGATATTTTAAGTTTTAAAAGATTGACCGATGGAGATTTGATTTTTGGAGACATTAGATTGACGGGTTTAATTTTTAATCTAAAAACCTATAAAGGCGAAAACGAGAACAATATCAATAAGTTTATTCGTTTGTTTGAAACTGGCAAAGCTTCCGAAAAAACCAATAAGCATTTTTTAATGACGGCCAAAAACGCTTACATCTCCAGAGGCGCTTTTTCTGTAGTTGACGAGAATAAAGTCAACAAAAATATGCTCGACTTAAAAAATCTTAACGCGTATATTAGTGATTTTAAAATTTATGGACCAGATGTTAACACGTATATCCACAGGTTTTCGTTTCTGAATAGTAGAGGTTTGTATGTTTCTAATTTAAAGTCTAAATTTAGTTATACTAAGAAGCAGATAAAGCTGGAAGAGCTTGCTATCACTACAAAAAGATCTTCTATTTACGGGAAACTGGAAATGAATTATAAAGTAGAAGATTTCCTGAATTTTACCGATAAAGTACAGTTTAAAGCCGTTTTCGACTCGGCTTCTATTGCTTCTAATGACATTCGATATTTTTATGACGGATTAGGAAAAAGTCAGCATTTTAAAATTAGAACAAAAATCAAAGGAACTTTAAATAACCTTACTTTAAATAGGTTGAGACTTAGTGATACTAATGGTTCAAAAATAAACGGAAACATCAATTTCAGAAATCTTTTAGGAAACAAAAATCAAAAGTTTTCTATGGATGGAAAGTTTGATAAATTGATTTCGAGTTATGATAATTTAGTAGCTATCTTGCCTAATGTTTTGGGTAAAAAACTTCCAAAAGAACTCAAAAGAATAGGAAAATTTAATATTGTTGGAAAAGCAAAAGTTTCTACCACCGATCTCGAAGCCGATTTTTACATGGTGACCGATCTCGGGAATGGAAAAGCCAATTTGAATATGAATAATATCGATTTTATTGATAAAGCTTCTTATTCGGGCAACATCGTTTTGGAAAATTTTGATATTGGAACTTTATTAGACAGAAAAGATCTTGGCAAAACAACTTTAAATTTAGACATTGATGGCGTTGGTTTTTCAGAAAAATATCTCAATACGGTAATAAAAGGAGATATTTCTAAATTCGATTATAATAAATATACCTATAATAATATCGTAGTAGATGGTACTTTTAAACTGCCTTATTATAAAGGGCAACTGTCTGTAAACGACCCCAATTTGAGTCTTACTTTTGACGGATTAGTCGATTTAAGTAAGCGAGAAAGTAAATACGATTTTCACCTGAATGTAGAGAATGCGGATTTACGAAAATTAAAATTTGTAAATGATTCGATCTCCTATTTTAGGGGAGATATGGTGGTTGAAGCTACAGGAAATTCGATCGAGAATCTTCAGGGAAATATATATTTGAAAGATGCTGTGTACCAAAACCCAAAAGCGACTTACGAGTTTGATGAGGTAACCGTAAATTCTAGTTTTGATACGAATAAATTAAGAACCATAACGGTCAATTCTACGGATATCGTCGACGGAAAAATTGTAGGTAAATTTCAATTTAATCAATTAGGGAGATTGGTAATGAATTCTGTAGGAAGTCTTTACACCAATTACAAACCGTATAAAGTAGGTAAAGGACAGTTTTTAAATTTTAATTTTCATGTGTACAATAAAGTCGTTGAGATGTTGTATCCAGAGATTAAAATTGATTCCAGTACCGCTTTTCGCGGAAGAATTGACTCGGATAAAAAAGAATTTAAATTCAGATTTAATTCTCAGAAAGTCACCGCGGCCGAAAATGAATTTAATAATATAAGGATTGCAATTGATAACAAAAATCCGCTTTATAATGCTTTTGTCGAATTGGATAGCATTAAAACCAAATACTATAAGGTTAGAGATTTTAGTTTGATTAATGTAACATCAAAAGATACATTGTTTGTTCGATCTGAGTTTAAAGGAGGTGATCGGGGCGAGGATTATTACAATCTGAATTTGTACCACACTATTGATAAAAACAAAAATAATATCGTAGGAATTCACAAATCTGAAATGAAATTTAAAGATTATTTGTGGTTTTTGAATGAAGATTCAAAAAAAGATAATCAGATAGTTTTTGATCAGGATTTCAAGAATTTTACTATTGATAATATTGTTTTGTCGCATGAAAATCAGAAAATTGATTTGAATGGTGTCATAAAAGGAAAAGATTATAAAGATATTGCTTTGAATTTTGAAGATGTTGACATTTATAAAATTACGCCGTTGAATAATAAATTTGTATTCAAGGGAAATTTAAATGGAAATATAAACTTTAAGCAAAATAAAGATGTTTATCAACCAACCGCTTCGATAGTAGTAGATCACTTAAACTTGAATGATACCGAGTTAGGAACGTTGGATTTTGATATTTCAGGAGACCAAAGTTTTAAAAAGTTTACGATTTATTCGACTATAGAAAATGGCTTTACACAATCATTTAAAGCAGATGGTAATTTTTCTATTGAAAATAAAGAGACGATTTTAGATTTAAATTTAAAACTCGAAGGATTTAATTTAGCCACTTTAGGAAAAGTCGGTGGTGATGTTTTGTCTAATATACGAGGAAGCGTTTCCGGAAACGCTGCTATTGTTGGTAACGTCAAAAAACCTGAAATCAACGGAAGACTTTATTTAGAAAAAGCCGGAATGACAATTCCTTACCTCAATACAGATTATGCATTGAGCGATCGAACTGTTGTAGATTTAACAGGTGAAAAATTCTTGTTTCGAAACAATCAGTTGACCGATTCGAAATACGATAGCAAAGGATTGTTAAACGGAAGTATTGAACATAATAATTTTGCAGATTGGAAACTTGATTTGAATATTTCGACCAAAAGACTACTGGTACTTGATACCAAAGACAGTGAAGATGCCGCTTATTTTGGAACTGCTTTTATTAACGGAACCGCTTCTATAACAGGTCCTGTCGACGGATTATTCATCAAAGTAGCTGCGAAATCTGAAAAAGGAACACAGATAAAAATTCCGATAAATAATGCCGAAAGTGTGGGTGAAAGCAGTTTTATTCACTTCGTCACTCCTAAAGAAAAATATAATTTAGCTAACGGTATTTTAGAAAACACAAGAAATTATAATGGTTTAGAACTGGAATTTGATTTTGATATCACACCAGATGCCGAAGTTGAAGTTATTTTGGATAGAAGCTCGGGACACGGTATGAAAGGGAAAGGGTATGGTTCGTTATTGTTTAAGATCAATACTCTGGGTAAATTTAATATGTGGGGGGATTTCCAGGCCTATGAAGGAACGTATAATTTTAAGTATAAAGGATTAGTAGATAAAAAGTTTTCGGTAAGAAAAGGAGGTTCAATTACTTGGGAAGGAAACCCAATGCGAGCACAACTGAATCTTGAAGCGGTATACAAAACATTGGCAAATCCTGCTGTATTATTAGATAACTCTTCTTTTAATAAAAAAGTACCTGTTGAGGTTGTCATTGGTTTAAGAGGCGATTTGGCTAGTCCAGAACCTAACTTTGACATACTTTTTCCTTCGGTAAGCAGTGTTTTTAAATCAGAGATTCAATATAAATTAGATGATAAAGATGTGCGTCAAACACAAGCATTGTATCTATTGTCAACGGGCTCGTTTATGAGTACCGATGGATTTAATCAGAATGATTTATCAGGAACATTTGCAGAAACGGCCATGGGATTGTTAGGAGGTATCATTAAATCTGATAATGATAAGTTTAATGTCGGTCTTAATTTTATATCTGCCGACAGGCGTATTGGCCAGGAAGCTGATGGTCAGTTTGTAGCGACAGTTTCATCACAAATAAATGAGAAAATTTCTATCAATGGTAAAGTAGGTGTGCCTGTAGGAGGAATCAATGAATCTGCAATTGTGGGAGATATTGAAGTGCTGTATCGCATTAATCCAGACGGTACGGCTAATTTGCGATTGTTTAACAAAGAAAATGATGTCAGTTATATCGGTCAGGGCATTGGCTACACGCAGGGTGTCGGTATTACTTATGAGGTTGATTTTGATACTTTTACCGAGTTGGTCAATAAAATATTCAAAAACCACAAATTAGAGCGCACCACAAAAACTTCTGACGATTATCAAGATTCGTATTTAAATCCTGATTTCATTAATTTTAATAACGCCAAGAAAGAAAAAGAAAACGCTGCTAAAAAGGATACCGACAAAAAAGATGATAAAAAGAAAGAAGAGCAAAAACGTGAAGATTTGAATCAAGGATTGATTCCGGATGACGATTTTTAATTATTGCATAACTTATAGCCATTTTTTTTGAATGGCTTTTTTTTGTTTAATACTTTATTAAATGGAGATAAGACACATGATGCAAAAATTACCTATTTTTATAACACTTCATTAATGTATTGTTAATTTTAAGGATTTAATTAAAATAAGGGTCTTTTTTTATTTTAAATGAATTTTTACACACAGAAAAACTTATTAACGAAAACGTTTGAATTTAACATATTTTATTAATTTATAATAAACATCCATCAAAAAGTGGTGAATGTTTGTTAATTTTACACTTTAATACTTAAATAATGCCAAAAACAATAAAAAAAGTAGGTGTTCTTACTTCAGGAGGAGACTCACCGGGAATGAATGCCGCCATACGATCAGTTGTTCGCACATGTGCTTATCATAACATAGAATGCATAGGAATTTATAGAGGGTATCAAGGAATGATCGAAGGTGATTTTAAAGAAATGGGCCCTCGAAGCGTAAATAATATTGTAAACAAAGGAGGAACGATCTTAAAATCTGCCCGTTCTACGGAGTTTAGAACCCCGGAAGGTAGAAAAAAGGCACATGAAAACCTTTTGAAAGCAGGTGTTGACGCACTGGTAGTGATTGGTGGAGACGGTAGTTTTACTGGAGGTTTGATTTTTAATGCTGAATATGGTTTTCCAGTAATGGGAATTCCAGGTACAATAGATAACGATATTTTTGGAACAAGTCATACCCTAGGATATGATACCGCTCTGAACACGGTTGTAGATTGTATTGATAAAATTAGAGATACAGCAAGTTCTCATAATCGTCTGTTTTTTGTAGAGGTTATGGGTCGTGATGCAGGTCATATCGCACTAAATGCTGGTATTGGTGCTGGTGCCGAAGAAATTCTAATACCTGAAGAAGATTTAGGTTTAGACAGACTTTTAGATTCACTTCAAAAAAGTAAAGCTTCAGGAAAATCATCCAGTATAGTTGTTATTGCTGAAGGAGATAAAATTGGTAAAAATGTTTTCGAATTAAAAGATTACGTAGAGGCCAATTTACCAGAATATGATGTGAGAGTCTCTGTTTTAGGTCACATGCAGCGTGGAGGTTCTCCATCTTGTTTTGATCGTGTATTAGCAAGCCGATTGGGCGTAAAAGCAGTCGAGTCGCTGATAGAGGGTAAATCAAATTATATGGTTGGTTTACAGTCAGACAAAGTGGCTTTGACACCTCTAGAGCAAGCAATCAAAGGAAAATCTGAGATTGATAGAGAATTATTAAGAGTATCTGATATAATGTCAACATAAAAGGAATGAAGTTTATTGTGAGGAAATTAGACTTTAAATTAGCGAAATTAAAAACAAAAGCAAAAATTAAGTAAAATGTCAAAAGTAAAATTAGGAATAAACGGATTTGGACGTATTGGAAGAATCGTTTTTAGAGAGACTTTCAACAGAGATAATGTAGAAGTAGTAGCTATCAATGATTTATTAGATGTAGATCACTTGGCTTATTTATTAAAATATGATTCAGTTCATGGTCGTTTCAACGGAACTGTAGAAGTAAAAGAAGGAAAATTATACGTAAACGGAAGAAATATTCGTATCACGGCAGAAAGAAATCCTGCTGATTTGAAATGGAATGAAGTAGATGTTGATGTAGTAGCAGAATGTACTGGTATTTTTACCACTATCGAAACTGCAAATGAGCATATCAAAGGTGGTGCTAAAAAAGTTATTATTTCTGCACCTTCTGCAGATGCGCCAATGTTTGTAATGGGAGTAAACCACGAAACTGCAAAAGCTACTGATCTTGTTGTTTCTAATGCTTCTTGTACAACAAACTGTTTGGCTCCTTTGGCTAAAGTAATTCACGATAATTTCGAAATTGTTGAAGGTTTGATGACTACAGTTCACGCAACAACTTCAACTCAAATGACTGCAGATGGTCCTTCAAGAAAAGACTGGAGAGGTGGACGTGCTGCTAGCATTAACATCATCCCTTCTTCAACAGGAGCTGCAAAAGCGGTTGGAAAAGTAATTCCTGCTTTGAATGGAAAATTAACCGGAATGTCTTTCCGTGTTCCTACTGCTGACGTTTCTGTAGTAGATTTGACTGTAAAAGTGGCTAAAGAAACTTCTTATGAAGAAATTATGGCAGTTTTAAAAACAGCTTCTGAAACTACAATGAAAGGTATTTTAGGATACACTGAAGATGCAGTCGTTTCTCAAGATTTTATTTCTGATAAAAGAACTTCAATTATTGACGCTACTGCAGGAATTGGTTTAAATTCTACTTTCTTTAAATTAGTGTCTTGGTACGATAATGAGTACGGATATTCTAGTAAATTAATCGATTTATCTGTACATATCGCAGGATTAAAATAATAGTATATAACTTTGCAAAATCCCGTTATCTTAAGTTAACGGGATTTTCTTATTTTATTTGATCGTAAATTAGTTAAAAAAATAAATTTTTAAGGTAATTTAGGATTGAACTAATCCAAAAACTAAAGAAAATGAAATTAATAGTTGATAGTGGGTCTACTAAAGCCGATTGGATAGCAATTGATGATAACGGAAAAGTATTATTTACAACGCAAACCCTAGGTTTAAACCCTGAAATTCTTGATGGTCCCGAAATTATTTCGAGACTAAATGATCGTTTTGATATTTTGCAAAACAAAAAAAATGCAACACATTTGTTCTTTTACGGGGCAGGTTGCGGAACAGATAGGATGAAAATATCCCTGACGCAAATTTTTCAGGAATACTTTGTTAATGCAATAGTAGAAGTTCAGGAAGATACGTATGCAGCCGTTTATGCTACTACTCCAAAAGGAGAGGAAGCCATTGTGAGTATTTTGGGTACAGGTTCTAACTGCAGTTATTTTGATGGAAAAATATTGCACCAAAAAGTACAATCATTAGGATATATTGTCATGGATGATTGCAGCGGAAATGTTTTTGGTAAAGAATTGATCAGAAAGTATTATTTTAATAAAATGCCTAAAGAATTAGCGACGCTGTTTGAAAAAGATTATAACTTAGATGCTGATTTTATTAAAAACAAATTGTACAAAGAAGCTAATCCTAATGCGTATTTAGCGACTTTCGCTAAGTTTTTAATTCAGCATAAAGATTCAGAATTTTGCAGAAAAATTATCTTCAAAGGAATGAAATCTTTCGTTAAAAATTACATCAAACAGTTTGATAACTGCAAAGAAGTTCCTGTGCATTTTGTGGGTTCAATTGCTTTTTATTTAAAAGATGAGCTACAAGAAACATTTGATAAATACGAACTTAAGTTAGGTAATGTTTTAAGACGTCCTATAGACGGATTGATCGCTTATCACGTTGCCAATCAGTAATATAATTTATGGAAATTGCTATAATTGCACATGATGGTAAAAAAGCAGATTTAATTGATTTTTTACTTCGTAATTCTGAAGTTTTACATCACGAAAGCATACAACTTATCGGAACTGGTACTACAGGAGGAAAAGCTGAAGCTGCGGGGTTTAAAACACAAAGAATGTTGTCCGGACCTTTGGGGGGAGATGCACAAATTGCGGGTAGAGTGGCAGAAGGAATTACCAATATGGTTTTCTTTTTTAAAGATCCTCTTTCGAGTCATCCTCACGAGGCGGATATCAATATGCTAATTCGTGTTTGTGATGTGCATAATGTGCCGCTGGCCACAAACGAGGCAACGGCACAGTTATTATTAGATGCTATTGCACTGCGATTATAGAAATCTCAACATTTACATTTTTTGGCAAACAAGCCACCTGAACCGTTTCACGAGCTGGAGCGGTTTTTTCATTAAAAAAAGAACCATAAACCGTATTGATAGCAGCAAAATTATTCATATCCATAATAAAAATCGTGGCTTTCACTACGTTTTCAAAAGTCATATTTGCGGCTTCCAAAATGGCTGCAATGTTTTGCATTACTTGTTGCGTTTCGTCATTGATATTTTCGGTAATCAAATCGCCAGTTGCAGGATTTAGGGCAATTTGTCCGGAAGCATAAAGTGTGTTTCCTGATAATACAGCTTGGCTATAAGGACCGATAGGAGCAGGCGCTTTATCAGTAAAGATTATTTTTTTCATGTTTAATAAATTTTTAATTGTATTATAAAGTTAACCATTACCAAAGTAAGATAGGTTATTTTGCTTAATTTTCTAAATGGTTAAAAAGTGTTTTTTTTCTAACGAAAAAAGAATATTTATCGATTTATGGTGCTTCGCTTGTTCCATTTGATGTCGCTCAGGATTCCTGATTTGATACCGATAAAGAAATTCCAGTTTGAAAATTCTCCCAGAGGAGTCCAATTAAAAGCCATTCTCCAGCTCAATAAGTCTCTTTCGAAACGAAGTTGTGTAAAGGTAACCCCTTTTTGTACAAAGTCATAACCTGTAGAAACACCACCTTTCCATTTTGGTGTGATGTCCATGTTGGCCGATATCATAATAGAGTTTCCGCTTATTTTATTTTCGCGATTCACATTAGAATATGTCAAAGAATAAGCCATTGTCATATCCCAAGGTAATTTGGCATTAAAGAATTTTGTTATCACATCGTCTTCGTTATCGTCTTCTGAAAACTGGCTATTCCGAGTATCATTCAAGTCGGTATTGGTTCCGAATAAGTCATCATTACGACCACCATTTCTCTGGCTTTGTTGATTTTTATCATCTTTTCCAGTTCCTTTGTTCGAGAAAGAGTAATTAAGCGTTACATTGGCGCTCGTCATTCTAAAAAGGCTTCCTCCATTATCGATATTAAAAACATTGATTTGCTGACCAGAATTATCAATGGCATACGGATTTAAAGTAGCAGCAAAGTTGACATTCATTTTGTTTTCAAACAATTGAGTTCCTCCGCTTACGCGAACGGGTTCCCAAGCAAAAGTAGTTTCTCCGTCGGCATTAAAATTATAACTTGTACTAAAATTTAAGTTGTTTAACAACATCATTTTTTTAGGCTCTGTTTTGGTACTATCGCTGTCTCTCACTTTGGCTTCAAAGGTATTGCTTAAATCAAAACCTACTATATTTGAGTTGGATAGGCCCGGAGATCCGTATATTCCTCCCTCAAATCGGGTATAATCTTTAATCGTTGTTCCTGTTGCATCAAGGGCATACGTGTCGTAATATTTTTCAAAACTTGGCGTGTAAGCGTAGGAGATAGACGGACGCATTACATGGCGTATAGCCTGAATTCTTTTGTTCTCACCAAACTTAAACGTACCATAAATAGTAGTTCCTAAACTCGAGCTAAAATTATAAGTCCTAAAAGCATCAAAACCGTTGACAGTTCGGTCTATTACTTTGCTTTGGTCAATATTGTAGCTTTTTTCAATTGTCTTATTAACCCATGTTTCCTGATAGTTGGCTGAGGTACTTGCGCTAAAATATTTAAATACCTTAAAGTTGGTGCTAAGCGGAATACTGTGTTGCATACCAATTTCGGCATCTCTGAACATTTGAGGTTTAAAAAACAACGAGTCAGTTGTTACGTAGCTGTTTTTACCACTTAAGTTATATTGTAAGTTGATGTTTTTGATAAAGCCTTTTTTAACACCATCTTTACCCACAAAAGGATAAACACGGTCAATACTGGCTTGTAACGAAGGAAGGGTCATGTTGATCACCTCTGTTTGCGTATTTTGCGTATGCGTTGCAGTTACTGCTATACGAGCCTGCGGAAGTGTATTAAACGTTCTGTTGTATGAGATAGACGAACTCAAAGTATTATTAAGATTCGAGCCAACATTTGCCTGATTGATCGATTGCTTAAAGTATTTACTACTACCTAAGTTTACTGATGCAGAAAAGGTCGAATTTGGGTTCGATTTACTGTCTTTGGAGTGTGACCACTGAATGTTGTAAATATTTTGTTTGGAATAATCGGGATAGCCTCTTTCGCTGTTAATCAAATTTTCAAAACGAATATTCACATTTCCTCTATACTTGTATATTTTAGCGTAAGCAGACTCAAAACGCATTGCATAACTTCCGTTGGTGTAATAATCTCCTAAAACGGTCAGGTCGTAATTATCGCTTAAAGCGAAATAATAACCGCCGTTCTGCAACGAAAATCCTCGGGTATTCGAGTCGTTATAACTAGGTATTATAATTCCGGAGATACTTTTTTCTTCGCTCATTGGAAAAAAAGCAAAAGGCAAAGCAATTGGTGTAGGAACATCAGCAATTACCATGTTGGTCAATCCTGTCACTATTTTTTTACCTGGAACAAATTTTACTTTTCGTGTAAGGAAATAATATTCAGGATCGTCAATATCTTTTGCTGTTGTAAAACGGGCTCTTTTTAAAAAATAAACAGAGTCATTTTCTTTCTTGGTAACTTCCGCTTTTATTCTAAATTCGCCTTGTTCTGTTCTGGAATTGTAAATTAATGCTTTTTTTGTTTTGAAATTAAAACGAATAGAATCGGGCTGAACTTCGCTTGCACCTTGCTTAAAGTTGGGGTATTGTATCAAAACTCCGGCAGAATCTTTAATTCTTCCGGCATAAACTTCGTCCTTTTCATAATCAAGAACGATGATTCCTGATTTTAGTTCGACATCTTTATAGTATAATTCTGCTTCGTTGTAAAGTGTAATGAGTTTCTTTTTCTGGTCAATCTTAGCATAATCTTTAGCTCTGTACTTAACTTTTCCATCCAGAAAAGTCTTTTTAGGTTTAATACTGTCTACCTTTACAGTATCCACCGGGCTTTCGGTTACGGTAGTTTTAGGTTTATCTGCTTGTTTTGCAGTTGGTAAGGAGTTTTTTTTTGACTTTATATCTTGCGAATATAAATTACCGCATCCTAATGTTAGGAAAAATGATAACAAAACGGTATTAAATAAGTTTGTATGCAAAGGTTTAAATGCTATTTTTGTAAAATTATGGCCTGTTTTTTGACATGTCAAACTTACATATAATTTTTTGTCAAAAATAATCAATTGTAAAAATTATAGCACTTGCATTTTATTAAAATTAACTTTTAGATTTATGAACATATTTAACAGAACTAGGCTTATATTTAGTTTTTTTCTAACAATAACTTCAATTTGTGCATTCAGTCAGGCAAATGTTTTTAAGGTAACCTTAGATGCAGGTCACGGTGATCATGATTTTGGAGCTGTTTACAGCGGAAGAATTGAAAAAAATATTGCTCTGGCAATTGTTCTTAAAGTGGGTAAAATTTTAGAATTAAATCCAAATGTAGATGTTATTTATACACGAAAAACAGATGTTTTTGTTGATTTGGTCGAACGAGCCAATATTGCCAACAGATCCAATTCAAATATTTTTGTCTCCATCCACTGTAATGCAAATAAAAATACCAACGCATTCGGTACAGAGACTTATGTGATGGGTTTGAGTAAAAGTGCTTCGAATCTTGAAGTAGCTAAAAATGAAAACTCGGTAATTACTCTAGAAAAGGATTACAAACAAAAATATGATGGATATGATCCTAAATCGCCTGAATCTATGATTGGGATGAACCTTTTGCAAGAAGAATATTTGGATAATAGTATTTCTTTGGCCAGTAAAGTAGAAGAGAATTTTGAAAAATTAGGAAAAGTACTCCGTCAGGGAGGGGTAAAACAAGCTGGTTTTATGGTTTTGCATAAAGCATATATGCCAAGAGTTTTAATAGAAACTGGATTTATATCCAATCCGACTGAAGGTGATATTTTAAATTCTGAAGAGGGACAAAATGATATTGCAAAAGCTATTGCAGAAGCTATTTTAAGTTATAAAAGAGAATATTTTGGAACCGGCGCTCCCGAAATGATGGAAGCCAGACCTAAAAAAGATACTTCAATTCCTGTAAAGCCAAAAGCGGTAGAGACGCCAGTGATAAAAAATGCTCCAAAAGGAACTTTCTTTAAAGTACAACTTATCGCAAGCATAAAAAAAACACCTTTGGAACCTAAAAATTTTAAAGGTCTTAAAAATGTAACGATGGTATTCGAGAATAATATTTATAAATATTTTTATCAGGAAACATCAGATTACCAAATGGCTCAAAAATATTTGCAAGAAGCTAAAAGTAAAGGTTATGGAGCTTCCTTTTTAATAGCATATAAAGATGGTGAGAAAATCAGTATTCAAGACGCTATCAAATAAAACATATAAGTTCGAATATTTATATTAATTTTGTACAAACACTTAGAATTTTGAAACTAACAAGAGAAATTAAAACGGCTATTTTAGTCATAGCATCAATTTTATTATTTATTTGGGGCTATAGTTTTTTAAAAGGGAAAGACCTTTTTACAAATTATAAAACATTATATGTTGAGTATGATAATGTTGAAGATTTATCTGGTTCGGCTCCCGTAACTTTAAACGGTCTTGTAATTGGTAAAGTTACTAAAATCACCATCAACGAGACTACTGGAAAATTATTAGTCGAAATGCAATTAAAAACTGATTTTCCTATTTCTAAAACAAGTCAGGCCTCACTTTATTCTCCAGGCTTAATTGGTGGAAAGCAAATTGCTATTATTCCAAATATGGCGGATAAAGAATTAGTCGAAGAAGGACAAATGTTAATCTCAAATGTAAAATTGGGTTTAACAGATTCTTTGGGTGGTAAATTAGAGCCAATTCAACAAAAGTTAGAAAAAATGCTTGTTAATATTGATGCTCTTGTATCAGGACTGAATAATGTTTTGGACAAAAAAGGTCAGGAAGATATCAAGAAAACTTTGGCTGAACTAAGCCAAACAATGGAGCAGTTTCACAGAGCTTCTGGTAGCATCAACAGTATTTTAGATACCAATAAAGGTCAGATCAACGGAGTGGTGACAAATTTTAATAAAATGTCAAGCAACTTCAACAAAATTTCAGATTCCTTAAACAAAGCTGATCTGGGAAAAACGGTCAGAAACCTGAACCAAACTTTAGCAAAAGTTGATGGAATAATGAGTAATTTAAACTCAGGAAAAGGTACAGCAGGAAAATTATTAAACGATGAAGCTCTTTATAATAACTTGGCTAAAACTTCAAAAGAATTAGAATTATTATTGCAGGATGTTCGTCTTTTTCCAACACGTTATGTAAATGTTTCTCTTTTTGGAAAGAAAAACAAACCGTATGTAGCACCAAAAGAAGATGAAAAAATAACGCCTAAAAATTAATAAATATGAGTTATTTAGATAATATTTTATTTGCAATACTTCTTATCGTTGGATTTGGTTTTTTTGCATTGAATGTTAAAAAAATCATTAGAAATATTAACCTCGGTGTTGATGTTGACCGAAAAGATAATCCAAAGGAACGTTGGAAAAACATGGCGATGATTGCTCTGGGACAATCAAAAATGGTAAAACGTCCTGTTGCAGGAGTTTTGCACATTATCGTTTACGTAGGGTTTATTATCATCAATATTGAGTTGTTAGAAATCATTATTGATGGTTTGTTTGGGACTCACAGAATTTTTGCTTCTTTAGGAACCGTTTATGATGTTTTAATCGGCTCTTTTGAAATTTTAGCACTGTTGGTTTTAGTTGCTGTTGCCGCTTTCTGGATAAGAAGAAATGGTATACGATTGAAGCGTTTTATTAGTTCAGATTTGAAAGGTTTCCCTAAAAAAGATGCCAATTACATTTTGTATTTTGAGGTAGTTTTGATGACTTTGTTTTTACTGATGAATGCTTCTGATTTGCATTTGCAAAATGTTCCTGGAGGATTCTCACATTTTCATAAAGCAGGAAGTTTTCCTGTAAGCCAATTTATTGCACCAATTTTTAACGGAATGTCGAATGAATTGGTGATGTTATTGTCTGAAGTTTTCTGGTGGTTGCATATTGCTGGTATTTTAGTTTTTATGAATTATTTATACTTTTCTAAACACTTGCATATTTTATTGGCTTTTCCAAATACTTATTTTGCTAATCTAAAACCACAAGGCCAATTTGATAACTTAGCATCTGTTACCAAAGAAGTAAAACTGATGATGGATCCTAATGCCGATCCTTTTGCAGCAGCTCCCGTTGACGAAAATGCTGCTCCGAGCAAATTTGGAGCTAGCGATGTTCAGGATCTTAACTGGGTGCAGTTATTAAACGCTTACACCTGTACAGAATGTGGGCGTTGTACATCATCGTGTCCTGCTAATCAAACAGGTAAAAAACTGTCTCCTCGTAAAATTATGATGGATACCAGAGATCGTTTAGAAGAAGTAGGAAAAAATATCGATGCCAATAAAGGTGTTTTTGTGCCTGATAACAAAACGCTTCTAAACGACTATATCACACCCGAAGAATTGTGGGCGTGTACATCATGTAACGCATGTGTAGAAGAATGTCCGGTCAATATTAGCCCATTGTCTATTATTATGGACATGCGCCGTTATTTGGTAATGGAGCAAAGTGCTGCGCCAATGTCGCTAAATGCCATGATGACCAATATTGAAAATAATGGAGCTCCTTGGCAATACAATCAACAAGACAGGTTAAACTGGAAGAACGAGAATTAAAAATAAAGTTTAATCGGTTAATCGTTAATTCGTTTAATCGTATTCAGGATTCGCAAGATGCCGATTAAACAGTTAATAGAAATCAACGATTAAACAAATAGAGATGTCAGAAAATTTAGTAGTGCCAACAATGGCTGAAATGCTGGCTCAGGGGAAACAACCAGAAGTATTGTTTTGGGTAGGTTGCGCTGGGAGTTTTGATGATAGAGCAAAAAAAATTACAAAAGCATTTGTGCGAATATTAAACCGTACCAATGTTTCTTTTGCAGTGTTGGGTACAGAAGAAAGTTGTACCGGAGATCCTGCAAAAAGAGCTGGAAATGAGTTTTTGTTTCAGATGCAAGCTATGATGAATATCGAGGTGCTTAATGCGTATGAAGCAAAAAAAATAGTGACAGCTTGTCCACATTGTTTTAATACTTTGAAGAACGAATATCCTGAATTAGGAGGTCAATACGAAGTTATTCATCATACCGAGTTTTTAAAATCGTTGTTGGATGATGGCCGTTTAACCATTGAAGGAGGACAGTTTAAAGGTAAAAAAATCACTTTTCACGATCCTTGTTATTTAGGAAGAGCCAATAAAGTATATGAAGCACCAAGAGATTTAATTGAAAAGTTGGATGTAGAATTGGTCGAAATGAAACGTTCTAAAGCCAACGGATTGTGCTGTGGAGCTGGAGGAGCGCAAATGTTTAAAGATGCGGAGCCAGGGAATAAAGAAGTAAACGTGTTACGTACCGAAGACGCTCTGGAAGTACAACCGGATATTATTGCAGCGGGTTGCCCGTTTTGCAATACTATGTTAACAGACGGTATCAAACACCAGGAAAAAGAAGGACAAGTAAAAGTGATGGATGTAGCTGAGTTGATCGCTAACGCACAAGATCTTTGATCTGAGGTTCAAAGTTGCAAAGGTTCAGAAGGAACAAAGGTTGAAACATCAAACCTGAGAATTTCGTAAATCTAAAATCACCAATCTAAAATCTAAAATTAAAATGTATATCCCTTTTGAAAATTTACCTGGTGAGTCCAGAATTTGGATTTATCAATCAAACAGAAAATTTTCTGAGGAAGAATTTTCTGAAATAGAAGCTGACCTTAAAACGTTTATTGAGGGTTGGGCTGCTCACGGCACTAGCCTTGAAGCTTCGTATGAATTGAAATACAATCGCTTTATTATTTTGGCTGTAAACCAAGAAGTGCAAGCAGCTACTGGTTGCTCTATTGATAGTTCGGTAGAATTTATTCAGGGTTTAGAGAAAAAATACAATGTTGATTTGCTAGATAAAATGAATGTTACTTTTAAGTTAGGAGAACATATTGCTCATAAACCCTTGATCGATTTTAAAAAAATGGTCAAAGACAAATCGGTTTCTGAGAACACGATTGTTTTTAATAACTTGGTAAACAATATCGAGGAATACCAAGAATCTTGGGAAGTTCCTGCCGCTGATAGCTGGCATAGTCGCTTTTTCTAGAAGAAATTATAACCTATTTGGAAGGCATAAAATTTAGATTTTGTGCCTTTTTTTTGTACTATTTGTCATTCCGAGGAACGAGGAATCTGCATAGCTAGATCGACAAAGATTGGCTTTTCTTGCGAAGTTTCCTGGTTCCTCGGAATGACAAGTTTGCGATAGGTCTAATAGTTTCTTTAACAGCCGCAACGTCTACAAGCATATTTAAAAAAAAACCTATGAAAACAAAAACCTCTAATTTAGCCCCGATGGGAGGGAAAATCCTTTTGTTTTTTTCTTTAAAAAACAAAAGATTGGAAGGAACAGCGGGACGAGTGGTGTTTTGAATAAAAATATTTCTGCTTCTAAAAAAAACACTAAAAGACTTCGATTTTGGTTTGAAAGACAAATGTTGACGTAAAATTGTAGAAAATCTAACATTTTAAAACTTCGATTAAACGCTATTTTTAAGTACTTTCGTAGTACTAAATTTAATACATGAAAATAGCAATAGTTTGTTATCCGACTTTTGGTGGTAGTGGGGTTGTAGCCACAGAATTAGGCCTTGAATTAGCAAGACGAGGACACGAAATACATTTTATTACCTACAGTCAGCCCGTTCGGTTGGCGCTTTTAAATCCGAATGTACATTATCACGAGGTGAATGTTCCCGAATATCCTTTGTTTCATTATCAACCATATGAATTGGCTTTGTCCAGCAAATTGGTAGATATGGTAAAATTATATAAAATAGAAGTTTTGCACGTACATTATGCTATTCCGCACGCTTATGCCGGTTATATGGCAAAGCAAATGCTGAAAAATGAGGGCATTAATTTGCCGATGATTACGACGCTGCACGGTACAGACATTACTTTGGTGGGAAATCATCCGTTTTATAAGCCGGCGGTAACGTTTAGCATCAATAAATCTGATTATGTGACTTCGGTATCACAGAGTTTAAAAGATGATACGCTCAAATTATTCAAAATTAAGAACAAAATTAAGGTCATCCCAAATTTTATTGAGTTGGATAAAGTCAAAAAAGATCCGCTTGCGCCATGTCATCGCAATGTGATGGCGGCTCCAAATGAGCGTATTATTACACACATTAGTAATTTTAGAAAGGTTAAACGTATTCCTGATATTATTAAAATTTTCTATAATATCCAGAAACAAATGCCTGCGAAATTGATGATGGTAGGCGATGGTCCGGAAAAAGAAAAGGCAGAAATCCTTTGTCAGGAATTGGGGATTTATGATAAAGTTATTTTCTTTGGAAACAGTAATGAGATTGATAAAATTTTGCTTTTGACCGATTTGTTTTTGCTTCCGTCAGAAACAGAAAGTTTTGGTTTGGCTGCTTTAGAGGCAATGGCTTGTGGTGTTCCGGTAATTTCGAGTAATTCAGGAGGTTTGCCAGAAGTAAATTTTGAAGGTTTCTCCGGTTATTTGAGCAACGTGGGAAATGTAGAAGAAATGGCCGAAAACGCAATGAAAATATTGAAAGATGATGTTGTTTTAAATCAGTTTAAGGCAAACGCTTTAGAGGTCGCGAAGAAGTTTGATATCAAAAATATTCTACCAAAATATGAGGCTCTTTATGAGAAGGCGATTGACGATTATAAACATGAGAAACATTAATTTTTAAAAATAAACGCAAATGAAAAAAGTAATTGTAGTTTTAACGGTTTTTGTTTTGTTTTCTTGCGGTGCTAAAAAAACATCTGATTCGGGCTCGAAAATTTTATACGAAGTCTTGACCGAACAGACTGATGGTGGTGGAAATATTAAGTTTTTTGAAATTTTGAGCGAGCCTAATGAAATTATGATGCTTCAGAATGATCCTCTTTTGAAAGATAAAATGAAACATGACGATATCAGTACTTCTAATTATGTGATCTTGAACATGGGCGAGAAAAGCACAGGAGGATATTCGATAGGAGTTGATAAAGTTGAAGAAACGGATAAAAATATCATTATTACAGTAAAAGAAAACGCTCCTGCCAAAGATGCGATGCTCATGCAAGTGATCACATATCCTTATACGGTTGTTAAAATTCATTCGAAAAAAGAAATTATAATTAAGTGATTTTTTGTTGAGATAATAACTTATAATCTTGCTTAATAGTAAGTCTTTATTCTAGGAGTTTAAAATACCAGCTTTAGCTCGAATTGTGACCTTACAGAAAAAATTAGAACAAAAAAACCGTCGTTGTTAAACGACGGTAATTTTTTTACAATTATTTTTTACTTTTATTTAGAATTTGAATTTTACTCCCAAACCTACATCAAAACCAAAGTTGTCATCGTTGTAATATCCTGAACCAATTTCTGGTCTTGCATCTATTGAAAGTAAAATAGGCACATTTTTGAAACCATATTCTATACCAATATCTCCTGCTGCAAATACATAAACTCCATTAAGGTCGTCGTTGTATGCCGGACCATATTCATGTTTGTCATCCCAAGCTGCGATACCAGCACCAACACCAGCATACCAGTTAAATCCTTGGTCAATGTTCCAAACCCATTGGTACAATCCTACCGCTTTTACAGCGTCAATATTTCTACTGTTTCTCCATCCTAAATCAAACTCCAGTCTGTTTTTTTGAGACAAACCTCTTTGGTATGATATTTCTGCGCCAAAACCGTCATTACTACCTAAACGTAAACCTAAGGCGTTTTTAGCAATGTCTTGTGATTGTGCCGAAAATGCCAAACCTAATAGCATAAAGGCAGATAAAATGATTTTTTTCATAAGTTGATTAAATTTTAATTCAAAATTACAATTAGTGTTAAATTGTAACGTATAAAATTTCCGAAAATTGTTATACAATTCACACTAGTGAAAAAAAATAGAATGTAACGGATAAATTATCCAAAAGAATAAAAAGACCTATACTTTTATTGTGTTACTTACTTTTTATAATCGAAGTAATTAAATTTGAGGTTAAAGTATCTTCCATTTCAAAAAGATTTTCTTCTTCTGTGAAGTTCAAATCGGTATAGGAGAAGAGTTTCCAGCGTTTTTTGTGATATTCTAAAGCGGTAAGATTTTCGACCCAGTCTCCGGAATTCAGATATAAAGTAGAGCCGTATTTGTTTTCTTTTTGAATGATTTTTGGTTCGTGAATGTGTCCGCAAATCACATAATCGTATTCTTTTTCGATAGCCAAATCGGTTGCTGTGGTTTCAAAATCTGAAATAAATTTGACAGCTTTCTTTACACTTGCTTTTATTTTTTTAGAAAATGAATAAGGTTCTCTTCCTAATTTTGATAAACACCAGTTAACTAATCTATTGATCAAAATTAGATAATCATATCCTAAACCACCTAATTTTGCAATCCATTTTGAATGTTGTACGGAAGCATCAAAAACATCTCCGTGAAAAATCCATGCTTTTTTATCGTCTAATTCTAAGACTAATTTGTCTACCAAAGCAAAATTTCCCATGTTCATATCACTAAATTTCCGAAGAATTTCATCGTGATTTCCGGTAATATAATATACTTTGGTTCCTTTAGAAGCCATTCCGATTATTCTTTGAATGACTTTTAAATGTGATTTTGGGAAGTAAGATTTTCGAAATTGCCAAGCGTCAATAATGTCTCCGTTTAAAACTAATGTTTTGGGCTTAATCGTTGATAAGTAATTATTTAACTCTTTGGCATGGCTACCGTATGTTCCTAAATGTACATCCGAAATAATGACCAATTCGACATTTCTTTTTTTCAATTTTTATTGATTTGAAGTTTAGCAAATTAACATAAACTTAACTACTTTCATTTTATCAAAAGGTTATCAAAAGGGTTTCAATTTTAATAAAATGTGATGTTATTCTGTTGGAGTTTAAATTCATTATCAGTGTTTTTAATTTTTTAATTTAATTCATAAAACATATATTTGTTCAAAACTATTAAAATGGCAGGAAATAGCTACGGCACACTCTATAAAATAACCACATTTGGAGAATCTCATGGTGAAGCTTTAGGCGGTATCATAGACGGTTGTCCATCAGGAATACAACTTGATTTGGAAGCAATTGAGTTTGAAATGTCACGCAGAAAACCCGGACAGTCTGCAATTGTTACACAACGAAAAGAGCCGGATGCTGTTCAGTTTTTATCAGGTCTTTTTGAAGGAAAAACCACCGGAACGCCTATCGGATTTATTATTCCGAATACCAATCAAAAATCAGACGATTACTCGCATATAAAAGACAATTACCGACCAAGTCATGCCGATTATGTATACGACCAAAAATATGGTTTTCGTGATTATCGCGGTGGCGGAAGAAGTTCTGCCCGTGAGACCGCCAGCAGAGTTGTAGCGGGTGCCATTGCTAAGCAAATGTTACCGGAGATTAAAATAAATGCGTATGTTTCGTCTGTGGGTCCAATTCACCTCGAAACACCGTATCAGGATTTGGATTTTTCTAAAATAGAAAGTAATCCTGTGCGTTGTCCCGACGAAAAATCGGCGGCAATCATGGAAGAATATATTCGTGATATCCGCAAGCAAGGCGACACCGTTGGTGGTGTGGTGTCTTGTGTGATTCAGAATGTGCCTGTTGGTTTAGGCGAACCAGTTTTTGATAAACTACATGCAGAGCTCGGTAAAGCAATGCTTTCTATCAATGCGGTAAAAGGTTTTGAATACGGAAGTGGTTTTTCTGGTTCTGAAATGAAAGGAAGCGAACACAATGATTTGTACAATCCCGACGGAACAACAAAGACGAATCTTTCGGGAGGAATTCAGGGAGGAATCAGCAACGGAATGGATATTTATTTTAGAGTTGCATTTAAGCCAGTTGCAACGATTATGCAAACGCAAGACTCATTAGATAATAAAGGAAATATTGCACCAATGACAGGCAAAGGCCGTCATGATCCATGTGTAGTGCCTCGCGCAGTGCCTATTGTAGAAGCCATGGCAGCGATAGTTTTGGCTGATTTTTATTTGATCAACAAGACTTATTAATAAATGTTAAGACAGTGAGGGTCTTATTATTTTAATTTAAAACAAACAAATTAATGCAAGTTACAGAAACCAAAAAAAAATCATTTCTTTCAGGATTAACAGGACAAATTATAATTGCCATGATTCTTGGAGCGACTTTAGGAATTATATTGCACAATTCGATTTCGTCTGAAGCGGCACTATCATTTAGCAATAAAATAAAAATGCTGGCGACAATTTTTATCCGATTGGTACAAATGATTATTTCGCCTTTAGTATTTACCACTTTAATAGTGGGAATTGCCAAATTAGGAGATGTGAAAACGGTAGGAAGAGTAGGAGGAAAGGCACTTGGATGGTTTTTTACTGCTTCATTTGTATCACTTTTAATTGGGTTGTTTTATGTAAATATTTTAGAACCGGGAGTAGGTCTTAAATTAGAACACGTAGATATGGCTGCAGCATCTGAGGTGACTGGAAAAACACAAACATTGTCTTTTAATAATTTTGTAGAGCATATTGTTCCTAAAAGTATTTTTGAAGCAATGGCAACCAATGAAATTCTACAAATTGTTGTGTTTTCTATCTTTTTTGGACTAGCAGCGGCTTCGTTAGGAAATACTGTAAAACCTGTAATAAATGCTTTGGATAAAACATCACATATTATCTTAAAAATGGTAAATTATGTAATGAATTTTGCTCCAATTGGTGTTTTTGGTGCCATTGCGGGCGTTTTTGCAACCAGAAATGCTTCAGAGCTTTTAATTACTTATTTTAAATTTTTCGGATCTTTTTTAATCGGAATAGGTACTTTATGGTTTATTTTGATTTTAATTGGTTATATTTTTCTAAAGGGAAGAATGACAGAATTATTAAGACGCATTATGGGGCCTGTGGCAATTGCTTTTGGAACAACCAGCAGCGAAGCCGTTTTTCCTAAATTAACAGAAGAATTAGAAGAGTTTGGTGTAAAAGACAAAATTGTGTCGTTTATGCTCCCACTAGGGTATTCTTTCAATCTGGACGGAAGTATGATGTACATGACTTTTGCCAGTATTTTTATTGCACAATTTTACGGAGTACACTTAGATTTAGGCACTCAAATGGTAATGCTTCTGGTACTCATGTTGACCAGTAAAGGAATTGCAGGCGTGCCTAGAGCAAGTTTGGTGGTTGTAGCCGCTACTTGTGGTATGTTTGATATTCCGATTGAAGGGATTGCTTTGATCTTGCCAATTGACCATTTTTGCGATATGTTTAGAAGCGCTACCAACGTTTTAGGAAACGCTTTGGCAACTTCTGTGGTAGGAAAATGGGAAGAGAACAAAGAGCTTCAAATTTCTTCTGAAGAATAAGACTTTATAATTTCGTACTTAAAAAAGTAAATAATAAATAAAATAGAGAAAGTTGCGTTTTGTAAATAAAATGCGACTTTTTTTATTTTAAAACGTATATTTGATCAAAAATAGCCGAATTATGCCCCCAATACGGATTGTTTTGTTTTTCCTACTATTTATGAGCTGCTGTGACAATTTTGTACTGGCTCAAACGGATGCGAATGTTTTAAGGATTTTAAAAAAGGCTGAAAATGAATTTAAAGAAGCCAATTTTGAGCAATCATTGATTACTTCCAGAGTCGCATTAAATACTTCTACCTATATAAAAAATGATTATTTAATAGCGCGTTCTTATAAAGTTATTGCTGCCAATTATAACGAATTGGTTGAGTTTGATAAAGCCATTTTTTTTTATAAAAAAGCGTTAATATACGCCAGCAAAACAGATAATGATACCATCAAAAATAAGATTTGCAATAATCTCGGAAATATGTATTGCTTTGAGAAAAAGAGCTACAGCGAAGGGATAGATTATTATAGAAAATCTATACGATATTGTCTTAAAATTAAGGATTCCAGTCAGGTTTATTTTACTACTGTAAATATTACGTGGGCTTTTTTTGATATTGCAAGTTTTACTCAGGGAAAGCGATATTTAGACTTTTTAAACAAAAATCATATAAAATTTGGTGACGATTCTACAGAAGTTATATTGAATATGCTCAACGGAATGTATTGTCGACATACAAAAGAGATTGAAAAAGCAAATGCTTACTTCTTAAAAGCGATTCAATTAGGTAAAAAAAGTACCGAAAAATCAGATTTGTCTTTTGCACATTTAGAATATTCAAAGTTTCTTTCTGATATTAAAAAATACAAAGAGGCGTATTATAATCTTCAAAAATACAATGCAATTACCGATGAATTATACAATGTCGAAAAATTAAAAAAGGCTTCTATTGCTGGTTTTAATCTCGAATTAGACGAATATAAAAGGCAAATTGATAAAATTGAGAGCGAAAAAGATTCACAATATCAAAGTCTTAGAAAATCGAGAATTATAGTCTTTTTATTTGTGTTGATTTCGTTTGTTTTTTTAATTCTGATTTTTACTTTATTCAAAAATATCAGTTTTAAGAAAAAGACCAATATTGAGCTCTTGAAGGCTAAAGAAATTGCGGAAGAAGCATCACTTTTAAAAACACAATTTATTTCGACAATAAGTCACGAACTGCGTACGCCTTTGTATGGTGTGGTTGGGATTACCAACATGCTTCTTGAGGAACACAAAGAACTCGCTCGCAGTCCGCATCTGAGTTCCCTAAAGTTTTCGGCGCGTTATTTATTGTCCTTAGTCAATGATATTCTCCAAATTAATAAAATTGAAGAAAATAAAGTCGTTCTCGAGAATCTGACTTTTAATATTTTGGATGAAATCAGTATGATTAAAAATTCACTGTCTTTTTTGTCTCAAAAAAATAATAATACTATTGCTGTAAATATCGATCCTAATATCCCGGAATACCTCATTGGTGATAAATTAAGATTGGCCCAGATTATGATCAATTTGGTTAGTAATGCCTTAAAATTTACTAAAAACGGCGAAGTCATTATTACTGCAAATCTTATTAAAGTAGAAGGGATTTATTATTTTATTAAATTTACTATCAAAGACAACGGAATTGGTATTGCCATAGAAGATCAAAGTAAAATTTTTGAAAAATTTGTGCAAGTTGGCAGGAAAGAGGAAGATTATCAAGGCACAGGATTAGGCTTGACCATTGTAAAGAGACTATTGGGACTTTTTGGAAGTTCTATCGAAATAGAAAGTGATATTGGTAAGGGAACAATGTTTACTTTTACGATTGCTTTTGAATATAATCTGGAGAAAACAAAAAAATTAATTAACGAAATACAAGTTGATTTGACATCTAATCAGGAATATAAAGTTTTGGTGGTCGAGGACAATCGCATCAATCAAATTGTGACCAAACGGATCATCGAAAATAATAATTACAGCTGCAAAGTTGTAGATGATGGTTTTGCCGCATTAGAAATCTTAGAAATAGAAGATTTTGATATCATTTTAATGGATATTAATATGCCTTTGATGAATGGATTTGAAACGACAAAAAGAATTCGTCTTAAAAACATCAAAACGCCAATCGTAGCACTTACTGCTTTTGATAAAGATGAAATAAATGATGAAGCAGTTGCATCAGGAATAAATGAAATTATTATCAAGCCATTTGAACCTGTAAAACTATTTAAAATTATAAATTGCCTAATTGTAGAAACAAAAAACGTTGGTTATTAATACCAACGTTTTTTATTTTGTTTAGAAGCATTTGATTTTCTTGACTTGTGTGCACCACCGCTTCGGTTAGAGTTTTTAGGCTGTTCAACCGTGGCTTCCGGACTTCCGGCATGCCATTGGTAAGGATGATCGCTGATGGTTTTTACATCTACTTTAATCAGTTTCTGAATGTCTTTCCAGTACGGATGCTCGTCTTTGCTACAAAACGAAATAGCAATTCCGCCATTTCCTGCACGTCCTGTTCTACCAATTCGGTGTACGTAAGTTTCTGGAATGTTAGGCAAATCAAAGTTGATTACAAAAGGCAATTGGTCAATGTCGATTCCTCTCGCAGCAATATCGGTAGCGACTAAAACGCCCACTTCTTTGTTCTTGAAAGCATCCAAAACTCGTTGTCTTGCATTTTGTGACTTATCACCGTGAATGGCTTCGGCTGGAATATCTTTTTTACGAAGTGCTTTTACCACATTATCAGCGCCATGTTTGGTTCTCGAAAAAACCAACACATTTGACAAATCTTCATTTTTTATTAAATGATAAAGTAAATTTCTTTTTTCTGTTTTTTCAACAAAATAGACACGTTGCTCTACATTTTCTGCCGTTGACGAAACTGGCGAAACTTCTACTTTTGCAGGATCCTGCAAAAACATTTCGGCTAGTTCGCGAATTGCAATCGGCATAGTAGCTGAAAACAAAAGGGTCTGGCGATTTTTTGGCGTTAATTTTACAATTTTTTTGACATCGTTTATAAAACCCATGTCCAGCATTTGATCGGCTTCGTCTAATACTAAAACGTGCAAATTATCCAAATCAAGAAAACCTTGTTTTTGTAAATCTAATAATCTTCCCGGGGTTGCGACCAAAATATCAACACCTTTTTTTAGAGTATCAACCTGAGGATTTTGAGAAACGCCTCCAAAAATAGTCAACTGAGTAAGATTGGTATATTTGGCGTAAGTATCAAAACTTTGCCCAATTTGTACCGCTAGTTCTCTGGTAGGGGTGACTACTAAAGCTCTAATGACTTTTGCTTTTTTTGATGAACCTACAATGCGGTGTAACTGATGTATGATGGGGATTGCAAAAGCTGCTGTTTTTCCGGTACCGGTTTGAGCACAGCCAATTAAATCTCTTCCTGCCAAAACGATGGGGATAGATTGTTCTTGAATTGGAGTGGGATTTAGGTAGCCTTCTTCAAATACGGCTTTTTGTATACTTTTTGAAAGTGATAAATCTTCGAATAACATATCTTAGGTATTAAGAATTTAGTTTTAAGTACTAAAATTCTTTGCAAAGATAGGTTTATTCGCGTAATCGTTTAGCCGAATATTGCTTTATTTGGTAAAAGTGTTTGTTTTCAGTTGATTATCTTTGCGTAAATTACTCTTTTTCGTTGTTTGCTTTTATAAAGTCGGTTACTAAATATCCAATTAATTTGCCAATTAAATGTTTGTTCTGTGAATCATCCAGATCGGGAGCACCTTCGCAAATATGCAAATAGGTCGCATTTTTATGTTGGGCAAAAAACGAAATAAACTGACGTAATTCTTCGATCGAAAAACCGCTGATAGTCATTGCGCTACTGGCAATGTTAGGAATGGCGTCTAAGTCAATTTCGATTCCAAAAGCATCTGTTTTGATAAATTCTAAAGCATAAAACATTTCTCTGCTAAAATCTTTTTCTTTACGGATGTTAACACTGTCGTAGGTGTTGTAACGTACACGATCTTCTATTTTTTTTATAATATCGAGGACACTTTTTGAGGTGTAGTTTTCATGTAAACCAAAAATGAAATATTTTTTTAGAAAACCTTCTTCATAAGCATAAGAAAAACCATTTCCGCTATGACGTCCTTCCAGAATTCTAAAATCTGAATGTGCATCAAAATTGATAGCATTAATCGGTTTTCCTTTGGCCAAAGCCGAACCTTTTATGTTTCCGTACGCATTATTGTGACCACCGCCTATAATGATCGGAGTTTTTCCTGCTTTGACAATGTTAAAAATAATATGCGAAACTTCTTTGTCTATTTTTTCGACCAACTGACTGAGTTTTGAGCGGTCATCAATATCATTAAAATCTAAGTTTTCGACGTCACGCATCTCCTGACTTACATTAATCTGACCTAAAACAATGATCTGGCTGCCTTTGCAAAAACGATTGTGCTGAATATTTGCAATTCCTCTGATCGCACTTTCCCAAGCAGACGCCGCACCAGGACGCCCGAAATTAGCACGTATGCCAATATCTTCAGGGATGCCCAAAAGGACATATTTAGCATCGGTCTCTTTCAGAAATTGAATGATGTCGGCTCCTTTTGGAATGACAATCATCTTTTCTCCGAATTTTATTTCGCCGCTTCGGTGATTGGTTACCCTGGCTAAGTCGTTAACAGTAAAAGGAATTAATTTCTCCATGAAAAAAAATATTGTTCAAAAATAATATAATTGCACTAACTTACGTTATAACCTTATATTAATTCTTAAATTTGTTTTAAAGAAAATTATTTAAATATGGAAAACCCAAAGAACAACAACTCAAGTCTAAAGGCAGTTATCGCTGTTTTAGCAGTCCTACTTATTGGTAGCTTAGTGTATATTTTTAAATTGTCTTCTGACACAGACGTAGTTAAGACAGAACTTACTACAACCCTAACAGAGAAAGAATCTGTTATGAAAGATTTGCAAGAATTAAAATCTACTTATGATGCAGCCATTGCAGAAAATACTTCTATGTCTGATGAATTAATTCAGGAAAGAGATAAAGTAGTAGCGCTAATGGATGATTTGAATAAATCTAAAGGTGATGTATCTAAATACAAAAACCAAGTTCAGGCGATGCAAACTAAAATGAAAACTTTGGTGGCAGAAAACGACGAATTGAAAAAACAAAACGGAGTATTAACTATTCAGAGAGATAGTACTATTGTGGTTTTAGGAGAATCTAAAAAATACAACGAAGTTTTGGTTGGTCAAAATGAGGAGTTAGCTAAAACTGTTGAAAAAGGAGCAAAATTATCTGTTTTGAATACTAAAACAATTGCTTACAAAGTAAAAAGTTCTGGTAAACAAATCGAGACTGATAAAGCAAGCCGTGCAGACGTTTTAAAAGTTAGTTTTACGATTGCTGAAAATCAAATCGCAAAATCTGGTGATAAAACATATTATGTACAAGTGATTGATAGCAAAAACAATGTTTTAGGAGATAAGAAAACAGAAAATTTTGGTGAGCAATCATTAACTTACAGTTTTAAAACAACTGTTCAGTACGAAAATAAAACAGTAAATGTTTCTGAAGATTTAATTGGTAAAGATTTTGAAAAAGGAACTTATTTTATCAATGTATTTGATAATGACGAATTGGTTTCTAAAACAAGTTTTACTTTAAAATAAGTCTAAAAAAACATGTTATTATAAAAAAGAGGAGCTTTACGGCTCCTCTTTTTTTATACTATAATTTTACCTTCTATAAAAACACTTTCGATAAGATTACTGCCAAAAGCATACGGAATTTGATAATAAGACGAAATAGGTTTTGTCAGGATCAAATTGGCTTTTTTACCTTTTGTAATGCTCCCGTGAGTCTCAGAAAGTCCCATTGCATAAGCACCGTTTAGGGTGGCAGCATTTATAGCTTCTTCGGGAGTCATCTTCATTTTGATGCAAGCCGTTGCTACTACAAAATTCATATTTCCGGAAGGAGTAGAGCCTGGATTAAAATCTGTGGCTAATGCCAGAGGCAATCCCGCTTGTATCATTTCTCGCGCAGGTGTGTAGGGAATACTTAAAAAATAAGAACACGATGGCAAGGCAACAGGCATCGTTTCGGAGTTTTTTAAAGCTTCGATATCCTCTGGATTCATAATTTCTAGGTGATCGACAGAAAGGGCTTTAAATCGAACTCCAGCCTGAATTCCGCCAATAGAATTGAACTGATTGACGTGAATTTTTGGCTTTAAGCCGAATCGAATGCCCGCAGCTATAATTTTCTGTGTTTCTTCTACAGAAAAATATCCCGTTTCGCAGAAAACATCAATATAATCGGCTAGTTGGTGTTGCGCTATTTCCGGCAACATTTTGTTGATGATTTCATCAATATAACCCGCTTTGTTCTCTTTATAATGCAACGGAAAAGCGTGTGCGCCCAAAAAAGTAGCTTTTATTGCAATAGGATAATTTTGCGCTAGTTTTTTAATCACGCGCAGCATTTTCAATTCGCCTTCAACTGTAAGACCGTAGCCCGATTTTATTTCGACCGCACCAGTTCCTAAATGTATGACTTCTTCCAATCTGAGTTTGGATTGCTCATAAAGTTCTTCTTCAGAAGTTTCGTTGAGTTTTTTAGCCGAATTTAAAATTCCGCCACCACGATTGGCGATTTCCTCGTACGTAAATCCGTTGATTCGGTCTACAAATTCCTGCTCGCGATTGCCTGCGTATACAATGTGTGTATGGCTGTCGCACCAAGAAGGCAAAACAATTCTTCCTGTGGCATCAATAACTTTATCGGCTTTGATTTTAGGAAGATTTTCCATTAAACCAAAATCTTCTATAAGATTATCTTTGAGTATTAAAAAAGCATTTTTTATGGTAGGGAGTACTGCCATTTCTGCCCCTGAAACTTTATCAATAGCAGTTTCACGAACTTGTAACAGCTCTTTTATATTGGTTATTAAAGTAATCATATTGTTTATTCTGAAACGGTGATTTCGAACATTTTATTCCAGTTTTTACCCGTTACAAAAATTGTTTTTGTTTTTGGGTTGTAAGCAATTCCGTTTAGAACATCGTCTTTAGTAACGCCGGTCATTAATTTGCGTAAGCCAGACATGTCGAGAATACCTTCAACTGCTCCTGATATTGGGTTTACCACTGCGATAGCGTCTTTTTGCCACACATTTACATAAAATTTTCCGTTAATTAATTCTAATTCATTAATGGCTTTTATTTTTGATTCTCCTGAATAAACATTGATATAATCGATCAACTTCTGAGTGTTTGGATCCATTTTCCAGATTTTTTCAGTTCCGTCAGAGCGATAAATAAACTTTCCGTCATTGGTCATTCCCCAACCTTCTATCTTTTTATCATAATTAAAAGTTTTTTCAAGTTTTAGGGTTTTTGCATCATAAATAAAACCTTTGTTCTCTTGCCATGTCAATTGGTACAGTTTACCGTTTACAATCGTAATGCCTTCGCCAAAATATTGTTGGTCAAGATCAACTTGTTTGAAGACTTTGCCTGTTTTGTAATCGTATTTTCTTATGTAAGAACTTCCTTTTTGTCCTGTGCTTTCATACAAAGTATCGTTGTGGAATTCTAAACCTTCGTTGAATGATGCAATGTCATGAGGATAAGTATTGATTACTTTGTATTTTAATAATTTTGGAGTCACATTTGAAACCAATTCGATTCTTTTGGTGGCAATAGAGGAATCTGCTCCAAAATAAACAGTTGCTTTGAGGTATTGATAGCCTAATTTTTGGTCTTTTAATTCGAATTTGAATTTCTCAGTACCTTTTGTACTTCCTGCTCTTTTATCGTTTATGGTGTACGCAATACTGTCAATTTCTTTCGATTTTGGGTTTAAAATACCTATCGAAACTGCTTCTGACGATAAAAAATGGGCTGGAAAAGCCGAATCATCGATCGTAAATAGAGAATTTTCACCTTTTTTTGTGTCCCCACATCCAATTAATGTGATTCCTAATAAAATGACAGTTAGGAAGTTATAATTTTTCATAGTTTAAAATTTGAATAAGCCAATATACGACGATATTTTTATAGCAACAAAGCTCTTGCAAAAATATAAAAAGATTGTATATTTGCACCGGCAAGTCCTACACGACCAGCTCCTGCAGACTCCCCCAGGATGGGAACATAGCAAGGGTACGTGGTTGAGCGGTGCGATGTAGGTCGCTTGCCATTTTTTATTTTATCGAAATTCTTTTATCAGAATTATTACAAAACTAGTCTTCCTTATGGAGGATTTTTTTATTTTTGGGCTTGTCGTAACTGAGAAGTTTTTACCTATAGCATCAAATCTGATTACAGACAATCATATTTAACTTATCACATATAACATTTAACATCTAACCAAGCAATGAATAAAGTTGTTTTAATTACCGGAGGATCGTCAGGAATTGGAAAGTCTATTGGAGAATTTTTGCATAAAAAAGGTTTCGTTGTGTACGGAACGAGCAGAAATCCTGAAAAAGTATTAAATTCTATTTTTCCGCTTGTGGCGTTAGATGTTCGAAATGCCGAATCTATAAAGGCTGCGGTGGCCAATATTATCAAAACTTCTGGACGACTGGATGTGGTCATAAATAATGCTGGTGTGGGAATTACAGGACCTTTGGAAGAGATTCCGATGGAGGAAATCAAGAATAATTTTGAAACCAATTTCTTTGGGCCGATTGAAGTGATGAAAGCAGTTTTGCCACAAATGCGTGAGCAAAAATCGGGTCTGATTATTAATATCACCTCAATTGCGGCTTACATGGGTTTGCCGTACAGAAGTGTGTATTCGGCATCAAAAGGGGCTTTGGAGTTGGTTACCGAAGCGTTGCGAATGGAAGTGAAGCAATTTGGTATTGAAATTACCAACATCGCACCAGGAGATTTTGCGACCAATATTGCTTCGGGGCGTTTTCATGCGCCTGTGATTAAAGGTTCGGCTTACGAAAAAGTATATGGAGATACGCTTGCAGCAATGAATGAGCATGTTGACGCAGGAAGCAATCCTAACGAAATGGCCGAAGCCGTGTACCAAATTGTACAGCAAAAATCGCCTAAAATACATTATAAAGTGGGCGCTTTTATGCAAAAGTTTTCGATTGTTTTGAAACGTGCGCTTCCCGACAAAGTGTATGAAAAGATGCTAATGAACCATTATAAATTATAAAATCATGGAAAATATTAATGAGTTTATACCTGTAGCAATTGGTATTTTGTTTCTTGTTGCGTTTTGGATCATTATTCGAAGACTACTCAAATCGATAAGTGACCGGATAAATAATGCAGAACTTTATAGAGAAGATACTCTTAATGTTCTCGAAGAAATTAGGGATGAGCTAAAAGAATTGAACAAAAACAATTCTCTTAAATAATTATAAGTTGTAATTTTGCAACGAAATTTGCGTGAGGGATTGGAGTGGAAATCCTTTTGTTTTTTTCTTTAAAAAACAAAAGATTGCAACAGAAAGCCCGACCCTTGTGGTCACGCCCAAAATACGAACACAATTAAATAGATATAATATGAAGTTTTTTATTGACACAGCTAATTTAGCTCAGATTAAAGAAGCACAAGCTTTAGGTGTTTTAGATGGTGTAACGACCAATCCGTCGTTGATGGCGAAGGAAGGAATTACCGGAAAAAACAATATTTTGAAGCATTATGTAGACATTTGCAATCTGGTTGAAGGCGATGTAAGTGCTGAGGTAAATGCGCTGGATTATGACGGAATGATTAAGGAAGGTGAGGAATTGGCCGAATTGCACGAGCAAATCGTTGTAAAATTGCCTATGACCAAAGAGGGTGTTATGGCTGCAAAATATTTTTCTGATAAAGGTATCAAAACCAACGTAACGCTTGTATTCTCTGCTGGCCAGGCTTTGTTGGCTGCTAAAGCGGGTGCAACGTATGTGTCGCCATTTATTGGTCGTTTGGATGATGTTTCTACTGATGGTCTGAACCTGATTCAGGAGATTAGAGAGATTTATGATAATTACGGATATGAGACTCAAATTTTGGCAGCTTCTGTGCGCCACACGATGCACATTGTAAACTGTGCAAAAATTGGTGCTGATGTAATGACAGGTCCTCTTTCTGCTATTTACGGATTGTTGAAACACCCATTGACAGATATTGGATTGGCGCAGTTTGTTGCTGATTTTGAGAAAGGAAATAAGTAGTGGTTAGTACTTAGTGATTAGTAAATAGTGAAAAGTGACTTGTAGGTAGAATTAATTTTCTGATAAAAAGAATTAAGTATACACCTCAGACCCTTAGTAACTTAGCAAAATATCTCACTTCTTACATAAAACATTTCACATAAAAAAAAATCCATCTACGTTTGCAGATGGAATTTTTTTATGGTTGAAAAGAATATTAGTGACCTCCGCCTTCGCTTTGGATATAACTAATGCCTTGTTTTTTTAATATTTTAGGGCAGTAAAATCCGTAGAAACCTAAATAAGCAAAACCTAAAAGTGGCACAACATAAGAGAAATGTGTCCAGGTAATACCAAATATACCTTCGGGATTTGTAACATCGATATCGCAAATACTTCCCTGAATTAAAGGAATAACTCCACCTCCTAAAATCATCATGATTAAGAATGAAGACGCTTTTCCAGTGTTTTTGCCTAAACCAGCGATCGCCAAATCAAAGATAGAGGGCCACATGATCGATAAGAATAAACCTCCTGAGATAAAGAAGAATTTAGCAATTTCCGGACTCGGACAAACTAATCCTGCCAACATCATGATCAAACCTGATATTCCGAAAAGCATTAAAGTTTTACCGGCATTTTTACCTCCAACAAAACTTATAGCAATAAACAATAAGATCCAGATTGGGTAAATATAAAAAGACGAAACATCATGTGCAGCAAAAATGTTAGCACCAATAATTACTCCAAATGCCAAAGCTGGAACAATAAATTTTAATGCTGTATTGACTAAGTTGGATGTGTTAAAAACGTTTACACCACCATTCCAGCGTCCGATCATTAAACTTCCCCAATATAGGGCAATAAATGGAGCAATTGCATCTTCCAGAACATTACCAAATTCGGCAGTGTGAAGTAAAGCGGGTAAATTACTGATGATGGTTACCTCTGTTCCAACATAGATAAAAATAGCTAACATTCCTAAGTATAGTTGAGGATAGTCTGAAATATTAAATTTTTCGTGCGCTACTTTTACAACTACTTCTTCTTTTACAGGATCTTCAATTTTAGACAAATACATAAAAATGGCTACCAGAATAAAGGCAAGTCCAAGAATGATAAAAGGCAATTTGATATCTTCTAATGAAAGAGAAGTGTTTTTGTTGTCTCCCATTCCAAATAAAGCAATTCCTAGTAAAATAGCTCCGATGGTGGTTCCAAAAGAGTTAACACCACCAGCCAAGGTAAGACGGTGAGCTCCTGTTGAGGCACTTCCCATTTTAATAGCCAAAGGGTTGGCAACGATTTGCTGGATAGAAAATCCTAAACCTACTGTAAATAAAGCGGTTAAAAAGAACGGAAAACTTTCCATTGTAGCTGCTGGAACAAACAAAAACGAACCCACAGCAGAAAGAAGTAATCCGGCAGATAGTGTTTTTTTGTATCCAAATTTTTGTAAAACATCTATTTTAAGAGATATTAAAAAGAAAATTATTGATCCTACAAAGTAAGCTGCATAAAATGCCCAAGCCACTAGTTGTGATTGTACTTGCGATAAAGTAAATACTTTTTTGAAAACTGGAATTAGGATATCATTGGCAGACCCAACAAAACCCCAAAAGAAGAAGACGATTATCAACGAGATAAATTGTCCCCATTTGGTCTGTACATTTTCTGAACTCATAATGTGTTAAGGTTAATTTTTAATTTAATGTTTTTTGAAGACCGTAAATATATTTGTTACAATTATCAAAAAAAAATAAAACAACACAAATAATGTTAAATTTAAACCAACAGCACATATTATTCAACAATGTGTTAGTTATTAGGGTTTTAAAATGCAGAAAATGTTGCGGTTATTCTAATATCTTGTTTTTGACTTCTTTACTGTAATTTCGGCCAATCGGAATGGTGTAAGATAAAATCTGGATGCGATTGCCTTCTATAGATTTTACTTTGTTGAGTGCAATAACGTATGATTTATGAATGCGGATAAAACGCTCAGCAGGCAATTCTTCTGATAATGAAGTTAATGATTTGTGGGTGATGTACGTTTTATCGGGCGTGACCACTTTTATGTATTCCTTCATTCCTTCGACAAACAAGATTTCCTCCATATTGATTTTCATCATTTTTTTATCTACCTTAATAAAAATATGCGAATCTCCTTTGCTGGTTTCAACTTTGATATTATTCTTTAAATTGTATTCTGTGGTAATTTTATGGATGCATTTTATAAATCTTGGCAGCGGAATAGGCTTTACTAAGTAATCTAAAACATCCAAATCATAACTTTCTGCGGCAAATTCTCTAAAGGCAGTCGTGATAACTACTTTGGTTTTGCTCTCGATTAAACTGATTAATTCAAAACCCGTCATCATTGGCATATTGATGTCAAGAAACACAACATCTACAGGTGTTGTGTTTATAAAATCCAGAGCTTCTAACGGGTTATAAAATGTGCCCACAACCTCAAAATCTACAAAATTAGCAAGGTAATTTTGTATCACTTTGATCGCCAAAGGCTCATCATCAACCAACAGACATTTAATCTTCATTATAAATGGGTATTTGCAAACGGATTATATAGTAATTAAACTTTGTTTTGTGCTCTAAGCCAAAATTGTTTTTGTAAATTAATTTTAACCTCTTTTTGGTATTGTGTAATCCGATACCTCCTTTTTGATTCTTTTTTTGCGAAATTACAAAGTTATTGATGATTTCAAAGTCGAGGATTTTGTTATTAATAACTTTGCAGTTAATTTTTATTTTCAAATCCTGATTATTAAAACCACCGTGTTTAAAGGCATTTTCTACCAGTGAGATAAAAATTAAAGGCGGAACTTTAACATCTTCGATATTCGATTCGAGATTTACTGCAACTTCAACATACTCAAAACGAAGCTTTTCGATTTCGATATAATTCTGAATATACTCTATTTCTTTCACCAACGGAACAAATTTAGTCGATTTTATGTCGTACAAAACATATTCCATTAGCCGTGATAATTTTAGAATAACGTCTGGAACTTTATTGGATGATTCTAAAGACAACGCATATAAATTATTTAAAGTATTGAAGAAAAAATGAGGCTGAATCTGATTTTCAAGATATTTTAGTTTGATTTTGAATTGATTCTCGCGCAACGACCTGTTTCGTTCTCTTTCGCGCAACCATGTCAAGGTTAAATAAACCGACGAAGCCATCGCGAGAACGTACAATTCTCCTATGCAAACTGCCAGAATGTGATTGATATCAAAAGGATGGTATTCGCGATTGGCTTCGGGCCAAATATTTTCTGAAATGACATAATAGGTAAGCGCGGTTTTTATCAAATATACTCCGAACAAACTCAACAATAAAGCAATCGTGTAGGGTATGTATTTTTGTTTTAATACAAGTCGGGGAACCAGAACAAAAAGGTTAAAATACACGAGCGGAATATGTAGTGAAAATTCGATCAGATTTGATTGGAAAGAATAGGTGTAGTCGTTAAAGTAAGCGCCCCATCTCAAAAAATTAAGAGTAAAATAAATACCCCAGAACCAAATATGATTTTGAAGTTTAATATCAAACTTTACTTTCTGAATTTCACTCACTTTATAATAATGAATAGGTTATTGTTAATTGTTGTTGCTGAAAAATATTTTGCAACTTTAAACAATTAGTTAGTAAAAACACAATTTTTTTAAATAAAATTTTATTATTATTCTAAAAAGATGTAGTATTTCTGACTGAAAACGTTTTCGTGTAACGTATTATTGATTGTTTTGTGTCGTTGGTTTAAAGTTTAAAGCAGTTTGTATAAATTATTTTTTTTAACAATACCTTAAGAATAAATTTACACCATAACTAACAAAATAAATCAACATGAAAAAAATTTTCTTAATCTTTATGATTGCCTTTACAACGCAAGTTTCGCTTGCTCAGGTAAAGAATATCAAAGGTGTGATTACAGATTCTGATGGGATGCCGTTACCAGGGGCATCTGTTGCTGTGCAAGGAGGTCAAAAAGGTACAAGTACCGATTTTGACGGTTTGTACACCATTGAAGTACAAAAAGGACAGACTTTAGTTTTTAGCTATGTAGGTCTTGAGACGCAAAACATAGTGGTAGGAGATGAAACTACAATAAATGTAAAAATGCAACAAGGTGCTTCTAATGCATTAACTGAAGTTGTCGTAACTTCATTAGGTATCAAGAAAACCAGAAAATCTTTAACTTATGCTGCTCAGGAGCTGAAAGGCGAAGAATTGACTCGTGTAAAAGATGCCAACCTTATCAACACTATCGCAGGTAAAATTGCGGGTGTTGCCGTAACCAAAAGCGCGGGTGGTACAGGTGGTTCTACAAAGGTTGTTATTCGTGGAAACTCTTCTGTTTCTAATAATCAGCCTTTATATGTTATTGATGGTATTCCTTTATATAATGGTGGTTCGGGACAACCAAATGATAGTTTCGGTAGTACATCTACAGGAAACCGTGACGGAGGAGACGTTGTTTCTTTAATCAATCCTGATGATTACGAAGGGATGACTGTATTAAAGGGTGCAGCTGCATCTGTATTATATGGTAGCCAAGGTGCTAATGGAGTTATTTTATTATCTTCTAAAAAAGCCAAAGCGGGTAAACCAGTACTTTCGGCTTCATCAGTAACTACTTTTGAGTCAGCTGCGTATTTGCCGGAATTCCAAACAGATTATATTGCTGCTCCGGGAGCTGATGAATCTTGGGGTGTTGCAGGAAAATCAAAAGACCATGTAAAAGATTTCTTCGAAACGGGAACTACTCAAATTACCTCTCTTGGTTATTCTACTTCTGCAGAAAATTCTACTACCTCTTTTACCTATTCTAATACATCTGGATCGGGGATTATGCCGGGCAATAGTATTAAGAAAAATAACTTTGGTGTGCGTCAGACCGCTAAGTTCTTTGAGGATAAACTTAGTTTTACGGCAAGTGCAAATTATACTTCTCAAACGATAATCAATAAACCTGTGAGTGGTTTTTATTTCAATCCTTTAACAGGAGTGTATTTGATGCCAAGAGGAAATGATTTTAATTTCTATAAAGATAATTATGAAGTTTTTGATCCAAACAGAAATTTAATGGCTCAAAACTGGATGACAAACAGAGATATTATGCAAAACCCATATTGGGCAATTAACAGAAATAAATCTGAAGACAAAAACAACTTTTTTAATGGTGCATTAGCATTGACATATAAAGCAAATAAATGGTTAAGTATTGCTGGTAGATATAGCTATAACAGGATAGAAAGTGATTTTGATAAAAAAATCTATGCTACTACACAAGGTACGATATCTCATGAAAACGGTCGTTATTATGTAGAAAATACGTTAAGTACACAGCGTTATGCCGACTTGATAGCTACTATTAACACTAACTTTAGCGAAAATTTTACTTTTAATGCAAATATTGGTACCAGTATCAACAATACATTAGGAAATCAAAAGACTATTCTTGATTCAGGAATTGGCGCTGGATTAAAATATGCTAACTGGTTTACATTGCAAAATTTCAATAATAACTCTGGTAACTATCAAACAATTGATGCCAAAAGAGAAATTCAATCGGTATTTGCCGCTACAACTTTTGGATACAAAGAAATGCTGTATCTAGATATTGCAGCAAGAAATGATTGGTCTTCAACTTTATCAAACACAAAAAATGCTGGATATTTTTATCCATCTGTTGGTGTAACAGCTATCATTAGCGAAATGACGACACTTCCGGAGTTTATTAATTTTGGTAAAGTTCGTGCGACTTATGCTCAGGTGGGTAATGATGTTAATGCATTTGTAACGGTTCCAACTTACTATTATACCCCTGGTGTTACAGATCCAAAACCAAAAGTTGCACCAAAGGAAGGAACTTCATTGCGACCTGAGTTAAAATCTGAGTATGAAGTAGGTACAGAATGGAGAATGTTTAATAACAGATTTGGATTTGAATTATCTTATTATAATTCAGAAACTAAAAACCAATATTTACAGGTTGTAGCGCCAAAAGGAAACTCGCAAGGAGTTGATTTTTATGGTATCAATGCAGGTAGCATAGAGAATAAAGGTTTTGAAGCAGTTGTTACAGCAGGTATTTTCAGAGGAGAAAAATTCTCTTGGGATTCAAGCATTAATTTCTCTCAAAACAAAAATAAAGTAAAAGAAATCCCTACTGAATTAGGAGGTAGAGTTAATCTTACTGAGGCGGGTGTAAACAGTTACAGATACGCTTTAATTGAAGGTAAGCCATTTGGTGTTATAGAAGGTATAAACATCAAAAAAGATGCTCAGGGAAGAATGTTGTTGAATGATGATGGTACTATTCAAAAAACTGATTTTGAAGAAGTTGGTAATTCTAATCCTGATTTTATGTTAGGTTTTTCTAACTCATTCAAAGTAGGTTCGTTCTTTGCAAATGTATTAATTGATGGTCGTTTTGGTGGTGACGTAATGAGTTTAACACAGGCTCAAAATGATTCTTTTGGTGTTTCTAAAGCTACAGGAGATGCAAGAAATGCGGGCGGAGTACCAATTAATGCTGTAAGAGCCAGCGATGGAACACCAGTTTCAAACATGGATGCGCAACTTTACTACACTCTGGTAGGTGGTAGAGCAGGAATTACAGGAGAATATGTGTACAAAGCAACCAACGTAAGTGTAAGAGAGATTTCTATTGGCTATAATTTTAACCCAAAAAATTTACCTTTTATCCAAACAGCAAATGTTTCTTTAATTGCCAGAAACTTATTCTTCCTTTACAAAGATGCACCGTTTGATCCAAATATTGCATTGAGTACGGGTGAGGGTTTACAAGGTGTTGATATTTACGGATTACCATCTACAAGAAGTATAGGTCTTAATTTAAATGTAACATTCTAATTTTAAACACATGAAATTAAATACGATAAAAAGAACAGCAATCTGTATTTCGCTACTTACAGCAGTAGGTTGTACAGGTGATTTTGAAGATATTAATACAAATCCCAATGGGATTACTCCCGAACTGTTTGAACAAGATTTTAATCATATTAAAGGAGGATTTGCTCCGATGTTTAACAATATTCAGGTTCTGACACCAGAATGGGTATACCAATTACAACAGGGCTTAAATAGTGATATTTGGTCAGGTTATATGGCAACTCCAACCGGTTTTGCAGGAGGTATAAACAATACAACTTACTCATTAGTTGATGGTTGGAATGGATTTATTTGGGATTATGCGTATAGTAACGTAATGTTTAATGCATACGATATTGCACAAAAATCGAAAGGTAAATACGATCAGTTTTATGCATTGTCACTGATACTAAAAGTGGAAGGTATGCACCGATTAACAGATACTTTCGGTCCTATTATTTATTCTAAATTTGGAACTACAGATGCAACGATAGAATATGATTCTCAGCAAGAAGTGTACACGCAAATGTTTGCCGAATTAGATTTTGCAGTTGCCGAATTAACCAAAAGAGTAGATGCTGGCGAGGCTACAAGTTTTGCCACAACTGATTTGTCTGGATACAAAGGAGATTATAAAGCATGGGTAAAATTTGCCAATACCTTACGTTTAAGGTTAGCAATGCGTATTGTAAAAGTAAATCCTGCCTTGGCAAAAACGGAAGCTGAAAAAGCTGTGGCTCAAAAATTTGGTGTTTTTACTGCCAATGCTGATTTATTCAAAATTGTATCTCCAGTCTATAATAATCCAATTTCTACCATTAGTGGTGCTTGGTTAGATATTCGCATGTCTGCCGATATGGAGTCTATTTTAACAGGTTATAGTGATCCCCGAATTGCTACTTATTTTGATACTTCGACTCAATTTCCGGGGCAGTACAAAGGAGTACGCACAGGTATTGATATTGCAGCCAAATCAGATCATCAGGATTTTTCGGGTGTTGGTGCTGTTATTAAATCCAAAGAAATTGTTCTTATGACAACTGCCGAAGCTTATTTCCTAAGAGCAGAGGGAGCCTTGAGAGGATGGAACATGGGAAGTGATGCCAAATCATTATACGAAGCAGGTATAACGGCTTCATTTGAGCAAAGAGGAGCTTCTGGTGCAGCCGCTTATATTGCAGATAATGTAAAATTACCTACAGCTTATGTAGACCCTAATTTTCCTGTAAATAATTCTCCGGCAGTAAACAATGTTACTATTGCATGGGATGCCGCTGCAACTAACGAAGTAAAACTGCAAAAAATCATTACTCAAAAATGGATCGCAGGTTTCCCTGAAGGACAAGAAGCTTGGTCTGATTACAGAAGAACTGGATATCCTAAACTTTTCCCTGTAATTAAAAATTACAGTGGAGGTACCATTACAACTGAGTTTGGGGTAAGAAGAATAAATTTTGTACAATCTGAGAAAGCCGGTAATTCAGGAGGCGTTGCTTCTGGTGTTGCTAAATTAGGAGGTGCAGACAACGGAGGAACACGACTTTGGTGGGATACTACTGGTCCTAACTTCTAGAAAAATAAAAAAAAAGAGAATATTAAGTTTGGTTAGTAAATAGCATAGGTAATGAAAATTAGCTATGCTATTTCAAAAACCAAAGCGATAATTACTTCAAAAAGAAAAAAATGAAAAGTGCTTTAGAAATAAAACCTGATATTAGTTATAAAAGTGCGGGAAAATTTGAAGAGACTAGATTTGAAAAAATTCACAACGAAATCTTCAAAAATTCGGCTGAAGCTTCAGTTATTGTAGCACAAGAAATCGCTCAGCTAATTCGATCAAAACAAGAAAAAGGAAAAACTTGCGTATTGGGTTTAGCAACAGGCTCTTCTCCTATAAAAGTATACGAAGAATTGGTGAGAATGCACAGACAGGAAGGCTTGAGTTTTAGCAATGTGATTACTTTTAATTTGGATGAATATTATCCGATGAACAGAGAGAATAATCAGAGTTATCACTATTTCATGCACCAACATCTTTTTAATCATATTGATATTAATCCGAACAATATTAATATTCCGGATGGTACTGTAGCAATTGATGAATTGAATCAATATTGCATCGACTACGAGATGAATATTAAAAATGTCGGAGGCCTTGATTTTCAGTTATTAGGTATCGGACGTACAGGTCACGTTGGTTTCAACGAACCGGGATCGCACATCAACTCGGGAACGCGCATTATTACACTCGATCATATTACACGAGTAGATGCTTCATCTGATTTTAATGGTATCGATAATGTTCCAAAAAGAGCAATTACCATGGGAGTTTCTACTATTATGAGATCCAAAAGGATCGTATTAATGGCTTGGGGACAAAACAAAGCCGATATCATCAAACGAACCATTCAGGGTGATATTAGTTCTGAAGTTCCTGCTACATTTTTACAAAATCATTCTAATGCCACTTTTGTTTTAGACCAATCTGCTGCTTCAGAACTAACCCGTTTTAAAACGCCTTGGCTCGTTGGAGAGTGTATTTGGACACAAGAATTAAAAAGTAAAGCGATTGTTTGGTTGTGCCAAAAAACAAAACAATCTATCTTAAAATTGACAGATCGTGATTATAACAATAACGGTATGTCTGATCTTTTGGCGCAAGAAGGTTCTGCTTATGATTTGAATATCAATATGTTTAATGTATTGCAGCATACTATTACAGGATGGCCCGGAGGGAAACCAAATACAGATGATTCTCACCGACCAGAAAGAGCCAATCCTGCCAAAAAAAGAGTCATTCTTTTTAGTCCACACCCAGATGATGATGTCATTTCTATGGGTGGAACTTTTTCAAAATTGATAAAACAAGGACATGATGTACACGTGGTATATCAAACCTCTGGAAATATAGCGGTTACAGATGATGAAGCACTAAAGTTTGCTGAAGTCTGCAACGATTTTGTGGGTGATAATGATTGTAAAATTAATTTTAAATCGGTCATTCAATTTTTGAATAACAAATCTGAAAATCAAATAGATTCTTTGGAAGTTCGAAAATTAAAAGGACTTATCCGCAGAAGAGAGTCGTATGCCGCAACAAGATACATCGGATTAAAAGATGAAAATACTCATTTCTTGGATCTTCCTTTTTACGAAACAGGACAGGTCAAGAAAAATCCGCTTGGCGCAGAAGATATTGCGATCGTAAAAGATATTATTGCTCAAATAAAACCGCATCAGGTGTTTGCTGCTGGTGATCTCGCCGATCCACACGGAACGCATGAAGTTTGTCTCAATGCTATTTTTGCCGCCATGGCCGAGCTAAAACCGCAACCCTACATGGATGATTGCTGGTTATGGCTCTACAGAGGCGCTTGGCACGAGTGGGATATTCACGAAATTGATATGGCGGTGCCACTTTCTCCATCAGAAGTATTACTCAAACGTCATGCTATTTTGTACCATCAATCTCAGAAAGACAGGGTGATGTTTCAAGGAAATGACTCCAGAGAATTTTGGGTTAGGGCAGAGGATCGCAATAAAAATACAGCCGTTTTGTATGACGATTTAGGTCTTGCAGAATATGAAGCGATCGAAGCTTTTAAGCGTTTTGATTACTAAAAGGTTTCTTTAAGATTCGGTTTAAAGGGAGTCAAATTACAAAATTCAGATAGCTGTCAAGCGAAAGTGAGGTTTAGTAGAGGTCGTCTGAGTTTTGTTGATTTTCCTTATTTATTATGGTTGTTTTCGGAGAACCACTTTTCAAAAAAAAATTAAAATGAAATATTTATTAGTCCTACTATTTGCGGGTTTAACAACTGTTGCTCAAACAAAAAAAGAGCAGCTAAATCTTATGCCCTGGCCTCAAAACGTTGTTTTAAATGATGGTAATTTTACTTTGGAAAAAAATTTTAAAGTAAACATTACCGGAAATCCTAACTCTAGGATTTTTGGGGGAGTTACTCGTTTTTTGCGTAGGTTAGATGGTAGAACAGGAATGTTTTTTGAACAGGGTTTTATTTCAAAATTAAATGAATTTCCTTCGGCTTCTTTGCAAATTAATTGTGATAAGAACGGAAAAATTGGTTTGTACGAAGACGAAAGTTACCACTTAGAGATCAAACAAAATAAAATTATACTTAACGCCACTAGCGATTTAGGGGCTTTGCACGGTCTTGAAACGTTATTACAATTGTTACAAAATAATGCTACTTCTTTTTATTTTCCGAATTCTCAAATTTCAGATTTTCCCAGATTTACATGGAGAGGTTTGATGATTGATGTCGCAAGACATTTTCAGCCGGTGGATGTGATTAAGAGAAATATAGACGGATTGGCAGCGATGAAAATGAATGTTTTTCATTGGCATTTGGTTGATGATCAAGGTTGGAGAATCGAAACGCCAAAACATCCAAAGCTGATAGAATTGGCCTCAGATGGAATGTATTATACGCAAGAAGAAATAAAAAACATCGTAAAATATGCAGATGAGCGTGGTATTTTGGTAGTACCAGAAATAGATGTTCCGGGTCACGGATCGGCAATCTTAACGGCTTATCCCGAAATAGGAAGTAAAGTAATGACGCTCACGGGCGGAACTTCAGAAAAAAATATTCAGGGAACGGCAATCGTAACCTATGGAATTGAAAGAAATGCTGGTATTTTTTCGCCAACATTAGATCCTTCAAATCCTAAAACATACCAGCTATTAAGCGAACTATTTGATGAGGTTTGTCCTTTGTTTCCCGGTGCTTACTTTCATATAGGAGGAGACGAGAATGAAGGAAAAGATTGGGATGCGAACCCGAAAATTCAAGAGTTTAAAAAGAAGCACAAATTGGCTACAAATCACGAATTGCAGACTTATTTTACGATGCAGCTGGTGCCGATGCTCAAAAAACATGGAAAACAATTAATGGGTTGGGAAGAAATCATGACAAAAGACATGACAAAAGACGCTATTATTCATTCTTGGAAAGGCGCTAACGAAGGAGTTCCAACGCGTCAATCCTTAATAAATGCCGTAAAAAATGGTTATGAAACTGTTTTATCAAACGGATATTATATCGATTTGGTACTGGGTGTCGAAAGCCATTATCTCAACGATCCGATGCCGGCAGGAGTATCATTATCTACCGAGGAAAAGGCCAGAATATTAGGAGGCGAGGCAACTATGTGGACAGAATTGGTAACACGAACAACCATAGATTCAAGACTATGGCCAAGGACAGCAGCGATTGCCGAGAGACTTTGGTCTGCCGAAGAAATTAAGGATGTTGCCAATATGCGCAAACGTCTCGAAACAGTTTCTTTTCGATTAGAAGAATTAGGATTGACTCACATTCGAAATAAAGCAGTTATCCTTAGAAATATTGTAAACAATCAAAACATAAAAGCACTTGATGAGTTTTCAAATGTTTGCGAACCCTTAAAAGGATATTCGAGAAATAAAGACGGAACAGAATATCAAATGTATTCTCCATTTACTCTTTTTGCCGATGCATGCACACCGGATGCCCCGGATGTGATTCCTTTTGATGAAGCGGTCAATCAGTATTTAGCAACTCAATCTCCCGAAAACAAAGCAAAAGTCGTTGCTTTTTTAAGCAAATGGGTGGTTATAAATAAAGAACTTATTCAGTTGAGTGAAAATGCCCCACTGATGCAACCTATTTTGCCTTTGGCTAAAAAATTAAGTGATGCATCAGAGCAATTGTTACTTTTTTTAGATAATAAACAGACATTAAAAATAACAGATTTAAAAAATTTAATCGAAGCCTGTAATACAAAAGATCACGCAGATGTAGAGTTGGCGGTATATACAAGCTTGAAGAAATTGATAGAGAAAGTTTAATTTGAGTTAGTATTCAATAGTTTTAGTTGCCATGTTTTTTTAGGAAAAGTTATTTCTGTCGGAATTTCTGGCAGGGATAATCATGGCGAAAAATCGATTGAAATACTCTTTAAAAGCATAAAAAAAATAACCAAAAAATATTCAAATAAAATAATAACCCTAAAACCAAATAGTATCGAAAAGAAACCAATGAAAAAACAAATCAAGTATTTAGAGTGATAAATTATCAATTTATCTTTTGTGTTTAAACCAAATATTTAAATCACATATAAATATCAATCCGTACTATTTACCGATGATTTGATCTAAAGTAGTAATAGTAATTTTTATTTATAGAAGTTTTACAAATTCATTTTTTAATGAATTGCAATTCTAGTCCAATTGTAATGAATTGAATCCATTTTTAATATTCTGAGTGCTCAACTGTGCATTTAGGATATCCTATTTTGAATTTTCTATTAACCAATATTTATTAATTATGAAACATTATTACAGGTTACTTTTTTTATTACTGTTTCCCTTACTCGTGTTGGCTCAACCAGCCCACGGTAAAAAGGTAGTGGGATACTACGCGCAATGGTCGATTTATGCCCGGGATTTTAATATTCCTAAAATTGATGGTAGCAAATTGACACATTTGAATTATTCTTTTTATGGGACGACTTTTGATCCTGCCCAGCCACAGAACACCAAACTAAAATGTTTGGATACTTATGCCGATTTTGAGCACACAGAAGGTGGAATTCCTTGGGATGCTCCCGTAAAAGGGAATTTTTATGACTTGAAAAAGTTAAAAGAAAAATACCCACACTTAAAAGTTTTAATTTCTGTTGGAGGATGGACCAAAGGTCAGGATCTTTCTCCTATTGCTGCTAGTCCTGTCGCAAGAGCCGCTTTGGCCGCAGATATGGCAAACTTTATAACAACTTATCCTTTTATTGACGGGTTTGATATTGACTGGGAATATCCGCTTTCTGGAGGAACAGATGGTACAGAAGTTATTAATGGATCGCCAATTCCTCCGCAAAAATACAGCCCAGACGACAACAAAAATCTGGTATATTTGTTGAAAGCAATGCGCCTTGCAATGCCCAACAAATTGGTTACAATTGCTGCTGGAAATAATGTTCGAAAAGTGGGTGCACAATATTTAGGCCCAAACAACCGATCACAATACGGCATGACAGAGGATATCTCAACGTATTGCGATTATATCACTTATTTTGGATATGATCTTGGAGGAAACTGGTACGATAAAACCTGCTACAATGCTCCTTTGTATGCCAGTGGAAATCCGAATGATCCTTTATACGGCGCAACACAATCTGAATCATTGGATGAATTGACGAATCAATTTTTGAATGTTGTGGGTTTTCCTGCAAACAAATTAATCATGGGATTGCCTTTTTATGGTAAAAAATTTGATAATGTTGCCAATAACGGAACGAATCCAAACTTTCCGGGATTGTTTGTAACGGCACCACGATATGCCGTTCCGGGATGTACCAATCCACAAAATCCTACAGGTACTTGGGATGGTCCGGCCGCTTGTGAAAAATCGGGCAGTATCGAAATCTGTGATTTGGTCGGGAATCCCGTTACCAATCCGCATCCTTACTTAGATCCCAATACTATGTTGGTGACGCCAACGGCCGCAGCTGCAGGATGGGTTCGTTATTTTGATAATACTACAAAAGTACCTTATTTGTATAATGCGACTTTGAAACAGTTTATCAGTTATGAAGATAAACAATCAATGGATTTGAAAGTGCAATATATTAAATCAAAAAATTTAGCAGGAGGAATGATTTGGGAGCTGTCTCAGGACACAAGAGGAGCAATTCCAAACGCATTACTCAATCAGGTAGATACTTCTTTCGGAAGCATTTTGCCGGGAAGTGTAAGTATTGCGGGGACTGTAAAAAACGGAACAGCTTTAGTTCCGGATGTGACAGTAGAGTTGCGCGATGCAAGCAATACTGTTTTAAGTACGGTGATTGCTACAACAGGTAATTTTTCTTTTAATAATTTGGCTTCAGGGCAAAATTATTCGCTTATAGCATCAAAAGCGACTTACACTTTTACACCCGTTACTTTGACAAATGTAACAGCCAATCAGACTGCGGTAGTAATTCAGGGAACGCAGCCTTTATACACTGTTAGCGGAACGGTTTTAGACGGAACAACCCCAGTTTCTGGCGTAACGGTTTCTGCCACTTCAGGGACAACAGTTGTAACAGCGGTTTCAAATGCTAGCGGAGTTTATACTATTGGAGGTTTAACAGCTGGGTTAAATTTTACCGTTACAGCTGCAAAATCAGGTTTTTCATATACGCCTGCTTCAACAGTTTATACCGCAATTGATGCCAATAAAACATTAAATTTTACGCAAGGTGCGGCAGTTGTAAATTACACGGTAAGCGGAACAATTTTAAACAATAGTACTCCAGTTTCGGGCGTGACCGTTACAGCAGCTTCTGCAAGCGGAAATTTTACGGCTGTTACCAATGCAAGCGGTGTGTATTCAGTTAGTTTACCTTCCGGAAGCAATTATACAGTGACTGCTGCATTATCTGGTCAGACATATACACCGGCTTCAACTGTTTACAGTAATTTAAATGCCAATAAAACATTAAACTTCTCTCAAGATGTTGTGGTAATTGGCGGCAATAAAATTAGCGGAACGGTAAAAAACGGAACAACTCCGGTACCTGGTGCAAAAGTAGAATTGGTGTTACCTTGGACAGATAATGCACATGGCTGGAAAAGTGTTTTTGCCACTACAGATGCACAGGGAAAATATAGTTTTAGTAATGATATTTTAAGTGGCTACAATACAGTTTTAAGTTTAAAACTGAACGCTTGGGAAAATGGAGATGTCGTTTATTTACCATCAAATCTGACTAACTTTCCGATTCCTGCAACGGCAACAATTTATGATTTTAATACGAATGTAGTAGTTACGCCAACTTATTTCAGCGTAAGCGGAACTGTTTTAAACGGAACAACTCCGGTTTCTGGTGCAACAATTTCAGCAGTTTCTGGAGCTACAACTCTAACAGCTGTTTCAGATGCAACGGGTAATTATATTGTAGCAAATTTGGTTTCAGGATCTGATTATATCGTAACAATTGCCAAAACAGGTCTAACATTTACTCCTGCTTCAACGGTTTATACGGCTATAAATTCAAATAAAATATTGAGTTTTACCCAAACTGTTGTGAATCCAGTTTATTACACCGTAAGCGGAAATGTCTTAAACGGAACAACTCCAGTTTCTGGCGTAACGGTTTCAGCAACTTCGGGGACTACAACCTTAACAACCGTTTCAGATGCCAGTGGTAATTATAGTGTAGCTAATTTGGTTTCAGGATCTAATTATACAGTAACGGCTGCAAAATCTGGACTAACATTTACTCCTGCTTCAACGGTTTACAATGCCATTAGTGCAAACAAAACCTTAAGCTTTACGCAAAATATAGTGACGCCTGTTTATTACACTGTAAGCGGAACAACTAAAAATGGTACAACGGCAGTTGCTGGTGTAACGGTTTCAGCAACTTCTGGAACTACAACGCTTACCGCAGTTTCTGATGCCAGCGGAAATTATATTTTGTCTAATTTAATTGCAGGATCAGATTATATTGTAACCGCTTCAAAAACGGGTTTAAGTTTTAGTCCGTCATCTACTATTTATACTGCTATTGCTTCTAGTAAGACTCTAAACTTCACGCAAAATGTTGCCAATGGGTATTTAATTAGCGGGACTGTTAAGAATGGAACAGCTCCAGTAGCTGGAATAAAAGTAGATTTAATTTTACCCTATACCAATGATACTCACGGATGGATTAACTTATCAACTTTGTCAGATTCCCAAGGAAATTATCATTTCGAAAATGCCGCCATTAATGGTTATACTACTTTTTTAAGTCTAAAGATTAATGCTTGGGAAAATCAAGATGTTACTTATTTACCATCTTATCCACAAACAAATCTTCCAACTGCACCACAAGTATTTAATTTTAATACTCAATCGGTAGTTGCTACAACTCCAGTGGTTACTATTACTGCACCAACAAGTTCAGCGATTGCTATAAATTTAGGATCAGCAATTAATTTTGTTGCAAGTGTTGGATTAAGTGCTACTGATGCCACTACAATCTCATCTGTTGTATTTAGTTTAGATGGACAAAGCTTGAGTGCTACAAATTCTTCGGGAACTTATACAGCAAGTTGGACACCAGCTGCAAATCAGTTTTCGCTTAGCCATACGTTAACGGTTACGGCTACTGCTTCAAACGGAACAATAGCTGCGAAAACGTATAGTTTTACATTAAATTGCTCAGGTGCAAATTGTCCTAATTCATTGCCTGTAATTACTTGGAATACGCCATCAAATACTACTGTAAACCAAAGTTCTTTTCAGGTAGTGCCAATTTCTGTAACAGCTGTTGATAGTGACGGATCGGTTTCGGGGGTAACTATTACAATCAACGGAGGTACTTTTAATATGGCTGCGGGAGCAAACAATACGTATACGTATAATTTTACACCATCTGCTTATCAGGATTATCCAGTTGTAATAAAAGCAACTGATAACAAATCCGGCGTAACTACTTTAAACAATACCATTAAAATAGCTCCGATAAACAATAATAGGTTTATTCCACTTCCTTCAAAGATAATTTTAGGATATGCCCACTCTTGGGAAAACGCTTCTGCTCCATTTTTATATTTTTCTCAAATGGTGGGAAGCAAGTTTAACGTAGTTGATTATTCTTTCGTAGAAACAGTGAATCGTGATGGTTATACACCAGTACTAACTACAAATGACACGAGATATTTGACTAATGGCGTTTTCAATAAACAGTTGTTGAAAAACGATATAAAATCCTTAAGAGATAGCGGCGTTCCTGTTATTATCTCTATTGGAGGTCAAAATGGTCATGTTGTTTTGGAGAATGTAGCTCAAAAAAATATTTTTGTTAATGGTCTAAAAGCAATTATTGACGAGTATCAATTTGATGGAGTTGATATAGATTTTGAAGGCGGATCGATGAATTTTAGTGCAGGAGGTTTAAGAGATATTTCTTATACGGGTATTTCTGCTTATCCAAGATTAAAAAACGTAGTAGATGCTTTCAAAGAATTAAAAGCGCACTATGGACCTGGATTTTTATTAACTGCAGCTCCGGAAACACAATACGTACAAGGAGGATATTCTACCTATAATGATACTTTTGGTTCCTTTCTGCCAATTATTCAAAACTTACGTAATGAATTGGATTTGTTAGCCGTACAATTGTATAATACAGGTGGAGAAAACGGATTAGATGGTCAATACTATGGTTCAGCTAAGAGAGCAAATATGGTGACCGCCCTAACTGATATGCTTGTAAAAGGGTATAGTATTGGTACAACTGGAATGCGTTTTGATGGTTTACCACCTTCAAAAATCCTTATAGGATTACCCGCTTGTCCAAGTGCAGCAGGTAGTGGTTTTATCACTCCGGCCGAAGGAATTAGTGCTTTGCATTATTTAAGAACAGGAACCACATTTTCAGGAAGAACGTACACGATGCAACCTGGAGGCCCTTATCCTAATTTGAGAGGTTTAATGACTTGGTCTGTAAACTGGGATGCTTCTTCTTGTGGTAATTCATCTGAATTATCTAAGGCGTATGCCGCTTATTTTGCATTACAATCGGGGAATAAAATATTCTCTGCGGCTAAAATTGAACCACAAAGCACAAGTACTGTTACCTATTTTAATAATGATGTTTTAACAGTGAAAAATGATGCTGAAGAAATTGCTCAGGTGTCTGTTTTCAATAGTATCGGGCAAATATTAGTGAGTTATGATAACGTTCAGAGCAATAAAGAAATCTACCTGCAAAACAGAAATTTCTCTACCAAACAATTGTTCATCGTCATTGTAACTGATAAATCAGGAAACAAACATTCATTCAAGGTGATGAACTTTTTAAACTAAGTTTCAAAACCAAAAAATGTAAAAATTAGAAGTACAAAAATCGAAAAGGTTAATTTTGAGTTTGGTTATTTATTTTTTAATCTGATTTTTATATTTCGAATAAATGCATCGAATTTAGGCGATTTGTTATTTGGTTTTCGCCTAAACCAGAGCATTATGAACCTGGCAATTTACGTTGTCAGGTTTTTTTATGGTTTAAAATGTAATCTAGTATTTTTTTTTCAGGAGCTATTTCCTGCTATCCGCTTGTATCTTTTTCCGGCTGAAAGGAGCCAGAAAAAGGATACCGCTGCTATCAGGGCTAAGGCATCTGGTTTCATAAGACATTATATTTTTACATAAAAAAGAGAATAAAAAAAGCTCCCGGAATTTGCTTAAAACTGCAAAATATTCGTGAAATAAAATAATCATATTCTTTTAAATAGTTTTTTAATTTAAAGTGTATTTTGCACCAAATTTGATCCATCCCAAATATGAAAACCTTTACTTTTTTTAAATATGCTTCCGCTATAGTTGGTTCGGCTTTAGTAATAGCAGCTATTTATTTCTTTCTTGAAAAATTCTCTTTTATAAAAACAGCAGTCGATGCACAGGGTACTGTTATAGAGTTGCGTGAGGTAAAGTCGAGCAAATCATCAACATACAGTCCGGTGGTAGTGTTTTATACAAAATACGAAAAAAAAATAGAGTTTACTTCGAATGTAAGCAGCGATCCTCCTAGTTATGACATAGACGAAAGCGTAGCTGTTTTGTACGATCCGACAAATCCTAATAAGGCATTTATTGATGATTTTAGCTCTTTATATTTAGGTTCATTAGCTTTGGGCGTAATAGGAATGGCTTTCGCTTTGGTAGGTTTTTTGGGTCTTAGATCAGATCGTTTAAAAAGAAAAAAAATAAATTTTTTACAGCAAAGTGGCAAAAGTATTATGACAAAATTTATTGATGTGAAGCTTAATTTAAGTTTAGCAGTAAACGATAGCCATCCTTATCTAATTTGCAGTCAATGGTTGGATTCAAGAACTAATGAAATATATCTTTTTGAAAGCGAGGATATTTGGTTCGACCCGACAGATTTTATACAAACAGAAGAAATAACAGTCATAATTGATCCAGAAGATCCAACCACGTATTCTATGGATATTTCTTTCTTGCCAAAAAAGAAGAATTAAATTTTCATAAGAAAAAGTGATTAGAAGAGAGAAGACAAGGCGAAAAATCAAATAGCAATTTGCCTACTTTATGAAGATCCTTCCTCCGTCAGGATGACAAGATCATAAATAAAAAATCTGCTAGATCTACCAAATCTGCGTGAAAAAATAAGTACTTTTGAGTCCAATATTTGTATCAACTTTCATGAAGAATTTAATCATTATAATAATCACATTTCTAATTTCAATTGCTGGTTTTAGTCAAAATAAATTTGGAAATCCTGAAGTTGATCCTATTCAAATTCAACAAAAATACGCTGATTGGTGGCCGTATCAGAGCAAAAAGATTATGCTTTCGAGAGATTTTACAGCATTAGATGCAGATTCAAAAGAAATTTCAAAAGAATCTTTTTTGAATGAATTGGTAAACACAAACTACATCCCAATCCGATTAGAATCAAACGATTCTATTATTTATTATAAATTATTCAAAATTTTACCCAAAGCAGATACCAGTATAAAAGCAACCATCAATCAAGAAGCTTTTGATGCGTACAAAAATTTTAAAATGGAAGGTACTCCTTTTCCAAAATTCTCTTTTACCGATTTAGATGGAAATTTAGTTTCTAACGAAACGATGAAGGGCAAAATAATCGTTATTAAATGCTGGTACATTCATTGCGCTGCCTGTATCAAAGAATTTCCTGAGGTAAATGCTTTGGCGGCAAAATACAAAGACCGAAAAGATATTGTTTTCTTGAGTTTAGCAGAAGATACACCAGAACAATTAAAAACGTTTTTGGCAAGAAAGCCGTTGTCATATTCTGTAATTCCAAACATGAAAATTTACATGAATGAAACCTTGCAATTGAATGCTTTTCCAACGCATTTCATCCTTAATAAAGAAGGCGTAATTGCTAAAGTTTTACCCAATTATAAGAGTTTAGAAGTAGCTTTGGAGAAAGAAAGTAAGTTGTAAACGGTTAGAGGTTAAAAGTCAGAAGTTATATGTTCTTGTATTTGGGCATAATAAGATATTTTACTTTTCACTTTTGCATCTTACGATTTAAAAAACTTAGCGCCTTTGTATCTTTGCAACTCTGAACCTTTTTCCTTACTTTTGCACAAAATTAATTAAAAAGACATTCATGTTAACAGTCAATAATTTATCAGTTCAATTTGGCAAACGTATCTTGTTTGACGAAGTAAATACAACTTTCACTCACGGAAATATTTACGGCGTTATTGGAGCCAATGGTGCTGGAAAATCTACTTTTCTTAAAATCATTTCGGGCGATATTGACCCAACTTCCGGACATATTCATTTAGAACCGGGAAAACGTATGTCGGTTTTAAACCAAAATCACAACATGTTCGATGAGCATACGGTTTTGGAAACCGTTTTGATGGGAAATAAAGTTTTGTACGCTGTTAAAAAAGAAATGGATGAACTTTATTTAGACTACAACGACAAAAACGCTGATAGGATAGGGGAACTTCAGGTACAGTTTGAAGAAATGAACGGATGGAATGCAGATTCTGATGCCGCTTCGATGTTGTCTAACTTAGGGATTAACGAAGACCACCATTATACTTTAATGGGTGATTTGGAGGGAAAAATAAAAGTTCGTGTGCTTTTGGCGCAAGCCCTTTTTGGAAACCCGGATTTGCTTATTATGGATGAGCCTACCAACGATTTGGATTTTGAAACCATCGCCTGGTTAGAAAATTTCCTTGCCAATTACGAGAATACCGTAATCGTAGTATCTCACGATCGTCACTTTTTAGATTCGGTTTGTACACATATTTCGGATATTGATTTTGGAAAAATAAACCATTATTCAGGTAACTATACTTTCTGGTACGAGTCGAGCCAATTGGCCGCAAAACAACGTGCGCAGCAAAACAAAAAAGCAGAAGAAAAGAAACAGGAATTAGAAGAATTTATTCGTCGATTTAGTGCCAACGTTGCAAAATCGAAACAAGCTACTTCTCGTAAAAAAATGATCTCTAAATTAAATATTTCAGATATCAAACCGTCAAGCCGTCGTTATCCTGCGATTATTTTTGATCAGGATCGCGAAGCAGGTGATCAGATTTTAAATGTTGAAAATTTAGCCGCTTCTGTAGAAGGCGACCTTTTGTTTAAAGGCGTTAATTTGAATATGGCAAAAGGCGACAAAATTGTTCTTTTTTCTAAAGATTCACGCGCCACTACCGCTTTTTACGAAATCTTAAACAATCAGCAAAAAGCAGATGCAGGAATTTTTGATTGGGGAATTACCACTAACCAAGCCTATTTGCCTGCTGAGAATCATTCTTTCTTCGAAAACGATTTGAGCCTTGTAGATTGGTTACGTCAATACGCAAAAACTGAAGAAGAGCGTGATGAGGTTTTTATTAGAGGATTTTTAGGTAAAATGATTTTTTCTGGAGAAGAAGCTTTAAAAACAAGCCGAGTTCTATCAGGAGGAGAAAAAGTACGTTGCATGTTGTCGAGAATGATGATGGAGCGCGCCAATATCCTGATGCTTGACGAACCAACAAATCACCTTGATTTGGAGTCGATTACGGCATTTAATAACTCATTAAAAAACTTTAAAGGTTCTGTGATTTTTACCACTCATGATCATGAGTTTGCACAAACTGTAGGTAATAGAGTAGTAGAATTGACGCCAAACGGAGCAATTGATCGCTACATGACATTTGACGAATATCTGGATGATGAAAAAGTTCAGGAATTAAGAGTAAAGATGTACACCAAATAAAACTTCAAAATCCCGTTACCTGAGTAGCGGGATTTTTTTTATGTTTTATTTTCTGCCAAATAGTTTTGCAAAAGCAAAAATAATTATTGCAATTACAACCACTACAATAAATATTCCGAATCCCATTCCGGCTTTAAAAATATCTCCTATAATTTCGCAACTTGTAAATGAAAACAGTATTACGAGTACCATTAACAAACGTGTAATGTTTTTTTGCATGATTTTGCTTTTTTTTAATTATTTCAAAAAAGAATTTATCCTTTTAATTATCGAACGATAAAATTACTTGAAACGACAAAAAAATAGTTTATATAATTTTTGAGAAAAGTTCTAATATTTGGAGATTTTACTAGATTTCAATTAGCAGATAAGATCAATTATGGCACTTGGTAAGGAGTTTGTATTGTTTTTATTTCTAAAAATACAATCCCTGATATGACTATTATTTCTCCTAAAAAGTAAACGATACCCAAAACTGAAATACTTTGGTAATAATAGAATATGATTCCAAATGTTACAACACAATACAGGACGTTAGCAATGCAGATTATTTTTAAATACGGTTTCCAAATGTTAGTGATTAGAAAAAAACAAGTAATAGAATAAAATGCAAATACCAATGCCAGCAAAGAAAGATATTCGAAAATGGTTTTTGATAAACCAAAATATGGGCTGAAAGTCCTAAGAACAAAGAAAAGTAATGCAACAGTAAGTAAAGCACCAAAACCGTCTATGAGAAATATATTTTTAGGGTTTTTTAGAAACTTTCTAGTGCTTTCTTTCATTTTGAGTTTGCCTCTTATTTATAATTAGTCATTTGTTTTTCAGTATCTAAAAAATGGTAATTAACACCTATTTTTTATGGATGATTTTGATTTGTTTTTAAGAAATCATGGAGCATTATTATCTGCCTGTATTTGTTTTATGAAGCCTAAAATGTTGATAAGAAGGTTTTTCCGGAACTTGATCCAGAGCCTTATTGCTCTCTTTTTTAATTTCCATGGTAGTCATAATTCAAAAATAGTAATTTTATTTTAAAATATTTTTCAAATAAAGACTCATAAATAGTTATTTAAGTCTATCAAGGTTCTAAAAACAGCAATTTTGGGGTTAAAAGCTCCGTCGATGACGTCCAGAACCTAAAGTTTTAGGTTCTGGACGTAAAACTTTAGGTTGCAGACGTCAAATTATACGTCTATGGACGTCAAATTTGGGGTTGTGGACGTCAAAAATGAGGTTCTAGACGTCAAATTTGGGGTTACGAACCCCAACGTTGGGGTTCGCAACCCCATCGATGGGGCTTTTAACCTAAAAAAACTTGTTTGAGAATCTAAAACCCGTTGCCGACCAAAAAAAATATTCCCTCCCCAACACCGCAACAAATAAAATCTGATTTCGTATATTTGCCCAACCAAACATCACACTTAATTATGAGCCAAAAAGTATTACTTAATTCAAAAGAAGTTACTATCATACTCCATCGTTTGGCTTGTCAGTTGATCGAAAAACATCTTGATTTCTCTGATACTATCTTAGTTGGAATCCAGCCAAGAGGCGTTTTTTTAGCCGAACGTCTAAAACAAATATTAGAAAACGAATACCAAACTCCCGAGATTTCTTTGGGATATCTTGACATCACTTTTTTTAGAGATGACTTTCGCCGCACTGATAAACCGCTTGAAGCCAATAAAACACAAATTAATTTTATAGTCGAAAACAAAAAAGTCATTTTTATCGATGATGTTTTGTTTACCGGACGCAGTATCCGTTCTGCCTTAACCGCTATTCAGTCTTTTGGGAGACCTTCAGAAATCGAATTGCTAGTGTTAATCGACAGACGTTTTAGTAGAAATCTGCCAATTCAGCCCGATTATCGTGGTCGTCAGGTAGATGCTATTAATAATGAAAAAGTAAAAGTAAGCTGGAAAGAAAATGAAGGCGAAGACGTGGTTTACCTCGTTACAAATTAAAAAGTTTAATCGCTTAATTGGTTAATCGTTTTATGGTTTAACCGCAAGCCAAACGATTAAACAATTCAACAAATAAACCTATAAACACACACAATGAAAGAATTAAGCGTAAATCACTTATTAGGAATTAAATACATCAACGAGAATGATATTAACCTAATTTTTGAAACGGCCGATCATTTTAAAGAAGTCATTAACAGACCCATTAAAAAAGTTCCTTCATTACGAGATATTACCATTGCCAACATTTTTTTCGAAAACAGTACCAGAACCAAACTTTCTTTCGAATTAGCACAGAAACGTTTGTCTGCAGATGTAATTAGTTTTTCGGCAGCGCAGTCGTCTGTCAAAAAAGGCGAAACACTTATAGATACTGTAAACAATATCCTGTCTATGAAAGTAGATATGGTTGTCATGCGCCACTCCAATCCCGGAGCGGCTTATTTTTTGTCCAAAAATGTCAAAGCAAGTATCGTAAATGCTGGCGATGGTGCTCATGAACACCCAACGCAGGCTCTGTTGGACAGTTATTCTATTAGAGAAAAATTGGGTGACGTAGCAGGGAAAAAAGTCGTTATTGTAGGCGATATTCTGCACTCAAGAGTGGCATTGTCTAATATTTATGCATTGCAGATGCAAGGTGCAGAAGTAAAAGTATGCGGGCCAAAAACCCTGATTCCGAGATACATTGAGTCGCTTGGTGTTACGGTCGAGCCGAATTTACGCAAAGCGCTTGAATGGTGTGATGTAGCCAATATGCTTCGCGTTCAGAATGAGCGTATGGATGTGAATTTTTTCCCGTCAACACGCGAATACGCACAACAATATGGTGTAGATAAACCCTTATTAGATTCTCTTGGAAAAGAAATCGTCATTATGCACCCAGGACCTATAAACAGAGGCGTAGAGATAACTTCTGAGGTGGCAGATTCTGCACATTCTGTAATTTTAAACCAGGTCGAGAACGGTGTAGCGATAAGAATGGCGGTGATTTATCTTTTGGCTTCTAAGATTCAGTAAAATTAAAGTTTCAGGTTTCTGGTCTTGGAACGTTCAGCCTGTTAAACCTGAAAATAAAACTAAAAAAACTTTGTATCTTAGCTTTCAAAAATGGAGAGTTGATATAAGCCTAGAAATATAAATATGAAAGTAGATCAAAAAGGACATACCGTTACAATTAAAGATACACAGGGAGATATTAATTCTTTCTTAGAAAAAGTGATGCAGCAATTTAAAACTTTTGAAAAACAAAATATCGTCATCGATTTAACGGCTTATTCTAGTTTGCCGGAAGCTGATGTTAAGTTATTCCTGCCACTTTCGAAGCAACACAAAAAAGCTAAAAAATCTTTTGTAGTAGTCGTTGCTGACTTTGATTTTAACTCTGTTTCTGACAAGCTAACTGTAGTGCCTTCGCTTCTTGAAGCGCACGACATCATCGAAATGGAAGAAATTGAAAGAGATTTGGGATTTTAGAAATTGGTTAATTGTTTAACTGTTTAATGGGTTAATCGTTTCGCTGTTTAATCAATTTTATGATGAAACAAATTACCATTTTTACGATTAAACAGTTAAACAATTAAACGAATCAATAAAAATTGAAACTAACCATACTTGGCTGTTATGCCGCTACTCCCAGAACAATTACCAATCCGACTGCGCAGGTTTTAGAAATAAAAAACAGGTTGTTTTTAATCGATTGTGGTGAGGGAACTCAGGTGCAATTGCGCAAAAATAAAATCAAATTTTCCAAAATCAATCATATTTTTATTTCGCATCTGCACGGCGATCACTTTTTTGGATTGATTGGTACTATTTCAACTTTTGCACTTTTAGGAAGAACTACCGACCTGCATATTTACGGACCAAAAGGAGTGAAGGAAATCATAACATTACAGCTGCGATTATCCAATTCCTGGACGACTTATGATTTGTTTTTTCACGAATTAGAATCGAACGAAAGTCAAATTATTTTCGAAGACAGTAAAGTCGTTGTCAAAACTATTCCACTCAAACACCGCGTTTATACTAATGGCTTTTTGTTTGAAGAAAAATTGGGCGAAAGAAAACTAAATGTTGATGCTGTACAACAATATCACATTCATACGGCGTATTATCAAAAAATAAAGAATGGTGGCGATGTCACGCTCGAAGACGGAACCGTAATCGAAAACAAAAAAGTATCATTCGATCCAATTCCGCCACTGAGTTATGCATTTTGTTCAGACACCGCTTATCACGAAGCCATACTTCCAATCATAAAAAACGTAGATGTTTTATATCACGAAGCTACTTTCTTGCAATCAGAAGAAGCTTTGGCTCAGAAAACATTGCATTCGACAGCAATAGAAGCCGCCACAATTGCCTTGAAAGCAAACGCAAAACAACTTATTTTAGGACATTATTCGACCAGATACGAAGGAATAGAACGTTTTAAAGAAGAGGCCAAAACAATTTTTCCGAACGTGCTTTTGGCAGATGACGGCAGCAGTTTTGAATTTTAGTTGAAAGTACTACTATGTAAAAAGTAAAAAGTAAAATGTAAAAAGTAAAATGTAAAAAGTTAAAAATCAAAAATCATCAATTTAAAATCTAAACTCATGAACGATTTAAGTAATTATAGAAAATCATACGAAAAAAGCGAATTGTTAGAAACCAATATTCCGGAGGATCCTATTAATTTGTTTAACAGATGGTTCCACGAAGTAGAAGATTTTGACGGAAGCGGAGAAGTAAATGCAATGACTGTTTCGACCATTGGTTTAGACGGTTTTCCTAAATCAAGGGTTGTTTTATTGAAGAAATTTTCTGAAGAAGGATTTATTTTTTACACCAATTATAATTCGGAAAAAGGAAAAGCGATGGCTCAGAATCCCAATGTTTGTCTGTCTTTTTTCTGGCCGGAAATGGAGCGTCAGGTGATTATAAAAGGGATAGCCCAGAAGACTTCTGAAAATATCTCTGATGGCTATTTTGACTCTCGTCCCGAAGGCAGCAAATTGGGCGCTGTTGTTTCGAACCAAAGTGAGGTCATTCCGTCCAGAACTTTTTTAGAAGATAATCTGAAACAATTAGAAAAGGATTACGAAGGAAAATCAATCCCTCGACCTGAAAATTGGGGAGGCTATTTGGTGACGCCTTTGCAGGTAGAATTTTGGCAGGGAAGAGCCAATAGATTACACGACAGAATCCGATATACGAGTCAGTCTGATTTCTCCTGGAGTATTGATAGGCTCTCTCCTTAAAAGTAAGAAAAATACATTGTGTAATATAAAAAAAGTGTATTTCATCGATTTTTTTTGGTAGTTTAACGATAAATGAAGTATTTTTATTTCAAGAAAATAAACAATTTGTCAAATATAGTTAAAGAGTTTGCCCCACAATCTACTTAAACTTAAACTACTCTTAGTTATGAAAAGTATTATGCGTTCTGTAGTGTTTATAATTTTAATAACGTCGGTATTGTCTTGCTCCAAAGACTCTGATGATGTTACTGAAACAAATACAACGGCAGGGTTAGTAACAAATTATACTTATAATAATGATGAGTTGGAAGTAATGCAATTGATAAATAATTATCGTCTAAGTATTGGATTAAGAAAATTAGAAATAGTAAATCATATTTCTTATAAATCAGCGGAGCATGATTTGTATATGATCGCCAACAATGTTGTCAATCATAATGGTTTTGAAGATAGGTCAGAGAATATTGTTAGTGTTCTAGGAGCTAGTAAAGTAGGAGAAAATGTTGCCTACAACTACAAAACTTCCGCAGATGTGGTCAAGGGGTGGTTAGAGAGTCCTGGCCATAAGGAAAATATAGAAGGTGATTATACGCATTTTGGCATTGCTGTAAAGTTAGACAGTAATGGCAGAAAATATTATACTAATATTTTTGCTAAGATCTAAAAGAAAATTGGACTGGTTTATTTTTTGGTTGTCGTTGTGACTTAGGTTGCAACGACTTTTTTTTGTTCGAAAAAAAATAATTATCCAGAATAATTACCCGGAATAAAAAACAAGTATCAACCCAAAGTTTATAGTAAAACAATTAAAAATTTGCTTACTGCAAACAAGATTTTACTAACTGCAAATTAGATTTTGCTTCCTGCAAACATGATATTGCCAACTGCAAATTAGATTTTGCTTCCTGCAAACATGATATTGCCAACTGCAAATTAGATTTTGCTTACTGCAAACCTGATATTGCCAACTGCAAATTAGATTTTGCTTACTAAAAACAAGATATTGCTAACTAAAAATTAGATTTTGCTTACTGTAAACATGATATTGCCAACTGTAAACATGATGTTTCTCACTGAGAGCCATTCTCATCAAAATCATTTTTTGGGATGAATGTTATTTTTTATAATAATTTGAGATTCTAAATAATTATTTAAGCAAAATGTTAACAGAATTAAAAAACAACAGCGGATTAAAAATTCTTTTGTAAATTAGAACTGAAATAATTTTCTAATAGCACATATTGTTACTTAATATACTTTTTCTATGAAAAATTTAGTTTTAATACGACATGCAAAGTCCAGCTGGGAAGCTCCTCTCAAAGATTTTGACAGGCCTTTGATGAAAAGAGGAATTATAGATGCTCACGATGTCTCTGTCAAAATTTCTAATTTTCTTCCTAAGACTTATATAATTTGGAGTAGTACTGCTGCACGCGCATCAGAAACTGCTCTTATTTTTGCCCAAAACCTGTCGTATCCCATAGAAAGTATCGTTTATAAAGACGATCTTTACACCTTTGACGAAAAACAGCTCGAGAAAGTTATCAAATCTTGTGATAATAGTTTAGAAAGCGTTATTCTTTTTGGGCATAACGAGGCTATTACAAATTTTGTTAATAAATTTGGGGATGTTTTTATAGAAAATGTTCCTACATCCGGATTTGTAGCATTGCAGTTTGAGACAGAAAACTGGAGCACTATTAATAAAGGTAAAACCCATAAAACAATTTTCCCCAAAGATTTAAAATAAATAAAGTGCACGAACAAAGATATATCGATAGAGAAAAAAGTTGGTTAGCGTTTAATGCGAGAGTGCTTCAGGAAGCAGCAGACAACACAGTACCACTTCTGGACAGATTGCGTTTTGTTGGAATTTTTTCTAACAATCTAGATGAATTTTTTAGAGTGCGTTATGCGGCAATCCGCAGATTAAGCCTTTCTGGAATTTCAGGTGAAAAATATTTAGGCGGTGTTTCGGCACATCAATTAATCAAGGATATTACCGAAATCGTTATCCAGCAGCAATCTGAAAGTTTACGAATTTTAAGTAATATTGAAGCCGAACTAGAGGCCGAAAACATTTTTATCGTAAAAGAAGACCAAATAAATAAAGAACAGGAAGATTTTTTAAAAGACTTTTTTGTTCAGAAATTAAGTCCCGAACTGGTTACGATTATTTTGAATGATTTGGCCGAGTTTCCTATTTTAAAAGATACTTCGGGGTATCTGGCCGTTAGGCTTGAGATGAATACCAATGACGAAATTAGGTACGCAGTAATCGAAATTCCCAAAACGATCAATAGATTTGTTGTTTTGCCTTCGCCTGACGAAAAACAATATGTAATTCTGCTCGATGATGTAATTCGTCTTAACCTAAAGAACATTTTTAATATTTTTGATTATAAAAGTGTTTCGGCGCACATGATCAAAATTACACGTGATGCACAGTTAGACATCGATAGTGATTTGAGTAAAAGTATGCTCGAAAAAATTGCTACATCTGTAAAAGACAGACGAATTGGCGAACCGGTACGTTTTATTTATGACAGTTTGATCGAAGACGATACGTTGCGTTTCTTTTTGGATAAAATGAAAATCGTCGAAACAGACAGTATTATCCCCGGAGGTAAATATCATAATCGCCGAGATTACATGAGCTTTCCGAACCTCGGAAGGTTTGATTTGCTTTATAAAACTAATGATCCTTTACCCATTCCGGATCTGAGTTTGGGGGGCAGCATATTAGAGAAAATTAGTAAAAAAGACTATTTGTTGCACGCACCATATCAGTCTTTTTCGTATCTCACAAAGTTTTTGCGTGAAGCAGCTTTAGATCCTAAAGTGACTACTATAAAAATCACCTTGTACCGATTGGCCAAGAACTCTCAAATTATCAGTTCTTTGATTAATGCGGCAAAAAACGGCAAAAAAGTAACGGTTCAGATCGAGCTTCAGGCACGTTTTGATGAGGCTACTAATATCTCGTATGCCGAACAAATGCAAACTGAAGGTATCGAACTTATTTTTGGTATAAAAGGATTAAAAGTACACAGCAAAATTTGTATTATCGAAAGAATTGAAGACGGTAAAACGCGCCGTTACGGATTTGTTTCAACTGGAAATTTCAATGAAGCTACAGCCAAAATTTATACAGACGTAACGCTTTTTACCTGCCATCAGGGTATTTTAAAAGATATTTCAAAAATATTCGAATTTTTCGACATCAATTACAGAGTGCATCGTTACAAACATTTGATTGTTTCGCCACATTATACCAGAACAAAATTTATCAAACTAATTGATCGTGAAATTTTGCATGCTTTAGCAGGTCGAAAAACACATATTAAGTTAAAAATGAATAGTTTATCAGACTTTAAAATGATTGATAAATTATACGAAGCAAGTAATGCGGGTGTAAAAATTCAGCTTCAGGTAAGAGGAATCTGCTCACTGATACCAGGAATTCCGGGGATGAGTGAGAATATTGAGGCAATCAGTATTGTAGATAATTACCTGGAACATTCAAGAGTGTATATTTTTGGGAATGCAGGACTAACGGAAGTTTATATTTCCTCCGCCGATTTTATGACCAGAAATCTGGATGGGAGAGTAGAGGTGACCTGTCCAATCTATGATTTATCAATAAAAAAAGAGCTTATTGATAATTTTGATATCGCATGGAAAGGAAATGTAAAAGTGCGTTACCATTCGTATAAATTAGACAATAAGTACAAAGTGCGTAATCACCATCCGGTTTTCAGGGCACAACTCGAAACTTATAGATACTATCAAAATAAAATAGAACAGGCAAAAACTGTAGTTCAGGACATTAATTAATAATAATACGACAAAAAATTTCAAATCATAGTGAGCATGATTAAAATAAAAAAATACGCAGCAATTGATATTGGATCAAATGCCATGAGGCTTCTAATATCGAATGTTGTGGAACAAGACGGAAAAGAACCTCAGTTTAATAAAAGTTCCCTTGTTCGTGTGCCAATTCGTTTAGGACAAGACGCTTTTACGGTTGGCGAAATTTCTGAAGAAAATATAGATCGAATGGTAGATGCCATGAAAGCATTTAATCTTTTGATGAAAGTACATAAAGTAGAACGCTATATGGCGTTTGCAACTTCGGCCATGCGTGAGGCATATAACGCTAAAGAAGTGGTTGCTTTGATTAAGAAAAAAGCGGATATAAAAATCGAAATTATTGACGGAAAAAAAGAGGCGGCTATAATTGCGTCTACCGATTTGCATCATTTACTGAAAACAGATCAAACGTACCTTTTTGTAGATGTGGGTGGTGGAAGCACCGAATTTACGCTATTCTCTGATGGTAAAATGATTAATTCCAGATCTTTCAAAGCGGGTACTGTGCGTTTGCTAAACGATATGGTATGCGATGTGGTTTGGGATGAAATCGAAAAATGGATTAAAAGCAATACTGCCGATTATGAAGAAGTCACGCTAATTGGTTCTGGCGGAAACATCAATAAGTTGTTTAAAATGTCAGGAAAACAGCAGGAAAAACCGCTTTCGTATATTTACATTAATTCACAATATGCTTTTTTAAATTCGCTAACCTACGAACAAAGAATCACCGAGCTAGGATTGAATTCAGATCGTGCTGACGTTATCATTCATGCCACACGTATTTATCTCAATGCAATGAAATGGAGCGGAGCCCGACAAATTTATGTGCCAAAAATTGGTCTTTCAGACGGAATTGTAAAAGCAATGTATTACGGTAAAATTTAATTTTTTATATGAATAAAACTAGACTAGAAGCTTTTAGTGATGGGGTTTTGGCCATTATTATTACCATCATGATTTTAGAAATTAAGGTGCCTCATGGTGACCAATTTACCGATCTTATGCCGCTTGTGTCTAAGTTTTTTAGTTATATTCTAAGTTTTATCTATGTCGGGATTTACTGGAATAATCATCATTATTTGATTCATAGTGTATCAAAAGTCAATGGAAAAATTCTGTGGGCCAACCTGCATTTGCTTTTTTGGCTTTCGTTAATCCCGGTTGCTACTGGCTGGATGGGAGAACATAATTTTGCAAAAGCTTCCATGACTTTGTACGGTGTTGTATTATTATTTTCTTCTATAGCTTATTTTATTCTACAAAGGACGATTATCAATAGCGAAGGAGAAAACTCGGTATTGGCCAAAGCGATAGGCAAAGATGTAAAAGGCAAAGTATCGACAATATTATATCTCGTTGGAATAATTTGTTCTTTTTATTACGAATGGATTTCTGGAGTAGCATATTTTGTGGTATCGATGTTATGGTTGATTCCCGACAAAAGAATTGAAAAAGTTTTTGCTTCAAAAAATTAGCGATTTAATGAAATCAATTTTTCAATCAATTCATGTTTTATCATCGGCTGAATTAGATCAGTTGGATGATTTAATCACGACCCGCATACTAAAAAAAGGAGCATTTTTATTGAAAGAAAATCAGGTTTGTAATGAAATTTTTTTTATCAAAAAAGGAATTTTACGTTCTTATTTTTTCAATCATCAAGGCGATGAAATTACCAATTGTTTTGCTTTTGAGAATGAGTTTATGGCCTCTTTCGCCAGTTTTATAACGCAAAATCCAGCAGAAGAAAATATTCAGGCATTATCTGATGTGGAGTTGCAGGTTATCGATCGTCAAAGTCTTGAAATGCTGTATAAGTCAAGTAGTCATTGGCAGGAAATCGGACGTAAATTGGCCGAAATGGAATTTGTAACCTTGCAAAAGCGTATGATTTCCTTTCAGAAATTATCAGGAAAACAGCGTTATGAGGAATTATTTCAGCATCATCAAAAATATATTCAGCTCATTCCTCTTCAATATTTGGCCTCATATTTGGGCATAACGCCGAGGCATCTCAGTCGTGTCAGAAAAGCGATTTTATAGGACATTTGTCCAGTATGATTTTAGAGGATAATGATATTTTTGTTAAAAACTCTACTATGAAAAAAATTCTGGTCATCAACGGACATCCTAATTCACAAAGCTTTAATTTTGGCTTAGCCGAAAGCTATTTAAAAGGTGCTAAAGCCTGTGGCGCAGAGGTAGATGTTGTAACAATTGCAACATTACAATTTAATCCTAATTTACAGTTTGGTTACCAAAAACGCACTGATTTAGAGCCTGATTTAGTAGAATCTTGGAAAAAAATTCAGAATGCAGATCATTTGGTTTGGATTCATCCTGTTTGGTGGGGAGGATTGCCAGCACTTACAAAAGGATTTATAGATCGGTTGTTTTTGCCCGGAATGGCGTTTCAATATCGTGAAAATTCAGTTTGGTGGGATAAACTATTAAAAGGAAAAACTGCTCATATTATCACCACTCTTGATCAGCCGAGTTGGTATTACAGATTTTTTTATGCGAGACCGAGTGTCAATCAGTTAAAGAAATGTACTTTAGAATTTTGTGGTGTAAAACCAGTAAAAGTGACGTATATCGGTATCATAAAAACAGCTGATGAGCTTCAAAGAAAAAAATGGCTACAAAAAGTCTATGATTTTGGGTTACGAAATAGATAGCGGTAAAAATTGGCCGGCATCAATGAGGATTTTCGTAATACAATTTAATAAAATTAAAAAATTTTGTCTTTAAAACTAAGAAAGTAAATCGAGTCCAAATGTAGAACGCAACAGTTCTAGGTTTGGATTTATTTCCAGTAGACGATTGTATCGGTCCTGATCGTTAAAACTTCTTTTGCTTTCAATCTTTTCGTTTACAATCACTTCTATGGTAATATCATGATTGTGCAAATGCCCTTTTAGATGCCCTAGAAGCCCATGAATCTGACTTTCGAAATCTAGTTTTGATCCTTCATTTGGTAACTCTAGTGTAATGACCGTTCCGTTTAGCGTTGGGTCGTTAATAAGCAATAGCGACTCCATGATTCTAAAACCTTTTTCACCCAAACGTTGCGCATATTTATTCCATTGCAACAACATTTCTGTTTCTGTAAATGGTTCGGTAGGCAGTGTTGTAGTGGGTTTTATATACGATTTGCTGTTTTCTTCTAATGCTTTTTTGGCTCGAATACTGGCCAAAGAAAAAGCTGAAACCTTTGCCAGATTGTCTGTGGCACTCGCTGGTTTGACTTCTTTAGGAGTTTCAACTATTTTCTCGACAGGAGTAGTTTGTACAGGTAGAGTAGCTGTTTCTGCCTTGTCGTTTTGAGTGACATTGAGACTGTTTTTTTCTGGAACTTCTTGGTTGGCAACCTGAGATTTTAAATTAGAGATTTCTACAATAGAATATCCTCCATTTTTAAAATAAGTAGGCGGAATTATGAATTGCTCAGCTTTTTTTTTTCTCCATCAAAAGTGATAGAGGCCAATTGCATCAAACATAATTCGACCAAAAGTCGCTGGTTTTGGCTCAGTTTGTATTTTAAATCACAGTCGTTGGCAAGGTCAATTCCTTTTAATAAAAAATCCTGCGTACATTTTTGAGCTTGTATACCATACATTTGCTGCGCTTGCTCCCCTACTTCAAGCAAAGCGATGGTTGCAGGAGTTTTGCTTACCAAGAGGTCTCTAAAATGTGAGGCCAGACCCGCAATGAAATGATGTCCATCAAAACCTTTTGAAAGAATTTCGTTGTACGCCAATAAAAGTTCCGGGATTTTATTTTCTAAAAGTAAATCGGTGATGCTAATGTAAGTTTCGTAATCTAAAACGTTAAGATTTTCAGTAACAGCCTGACGCGTTAAATTGGTTCCGCAATACGAAACGACACGGTCAAAAATAGACAAAGCGTCACGCATGGCGCCATCAGCCTTTTGAGCAATAATGTGCAACGCATCATCTTCAAAGTTTATACCTTGGCTTGTCGCTACTTCAGCCAAATGTTCTTTGGCATCTTTTACCGTGATTCTCTTAAAATCAAAAATCTGACAACGCGATAAAATAGTTGGAATAATTTTATGCTTTTCTGTTGTTGCTAGGATAAAAATAGCATGTTTGGGCGGTTCTTCTAATGTTTTCAAAAAAGCATTAAAAGCAGCCGAAGACAACATGTGAACCTCGTCAATAATGTATACTTTGTATTGCCCTGTTTGCGGAGGAATCCTAACTTGGTCAATCAAACTTCGAATGTCATCGACAGAGTTGTTTGAAGCCGCATCCAATTCAAAAACATTAAAAGCAAAATCTTCAGTTGGATCATCATATCCGGGCTGATTTATTTTTCGAGCCAAAATACGTGCGCAGGTTGTTTTACCTACTCCACGAGGTCCTGTAAACAATAGGGCAGAGGCAAGGTGATTGCTATCGATGGCGTTTAACAAAGTGTTGGTAATGGCTTTTTGCCCTACAACATCCTTAAAGGTCTGTGGGCGATATTTACGGGCCGATACTACAAATTGTTCCATATTCTCTATTATTCGATAGCAAATATAGGCTGAAAATTACCAAATCACAAATCTGGAATCAACAAATTTAAAACGTAATTTTAAGTGTTTGATCCGCCGAAGGTTTTGGTGTTTTAGGCCTAAAATTACAATTACCAGTTATGCATATTATAAGTTTGTACATGCATAAAATAAATATGGGAATTATGATCTGTTTTTTTGTATCACCAACGAACATAAACTTCGAAAATAATACTTAAAAAAAATAAATTATTTTTTTTGTTCTAAATTTTGAATTAATGAATTGATTTTAAGTTATTTAATTGGTTTTCTTTTTGAAAAATAAAAGCTCTCTCAAATTTTTCTACAATACGAATAAACCCAATCCTCTATTGATACGTATATGTTAAAAACGATACTCTTGAATCGGATAGATTTGAATGAAAAGTAGTTTTTGGAGCATCTTGAGTTTGTCAGGTTCCTGATTATCGTTTGTTTTTATATCATGTTAATAAGAGAAAAAAGTTGGAGAAATTAAATATTCAAAGATTATCGCAAACTTTAAATTATTTAGAGAGCAAACAGCGCGAGTTAGAGAGGCAAATGCAAAACGACACGCGAAGTATTGACTCTATGATAAGATATATAAAGAGAGACATGCTTAACGAGTTTCAATTGTCTGATTTTGATGCGTCTATCAAACATCAGCTTAAAAATACAGAAAATTTTATTTTGATTGTACAAAATATTATTGAAGAAAATACAGAAGCTTAAAATATAGACGTGGTCAAAGAAAAAAAGAGGCTCTTTGGCAGCAACTATATCAACTGTTTCTAAAACCACCGCCGCAAAAGTTCCCCAACCTTTGCGGTTTTGGTCTTCTTATACTTTACCAAACTGATGAAAATAGATCCACTTTGACTAAAATTTTCAGGAAATTTTCAATCCTTGCTCTAGTTTCAACAATTTTTAGTGGTGGTTGTTACTTTTTAGAATAATTGCAGATTCATTGGTTTATTTTAAATAAAAACAAAATTTTAACCTTTTTAGTTTTCGAAGTTTAAAAAACATACAATCTTCTTATCTTAGCAATTATCTTACTAATTTTTTTCTTGTACTTTTAATGTTTCAAAGGCAGCGAGAAAAATAGTTAGTAACAATTATTCAAAGCTCCAGAAAACTTAAAATACGATAAAATGAAACTTACACAATTTTTGACTAATCAGGGTTACGACCTGATAGAAGGGCCGGTTAGAAATCATAAACCATTGCAATTGTGGCTCAAAAAGAGTTTTGATGAAGCGCAATTGTATTATGGCAGCATTGATCATGCTTTTAAGAGTGATGTAGTGCTCACAGAGATAGAGAACCCGGCGCTTAGCATCAATACGTCTAAAAAAGATGATTACGGATTTAATATTGGTATCACGCTCCTGCAGGAAATCCTTAAAACATTAGGTTTGGGAGCTTTTGAAATCAGCGCTAAAATTAAATCAGGAAAGTCGGTTACGATTAGCTATGACAACTCTTTTACTAAAGAATACGCTATTGGGAATCTTGAAGAGTATTTTTTTGGAGCTGATTTTCTACATCCAAATCCATCATTATTAAAAAATGCCAACCAAAATAATATATTACTGGTAACGGGAGTTGTTTTTGCTAAAAACCTTGTAGCCGATATCGAAACTGATTTTGCATTTGATGGAGCATTAATGGCCAACCTAAACGAAATGGTCGAAGGCAAAATAGATTTTACCAAAAGTGCTCAGAATAAAATTAAGATGGTGGCCAACGGAGAAATTTATTTTCCTGTTGCGGTTAAAGCCAGCAGAATAGATTATGACAGAAGCAGGTTTAAAAAACTAATTTTGGTTACGGACAGCAGCAATATATTTTAGCATATAAAACCTAAAAGCGGGTATAGAATTAAGACTGTTTTTTTAATAAAAAAAGAAAAACTTTTAGACCTTTGTAGCTACAAATCTAAGAACCTACAAAAAATGACACGAGAACATTACATTCCTTTCAACAAGGAATTTTTACTCGAGCAGCAACTAGCCACTTTCGGAGAAGATAAAAAGAAGGCAGATGATTTTAGAAAATTATTTGATATCATCGAGCATTATTATCACTACGAAGCCTTTAATCTTAATAGAAATTTAAAGCAAAATTACGCCTTATTCGATCCCGATTTAAGTCCGAAAGAGCGAGAAATATTTAGAGATAAAAGTGATTTTGCTGTTTTTAAGGAAACACTTCTCAAAGTCTTGGATAACGGTAATTACAGGCGTATTGATCAGGAGACTTTAGACAAAGCATTTAAGAATTCAGATTTAATAGGTTTAAATCTCGCTATTGATTTTAATGCATTTAGAGATTACGAATTGTATGTTCGCGGGCATCATAAAGCCAAAGAAAAGATCACTAAATACACTTTTTGGAAAAAAGAAATCGAAGTAGAATATTACGATCGTGTGATGATTTATCTCAATTATAACGATGCAGATTATCTCAAAGAAAAGAAAGTCAAACTAGGAAAAATGCCTGTGGATCCAGCATCTATCGTGCTAAAAATCTTTAAGCGTGTACCCAAAAACGACCTCGAAACAATATTTCCAAATGCTGTACCCAAAATGTCAACTAAAGACAAACTGTTCTTTTGGGTGCCAGGGGTTTTTGGAGGATTTTCGTTATTGAGTACCAAAGTAATTCCTGCTTTGATTAACATGTATGCCGCTTACCAATCGGGAGAAACTATAGATTTGTTAAACAGTAAAGCCTCACTCAATCAGGGGTTAATTGCGCTCGGAATATTGTCACTTTATTTATTTAGACAGTACAGTAATTTTGTCAACAAGAAGATCAAGTATTCAAAGATACTTTCAGATAGTCTGTATTTTAAGAACCTCGGAAATAACAGTGGAGCCTTTTATTCTTTGTTAAATTCTTCTGAGGAAGAAGTGCTTAAAGAAACTATTTTGGCTTTTGCTTTTTTAAATAAAAGTAATCATCCGTTAACGGCCGAAGAACTTGATAATCAAATAGAATTATGGTTCTCCACAAAGCTTGATACTTATCTTGATTTTGATGTGAATGATGCTTTGCAAAAACTAAAAAACATTGGGTTGGGTATAGAAACTGATGGAAAATGGCAAGTGATTGCAATAGACAAAGCGCTCATTCAGATTGATGAATTGTGGGATGGTGTTTTTGATTATAACCAGTTATAAGAGAGCTGTTTTTTTAGTATATTTACGTATCAAAATTCAAAAAAATGAGAACATTAGAACAATGGTTTGAAGAATATGCTGTAAGTCATCAAAACCCAAAAAACAAAGCAATACACTACATTTGCGTTCCTGCTATTTATTTTTCTATAGTGGGGTTGTTAATGAGTATTCCGAGTGGTATTATTGCTAATACTTTGCAGTTAAATGTTCCTATTATCGAAAACTGGGCGGTAGTTGTACTGCTTTTTGTACTTGTTTTTTATGTGAGATTATCTATTGCAATGGCCTTTAAAATCGCCATCTTCTCGGCGATTTGTCTGATTATAAATTATTACATTGCACAAGTTGCTCCTTTATGGATAGTATCGATCGCTATTTTTGCAGTAGCTTGGATCGGGCAATTTTACGGTCATAATATAGAAGGAAAAAAACCTTCATTCTTAAAAGATATTCAGTTTTTAATGATCGGCCCGGCTTGGGTGTTAGACAATTTGTTTTCTAGAAAATAGTTTATTAGAATGCTGGATTGGCCGATAGTTGATGTCTTATTTTAAAATATTTAAAATAATCCGCTGGTTTTATTACTATCTAATGTAAATAAATATAAGTTTTTTATTGTTATTGCATACTATTTTGTAAATTAATTCGTTAATTTTAAAGGATTAAATAACTTTAAAAAATATTATTATGAAGATTAAATCTATTTTATTAGGAATAGGCTTTGCTTTTTTGTTAGGGGCTTGTGGTCCTAAAGATGCGGATATTCAAAAAGAAATCTCTGCAAAATTAAGCGATATGCCTGGTGTAGAGGTTACCGTAACGGATGGTGTTGCTACTATTTCGGGTACGTGTGAAAATGATTTTGTCAAACAAAGTGCAGAAACAGTCATTAAAGGAGTCAAAGGAGTAAAATCTGTGGTCAATAACTGCCAAGTTCCTTTGCCTGCACCAGCCCCTGAGGTTGCCCCTGTTGAAATTAGCCCTGATGCAGTTTTAAATACTTCTGTAAATGATGTAGTAAAAGCGTACAGTGGCGTTAGTGCTTCAGTTGTAGATGGTGTTGTAACTCTTACAGGAAATATAAAAAGGGAACAACTTCCGGCTTTGATAAAAAGTATACAGGAAATGAAACCTAAAAAAGTAGAAAATAAGTTAACTATTAAATAAAGTCAAGATGAGTTTACAAGATAAATATAAAGAGTTAACAAATTTGGCCAGTAGTTTAGGAGTAGCAAATTTGCAGGTAAGAGAGCAAGATAATGTGCTATATGTTGATGGTACAGCAAAATCGTCTGAGGACAAAGAAAAATTATGGTCGGCTTATGGAAAAATTGACCCTGATTTTAGATCGGCTGATGTTGTGATGAATATTGCAGTTACAGAAGGAGCAACTACAGATTATACCGTGGTAAGCGGCGATTCGTTATCAAAAATTGGAAAAAAACACGGCGTTTCTTGGCAAGCAATTTACGAAGCCAATAAAGATGTCATTAAAAACCCTGATTTGATTCAGCCTGGCTGGAAATTAAAAATACCAACTGCTTAATTGTTTTTTTGAGTTGTTTTTAAAAAGTCTGTCTTATGATAGACTTTTTTTGTGGCTTACTGGTTTTAGAAGGCATAAAAGTAACAAAGATTTAAACGGGCTTTTGTTGTTTTTTATTCATCGCGAGGAACGAAGCAACTACACTGAAAATTGATTTAGTAAATGAGTTTACTTCGTTCCTCGCAATGACTTATATTTTGTAAAATATTATTTTCTAATGAAACCTAAAGTCCTAGCCCTGATGGAAGCGGCATCCTTTTGCTGGCTTTTTTTGCCAGAAAAAGATAAAGCGTACAGCAGGAAAAAGCTCCTGAAAATTACCTTCCTTTAATGTTTAAATCGAATAAAAATTTTGCGGTTTCCTGATCTGAATCTGCCGAAAAACCCGCTACATAAACTCCTTTTTTGCCTGAAATTGATTTGATTCCGTATACAACTGCCTCATCGCCTGGGTCCGAATCCCCTTCGTATCGATACACATGAACAATTTCAAATTTTTCAGGATTCTTTTTTATTATGTCTGAATTTAAATTAAAATCAAACGTAAATCCTTTCTCATTCAATTGATCTAAAGCTTTTGAAACAGTTGCGTAATGATACATTTTAGTCATAATAAATGAATTTTAAAATTATGATTTTAAAGATAACCAATTTAAAATTAAATCATTAGGTAATTTCTATAAAAAACAGAAATTTAAATGCTCGGTTGTTAGTTCATAAATCGCTACTTTTGCCCTGCAGACCGCCTTATCGTCGTCCTGATTTATCGGGAGGGAGGAAAGTCCGGACACCAGAGAGAAGCATAGCGGGTAACCCCCGTCGGTCCTGATAATTATCAGGATTAGGACAAGTGCAACAGAAAGTATGTACAGGTAATGCTGTAGTGAAACCAGGTAAACTCTATGCGGTGAAATACCAAGTATATCAGCATTTAAGGGCTTCTCGTCCGTTGTTGAAGGGTAGGTAGCTTGAGTCCAGCAGCAATGCTGGATCTAGATAAATGATAAGGCTCTGATTGATCAGGGACAGAATCCGGCTTATAGGTCTGCTTTTTTTATATATTTGTAAAGTCTAACTTACTTTTATGAATATATCTTCGCCAGCTCCGACTCAATCTTCTAAGAAAAGCACTTTTAAAGTCATTATCACCAATCTTACTTTTTGGGTATTAATCGCCATTATAGCAGGCGTTTTACTCGGACATTTTACACCGAACATGGGTGTAAAAATGAAGATTATTGGAGATACTTTTGTAGATATTATCAAACTTTTTATTGGTCCGATTATATTTTTAACCATTGTTTTGGGGATTTCCGGCATGGGCAACCTTAAAAAAGTAGGACGTATTGGTATTAAAGCGCTGACTTATTTTGAAGTGGTTTCGACTATTGCACTGGCGATCGGAATTGCGGTTGCGTATCTTTTTCAACCCGGAAAAATAGACAAAACGGGATTGGCACTTCAGGATGCCAGTAAATACACCAAGAATCCTTCCGGAGATTTTTCGTGGCTGCAATTTTTTCTTTCTAATTTTACATTGCAAGTTCTTTTAGCGGCTATTGTCGTGGGAATCGCATTGAATTTTTATAAACATAGAGAACCGACTATCTTGGTTTTGGAACGGTTTTCTAAAGCTGTTTTCTTTGGTTTGAAATATGTCATGTACCTAGCGCCATTGGGGGCTTTTGGCGGGATGGCCTACACTATTGGTAAGTTTGGTTTGGAAACCTTGATTCCGCTCGGAAAGCTGATGTTGTGCGTCTATCTTACCATGATTTTGTTTGTGTTTTTGATATTGGGAACCATCCTGAGGTATTATAAAATTAGTATTCTTTCTATTCTAAAATACATCAAAGAAGAGCTTTTATTAGTTTTAGGAACATCATCATCCGAGGCAGCTTTGCCTAGTATTATGATTAAATTAGAGCAAATGGGCTGCAGTAAATCGGTGGTTGGTTTGGTAATTCCTACGGGTTATTCTTTTAATTTGGATGGCACTTCGATTTATTTGTCGATGTCGGTGATATTTTTGGCGCAATTGTATGATGTACATCTTAGTTTTTTCGAAATCCTGAGCGTGATTGGTATTTTGATGATTACTTCAAAAGGAGCGGCAGGCGTTACAGGAAGCGGGTTCATTGTTTTGGCGTCGACACTTACGGCAATTCATAAAATTCCGGTAGAAGGTTTGGCTTTTTTGTTGGGAGTTGATAAATTTATGAGCGAAGCCAGAGCAATAACCAATTTGATAGGAAATACTGTCGCAACGATTATAATTTCTAAGACCGAAAGAGATTTTACAACTTTGAATTTAGAGCCTGTTCCGGAAGATAATTAATTCGTATGTGCTAATTTTGTGTCTTTGCGAGGAACGAAGCAAACTCACTAGCAAAAGACACAAAGTTTGATTTTGTAAATTAGATTGCTTCGTTCCTCGCAAAGACATAGATTGGGTGAAAAATAAAAAATAGTAGAATGAGAATAGGAATTTTAGGATTAGGAGGTGTTGGAGGATATTTTGGAGGTCTTTTGGCGAAAGCCTTTTTGGATTCGGATGAAGTTGAAATTGTTTTTATCGCTCGCGGAGAAACTCAAAAAGCAATATTTAACCACGGATTAAAAATCGTAACCGATGAAACTGAAACTATTGTTTATCCCAAAATAGTATCCAATAATCCAGAGGAAATAGGTGTATTAGATTTTTTAATTTGTGCTACAAAAACGTATGATATTGAAGAAAGTTTGCTTTCTTTAGAGAAATGTATACATCCAAAAACAGTTATACTTCCTTTGTATAATGGGGTTGATGCTCCAGAGCGCATTCAGTTATTATTTCCTGAAAATGATATTCTGCAAGGTTGTGTGTATATCGTTTCGATGATTTCTTCTCCGGGAGTTATTCGAAAAATAGGGTTTTACGAAAAATTATTTTTTGGTTCGAAAACGGCGACTTCTTCAAAATTGAATGAGTTGCAAAGTATTTTTCAACAAGCTAAGATTGAAAGTTATTTGGTCGAAAATATAGAAGAAACTGTTTGGGAAAAATTTGTTTTTATTTCGGCTTTGGCTTCGGCTACTTCGTATCTCAATCAAAATATTGGTGAGATTTTAAGCCATCCGGAATCAAAATCATTGTATGAAGCGCTATTGTACGAAATTGAAGCGGTTGCAAAGGCAAAAGAGTTGCAATTGCCAAAAGATATTGTAAATCAAACGATTATTAAACTAGAAAAATCGCCTAAAGAAGCGACTTCATCGATGCACAGAGATTTATTAGCGGGCAAAAATACCGAGGTGATTTCGCTAACGCAGTTTGTTGTAAATGAAGGTTTAAAACACGGCGTAAAAACTCCTCTCTATGAAAAGATTGGTGGTTCTTTGTTATGATTCGTCTTTTGTACCACGAACTAAACTGATACCGGACATAAAGAAGACGATTCCCAAAATACCGTAAATAATTAACGATTTAATATCTCTCGTCTCTCCTGAAGTACCAGCAAATATAACGGCTGTGTAAATAAGACCCACTATTCCGAGGACGGTTAACAGCCCACCAAAAAATCTTTTTAGATTCATAATTTATGTTTTAAATGTTCACTCCAAATGTATTCGTATTATATCTGTAGAACGTTACATAATTAACTACTAAAATTATATTATTCGCAGGCTGAAAATTAATGGGTTATTTTGAATTCTAAACCAATATTTCGAATGCTTTCAATACGGATTCCAGCATCATCTTTAAAATATTTTCTGAGTTTACTGATATAAACATCCATGCTCCTACCAGAAAAGAAATCATCATTTCCCCAGATGGCAGTAAGGATTTGTTCTCTTTTGAGCAATTGATTTTGATGAATATAAAAAGTACTTAATGAGAGTGGCTTCTTTCTCTGTAAGCTGTTTGTATTTGTTGATTAAAACGCAAAGTCAAACGTTTGCTATCAAAAGAATATACCAATCTGAATGTTTTCGTATTTGGGCAAATTGATTTTTTAACCTTCGTCTTCTTCTATAATTTTATTTGAATTATCGGCAAGTTCTTCATCGTCGTCTGTAGAGTTTAATTCGAAAAAACTAAAGAACGAACCACCATAATTTTTCTGAAAAGAAAAATTGCTCAGATGTTCCATTTTTGTGTATTTTGAGTGTTCTATGATCATCATTCCGTCTTCATTTAGTAACTCACGTTCAAAAACCAGTAATACAATTTTTTCAAAAGTGGCTTGATCCAACCCATAAGGAGGATCAGCAAAAATAATATCGTAAGAGGTTTTGCAATTTTCTAAATACTTGAAAACATCACTTTTGGTAGCAGCAATCTCAAAATCATATTCTGAGGCCACTTGTTTGATAAATTTTACACAACCAAAATCACCATCAACAGAGGTGATTGGCGCACTTCCGCGCGATGCAAACTCAAAACTAATATTGCCAGTTCCCGAAAATAAATCCAAAATTTTTAAGCCATCAAAACTAAAATGATTATTCAAGACATTAAATAATGCTTCTTTACTCATATCAGTGGTTGGTCTTACAGGAAGGTTTTTTGGCGGAAAAATGCGACGTCCTTTGTATTTTCCTGAAATGATTCTCATGATTGAAATAGAATATAATGTTTTTGATTTTGTGCAGTTGAAAAGTTATTTTTTTGCTGTAAAGGGCTCACATCAAAAAACGAAATATTACGTATATATTGATAAGCTATAGCATAGAAAGCATCGTCTTTACTGATGGTTCCCAGTAATTCTAATGGAAAAGTTTCTGGGTTTAAATTGGTTTGCTCGGCTGTAAAAAGCAAATAATAGATAAAATCTTCCGGAGTTTGATATTCAAATGAGTTGAACAACAAAAGCTTTTGGTTTTGTACAACGATAACTTCAAAATGACCAAAATTAAAATTGACAACCATTTTTTTGTCGTCATTATTTTTTGATCCTTCTAAGATTTTTTCGACCAAAATACTGTTGGCATGTTTGTATTCAAAAGAACCAAATTGGTCAATAAAAAAGTTGTTGATATTGACATACGGAATATAAACTGCATTCATCTGATAATTTTTTACTTCATCAAAAGCAAAAAAATCAGTATCAAAAACCTTTGTATTGTACTGTAAATAGCTACCTAAGTAGTTTTCGTCAAATAGGGCAGTGGGTACAAAAGTCGAAAGATTATTGTTGTGAATGACTAAAATTTCGTCATAAGTATCTTTTAATTCAGGATGTTTATTGAAGGCTTCTCCAAACAATTCTTCTATTTGGGTTGATTTATGAAAAGCATCAAAATGTACTTCGTTTAGCGAAAGTATAGTATTGTTGAGTGTATCAAAACAACAAAAAGACAATCCAGTCAAGGAAACCTGAATGGATAATTTTTTGTAATTTTTTGTGGTAATATTAGTATTTTGCAATGACATGGTTTGATTTACAATTCGTTACCTGCTTTAGTATCAAGAATGAATTTAATTCGAACACAAACTTACAAATTAAAAAGCAACAATAATAATCAATAGTAAAATTCGATAAGTATATAGACTTGCGTTTGTGTTTTTATTTTGACGTGACCACTAAAATTACTTTTGATTTTTCAAATTGAAAGTGAAATTACCATTAAAAAAACCGTACTTTGTAGTTCAATTTTACTTTATGAATTCATCACTGTTTTACAGCGTTTTACAAAAACGATTTCCTTTTGCACCCACATATAAGCAGGATATTTTTTTTCAAAAAATTGCTATTTTTTTAACGGAAACCAATAATGACACTATTTTTGTTCTAAAAGGGTACGCCGGAACAGGAAAAACAACTGTGATTTCGACGATTGTAAACAATCTGGAAGCTATTAATAAAAAATTTGTTTTGCTGGCTCCCACTGGGCGAGCTGCAAAAGTTATTGCCAATTATTCGAATACGCCAGCGTTTACCATTCATAAAAAAATATATTTCCCGAAAAAATCTGCGGGCGGAGGCGTTGCTTTTACCAGACAAATTAATAAGCATAAAAATACGATTTTTATTGTCGATGAAGCATCGATGATTTCAGACAGCAATTCCGATTCAAAATTGTATGATAACGGCTCGTTGCTCGACGATTTGATTTCGTACGTATATTCCGGAACCAACTGTAAAATGATTCTCTTGGGAGATACGGCACAGTTGCCTCCCGTAAATTTAGATATTAGTCCTGCACTCGATACGCATACTTTGGGCGCCCATTATGATAAAGAAATAGAGCACATTGAGCTTGATGAAGTGATGCGTCAGGAAGAAAGTTCGGGAATTTTGTTTAATGCCACAGCCCTTCGAGAACTGCTGAAAGATAGTTTTATAACCGAATTTAAATTTGATGTAAAAAAGTTTAAAGACATTGTTCGGCTCACCGATGGTTATGATATTCAGGATGCTATCAATACGGCTTACAGCAATTATAGTATCGAAGATACCGCTTTTATTGTACGCTCAAATAAAAGGGCCAATCAGTACAATGAGCAAATTAGAACCCGAATTTTGTTTAAAGAAAGCGAACTTTCTGTTGGTGATTTTCTCATGGTGGTAAAGAATAATTATTTTTGGCTGAAAGAAACAGACGAAGCTGGTTTTATTGCCAATGGAGATATTATTGAGGTGCTGGAAATGTTCGGAATCAAAGAATTGTACGGTTTTAATTTTGCGAGAGTAAAAATTAGGATGGTCGATTATCCGGATCAAAAACCTTTTGAAACCGTTCTGCTATTAGATACTATAAAAAGTGAATCACCTTCTTTAACCTACGAAGAATCCAACCGTTTGTACGAGGAAGTGATGAAAGATTATGAAAGCGAAATGACCAAATACAAGAAATTTCAAAAGGTAAAAGCCAATGAATATTTTAATGGTTTGCAAGTAAAATTCTCGTATGCGATTACCTGTCATAAATCGCAGGGAGGACAGTGGAATACTGTTTTTATTGAGCAGCCCTATCTGCCAAACGGCATAGATAGAGATTATATTCGATGGTTGTACACGGCTATGACACGTGCTAAAAATAAATTATATTTGATTGGATTTAAAGACGAGAGTTTTATAGAATAAAAATTTAGCTACAGATTAAAATGATTCCTACAGATTTATTATAAATAGAATTAGATGAATTTTTAGAAAAATATTTTTTAATCCTTTTAATCTGTGGCAAAATAATATTTTTTAGCAATGACAACACTAAACGATTTACATTCGATTTCATCAACGTTTTCGAATACTGATAAAATGCCGGTGCTGTTTTTAGGACACGGCAGCCCAATGAATGCAATTGAGGAGAATCAGTTTGTGACTGGTTTTCGTAATTTGGCTAAAACTTTGCCACAACCTAATGCTATTTTGTGTATTTCGGCACATTGGTTTACAAACGGAACCAAAGTTACTGCTATGCAAATGCCAAGAACGATTCATGATTTTGGTGGTTTTCCGCAAGCACTTTTTGATGTGCAATATCCCGCAAAAGGAAGTCCCGAATTGGCTCAGGAAGTACATGCAATATTAGAGCCCGTGAGCATCGATTTGGATGAGTATTGGGGCTTGGATCACGGTGCTTGGAGTGTAATCAAACATTTGTATCCAGAAGCCAATGTGCCTGTGATTCAATTAAGCATTGATTATACTAAGTCGGGGCAATATCATTATGAACTGGCTCAGAAGTTGCAGTCCTTACGACGTAAAGGGGTTTTGATTATCGGAAGCGGCAATATTGTACACAATTTACGCCTAGTTGATTTTCAAAATTTTGACAAAGATAATTACGGTTACGATTGGGCAATTGAAGCGCGCGAAACAATTAATAATTATCTTTTGGATGGTAATTTTCAGCCTTTGATTGATTTCGAAAAAATGAATAAGGCGATTCAATTGGCGATTCCGACTCCCGAACATTATTTGCCTTTGTTGTACACTTTGGGTTTAAAAGAAAAATCAGAAGAGCTAAATTTGTTTAATGATAAATTATTAGCAGGTTCTTTGAGTATGACTTCGGTGAGGATTTGTTAGAAGAAAGTATCTTAACAACGTTTGTATTTATTGTATAAATAAAAAGACTTGAGGAATTTTAAAATTAAAATAAAGGAATTATAATTTTATCTAAAACACATTTTTTTAATAACATAATATTTTTGTTTCAACTAAAATAATAAAAATAAATTTAGGATAGTGCTTGTAATAGTGAAATGCTATTTCAAAAAAACAAAATACTTACACTTATTTCTTGAATAAAATAGGTGTAAGTATTTTTTGTATTCTCTATTGATAGATGAAATACATTTAATTAATAAGTAGTTTTTTTCTTTTGCCATTAAATTCTACAATGTAAATTCCAGAGTTAAGTGAACTCACATTTACTAATTGTGAACGCCCTGACAATACTTTTGAACCAGCATTAGAGTACACAATCCAATCATATTCGTTATTAAAATAAATAAAATCTTTTGCAGGGTTTGGATAAAAGGTATTTGAATCCGACTCTTCCATAACTATATTTTTACTAGAACTGGTTTTAGAAGTACCATTATTAGAGAAATTGAACCAATTTAAATTAAATCCATCTTTTACTATCTCAAATTTTAATTTATGATTTCCTTGAGTTAAATTAACAGTAGTACTTGAGGTTTGCCAATTTTGCCATCCCCCAGTAATAGGAAGATCTATTGACTTTTGATAATTATTATCTACCAAAAGATTTAAACGTCCACTTTTTTCTAAACTTGCTATCCTAATGTCAAAGTTATAATTTCCAGTATTGGATACTGTGACATTGTATTCTAATATATCATTTACATCAAAATAACCAACATTTTGTCCTCCTCCCGTATCGGTAGTATTCTCTAACTGAGTACCAAAGGTCATAGAGTAATTTTCCGCTTCAATTTTACCAGGTATAGACAAACCAGAGGGTGTTTGAGATGAAAAATTAAACCAATTTAAGTTGAAACCACCTTTTACTACTTCAATCTTTATTGTGTGTAATCCAGCTGGTAAGTCTATATTTTTAGTTATTGTCTGCCATGTTTGCCATCCATTAGTGATTGGTAAATCTGTCGATTGATAATAAACGCCATCAATTAAAACGTTAATTTTACCACTTTCACTGTTGCTCGCATATCTTAAATCAAAAGTATATTTAGATGCACTAGCTACATCCACTTTATATTCTAACCAATCATTCAAATCAAGATATCCTACATTCTGACCTTGTCCGATATCTGTTGTGTTTTCTAATTGAATACCAAATGAATTAGAATAATTCTCAGCTTCAATTTTACCTGGAATTATTTGTGTAGCAGGAATTGGGGGTGTTGTAGAGTTATTATATCGAACTGTTGCTGCTATTGGATAATGATCTGAAGCAACAGGGCTACTAATAACCCATGATGTTAACGAATTGTATTTTGAATCAGTAGGACAGTAAATATAATCAAACTTGGTACCAAAACCAGTATTTACATTTCCAGTAGGATAAACATCTCTATAAGTATCGCGAAATTTAATAGCATTGTCGGAACCATTTTTCATCCATATTGTAACTGCATCTCCTTCGGTAGAATTAAAATCTCCAGTGACATATACTGGATCAGATTTAATGGCTCTGTTTGCTATTTTTTCTGTGAGTAGTTTAGCGCTTTTTAGACGTGCATTAGGTAAATCTGGAGTAGGAAAATGTGAATTAAAAATGTAGAAGCTTTTCCCTGAAGACTTTTCTATCAAATGGACATAAGTACAAATACGATTATAATCACCTTCAAATCGGGAAGGAACATTTGGCGTAGTTGACATCCAAAAACTTCCTGAATTTGAACTATCTAACGAGTATTTATCTGCTTTATAGAAAATCCACGATCCCTCTCCATTGTCACCGCCATCACGAGCTATACCATACCATGCATAACCTGTTTGTTGGGCAATATAATCACGTTGGTAATTGACAGCTTCTTGTGTACCAATAACATCTGCTTGTGTAACATTAAAAATAGAAGCTACATTTGATTTTCTATTGTCCCAATTTGTTCCAAAAGGTTGTTGGATATTAAAAGACATAATTTTTAGATTCAAGTCTTGTGATTTTGCAGTCGTAATTGCAAATAAGAATAAAATTAACTGAATTAGTGATTTTTTTTGTTTTTTCATGGTTTTTTGGGGTTATTAAATTTATAAATCAAGTAGGGTTAATTAATGTAACAAAGTGAGTGATTTTAAGTAAAAATAAATAAAAACTGTTTAAAATAATAAATAAACAAGAATTGTTCTATATATTGTCATTTTTGATGTATCATTCTTATTATTAAAAGGTACAGTAGAAATTAAAAAAAAAATTATCAATAGAATTATTAATGTCAAGTCTTAACTTTATCTTTTTATATTATGAAAGTTAGTAATTTGAAAATAATATTTTTAACTAATCTACTCCCAGATTATTAAGTTATAGATTTACATTAATACTGTTTCGATAATACTTTATATTTGCTTATACTTTAGTGTTGAAGGGATTATTTGGATGACATAAATGAATAAGTTAAAGTTGAAATTTAAACTGTTTATTATAAGTTTGTAAATGAAAAATAAAAGCGAACATCATTTTAGCTACAATTAATTATAGAAAAACCAAACTATAGTATTTTTAGCAAAGAGAAAAAATTAAAATCTAAATAATATTTAATTTCCAAAATTTAGATTTTTAGAAAAAATGTAATTAGAATTCAATTTTAGTAATATTCAATAAGAATTAGCAATAGCAATAAATGAAAATAATAGCAGTTATTCCGGCACGTTACGCATCTACACGTTTTCCTGCCAAATTGATGCAGGATTTAGGTGGAAAAACGGTAATATTGAGAACGTATGAAGCCTCGGTGGCAACCAACTTGTTTGATGATGTATTTGTAGTAACCGACTCAGATTTGATTTTTAATGAAATAGTTTCGAATGGAGGAAAAGCCATTATGAGCGTTAAAGAACATGAGTCTGGCAGCGACCGAATTGCAGAGGCTGTAGCAAGTTTGGATGTAGATATTGTGGTAAATGTGCAGGGAGACGAACCTTTTACAGAGGCAGGACCATTAGAACAAGTGTTGTCGGTTTTTAGAAATGATGAAGAAAGGAAAATAGATTTGGCTTCTTTGATGCGCGAAATCATGGATGAAGACGAGATTAATAATCCAAATAATGTAAAGGTGGTGGTAGATCAGTCGCAGTTTGCGCTGTATTTTTCGCGTTCTGTAATTCCGTATCCAAGAGATAAGGATGTGGGCGTGCGCTATTTTCAGCATATTGGGATTTATGCTTTTCGAAAACAAGCACTTTTAGATTTTTATAGTTTACCAATGAAATCGCTCGAAGCTTCTGAGAAATTAGAACAACTTCGCTATTTAGAATTTGGAAAAAGAATCAAAATGGTAGAAACTACGCATGTCGGAATTGGAATTGATACGGCTGAAGATTTAGAGAAAGCAAGAGCTATTTTAGGAGTCTAAATTGTTCAGAATAAGTTTTCTTCTGAAAAACGAGTACCCTAGCCCCGATAGAAGTGGAAATCCTTTTGTGCCGGTGTTCGGCATAAAAGATTGGAGCGAATAGCGGGAAATAGCTTCCATAAATTCAACTTTAAAAATTAGTTGATACGAATGCTGTCTTTGTTAGGAACGAAGCTATCTCATTTGCTAAATCAGATTAGTAGGGTTGTTTCGTTTCTCGGAATGACCAATCTTTATGGATAAAACGCAAAAAAGCTCCAGAATGTTGGAGCTTTTCATATGTGTTTTATTTTTTTTGACTCCAGTAAAAACCCGCTAAAAATTTAATTCTAGTCTTTTGATTCGGTATTTCGAAGTCTTTCAATAATTGGTATTTGTTTAATTATAGACGTTTAATCTCTTTGTTTTTATTATAAAAGGATAAGAAAATGTAAATTTTCATATTCGTGCTTCTGATTTGTATTGCTACATTTCTTTGCGACAAGTGTTTGTGCTTATCCAGTTCATACTCAGTTTTTATCACAGATTTATAGTTCTATTAAAACTGGCGAGCTTGTATTTATCTTTATGCTGATGGGGTTAGTCTTACCTTAAATCCCAGTCCAGCTAATTGGGTAACAAATTTTTGAACGTTTTTTTGTTTATTTCTTTCTTTTATTTTTTCTATCTGCAACAATGGTTCTCTGTATTCTTCCTTATTTTTTAGAATATGATACGTTGCTTTGATAATTTTATGACCTACTGCCATCAATGCTTTTTTACTTCCTTTTTTAAGTAACAATCGTTGATAGAATCCTTTTAAGTAGCCGTCCTTTTTCCTAGTTGCTCCCCATGCTGCTTCAACTAAAGTGGATTGGATGTATTTGTTTCCGTGGATGACTCGGGTGCTTTTTTTTTACCCGCACTTTCATTAGTTCCAGGACTTAATCCAGACCAGGAGGCTAAATGATGTTCGGTTGGGAATCGACTCATATCGGTGCCAATTTCACTAATAATAGTAATTGCTGTATCGCGTCCCACACCATCAATAGTTTGCAAAAGCTGTAATTCTATTTCATATTTTTCAATACTTAAGTCGATTTGTTGATCTAATTTGTTAATTAGTTTTTCATTTTCATCGATGGTTTCTCGAATCATTTTTAACATAAAACGATGGTGAGGGGTTATTCTCCCTGTTAAGGCTTTTGCAATATCCTCCTTACTGGCTTTAATCCTGCCATGGGCATGGGTCAGCAAACTTACAACATCGTCTTTACCATCAATAATATCGTTGATCATTTTTGTTGCACTTGCTCCTTGAGTATCAGAAACAACACTGCTTAATTTAATATTACAATCTTCTAAGAACTTGATCATCCTGTTTTTCTCCGAGGCAATGAATTGTGTTTTTTTCTTTCTGTATCGAATTAGATCACGTAATTCACGTATCTCCACCGGTGGAATAAAGCTGCCTTTGAGTAATCCACTCAATAGTAATTTACTAATCCATACACTGTCCTTCTTATCTGTTTTATGCCCAGGAACATTCTTGATGTGACGAGCATTAACTAAGATGATTTCAAAATCCTCTTCCAGAATATTAAATAAAGGCTTCCAATAGATTCCGGTACTTTCCATCGCGATATGGGTAACTCCTTCTGATTTACACCAATCTCTTAAATCTATCAATGAACTCGTAAAAGCGTTAAAGCTTTTGGTTTGATAATCTTTATTACTCTTGCGAATCGTCGCAACTATAATGTCTTTATGAACATCTATTCCGCATCCTACAGAAATAAGCTGTTCGAATTGAACTGTTTCCATAATCGTAAATGTTTTTTTAGACATCTAATTTACGCAATATTTTCACGTCGCGTGAAAAACTCATCGGTGTTTGCGTGCGCTAAATCATGGTTGTTTTTATATTTAAAACCGAATAAATTCTTAGTACAAATCAGGGAATTTAGAAGGATTTGCTTCGTGCATCATGTCGTATACTTTCTCGAAAATATCTTCGGCAGAAGGTTTAGAAAAATAGTCGCCATCTGTACCATAAGCAGGTCTGTGCGCTTTTGCAGTTAACGTCTGCGGCTTGCTGTCTAAGTGTTTGTAAGCATCCTGCTCTTCTAAAATTTGTTGTAAAATAAAGGCCGAAGCCCCACCAGGAACATCTTCGTCGATTACGAGAAGACGGTTGGTCTTTGCGATACTTTTTACAATATCTTTATTGATGTCAAAAGGAAGCAAAGACTGGATGTCGATGACCTCGCAATCTATTCCTAAATCTAGCAATTCTGTTGCAGCCTGCTGTACCAATCTCAAGGTCGAACCATAAGAAACAAGCGTAATATCTGCGCCTTCTTTTAGGGTTTCTACCACACCAATTGGCGTTTTGAATTCACCAAAATTCAAAGGTGTTTTTTCTTTCAAACGGTACCCATTCAAACATTCGATTACCAAAGCGGGTTCGTCACATTCTAGTAAAGTATTGTAAAAACCTGCGGCCTGTGTCATGTCTCGGGGTACCAAAACATGGATACCACGAAGAGCGTTGATGATCATTCCCATAGGAGAACCTGAATGCCAGATGCCTTCAAGACGGTGTCCTCGGGTTCTGATGATTAGCGGCGCTTTTTGTTTTCCAACGGTTCTGTATTGTAAAGTGGCCAAGTCATCACTCATTATTTGAATCGCATATAGCAAATAATCCAGATATTGAATCTCAGCAATCGGACGCAAACCTCTCAAGGCCATTCCGATTCCCTGACCAATTATTGTGGCTTCACGAATACCGACATCGGCAACGCGTAATTCACCGTACTTTTCCTGCATCCCCTCTAAACCTTGGTTGACATCGCCAATGTTGCCGACATCCTCACCAAAAATCAGAGTTTCTGGATATTTGGTAAACAAAGCATCAAAGTTGTCACGCAAGATCATACGTCCATCCAGATCCGGTTTTGCATTTTCGGCATATTGAGGAAGTACTTTTTGTACCGAAAAAACATTTTTATCAGAGTCAGAATGTAAATGACTGCTAAATCTTGGTTGTGTTATAGCAATATAATTGGTGATCCAGTTGGATAATAGGACTTTACTATTCGGTACTTCGATAAAACGCAATATCTTTCTGGCAATCGTAAGCATTTCCTTTTTTAAAGGTGCTTTGATGGCTTTGATTTCAGAGATATAATTTTGAATTTTATCTTTATGATTAAGGCTTGCCGCCGAAATTTGTTCTAATAAAACAATAAGTTCTTTTTGGTCTTCAATAATCGGATTGATGAATGAATCCCATGCTTCTTTTTTAGCTTCGAGAACTTCTTTCTTTAACTGAAAATCAATTTCAGCCAATTCTTCCGGAGATGCAATATTGATGGCGATCATCCACAAACGCATCTGACGGATACAATCAAAATCTCTCTCCCAAGCCAGTCTGTCGCTGTTTTTGTAACGTTCGTGTGAGCCCGAAGTCGAGTGCCCTTGGGGCTGTGTTAACTCATTGACGTGAATTAATACTGGCACATGCTGCTCACGTGCAATGGCAGCTGCTCTCTCGTAAGTAGAGACCAACTCGGCATAATCCCAGCCTTTTACTCTAAAAATGTCATACCCGTTTGAGTCTTCATCGCGTTGGTATCCTTTTAGTATTTCAGAAATATTTTCTTTAGTGGTTTGATGTTTGGCGTGAACCGAAATACCGTACTCATCATCCCATACACTCATTACCATTGGCACTTGTAGTACTCCGGCAGCATTGATGGTTTCAAAAAATAACCCTTCAGAAGTACTGGCGTTTCCTATGGTTCCCCAGGCAATTTCGTTTCCGTTTACAGAAAATTTGTCTTTGGTGGTGATTCCTTCAACATTTCTGTAAATTTTGGATGCCTGCGCCAATCCCAATAATCTTGGCATTTGTCCAGCAGTTGGAGATATATCTGAGCTTGAATTTTTTTGTTTTGTTAAGTCTTTCCAAGAACCATCTTCGTTTAAACTATGCGTTACAAAGTGGCCGCCCATCTGTCTTCCGGCAGACATTGGATCAAAATTTAAATCGGTGTGACCGTATAAACCTGCAAAAAATTGCTTAGGTGTAAGTTCGCCAATCGCCATCATAAAAGTTTGGTCACGATAGTAACCAGAGCGGAAATCTCCGTTTTTAAAAGCCTTTGCCATAGCAAGCTGCGGCACTTCTTTTCCGTCACCAAATATTCCAAATTTGGCTTTTCCTGTCAATACTTCTTTACGTCCCAAAAGACTACACTCACGGCTTGTTACTGCAATTTTGTAGTCGTTTAATACTTCTGTTTTAAAATCCTCAAAAGTTAATGTAGTATTGTTTTTTTCTTTAATCATAATCTGGAATGGGTTATGTTGTGCTGCAAAAATACTTAAAAAGTATCAATAATCATAATTCATTAAAATAAATATAATTTAATTATTTGCAAGTAAACACTAAAAATAGGCTTCTTTTTTTAAATTATTATTATTATAATTTGCTTTTAAATAATAATAATTCATGTTTTTATTTAAAATTTATTCAATTAGAACCATTTTCGGGTAAAAAGATTGACTAATGTTTTAGGAGAAAAAGTGACCACAAATCGTATTTTTTCGTTGTATTTATTTTGCGAAATTTCCCAACCATTATTAGAATAGACAGGAAAATAGAGCTCGAAATAGTCCGGAACCAAGTTTAATCGGATGCCACTATCGTATACAAAAGACTCTTTTTGAGATTTACTTTTCAGGAAACCAACGTCTCCATACGCTTCAATCCAATTCCAGATAGAATAACTGGCATTAAAAGTCGCCATCCATTGATTGGCATAAGCAGGTTGTAATTTTGATTTAAAACCTCCTTCGGCCATGACAAACTGCTGACTGTAAAACCCCGTAGTCTCTGATCTCCCGAAAAGATTATAATCAAACAAATAATCTTTTGGCCTGTCTAATCCAAAACTGTAATAGTCAGAATTGGTTTTGTTATAAAGAAAACTTCCTGCATATACCCGTAAATTCAGCTGATGATTGTTCTCAAATAAATGTCTGAACTCTGTTTCTGCAGCAATTTTTCCAAAGCTGCCCGAAAACTGAACATCGGTCATGAAATTAAAATGATCAATCATTTCTGATTTGGTATTGTAATAGCGGGCATTAAAAATCGAGTAATTTGGTTGCGAATTATCAGTTATGAAAGCACTTTTTTCTCGATTCACGCCTACGTGACGCAACATGATCAGTTGCCTGTGGTTATCTCTAAAATCATTTTCCCTAATGCGTAGCTGAATCATCGTATTCAGTTTTAGATAAGTAGCATCGGGTGCGTAATGAAAGTAATTCTCACTGATAGAATATTTTACATTATAAAGACGGCTATTTCTAAAATTTTGGATGAATGAAAAGGCCGAAGAACTCGAAATGGTTCTGGCATTTAGCGAATACGAAGGATTGATATCAAAATTGAAAGGCTTGTCGAGAATGGTTTTGTTATGAAAACGAATTCCAGGCGAGAAACCATCGTACAAATTGTAGGTAAGCGTTGGGATGTACAAAATTTGATTGTAGTAAGGATCTTCGAGGTCTTTGGCAAAATTAAATTTTATAGGTCGATCTGTAATCGCTAAATTTTTGAGGGATTTCCAGTTGTTTCTTAAGTTGTATTCGGGAACTTCGTTCTCGTAATTCAAAACTATTTTATCAGCATTTTTTCTTTCTAAAGTATAAATAGAATCTTTAGTTTTGGGCTCAATCCATTGCTTAAAAACTACTTGATTTTTTTGGATTCCGTATATCGGAATCGGAGCGTAATGTCCTGTTTTGTTTTTTAATGAAAACTGAATACTGTCTTTGTTTCTCGAAACATTCGAAAATTTATAATCGATGAGGTCTCTGGAATTGATAATAGTGCTAAAAAACCAATCGATATTATTGGGGCTGTTTTGAGTCACAATTTTCTCAAAATCAAATCTAGTCGTTTGCGAATTTTGATTTAAATCATAAAATTCCTGAATGCTTTTGTTGACAATGTCATGATTGAGGTAATTGTCAAGATAACTAAAACTAAGGCCTGCACGATATTTACTTGCAATTTGCTCGTTAAATTTTATCAGACTATTTTTTGGATTGCCAAGTGGCTGATCGAGGTTTTTTCTCGCCATCAGCATATAATAATAACTGTATTGCTCATTAAAAGTGAGATTGACAATATTATAGCTTTTTAAGATTTTTAGATCAGAGAGGCTTCCCAGCATCTTTTGGTTCAAATGATTTTCTTCCATGTATTTCATCATGGTATAAATCTGAATTCCATCATACAACCAATTATCTTTTCTGGGGTCTAGACGTAAAGTGTTTCTCAAATAGGTATTGAGATAAGTCTTAAAAAAAGTAATTTCAAAAACAAATTCATCAGAAAACGGACTTATAAATGAGGGTAATTGGTTCAGGCCATAAAACTGATTTCGTTCATAATCAATTTGTGAAACAGTAATTTTTTCGTGAGGATATTTACCAATAAAAGCACTCACAAAAGAAACCGCTCTGTTGATAATAATAGCTTTCTGAATCTCACTGAGTTTCTTACTTTTCATATTCGTGACCACTTCCAGCGAGTTGTTTTCGTAGCTTTTAAAGCTATTTTGTTTTTCGATAAAAAGGCTAAAATCGGTTCTGTTTTTTCCACTAAAAAAATAAGAAGCAAAAGAGTCATTTATTTCTTGCTTAGAGACCAAATTAAGGTCGGTTGTTATTGAATACAGATTCGGGATTTTTATCTCAACATCATAATCTGTGATGGCATTCGCACTATCATCAATGTTGAGATTGTTGTATTTTACAAATTGATGATTGTCAAAGCGTGCAGGGCTTAGAAACCAGTTTTTTAAGATCATTCCGCCGCTTGCCGTGTAGCCATAACGTGTAAATTTGTCACTCGGAATTTTTACAATGTAGTTTAAATGTAGTGCTACTTTTTGTTTAGGAAGTAATTTTTGATTTAGTTGTATGGTTATAATATCAGGGTTTTGCTCGGTTCTTTCCCACTCAAGGGTAGTATTTCCTTCGCCGGAAACATTCAAAATGGTGGTATTGCCACGTTCTTTTTCATTAGCAAGATGAAAACCTTTATAAAATTCATCCGAAAAGCGTTTTGCGAGCGGCGTGTTTTTACCCGAATACGCATTATTCCAATCATTCAAAACAATAGTTTTCAAAGAATCATTTGAATCATTATAAAACGTGATGTCTTGTTGTATATTTAATGTTTTAAGCTCAAAATTTACCGCAACCTCCATTTTAGAATGATGCTGTGCATACTGTTTTAAAGAGCTCAATAAAACGAGGGCAAAAAGAATAATTTTATAAAATGATTTCAATTTTGGTTATAAAAAGATGGTGATACTAAATTTACGTTCATAAATTAGTTTTGGTTTTTTGTAAAAATAATATAAAAAATGAATTTTTAACCGCAAAGGACGCAAAGTATTTAGACAAAGGTTTTATAAAACGAAAGTTCGCAAAGCGGTGTTTGCTTTGCGAACTTTGTAAATTTTAGGTTATAAAAATCTTTGCTTCCTTTGCGGTTAAAAAAACCTAGAAATTCGGACTCAAATCATATTTCTTGTAGAATTTATCCAAGACATCAACTACTTCATCTTCAGTGTCAACGATCTTAAATAAGTTTAAATCATCTGGACTTACGGTTTGCATTTTTTCGACCAAAACCGTTTTTACCCAATCAATTAGCCCGGACCAGAATTCAACTCCAACCAAAATAATAGGGAATTTTCCAATTTTTTTCGTCTGAATCAACGTTATCGCTTCAAACATTTCGTCCAAAGTTCCAAAGCCTCCCGGCATTACTACAAAACCTTGCGAATACTTTACAAACATTACTTTTCTAACAAAAAAGTAGTCAAAATTCAGGTTTTTATCGTGATCGATATACGGGTTAAAATGCTGTTCAAAAGGCAATTCAATATTCAATCCAACGGAAATTCCGCCACCCAAATGAGCGCCTTTATTTCCAGCTTCCATAATTCCTGGGCCACCGCCCGTAATCACGCCATAACCAGCTTTGCTGATTTTATAAGCAATTTTTTCAGCCAACAAATAGTATTTGTCCTCTGGTTTTGTTCTTGCCGAACCAAAAATTGATACACATGGGCCAATACGCCCCATACTTTCATAACCGTTTACAAACTCGGCCATGATTTTAAAAATCGCCCAGCTGTCATTGGTTCTAATCTCATTCCACGTTTTTTGTTTCAAACGATCCTGAATTACCTTATCCTCATCGTTATCAAAATCTTCTAATCTCATTTTAGATATTTTAATTATTTATATTTTTATTTCTAGCTGTGTGTTTTAAAATTGTCATCCTAAGCATAGTTAAAGGAAGGAGCTATTTCCTGCTGGACACTATATCTTTTGTGGTGAACCCCACCACAAAAGGATGCCGTTCCCATCAGGGCTAGGGCAGTAGTTTTCAAAAGAAATTTGGTTCTACAAAACGAAGATTCTTTTATTAATACGTTTGTTCTTCAATTGACTTCGTAATGTTGCTTTTAACTTTTCCGGTATGTTCTGTAGTTTTAGATTCGATAAGCATTATAGAACATTCCTCAACCGATGAAACCCTATGATTTACGCCTTTTTTGACCACAAATAAATCACCTTTTTTCATGGTAAATGAGGATTCGTTTTCAATTTCCATCAAGAGTTCACCGTCGACGATATAAAATAATTCATCTTCATTTTCGTGATTGTGCCACGGAACTTCCTGACCTTTTATTTTTGCAACTTTAATATATTGATCGTTTACTTCATCAATTATTTTAGGAGAAAAATATTGGTCAACGTTACTAAATTTTTCTTTTAGATTCATAGATTTTATATTAACCTTTGTCAAAATCAAATAATCTTTAACAAAAACGGCTAGCTAAATTAGTACTTTTTTTAAGAATTGCCACAAAAATGAACATTTATTAATTTAAATGTAACGTTTGTTAAAATATATTTTAGGCTTTTGATTCATTATCAAATCGTAATGAATTTTTATAAAAACGGATCGCCTCAACGGATAAAAAGGTCATTTTGATTTGTTAAAATATAAAAATGTGCTAGGTTTAAGAAATAGTGTACTCAAGAATTGATATCTTACGGTTTTGTATCCTCATTTTTGTGATGCCAAAAATATGGTCTCCGCAAAAAACTCATTAATCAAAATCATCACCTTTGTCGAGCTACTTATGGAGATCCCTAGTACCTCGGTATGACAAAAATGCGCAGAGTAACTTTGGATATCAAACTTTGTCAAAGATTTTATGGTGAAATTTTTTATTCCAATTCTTTTTTCAAGAATTTCGCCGTGTGGCTCTTCTTGCTTTTCGCCACTTCTTCTGGAGTTCCTTTTGCGATCAATTCTCCGCCGCCTTTTCCACCTTCAGGACCAATATCGATAATATAATCAGCAAGTTTTATGACATCCATATTATGTTCAATCACCAAGATGGTATTGCCTTTGTCTACCAGTTTATTAATTACATCCATCAAAACACGAATGTCTTCAAAATGCAATCCCGTAGTAGGTTCATCCAAAATATAAAACGTATTTCCAGTATCTTTTTTAGACAATTCTCCTGCCAATTTGATGCGTTGTGCCTCACCGCCAGAAAGCGTTGTACTTTGCTGCCCAAGTGTGATATATCCCAAACCAACATCCTGAATCGTTTTTACTTTTCGATAAATCTTCGGAATATTTTCAAAAAACGGAACCGCCTCATCCACCGTCATATTCAAAACATCCGAGATAGATTTTCCTTTGTATCGAATTTCTAAAGTTTCTCTGTTAAAACGTTTTCCCTGACAGGTTTCGCATTCTACATAAACATCGGGAAGAAAGTTCATTTCAATGGTTCTCACACCGGATCCTTCGCAGGTTTCGCAGCGCCCGCCTTTTACATTAAAGCTAAAACGACCCGCTTTGTAACCGCGAATCATACTTTCTGAAGTCATGGTAAACAAGTTTCTAATTTCGGTAAAAACTTCTGTATATGTGGCAGGATTCGATCGAGGTGTTCTCCCAATCGGACTTTGGTCAATATCAATAACTTTATCAATATGTTCTAAACCTTCAATTTTTTTATAAGGCTGTGGTTTTTTGACACCATTAAAATAATACGCGTTCAAAATAGGGTAGAGGGTCTCGTTTATCAAAGTCGATTTTCCGCTGCCAGAAACTCCCGTAACACAAATTAATTGTCCTAGAGGCAATTCGATCGAAACATTTTTCAGATTGTTTCCGGTTGCTCCGGTAAGTTTCATAAACTTTCCATTGCCTTTGCGTCTTTCTTTCGGAATCTCCAATTTCATTGTTCCGTTCAAATATTGAGCGGTAATGGTATTTGATTTTAAAGTTTCTGCTGGCGTTCCGATACTAATGATTTCGCCACCATATTTACCAGCTTTTGGGCCAATATCTATAACATAATCGGCGCGCTCAATCATATCTTTGTCGTGCTCTACCACAATTACAGAGTTGCCTATGTCACGCAATTGCTCCAAAGAATGAATCAATTTTTCATTGTCTCTTTGGTGTAAACCAATACTTGGCTCATCCAAAATATATAAAACACCTACCAATTGCGAACCAATTTGTGTGGCCAGACGAATACGCTGTGCCTCACCACCCGAAAGCGATTTTGAACTTCGGCTTAAAGCCAAATAATTCAAACCTACATTCATCAGGAAGTTCAAACGATCCTTGATTTCTTTTACCACTTCAGAAGCAATCAAAAGCTGTTTGTCTGATAAATGTGTGTTAAGATCTTGAAACCAGGCTGTCAAATCAGAAATATCCATATCACACAATTCGGTGATGTTTTTTTCATTTACTCTAAAAAACTGCGCTTCTTTTTTCAAACGAGAACCATCACAAACCGGACAGTTGATCTCGTCCATGAAATCTTTTGCCCAGCGTTTTATGGTTGTCGAAGCGCTTTCGTCATATTGATTTTTTATGAAATTAGAGATTCCTTCAAAGTCTATTTTATAATCACGCGTAATGCCTAAATCTTTAGAATTTACGGTAAATTTATCTTTTCCACCATGTAAAATCATTTGCATGGCTTCTTCTGGAATTTTCTCAATCGGGTCTGTTATTTTAAAACCAAATTTTTCTCCAATAACTTCCAATTGTTTAAAGATCCACGATGATTTGTATTCTCCAAGCGGAGCAAATCCGCCACTTTTTATCGATAATTTTGGATTCGGAATAATTTTTTGAACATTGATTTCGTGAACCGTTCCCAATCCGTTACAATGTTGACAAGCTCCTTTTGGTGAGTTGAAAGAAAATAAATTGGGCTCAGGATTTTGATACGAAATTCCAGTTGAAGGACACATTAAATTTCTACTAAAATAGCGTACTTCATTGGTATCCTGATCCAAAATCATCAATACATTTTCTCCATGATGCATGGCGGTATTGATACTTTCAGCCAGTCTTTTTTGGTTGTCGTCATTGTCTTCGATAAGCATTCTGTCTACGACAATTTCAATGTCATGGGTTTTATAACGGTCAAGTTTCATTCCTGAAACCAAATCTTGTACTTCTCCATTTACGCGCACTTTTAAGAAACCTTGTTTGGTAATTTGCTGAAAAAGTTCGGCATAATGACCTTTTCTGGCCTTAATAACCGGGGCCAGAATATTGATTCGTTTGCCATTAAAATCATGAAGAATCAACTCTTTAATTTGCTCATCAGAATACGATACCATTTTTTCGCCGGTATTATAACTGTATGCGTCGGCGCCACGAGCGTAAAGTAATCGTAGGAAATCATAAATTTCAGTAATAGTTCCCACGGTCGAACGTGGACTTTTACTGGTCGTTTTTTGTTCGATCGCAATCACAGGCGAAAGCCCATCGATTTTGTCAACATCGGGACGTTCCAAACCGCCCAAAAATTGTCTGGCATAGGCCGAAAAAGTTTCCACATAACGACGCTGTCCTTCGGCATAAATCGTGTCAAATGCCAAAGATGATTTTCCAGAACCTGATAAACCAGTAATGACTACTAGTTTCTCACGCGGAATAGAAATATCGATATTTTTTAGATTATGAACTCTTGCGCCAAGAACTTCAATGGTATTGTCTTTTTCTAACATAAATTTGAGCAAAAAGCAAAGTTACCATTTTGATTTATTCTTTTGATGCTTGAGTGCAAAAGTTTATGTTACAATTAGTAACAAAAAACGCCAACCTAAGTTAGCGTTTTCTTTTTCAGTTAAGCATATATTCTTCGATGGCTTCTTTGGTGGTGTACCAATTTCGACCTTCCTTATAAGCGTCTATCTTTCCAGTACAGGTTAATAAACTAACATATTCTTGTCCGTATGGAGTTTCGGGTTCGCTTACGATATCAGCTATTTTTTGAAAGTTATTGTCGCTATCCGGCATCGCATTCAGATAAATATTAAGCGTACGTTCTAAAGCCTGACACATCAAAAGAATTAATTTTTGATAATTCCCATTGTTGGCCTGATTGAGCGCTTCGTAGTATTTTTTATATCATTTTTAAGGATAATGGCAGGAGGAAAACCGCAACGCATCAATAATAAATTCATGCTTAAACGAACTGTACGCCCGTTGCCATCAAAAAAAGGGTGTATCCAAACCAGTTTATGATGAAGAATAGTTGCTAGCTCGATATCATTTAAATCTAGTGGATTTGTGTTAATAAAATCAATTAATTCGTCTAAATAATCCGAAACTTTATTCGCATTTGGAGGCATAAAATTTGCTCCGGAAATACGAACACCACCATTGCGTAATCGTCCTGCAAAATCATCTTCGATAGAACGTAAAACCAATCCGTGAATCGAAAGAATATCGATACTTCGGAGTTTGTAATGTTCATCGACAATAGCATAAAGATAGTCTATGGCTTTGTCGTGATTATGGGTTTCGAAATGTTCTCGAAGCGATTTTCCTTTGATGGTAATACCTTCCTGAATGACCATTTGGGTTTCGCGTAGACTCATACTGTTTCCTTCGATACTGTTTGAATTGTAGGTCCATTCTAATGATAAACTCTCGTGAATTTTATTCAAAGCAATATTGGGCAATGGTCTGCTATTTTGCAAATCTTGCCTTTTTTGGTACAATCTTTCAAAAGTCGATTGAAAATCAGTTATGTATGTTAGGTCTATGTTCCACATTACAAAACAAATGCAGTTCTTAATATCGGATAAACCAAATAATAAACCTATCCGATATTAAGGATTATTCAATGGTCATAGAACGTAATTTGGTTCTGTAGGCTTCCAGAGCTATAGATTTAGAAATAAAGCCGAAATATTTGTCGTTGCGAAGTACCGGAATAAAAGCCGATTTAGATTTTTCGAATTTACTCATCACAATTTCCATGTTGTCATAAGAGTAAATCGTGGCTGGTGGAGTTTTCATAACATCCTTTATCAAAGTATATTTTACTCTGTATGAATTGAATATAATTTCTCTAATATCATTAAAATGAACGATGCCCAGAAGATCCTTTTCATTATTTATAACAGCAAAAACAACCTGATTAGAATGTGAAATAAGATCTACCAATTTGCTCAGACTTTCTTCCGGAGCAACTGTTAAATAATCGGTTTGGATGATAGTATCAATATCCAAAGTCGAAAGAATATTAGAATCTTTATTGCTGGTAAAGGCGTGCCCTTTTTTCGCGAGTCCTTTTACATCTAAAGAATGTTTTTCAAATCTTTTTGAAATAGCAAAACTAATAGATGAAATAATCATTAGCGGAATCATTAATCCGTAACCTCCTGTTATTTCAGCAATTAAGAAGATGGCGGTTAATGGAGCATGAAATAATCCGCTTAAAATTCCTGCCATTCCAACCATAGTAAAATTACTTACAGGCAAATTGGCAAGCCCTGTCATGTTGACTAATTTAGAAAAAAAGTATCCTAAATACGAACCTAAAAATAGAGCAGGAGCAAAGTTTCCGCCGTTTCCTCCACTGCCAAGAGTAAGTCCGGAAGCAAAGACTTTTACCATCATGGTAAGTCCCACAAATATAAGCAATACCCAACTGTTGTTTTGGTAGCGGCTAAAAAGAGTGTTTTCTAATAACTTGCCGGGGTCACTCTCAGACAAGGTTTTGATGCTTTCGTATCCCTCCCCAAATAGTGTTGGAAAAATAAAAATGAGTAAAGCCAATAATGAAGCGCCAAATAGTGCTTTTTTGTAAGGACTCATTTTTAAATGTGAAAAATAATGTTCTGTTTTTTGAAAATTTCGAGCATAATAAATCGCGACTAAACCAGTTAATACGCCTAAAATTATATAAAAAGGAATATTATGATAATCAAATGTTTGCTGTGTTTTGAAGGAAAGAAGTATTGTCTCGTCTAACAAAATAGCCGAAACCAAGGCACCCGTAGCAGCAGAAATCATAATAGGAGTAAAAGCTGATATGCTCACATCTACAAGTAAAACTTCTATAGCAAAAAGAACACCAGCAATTGGTGCGTTAAAAGCAGCCGAAATTCCTGCTGCAACCCCGCAACCGATGAGTAATGTTCGATCTTTATATGGAAGTTTATAATTTTGAGCATAATTAGAGCCAAAAGCAGCACCCGTAATAACTATAGGGCTTTCTAAACCTGCAGATCCTCCGAGGCCAACAGTTAACGAGCTGGTGACAATTTGAGCATACATCTGCTTTTTCGGAATGATACTTGCTTTTTTTGCAACAGCATATAAAATTTGAGAAGTACCTTTTTGAATACTTCCGTTTAAGACTTTTTTTACGACAAAAACAGTCAGTAAAATACCAATTATAGGAAGGATACTGTTGATGAAACTAATTTTTAATATTCCGTTTATGTATGTAGCAAATGAAAAGACGCTGTGTGCAAAAGTCTTTAAAACGATTACAGCCAGTGCACACGATATACCAACCAGAACACTTGATAAAAAAATAAATTGCTTTGGTGTCAATATAGATTGAGCCAAAGCAATTATGCTTTCTAGTTTTCGAAAATATTTTTTCAAGATTATTTTTTAAAAAGTTAGATATAATGCAAATTTAGCTTTTTAATCAATAAAATAAGGCTATTACAACTTCTTTGTGAAAAACAACTACTGAATTAGTGCCGCTGCATGTTTGGCAACGATGCCAAAATTGTACCCTTGTGCAGCATCATATCCAGCATAGTTTACAGCAATAAGTTGCCCACATTCGTTAAAAACAGGCGATCCGCTTGCTCCATGAGTAGAGGTTACATTGTACTGTAAACTCACACCATCAGATTCTTTATTGATCTGACCTTCATATATTTGAACTTTTATACCGCGACGTGTGTTGGCAAGTGTCATTCCCATAGGATAACCAATCAAAATGGCATTTGTGCCCGGTTTGATATGAGAATCATCTGTTACAGCATTCTCCAAATCGACGATATTCGTCACCGATCCTGGTAATGTTTCGCTATTTAATTGTAAAACTGCCACATCTACTTCTTCACCATCGGCAATTTTATATACTTTGCATTTTAGCCAATCTTCTTTAGAGCCGTGAAGTGCAACACTAATTTCAACAGTTTTTGGCGTAATCGTTATGTCATCTACTTTTATATAATTCACTACTTTTTCTGGAGTTACTGCCTCTTCTGCGCTACTATCATTGCTTGTATTTTCAGAATTATCGCTTGCAACTACTGCGGTAGAATCTACAGTTTTTGGAGTCTCTGTCTGAACTACTTCTTCAGATTCCTCTTCATAATCACCCTCTTCACCTTCATAATACGAATTCCAGTTTTTCTCGATAAAAGCTTTATAATCTTCGGCTTTTATAGAATCAGGTAAAACTGCGGCAATATGTTCTTTTAGATAACTGTAAGAATTTTTAGTTTCGTCACCATACAACCACGGTTCTGCCACATGATGATTGGTAACAATTTTTCCATCCTCTGATACAAAAAAGCCTGTTCCAGAAATTGTTTTTGGCTCTAAAGTGCTGTCATCAACTTCAATTTGAAAAGGTTCTGACCCTTTGATACTAATTTCCAGTGCATAAGTATGTTTGACCAATACAACAGCATCTTTAAATTTTTCATAAATTTCTGTCTGACCATTTAGGCAAACGATTTCTTTTTTGTTGTATTTAGCCCATATTTTGGGGATAAAAGCAACTCCAAGTACCACAATAATGGCTATCGTAATACCAATTTTTATTTTTTTTGAATTCTTAGTGGGTTGTTTTTCTTCTGAAAAAGATTCTTCGGACATATAGGTTTTTGTTTGGTTTTGGCTGTAAATTTAATAAAAAAAAGACTTCATTTTCTAAAAATTAAAAACTCTTATTTCTCTAAATTTCCGAAAAAAAAGAATGGATAAATTTAAAATCCAACGGCGGTATCATCGCCCCTAAAATCTGCTCCGCCTTCAAGGGTATTATTAGGCAAAACCAGTATGGCATCCAGTTTTCCAATTACTGGAGTTGCTTTTTCATTGATCAAATAGCCTTTTGCCTTAAGGGCATCAATTGTTTTTGTGTCGAAAGTATTGGGCTCAAAAGTAATAAGGTCAGGTAGCCACTGATGGTGAAAACGAGGTGCATTTACCGCCTCCTGCATGCTTAATTTGTATTCATACACATTTAGAATCGCCTGTAAAACAGTGGTTATAATAGTAGAGCCTCCCGGAGAACCCAAAACCATAAAAAGTTTTCCGTTTTTCTCGACAATAGTGGGTGTCATAGAGCTTAACATTCGTTTTTGAGGAGCAATACTATTGGCTTCATTTCCTACCAATCCAAACATATTTGGAGAACCCGGTTTTGCGCTAAAATCATCCATTTCGTTGTTCAAAAAGAAACCCAATTCATCACAATAATATTTAGAACCATAACCATCATTGATCGTTGTTGTGGCTGCAACGGCATTTCCCTGAGCATCTACAATAGAATAATGTGTGGTTTCAAGGCTTTCATTATAATTTACTTTTCCTTCTTTAATTTCTGAGGATAAACTGGCTTTTTCAGGATTAAAAGTAGCCATTCTGCCTTTTAAATAAGCATCATCCAATAAAGCTTTTACAGGAATTTTTACAAAATCGGGATCGCCCAAAAACTGACTTCTATCAGCATACGCTCTTCTTTCTGCTTCTACAATTACCTGAATAGAAGCTGCTGTATTGTGCCCCATTTGTGCCAAATCATAAGGCGCAATCATCTTTAGTATTTGACCTAAACAAATACCACCGCTGCTTGGTGGAGACATTGAAGTTATTTTTAAATCTTTATAAGCAAATTGCAAAGGTTTTCTCCATTTTGCTTCATATTTTGCTAAATCTTCAAGTGTAATGATACCGCCTCTTTTTTGAAGATAATCAACTAAAATTTGAGCTGTTTTTCCTTTATAAAACTCATCTCTGCCGTTTTTTAAAATCCTTTTCAATGTTTCGGCTAAAGCCAAGTATTTAATGGTATCATTTTTTTTAAATTCGGTTGCCAAAAGTGTCTTCGTACCATTGATTTTTACGATAGCGGCGCGGTAATCGTTCATGCTTTTTTCTTGCTTTTCGGTGACGATCACGCCTTTTTCTGCCAAAGCGATAACTGGTTTTAAAATTTCAGACATGGGCAAAGAACCTAATTTTTTGTGTACTGCAAAAACTCCGGCAACTGTTCCGGGAATTCCTATTGCCAGAGCTGTTTCGGTGCTTTTTCCTTTAATGACATTACCATCTTTATCCAAAAACATGTCTTTTGTGGCTGCCAGAGGTGCTTTCTCGCGATAATCCAGCGAACCTACTTCACCATTTGCTTTTCGATAGACCATAAAACCGCCACCGCCTATGTTTCCTGCAAAAGGAAATGCTACTGCCAGCGCTAGTTCTGTACCTACCATTGCATCAAAAGCATTGCCTCCTTTTTTCATGATTGCAACGCCAATTTGCGAGGCTTCTTGTCGGGCAGAAACCACCATAGCTTTGGTAACCACTAGTCCTGTTGGTTTTGTAGTAGTTTGCTGCGCAATACAACCTACATAAATTAGGCTAAATATAAGTGTTTTGATCTTTTTCATAAAGAAAGTAGTTTTTGTTTTGAATGTTGTCGTAAATCTTCAAAAAACAAGGTAAATTCTTGTTCAAATTCAGTGTAAAATGCTACTAATTCTTCACTGGCAAATTGCATTTTCGATTCGTTTTTAGAACGTCTGTCCATTTGAGTCAGAATCCGATGAATTCCTTCAACGGTTTGATAACTTAAAAGCCAGTTGTGCTCAATCATGTAAGGCATCATTCCTTTTGTTTTCTCTGTTAAAATATCATAATTTTGGTGCAATGAAGCATAAAATCTATTGATAAATTCTTCCAGATTTTCATCTGAATATTTTGTCCAGTTTTTTGCCAAAAAGTGATCGTAAACGATATCTACAATCACACCCGAATAGTGGTGGTATTTTTCGTGTAATCTTTTAGTGCTTTGTCTAAAAATATCGTGCGAATCGGTATAAGTGTCAATTGATCGGTGCAAAATAATTCCTTTTTGTACATCTTCCGGAAAATGTTCAAATTGTTTGCCTCGAATTCCATCGGCCATAAAATTGCCGATTTTTATCAAATCATGGTCACCAGACAGGTAAATGTGCGCTAAAAAATTCATTGTTTTTGGTGTTACAAAGCGTCTTAATATTCAAATTTGTGCGCTTTATGATTGTAAATGTATAAAATTTCTTTCATAAATTATATGCTGCACGTTTTAAGCATACAATATGTTTTTCAAAACTTAATCCCTTATTATCTTCAGTTACTGAGCAACTTTTTTATATTTGTAAAACAATAAATATAACTCAAAAAAATGACTTTAATAAAATCAATTTCAGGTATACGAGGTACTATTGGAGGAAAAGTAGGGGATAACCTGACTCCTGTTGATGCTGTAAAATTTGCTTCGGCTTACGGTACTTTTCTTAAAAATAATTCTCCAAAAGAAAAATTAACCGTTGTAATTGGTCGTGATGCCAGAATTTCGGGGCCTATGATTCATAATTTGGTGGTCAATACATTAATTGGTTTAGGAATTAATGTCATCGATTTAGGTCTTTCGACCACACCAACCGTAGAAGTTGCCGTACCTTTAGAAAAAGCAGATGGCGGAATTATTTTGACAGCTTCCCACAATCCAAAACAATGGAATGCCCTGAAATTATTAAACGAAAAAGGAGAATTTTTGAGTGGCGACGATGGCGCTAAAATTCTTGAAATAGCAGAAGCAGAAGCTTTTGATTTTTCGGATGTGGATAGTTTAGGCGAAATTACTTCGAATGATGCTTATATGGATATTCATATTGATGAAGTTTTGAATTTGCCATTGGTAGATATTGAAGCCGTAAAAGCAGCAAAATTTAAGGTAGTTGTAGATGGCGTAAATTCGTCAGGGGGAATTATCATTCCTAAATTATTAGAATTAATGGGCGTTGAAGTGGTAAAATTATACTGCGAACCAAACGGTCATTTTCCTCATAATCCAGAGCCTTTAAAAGAACATTTAACTGATATTTCGGAATTGGTTGTCAAAGAAAAAGCACATTTAGGAGTTGTTGTTGATCCCGATGTAGATCGTTTGGCTTTTATTTGCGAAGATGGAGAAATGTTTGGAGAAGAATATACTTTGGTGGCTTGCGCCGATTTTGTTTTGGGTAAAACTCCAGGCAATACAGTTTCGAATATGTCCTCTTCTCGCGCATTGCGTGATGTAACCGTTGCTCATAAAGGAAATTATGAGGCTAGTGCAGTAGGCGAGGTGAATGTAGTAGAATTGATGAAAAAAAATAAAGCAATTATCGGCGGTGAAGGTAATGGTGGCATAATTTATCCGGAGTTGCATTACGGGCGCGACAGTTTGGTTGGAGTAGCTTTATTTCTAACACATTTGGCACAGAAAAAAATGTCGGTTTCTGCTTTAAGAGCTTCTTATCCGGAGTATTATATGAGCAAAAATAAAATTGAACTTACACCTCAAATTGATGTTGACGCTATTTTGATAGCGATGACAGAAAAATACAAAAATGAAGATATTACTACAATTGATGGTGTGAAAATTGATTTTGCCACAGAGTGGGTACATTTAAGAAAATCAAACACAGAACCAATTATTCGTATTTACACTGAAGCTCCTTCACAAGAAAAAGCGGATGTTTTGGCACTTCGAATTATAGATGAAATAAAAGCAATAGCAGGAATTTAATCTTTATAAATGCATTCAATAAAAAAAACTCTTTCATTGGTTTGAAAGAGTTTTTTTGTGTCAACTATTTTAGAGAAGTCTTAATTTTTAATGATTTTGAATGATTTCTTAACCGAGCCATAAACTGCTGTCACGATATAAATTCCAGCCGAAAGTTTATCTCCAATTTTAATATCTTCATTGGTTGAATGAGCATCAGACGAGTAACAAATGGCTCCTTTCATATCGACAATTTTTATTGTCAAAGGTTCTGTATTGCTTGATTTTATTTGAAGTGTCGCCTGATTTTTAAACGGATTTGGATAAATACTAAAAGAATCTTTTTCAACTATAGGATCGTTCACGCCTAAATTTGCTGTTGCAACATCAATATAATTAAAACTCATATCGTTTGATTTGAATTTAATTTTTAATAAAACTTCTCCTTTTGGCAACGTAACTCCGTTTACAATTTTGTCTGCAAAAGTTTGCAATCCACCCGTTGCAGGAAAAGTTTCATCAGTTTTTGCAACAACACCGTTTACAGTAATATCAAATTTTCCGGAAGTGGTTGCAGAAGCGATTCTAAAAGTTAGTTTGTACGTTCCGGCATCGGCGACATTTAGTATAAATTCATTCCAATCTCCTTCATTTATTAAATTCACATTTTGGGTAGTTCCAGAATCTGTAGTGTTTTGCAAGCTTGTTCCTTTGCGACGATAATGTTTGTTCGCTACAATTCGGCCTGGAACATTCATTTTTTTGGTGGTATAACTAACATTAATATATTCGGTTCCGATGGGATTCAAAACGCCGCTTGTAGGATTTAAAAGCTGTCCTTGAAGCATGTCTGTCCAATTTGCGGGAACTCTGCCTGTAAACCATGAATATCTGTAGATGTCCGGATCATTTTCAAAATTTGTTATGATTTGCTTCATAAAAGCAGTTTTCTCATCAGCTGTCTGAATAACTCTGTTCGCAAATTCGGTTACCCAAATAGGTTTTCCATATTTTTTTAGAAGGCCGGTAACACCAATGACAGATCCCGCAGTATTATCATACGTGTGAAACGAAATGTAATCTACTTTGCAGTTTGGACAAAGACTAAAAAATTGATCGTGCCACAGCAAAGGATCGCTGTAACCGCCATAATTATTTGGACCGTTGTAAGCCGGCGATGCGCTTATGATTTCCAGATTTTTTGCTGCAGCAATTTTTTCAATATTTGTCCATGCATTCACGGCATCTTGAGGCGTTAAGCGAGCGCCATCATTAAAATTGGGTTCATTAAAAGCCAACAGATATTTTGTGCCGGGTTTTATTTTTTCAATAAAAGATTGAAGATCAGTATCATTTACCCTTCCCCATGCCATCGGAACATATTCAACTCCCAAAGAAGCATAATTGGCGTTAAGATCATTCTCGGGAAGAGAACCCCAGTTGTACCACCACGAAATTCCGGGTTTTAGAGCTTGTAAATCTTGCAGAGAATGATTCCCATAAGCAATTCCGCGTTTGGGGCTTTGCGAAAAACTGTTAATGGAAACACTGCTCATAAGGAGTGCTAAAATTATTTTTTTTATCATAAGTAGGATTTTTTGAAAAGATTTGGGTTAAACTTATCAACTTCAAATGTAAGTCGTTTACACCATTTTTTTAGTTTATTGTTTTGGAAAAAACATTACAAAAACCCATCAAAAAACACATACTTTAATTATTTACTCCTTTCGGAAGCTTTATAAACAAAAAAAGTCCAGAAAGTAAATGATACCTTTTGGACTTTTTGAAATTGAATAATTTATCGTTTGTATTTCCATCTTTTATGCGTCCAAAGATAATATTCGGGCGCTTCTAGAATTTGTTTTTCAACTTCTTTCAAATACATTTCTGTGATGGCAAAATCACTAAATTCTTTTGAATTATTACAAATCGGAACAAATGTAGCTTCATAATAACCTCTTTTTAATTTTTTTACTTTCACAAATAAAACACTCAAATCATATTTTTTTGCCAGCATTTCTGCTCCCGTATGCACAGGAACTTCGATACCCATAAATGTTTTCCAATGAAAAATTCTATCCATTTTTGGAGATTGATCGCTCGCCAAACCGTAAAGGCTTAAAATTCCTTCACGCTGATTTTGCGCCATCAACGGAATTGTTTTTTTAGTTTCTACCAATTCGGCATCGTATTTCGACCTGATTTTTCGAACTAATTTATCAAAATAAGGATTTGCAATTTTTTTGTACACTCCGTAAGCTTTAAATTTAAGTTGTTTATTAAGTGTCAAAAGCCATTCCCAACTGGCGTAATGCGATGCAAACAATACAATACTTTTGTTTTTTGCTTCATATTCCCGTACTAATTCAATATTGGTAACGGTAAATCTTTTTGCCATTTCTTCGGGCGAAATTGTCATAGTTTTTATCATTTCTAAAAACATATCGCACATGTGTTGATAAAATTTCTTTTCGATCGTTTTTCTTTCAGCATCATTTAAATTGGGCAAAGTAAGTGACAGATTTTCACGAACCACTTTTCTGCGGTATCTTAAAATATGATATACCAGAAAATAGACAAAATCAGAAAGCAAATAAAATATCCGAAAAGGAAGTATAGAAATTAGCCAGAGCAAAGGGTAGGCTAGTATATAAACAAGAAACTGCATCTAAATTTTTTTACAAATATAAAGTAAAAATAAATATCCAGAATTATTTTGGCTTTTTGCTAACTTTAGTTTCTTAGCGGAATTACTATATTTACGCTTCAAATTAAATATAGTGTATGAATACCATTTTGATAGGGATTATTGTTGCGAATGTTCTGGTAAGTTATAAAGGCTTTAATGATTATTCTTTTTTTAGAAAATATGAATTTCATGTAGGAAGTATTCGTTCGGGAGAACAAATCAGGATGTTATCGTCAGGATTTCTGCATGCAGATATGATGCATTTGGCTTTTAATATGCTAACATTATGGTTTTTTGCTCCAGCCGTAATAGCGCATTTAGGCAGTATTTCTTTTTTATTGATTTATGTTGGCAGTTTGATATTTGGCAGTTTACTGACGATGGTTTTTCATAAAAATGACTTTAGTTACCGTGCAGTAGGGGCTTCTGGAGCAGTTACTGGTGTGCTATATTCTGCAATTTTGCTCGAACCCAATTCTACCATTGGTTTGTATTTCCTGATTAATATTCCGGCTTATCTTTTCGGAATTTTATATCTTTTATATTCTATTTATGGAATGAAAGCTAAAAATGATAACATCGGGCATACCGCACATTTTGGCGGCGCGGTGGGAGGCTATCTGATTACTTTGATAAAAGAGCCAAGTTTAATGGTAGATCATAGTTTAATGACGATCTTATTGGCGATTCCTATTATAATACTTTTTGTGATGGCTAAAATGAATAAATTATAATGTTGGCACAACTTTTGGTAAGAGATTACATAACAAATTTAAATTAATCAGAAAATGAAAAAGCTAGTACTATTTTTAACTATCATGTTTATGACAATGTCTTACGGTCAAGAAATAAAACAAATTCCGCAAATAAATGTAAATGGAGAAGGTAAAGTAAAAGTGACACCCGATCAGGTTTGCATTTCGGCAACAGTTGAAACCACTGGGAGTAATGCTAAAGAAGTCAAAAAGCAAAACGACGAAAAAATGGATGCCGTTTTAAAATTCATAAAAAAAATGAATGTGCCAACTGCCGATTTTAGAACAAAACAAGTTTCTTTGAATCCAATTTTTGATTATGAGAAAAAGAAAACAACGTACAATGCTAACCAAACTGTCGAAATTGTTCTGAAAGATTTGTCTAAATATGATGAATTGATGGAAGGATTGGTGCAGCAAGGAATTAATCGTCTGGACAATGTTACTTTTGAATCATCTAAATTGGCACAATATCAATCAGAAGCTCGTAAATTGGCCATTAAAGATGCTAAATTAAAAGCAGAAGATTATGTTTCTGTATTAGGACAAAAAGTAGGTAAAGCGATCACTATTTCTGATAACTCGCAAGTATATCACCCACAGCCTTTATATGCTGCAATGCGAATGAAAGAGTCTGCCGATGCAGGTGCTTCAAACGAAACATTGGCTATCGGAGAAATAGAAATTACCGCAAATGTTAGTGTGAGTTTTGTTTTAGAATAAAAAACAAACCTTTAATAAAAAACATAAAATCCCATAACTCGCATGATGTTATGGGATTTTTTATTGTAATTGCTATAAAAATAAGCTTGTTAAAGTCGAGATAATGATTGCTGTTTTTATTTTTCTATCTCAATGATTTTCGAAATAATATTGCTTTTTGTTTGGTTTTTTTCATCAGGTTGAGAGCCTCCGATTGCAAGTTTAATTTTGCCTTCAAATTGTTTAAGTTCACCTTGAGCGGTAACATAAGAAAGGTCTTCGGAAGAAAGAGTAAACCTAATTTTTTTACTTTCACCGGGTTTTAAAGTAAGCCTTTCAAATCCTTTAAGACTTTTTAGTGGTGCTTTTACAGACGAATCCTGATTGATTATATATAATTGGGCTACTTCATCACCTTCAGTTTTGCCCGTATTGGTTATCCTTACAGACACAGCAAGACTGTTATTCTTTTTTATTTTAGAAGAAACATCCAATTGATCATATTTGAATGAAGTATAACTGAGCCCGTATCCAAAACCAAAAAGCGGACGGCCTCTAAAGTAGCGATACGTTTTGTTTTCCATACTGTAATCTACAAAAGCAGAAAGATCTGAATCGCTGCCGTAAAAAGTTACAGGCAGTCTTCCCCCGGGATTATAATCTCCAAATAAAACATCAGCGACCGCGGTTCCTGCCGCCTGACCTCCGTACCATGCATTTACTATGGCAGGAATATTTTCTGCTTCCCAGGGAACGGCAATTGCACTTCCGGTCATCATAACAAAAATCACTGGTTTTCCTGAGGTTTTTAGTGCCTTCATCAATCGGGTTTGTACCTCAGGAAGCAGTATAGAGGTGCGGTCTCCACCTGAAAAACCGGGAAAGTTAACAGGCATTTCTTCACCTTCAAGCTGCGGAGATATCCCGCCAACGTAAATAAAAGCATCGGCATCTTTATGTTTGTCTACTAATTTTATAAAGTCAGTTTTCTCAAAATTCCCAGTATTTAATGACACATTTGCTTTTCCTTCTCCCTGCCAATATTCTAAAACTAATTTGTAGACAGTATTTTTTTTGGTAATTAATTTAAATGTTTTTTCTCCCCATCTGTTTTTTGTCCATGCGTTTATCACTTCTTTTCCATCAATTAAAAAACGATAACCATCGTCTGCGCTGAGTTCAAATGTTATAGAGCCATCGCTCTCTGCGGTAAAATTAGTGCTGTATCGGGCAGAAAAATGGTTGGCTTTAATGTTTTGTACAACAGCTTCGCCTTCCTGCCAAAAGTGATTTATTTCGGGTTCAGTTCTTGTCATCACGGGATTTCCGGATAAGTTTACATTATCATAATATTCGGCTTTAAAGCCTTGTTTTTCTTCATACGAATATTGATTTTTAAGGTTTTGATATACCAATAAAGTATCGTTGGTAAAGTTGATTGCTTTCTCGTAAACAATCTCTGTGTTTGTACCTATTTTTTCTTTAATACCTTGTAAAACAGTAGTTAGTTTACTCGGGGTTCCGTTGTAATTTCCTAAAATAGAAATTGAATTATCTGCATTTGGACCAAGAACAACAATTTTTTTTAAGTTTTTATTCAGAGGCAGAATATTTTTTTCATTTCTAAGTAAGACCATAGATTGTCTGGCCATCTTTAAGGCGTGCTGTTGATGCTCCTGACTTTCCAGAACCGAAGATGGCGTCTGAGCATATTTTACCATTGCTACCGGATCAAACATTCCTAATCTGAAACGTATCATAAAAAGTCTTTTTACAGAAATATCTATCTGTTTCTCACTAATTTTTCCGTTTTTTACAGCCTGAACCAAAGCTTTGTAAGCATCTGTACCACAATCAATGTCAGTACCGTGAAAAACGGCATCGGCAGCAGCCGATTCAGCATCGGGATGTGTTTTATGATTCTTAAAAAAATCGTCAATTGCCCAGCAGTCTGAGGTTACATAACCTTCAAATTTCCATTGGTTACGAAGAATATCTGTCATCAGCATATCACTGGCACAACAGGGCTGCGTTTTAAAAGCATTATAAGCACACATAACCCCTGCCACATTCGACTCGGTTATTAATTTTTTAAAAGCGGGAAGATAGGTATCCCAGAGTTCGTAAGGTGTAACATCAACATCAAAAGTATGACGCAAAGACTCAGGTCCGCTGTGTACGGCATAATGTTTTGCACATGCAGCAGCTTTCAAATATTTAGGATCATCTCCTTGCAGACCTCTAACAAAATAATCTCCTAATGTACCCGTTAAATAAGGATCTTCACCATAAGTTTCCTGTCCGCGACCCCAACGCGGATCGCGAAAAATATTAATATTTGGTGTCCAATAAGTAAGCCCCATATAACGCTCGTTGGTTCTGTTGGATTCTACGGCTTTATTGTAAATCGCTCTTCCTTCCAGTGCCGAATAATCTGCCATTTTGTAAAGTGAATTTTTGTCGAATGTTGCTGCCATAGCTATTGCCTGCGGATAAACCGTGGTTTTGAAAGGAGTTCTTGCTACACCGTGCAATGTTTCGTTCCACCAGTCATAAGCTATAATTCCCAGCCTTGGGATCGCTGGGGATGAATTGAGCATTTGTGATACTTTTTCTTCTAATGTTAATCGGCTTACGAGATCGTCTACTCGTTCTTCAAAAGTTAAATTAGTATCTTGAAATAAAAATTTTCCCTGATTTTCCTGCCCGAAGCAACAACACGTGGTCAATAGCAGTACTAGATATTTGAATTTTTGTGATTTCATAAGCTTTATGTTTTTTGAGATTAAACAATGTATGGTTATAAATTATTTACTTTAGCTTTCAAACAACCGATTGTGTAAAGAAATAGCTTTTTTTCAAAATAAAAAAATTATGTTTTGAGTATCATACGAAATAATCATAATTTGTTATTAAAATCATTTGGAGATTTAGAATATGCTAAATTGACAGAGAATGGATTGTTATATCATTAAAATAATTACTTTTACTTTTTAGTACAATAATTAATGGAAGAACACAGACATGTAACGATTTATGATATTGCGGAGAGACTGAATCTTGCTACCTCAACAATTTCGAGAGCTTTAAAAGATCACCATACTATCAGTGAGCAAACCATAAAAAAGGTAAAACAGACTGCTAAAGAAATGGGGTTTGTTCCAAATACTTTGGCGGCAGGACTGCGTGGTAATCAATCTAAAACGATTGGAATTTTAATTCCCACAATTACGCAGCCTTTTTTATCCTCTTTAATTAGCGGTATCGAAATTACTGCCAGAAAATCAGAGTATTCGGTTATTATTATGCAATCGCATGACTCGTACGAGATGGAGGTAGATTTGGCGAAATCATTATACAGTAATCGTGTCAGCGGGGTGATTTGTTCTCTTGCAATGGAAACCAAAGATACTTCTCATTTTAGACAATTCTCCAATAATAATATTCCGCTGGTTTTTGTGGACAGGGTTCCGAGAGATTATGATACTTTTCGAGTAGTGATCAATAATTATTTGGCGGGTTATAAAGCAACAAAGCATCTTATCGAGCAAGGATGCAAGAGAATTGCGCACTTAACCGCGGGATCAGAATTTGGGACTCTTTATAATGAGCGAAAAAGAGGGTATACGGATGCTTTGTTAGAACACGATTTGCCGGTAGAAAATGATTTAATTATCAGCCTAAAAGAAATGACTTATGAAGAGGGAGTCAAAGCCAGTAATCACTTATTTGATTTAAAATTACCTCCGGATGGTCTTTTTGCTCCTGGAGATATTCTTGCAGTAAGCGCTGTTCAGACTGCAAAAAAAAGAGGTATCAAAGTGCCGGACCAGTTTGCGGTAATTGGGTTTAATAATGATCCCATTTCAGAAATAATCGAACCAAATATTTCTACTATAACGCATCCCGCTGAAAAGATGGGGAAAGCAGCTGCAGAGCTGATTTTTAAAAATTTAAAATCTGTTAAAGAGGAAGAAGCCAAAGAAATTACTTTTTTAAACACGCAGGTTTTAGTACGTGAGTCTTCAAAGAAAATTTAAATTATATTTTAGATTTAAATCAAAAAGCCTGTTATACTTTCATAGGTATTAATAGGCTTTTTGATGAAAATTAAAACGTATTCAATCTGATTGCAACTACTGAAATGCTAGTTGACAACATTACTCTAGTTAAATTTTTAAGTTTTTATTTTTTTATTACGTTTTTTTTATATTTTTACACAACCGATTGCAAATGTTGTATTTTTTTTAATGCCATACTTTTTTAAGTATTTTTTTGCCAATAGCACGGTTTTAAGTATGAATTAACGAATTAGATGTAAATCAAAATAAAAAAATAATTAAGATAATGAGGCACACAAAAAAGACTTTGTTAGCATTTGTAATAGTGCTTTTTATAATTTCATGTTCTTCATGGGCTCAGAAGGATTATAAGTTATGGCTTCAGTATGATAAGATAACCAACTCCAAAATCCGTTCAGAATATACTACATCCATTACAGGAATCGTTGGTTTAGGAAATTCTGAAACTTCTAAAATTGCTGTGAAAGAATTAGAATTAGGCCTGAACAGTATGCTGGAAAAAAAATTAGAAGTAAAATCTAAGTTAGAAGGTCAAAATACTCTGGTTGTGGGAGCTCAGTCTGCTTTAAACCCTGAACTTCAAAAAGTAGTAGCATCTGATATAACTCAAATAAATGAGGAAGGTTTTGTAATTAAATCGGTTACCGTAAATAACGCAAAACATATTGTAATTACAGGAAAAAATGATGTAGGTGTTTTATACGGAGTTTACAGTTTTTTACGAAGGATTCAGACAAATAAATCCATCAAAAATCTGGAGATTACTGAGTCTCCAAAAATAAATCTCCGCATCTTAAATCATTGGGATAATTTAGATCGAACTATAGAACGTGGCTATGCGGGATTTTCTCTCTGGAATTGGCAAAAATTACCCGATTTTATTGATCAAAGGTATATAGATTATGCCAGAGCAAACGCTTCAATAGGTATTAACGGAACCGTTTTGACCAATGTAAATGCAAATGCTTTGATTCTTACACCTCAATATTTGGAAAAAGTGGAGGCGTTGGCTAATGTTTTTAGACCTTACGGAATAAAAGTGTATCTGACTGCCCGTTTTTCGGCTCCGGTTGAAATAGGTGGTTTAAAAACGGCTGACCCAAAAGACACCGCTGTTGCAAATTGGTGGAAAGATAAAGCGAAAAAAATCTACAAAATAATTCCCGATTTTGGCGGATTTTTGGTAAAAGCAAATTCAGAAGGTCAGCCAGGACCACAAAATTATGGCAGAAATCATGTTGATGGTGCCAATATGCTGGCAGATGCTGTCGCTCCTTTTGGGGGTGTGATTATGTGGAGGGCTTTTGTCTATTCAGAACACGATGCAAATGATAGAGCAAAACAGGCTTACGCCGAATTTCAGCCTTATGACGGTAAGTTTAGAGATAACGTGATTGTTCAAGTCAAAAATGGTGCGATTGATTTTCAGCCAAGAGAACCTTTTCACCCCTTGTTTGGCGCAATGCAAAAAACGCCTATTATGATGGAGTTTCAGATTACGCAGGAGTATCTCGGTTTTAGCACTCATTTGGTTTATCTCCCGCAATTATTTAAAGAAGTTTTAGATTCGGATACCTATCAAAAAGGGAAAGGTTCTACGGTTGCCAAAGTAGTTGATGGTTCTTTGTATAATGCTAAATTTACCGGAATTGCCGGAGTTTCAAACATTGGAAACGATCTCAACTGGACCGGACATCCTTTTGCGCAGGCAAATTGGTATGGCTTTGGCAGATTAGCATGGAATCCGTATTTAGATTCAGAAACAATTGCTGATGAATGGCTGAAATGTACTTTTTCCAATGATGAAAATTTTATCAAACCAGTAAAGGAAATGATGATAAAATCGCGTGAGACGGTTGTAAATTATATGACGCCTTTAGGTTTGCATCATATCATGGATACAGGGCATCATTATGGACCGGGGCCTTGGGTGGCCAATTTATCAAGACCAGAATGGAATCCCGTTTATTATCACAAAGCAGATAAAAACGGAATAGGTTTCGACAGATCAAAAACTGGCACGAATGCAACCTCGCAATACACACCGGAAATTGAGAAACTTTTTGATAACGTGGCAACTTGTCCTGAAAAAGATTTATTGTGGTTTCATCATGTCTCCTGGGATTATAAACTTAAAAATGGACAGACACTTTGGAACGGTTTATCGTTGAAATATCAAGAAGGTGTAGATCAGGTAAAAGAAATGCAAAACATTTGGAATAAAACTGAAAAGTATGTAGATGGCGAACGTTTTAAGGAGGTACAAATGTTATTAGAAATTCAATATAAAGAAGCAAAATGGTGGCGAGATGCATGTTTGCTTTATTTTCAACAGTATTCGGGTAAAGAATTACCCGCCGGAGTAGAGAAACCCACACAAACTTTAGAGTATTTTCAATCCTTAAAATTTCCTTTTGCACCTGGAAATTAATATTCAAATTAAAAAATATGAGCATAAAAAAAACAGCAATTGTAACCGGAGGAAATTCAGGTTTGGGTTTTGCAACAGCAAAAAAATTATGTGATAACGGCATAACAACTTACGTAATCGGAAGATCAAAAGAAAAAACAGAAGAAGCTTGTCAAGAAATAGGCAAAAATGCAATTCCGGTTTTATTTGATCTGAATGATATAGCGGGAATCCCTGCCATGATTGAGAAATTGACTAAAAATACGCCGATTGATATTTTGGTAAATAATGCAGGGATCAATCTCAAAAAAGAGTTTCTGGATGTCACCGATGAAGATTTTTTATCGATAATTCATACCAACCTTTTAAGTGTTTTTGCAGTGAGTAAAGCCGTTGTAAAAAACATGAAAGAAAATAAGGGAGGAAACATTATTAATATCAGTTCGATGGCATCGCAATATGGTATTCCCAAAGTCATTGCTTATTCGGCCAGCAAAGGTGCGATCGAATCGATGACAAGAGCAATGGCGGTAGAATTGGCTCCTTTTGGTATTCGTGTCAATTGTGTTGCACCTGGTTTTATCAAAACCAAAATGTCGGCGAAAGCTTTAGATAATGATCCCGAAAGAAAAAATAAAGTGCTGGGCAGAACGCCAATGGGAATCTTAGGAGAACCATCTGATATTGCAGATGCTGTTTTTTATTTTGCATCAAACGAATCGAAATTTACAACTGGAACTGTACTGCCTGTAGACGGTGGTAACAGTATTGGTTTTTAATTATAATACAGACATACCATGATAAAAATGCAGCAAACCATGCGCTGGTTTGGTCCACAAGACAAAGTTAGTTTATTAGATATTAAGCAAGCCGGAGCAACCGGAATTGTAACCGCTTTGCACCAAATTCCTGTTGGAGAAGTTTGGAGAGTTGAAGACATTATAGAAAGGCAGCAAATAATAAAAAATGCCGGAATGCAATGGGTGGTGGTAGAAAGTCTGCCTGTTCATGAAGAAATAAAAAGAGCGTCAGGTAATTATTTGCAATACATCGAGAACTATAAAATTAGTATCAAAAACCTTGCAGATTGTGGCATCAAAACTATTACGTATAACTTTATGCCTATTTTAGACTGGGTTCGTACCGATCACAGTTTTATCAATCAAGACGGAAGTAAAGCGCTGTTGTACAATAAAGATGCTTTTACTTATTTTGATTTGTATCTTTTAAAAAGACCCAATGCGGAGACAGATTATTCTGAAACAGACAAAAATAATGCATTACAGTTTGGCAGTAAACTTTCTGAAGAAGAAAAAGCAGTACTTTTTAAAAATGTATTGTTGGGATTGCCGGGAAGTAAAATTAATTTCACAACAGAACAAATCCTTACTTTACTAGATAATTACGCTGATATTGATAATGAAAGATTAAGAAAAAATCTGATTTACTTTTTATCAGAAGTAGCTCCTATTGCAGAAAAGTATCAGGTAAAATTAGCCATTCATCCAGATGATCCGCCATTTTCAGTTTTAGGTTTGCCCCGAATTGTGTCGACTGAAAATGATATCAAATCGATTTTTGAGGCTGTACCTTTAAACGCCAACGGATTGTGTTATTGCACCGGTTCTTTGGGTGCAAACCCCAAAAACAATCTGGAAAAAATTATTGACGATTATGGAGATCGCATTCATTTTTTGCATCTAAGAAATACGATAAGAGAGAATGAAAATGTTTTTAGAGAATCAGAACACTTAAATGGAGACGCCAAAATGGCTGCGATTGTCGAAAAAATAGTGTTGATGATGAACCAGCGAAATGTGAGTTTGCCAATGCGTCCTGATCACGGTTTTTTGCATAGCATTGAGGAAGGAGAGGATCAATATCCCGGCTATTCTTTGGTAGGAAGACTCAAAGGACTGGCAGAACTTAGAGGCCTCGAAATGGGTATTGTTTACAAGTTAGCTCAGTAGATTTTCAAAAAAAAACATTACAGTTTGCCAAATATTTACAATTGTTTGTGAATATGATTGACGCCGACATTATTGTTTAATTTCTAAGTTGCCTCCAAATAAATTTTAACCTAACAAAAAACCATAAAAATGAGAGTACTTAACCACTATTTATTGCTATTATCGCTTCTTATTTTAAACAGTTGCGCTTCTAAAGAAGAGGTTTCTTTAAAAAATACTTACAAAGATGATTTTTACATCGGAGCAGCTTTGAGTGCCAGTCAAATTGAAGAAAAAGAGGTCAAAACAGATTCTTTGATCACCAAGGAGTTTAATAGTATTACAGCGGAGAATATCATGAAATCGATGTACATACATCCTTCTAAAGATAAGTACGATTTTACATTATCGGATAAATTTGTGGCTTATGGCGAAAAAAATAAAATGTTTATTCACGGTCATACTTTGATCTGGCACAGCCAATTGGCACCTTGGATGGAGCAAATAAAAGATAGTACCGAGATGAAAGCTTTTATGAAAGATCATATCTCAACGATAGTTTCTAAGTACAAAGGCAGAATCAATTCTTGGGATGTTGTCAACGAAGCTTTAAACGAAGATGGAACGTTAAGAAAATCAATTTTTTTGAATGTACTGGGTGAAAATTATCTGGCTGATGCTTTCAAATTGGCAGAAAAAGCAGACCCTCAAGTACAGCTGTATTATAACGATTATAACATAGAAGAACCTGCTAAAAGAGAAGGTGCCATTACATTAATAAAAAAAATAAAAGCAGCTGGCGCTAAAGTTAATGGTGTTGGTATTCAGGCACATTGGAAGTTAGACCGTCCATCTTTGGAAGTAATCGAAGAAAGCATTCTGGCTTATTCGGCTCTGGGTCTAAAAGTAGCTTTTACAGAATTAGACATCACGGTTTTGCCAAATCCCTGGGATTTAAGAGGTGCTGATGTAAATCAAAATTTTGAAGGGAATGCCAAAATGAATCCGTATGCAGAAAAAATTCCTGATTCTATTCAGACCAAACTGGCAGACCGATACGCCTCTATCTTTAAATTATTCCTAAAACATAAAGATAAAATTAGCAGAGTGACCTTTTGGGGAGTAGATGATAAACAATCGTGGCTTAATGATTGGCCTATAAAAGGGAGAACTAATTACCCTTTATTGTTTGACGCCAAAATGCAGCCTAAAAAAGCATATTTTAGTGTTGTGAATTTAAAGCAAACTAAACAATAATTTAGGCTAAAAAGAACTTATTAATACAGAATAATTAACAATTGATTGTTTTTATTTCAGATTCTAAAATAATCATGTCGTAATTTTTTTATTCCGTATTTTTATATACATTTACACAACCGATTGTTTAAAACTAAAATTCTTTTAAAAACCTGCTTTGGTTGTATGAAGAACTAAGATGATTACTTTAACTATTGTTATAAAAAAAACAGTTTTTGATCGGAAGCTAACCCCAATAACCACAACCCATAATGAGTAACATTTCACACAAATTATCTATTAAAGAAAAAATAGGATACAGCTTAGGTGATTTAGCAGCTAACTTAGTCTTTCAGACCTTGATGACGTATCTGGCTTATTTTTATACCGATATATATGGATTATCTCCTACGGATTCTTCTATTATCATGCTGGTAGTGGGACTAATTGCAGCCTTTATTTTTAACCCTATTATTGGCGTTTTGGCAGATCGAACTTTTACGAAATGGGGAAAATTCAGACCTTGGATTTTGGCAACGGCAATTCCGTTAGGAGTGATCGCCTTGTTAGCTTTTACCACACCTGATTTTTCATACAAAGGAAAAGTGATTTACGCAGTAGTCACATATACATTATTGTTATTGTTTTATGCTGGTAATAATTTGCCTTATTCGGCTTTAAGTGGAGTTATTACAGGCGATATGCGCGAAAGAAACAGTTTGTCATCGTATCGTTTTGTGGCGGTTATGTTTGCCCAGTTTTTTGTGCAGGTTTTTATGCTTGGGATTATCAAAAGCGCTGGAAATGGTGACAAAGCAATTGGTATCGAAAAAGTCATGACCGTCTTGGCGATCATTGGTACCATCATGTTATTAATCACTTTTTTTACTACAAAAGAACGCATTATTCCAAAACCGGAACAAAAATCAAGCATTAAAGAAGATCTACAGGATTTGACAAAAAACAAACCTTGGATGATCATGCTCAGTCTTACAACATTAGTTTTTATCACTCTTGCCATGAAAGGCGGCGCGTATGTATATTACTTCGAAAATTATGTCAATAAAGATCAGTTAGCCACTTTTATACAACCAATTTTAGAAGTATTAGCCAGTTTGGGATTGAATCAGTTTGGGAATGATCCTATTGCAGCGGGATTTGGATTGTTTAATGCAGGTGGTATTATTTTTATGATAGTTGGAATTACCTTATCTAAAAAATTAGCCGATAAATATGGCAAGCGCAATGTATTTGCGACGTTTTTATTTATTTCGACGCTGTTTATTATCGCTTTTTATTTTTTTGAAAAACAGTCTGTTAGCCTCATGTTTTATTCTCAAATTCTCCACGGATTTTTCTATGGTATCACCATCCCGATTCTGTGGGCCATGATTGCAGATGTTGCAGATTATTCAGAATGGTTAAATAATCGTCGCGCCACTGCTATCATTTTTTCTGCAATGATGGTAGGTCTAAAAGCAGGTTTAAGCATAGGAGGCGCTTTGACCACATCTTTTCTGGGCTATTATCATTATCAACCCAATTCTTTAATTCAAACCGATACTGCTATTAATGGTATCAAATTATTGGTTAGTATTTTTCCGGCCATGCCTTTTTTAATTGGCGTTGCCTTGTTGTTTTTCTATAAAATTAATAAAAAAATGGAAGTACAGATAGAATCGGATTTAAAAGAAAGAAGAACTTAATTAGTATTAAAAAATAAAGATATCACGATGCCTGAAGATAGTATTGAGCAAGTTAATTTCGAAGAGATTAATAAAAAAGCCATTTCACAACCCTTAGTTTCCAATATTTATACTGCTGATCCATCGGCACACGTATTCAATAATAAAATTTATATTTATCCTTCACATGATATAGATGCCGGTATTCCGTTTAATGATAATGGGGATCATTTTGGTATGGAAGACTATCATGTTTTTTCGATGGAAACCATTAAATCAGAAGCTGTAGATCATGGAGTGGCTTTGCATGTAGCGGATGTAGCTTGGGCAGAAAAGCAAATGTGGGCACCCGATGCAGCCTGCAAAAACGGAAAATATTATTTGTATTTTCCGGCAAAACGCGCCAACGGAATTTTTCAGATTGGGGTAGCAATTAGCGATTCACCGGAAGGTCCTTTTACTCCTGAGCCGGGACCAATTGCGGGAAGTTACAGTATTGATCCTGCTGTTTTTGAGGATGAAGACGGAAAGTATTACATTTATTTTGGCGGTATTTGGGGTGGACAACTTCAAAAATACCGAGCCAATACCTATGATCCAGATTGTGAAGAACCTTCTAAAAACGAACCTGCGTTAGGACCAATTGTGGCACTTCTTACCGAGGATATGTTAGAATTTGCAGAAACGCCAAAAGAAATTCAGATTCTAGATGAAAACGGAAAAAATATCCTTGCAGGAGATAATGATCGTCGTTTTTTTGAAGCATCGTGGGTGCACAAATACAACGGCAAATATTATTTTTCTTATTCAACAGGTGATACACATTTTATTTGTTATGCAACGGGAGATAATCCGTATGGGCCTTTTACTTATCAGGGAAGAATTCTAAATCCTGTGATTGGATGGACTTCTCATCACTCGATTTGTAAAGTAGACAATGAGTGGTATTTATTTTACCATGATTCGAGTTTATCAAAAGGCGTGACCCATTTGCGAAGTATCAAAGTTACCAAAATTGAGTATTTGGAAGATGGTTCAATCGTGACCATAAATCCATACGGAATGGCAGGAATAGCAGATTAAGAAGGCTGCTTTTGATTAAAGAACAATTTTATAAAGTATTATTTATTAAATTTATAAATGATAAAAAAACGTATAAATTATGTATTACCTAGGTTATGATATTGGAAGTTCTTCTGTAAAAGTGGCTTTAGTAGAGGCTTTTACGGGCAAAAAGATAGTTGTTTTGCATGAACCTCAAAACGAAATGGAAATCGTATCCTTGCAGCCGGATTGGGCAGAGCAGGATCCTGAGATTTGGTGGCAATACATTTGCGTAGCTACCAAAAGAGCCATTTTAGAGGCCAATATCGATGCTTCAAAAATTCTTGGAATCGGTATTTCTTACCAGATGCACGGATTGGTTATTGTTGATAAGGATTACAATTCGTTGCGAAATGCGATCATTTGGTGCGACAGCCGTGCAGTTGCTATTGGTGATAAGGCTTTTGATGATTTAGGAAAAGAAAAATGCATGCAACATTTGCTAAATTCTCCTGGGAATTTTACCGCCTCGAAACTAAAATGGGTCAAAGAAAATGAACCCGAAATTTACAGTAAAATTTACAAATACATGTTGCCTGGGGATTATATCGCCTCTAAACTTACGGGCGAGATTACGACCACCAAAAACGGTCTTTCTGAAGGAATGCTTTGGGATTATACAGAAAACAAAGTTGCCCAATGGCTGCTGGAATATTATGGAATAGATCCGTCATTGACCCCGAAAATTGTCGAAAATTTTACAGATCAGGGTTTGGTGACAGCACAAGCTTCTAAAGAGTCGGGGCTTCCTGTTGGTATTCCTGTGGTTTACCGCGCTGGAGATCAGCCCAACAATGCCTTGTCTCTTAATGTTTTAAATCCGGGTGAAGTGGCGGCAACAGGCGGTACTTCGGGTGTTTTTTACGCCGTTAGCGATAGTGCTGCAGGAAATAAAAGCACTAGAGTAAATAATTTTGTACATGTAAATGATGCTGTTGCATCGCCAAGAATTGGCAAATTACTCAACATCAACGGAGCAGGTATTCAGTACCGTTGGCTGCGTAATAATATGGGCACAGAAACCTATGAAACCATGAACCGAAAGGCTTCAAAAATTGGGATTGGTGCCGATGGAGTAGTGGTGATTCCATTTGGTAATGGCGCTGAGCGTATGTTCTACAATAAAACGATCGGTACTCATTTTTTAAATCTGAATTTAAACATTCACAGCAGTGCCCATTTATTTCGAGCATCGCTGGAAGGTATCGCTTTTTCTTTTGTGTATGGAATGGAATGTCTGAAGGATGATAATGCCGCCATCAATGTAATACGAGCTGGAAATGATAACCTTTTTCGATCAGAAATTTTTTCGAATACCGTGGCAACTTTAATCGGACATGAAATTGAAATTTACAATACAACAGGCGCAGTAGGAGCTGCCAGAGCCGTTGGACTAAGGGATGGTGATTTTGAAAAATTTGGATCAAGTATTACCACCAACGATCATGTTATGACTTTTTTACCTCTAAAAAACAAAGAGCCTTACGAGAAAGCATATCAAAAATGGAAACAAGAATTAGAATTAATACTAACACATAAATAAGATACAAATGATAGTTTTAGGTAATAAAGAATACTACAAAGGCATAGGTCAAATTAAGTTTGAAGGAAAAGAATCCGACAATCCTCTGGCTTTTAAATATTACAATCCGGAACAGGTTGTGGCAGGAAAAACCATGCGTGAACATTTTAGATTTGCTATTGCATACTGGCACACGTTCTGTGGGCAAGGAAGCGATCCGTTTGGGCCAGGAACGCAAAGATTTGCCTGGGATCAATCGACAGACCCTATTCAGGCCGCAAAAGATAAGGCAGATGCTGCTTTTGAGTTTATCAGCAAAATGGGTTTTGATTATTTCTGTTTTCACGATTATGACTTGGTTGCCGAAGGTCCGACTTTTGTAGAATCTGAAAGACGTCTGGCTACGATTACAGAATATTTAAAACAGAAAAAAGCCGAATCTGGTATCAAGTTGCTTTGGGGAACTTCTAACTGTTTCTCAAATCCTAGATTTATGAATGGAGCAGCGACCAACCCCGATTTTAATGTGGTTGCCCGAGCGGGCGGACAAGTAAAACTGGCCTTGGATGCTACTATTGCATTAGACGGAGAAAATTACGTATTTTGGGGTGGTAGAGAGGGATATATGTCTTTATTAAACACTGATATGGGCAGAGAATTAGACCACATGGCACAATTCTTGACTATGTCCAGAGACTACGCAAGAGCCCAAGGTTTTAAAGGAACGTTTTTTATCGAGCCAAAACCAATGGAACCTTCAAAACACCAGTACGATTTTGATTCGGCGACAGCTATTGGCTTTTTACGCGAATACGGATTGGATAAAGATTTTAAAATTAATATTGAAGTGAATCACGCTACTTTGGCTCAACACACTTTTCAGCATGAACTGGAAGTGGCTGCAAAAGCAGGAATGTTAGGAAGCATCGATGCCAACAGAGGCGATTACCAAAATGGCTGGGATACGGATCAATTTCCTAACAACATTCAGGAAACTACCGAGGCAATGCTTGTTTTCTTAAAAGCGGGTGGCCTGCAAGGCGGTGGTGTTAACTTTGATGCAAAAATAAGAAGAAATTCTACCGATCTTGAAGATGTTTTCTTGGCTCATATTGGCGGTGCTGATACTTTTGCAAGAGCACTTTTGACCGCAGATAAAATCATCACGTCTTCTCCTTACGAAAAATTAAGAAAAGAAAGATACAGTTCATTCGATTCTGGAAAAGGAAAGGATTTTGCTGATGGAAAATTAAATCTTCAGGATTTATACAAAATTGCTCACGAAAACGGAGAATTAAATCTTCAAAGTGGCAAACAGGAATTGTTTGAAAACATCATCAACCAATATATTTAATCTCTAAGGTTGTTGAGAGCATTTTATAAGGAAATTAAAGTTCGGTTCTTTTTTGTGTGATAGCTGTAAAACGTTAAAAATGAAATTTAGTTAGTGGTTTCTTTTTTAATTTTCTATCCCAATAAAAGATCAAAAAAACTGGTTATCAGGTTTTTTTCGGATACTTTAGTTTCCTTATTTTTTTTCCAAAAATTTATTTTATATCTGAATAAGTATTTTACGATGCTTATAATCAATATTTTAGAAAGCAATAATTAACCAAACCAAAAAACACAAAAATGAAATTTTTTATTGATACAGCAAATTTAGAAGATATTAAAGAAGCTCAGGCTCTGGGGGTTCTGGATGGCGTAACTACAAACCCCTCTCTCATGGCAAAAGAAGGTATTGTGGGCAAAGACAATATTCTAAAACATTACCTTGATATTTGTAATATTGTCGATGGCGATGTTTCGGCAGAAGTTATTTCAACAGATTTTGACGGAATGATCAAAGAAGGATTGGAACTCGCTGAGTTGCACGAACAAATTGTGGTAAAATTGCCAATGATTGCAGACGGAATTAAAGCTTGTAAATACTTTTCTGATAGAGGAATCAGAACCAATGTTACTTTGGTCTTTTCGGCAGGTCAGGCTTTATTGGCCGCCAAAGCTGGCGCTACTTATGTGTCGCCATTTCTGGGAAGATTAGATGATGTCTCAACAGACGGAATGCATTTAATAGCCGAAATAAGGGAGATTTATGATAATTATAATTTTCAAACTCAAATACTTTCGGCTTCTATACGTCACACGATGCATATTGTAAACTGCGCAAAAGTTGGGTCTGATGTGATGACTGGGCCATTATCGGCAATTAAAGGTTTACTCAAGCATCCGCTAACAGATATTGGGTTAAAACAATTTATAGAAGATGCCAAAAAGATGAATTTGTAAAAAAAAATTACTAAGTTTTAAGTTCAATTCAAACAAAAAATTAGAAGTATAATTTCAAAAAATAGTCCTTATTTAGTTTTTAAACTAATTTTAAACTCCTTTTCAAATTGATATTGAAAAGGAGTTTTTGTTGTATAAACAACCGATTGTTTGTTTTAAAGGGTTTTTAATGAATATTAGAAACAGAATTAATATCAGGTATATTCATATTCGCAATCGATATCATTTTATGTATTCTCTATTTTAGTACTATTTGTATTTCATTTTTACTGGCTACTGTTGATGGATAGCAAGTTTTTTAGGTTTTTTTGTTTTATGATTTTTTTAAAGAATCTAAAAAAACTTCTTTAAATCATTAAAATTTTATTTAAAAAGGATTGAGCGTTTATGGATTGTTTAAATATTTATATTTAAAAATATATAGAATGTTTTTTTGAACGTATTTTTTTTGTTAATTCGTAAAAAAAAATACAAACAACCGATTGTGTATTAATTGTTTTTTTTATATTTGTTGTAAATACACTAATTAACCAAACCGAAATCGAATTTTAACTATTTAAATCAATTTTTATGAATAACCTTTTCGTTACAAGTAAAGCGAAGCATCTAAAATGCTTTTGTTTTTTGATCTTAATGTTTGTGTTGTCACTTCATTCGAGTGCACAGACTAAAGTAACAGGCATGGTATCGGATGCAAGTGGTCCAATTCCGGGAGCTAATGTAAATTTAAAAGGAACAAAAAATGGAGTAAGTACCAGTTTTGATGGTAATTATTCTATTACTGTGCCTTCCAACGGAGTTCTTGTTTTTAGTTTCTTAGGCTTAAAAAGCAAAGAAATTGCTGTAAACGGGCAAACCGTAATAAATGTAACTCTCGAAGAAGATTCCAGTCTTTTGAAAGAGGTTGTGGTAATCGGGTATGGAACGCAGATGAAAGAAGCTGTAACGGGCTCTGTAGCGTCTATTGGCGGCAAGGAATTAAATGATGTGCCTGCCGCAAACGTTACACAGGCATTACAAGGCAGGTTGCCTGGTGTAGAGCTTACACAGACTTCATCAAAACCGGGAGCTTCAATGCAGATCCGTATTCGTGGAACAAGGTCTCTTACAGGAAGCAACGATCCGTTAATTGTACTTGATGGAGTGCCATTTGCGGGTTCAATTGGCGATATTAATCCGGTGGATATTAAATCGGTTGATATTCTAAAAGATGCTTCTGCAACCGCTATTTATGGTTCACGTGGTGCCAATGGAGTTATATTAATTACCAGTAATAAAGGGCGTAAAAATCAAAAAGCTAGGTTTAATTATAATGCGTTTAGCGGTATCAAACAAGTCTTTGGTAAATACGATATGATGGATGGCGCTAAGTTTGGAGCACTTCGTGATTACGCTGGTTTGTATACAGATGGTGTTGATGAATCCAGAGGTACGAACACAGATTGGCAGGACTCGCTTTACGGCGCTGGAGAAATGATTAGCCATGATGTGAGCGTTTCCGGAGGTAGTGAGCGCGGATCTTACAATGCAGGTTTAGGCTATTATAAAGAAGAGTCTGTATTACCGGGCCAAAAATATGAGCGTTTTAGCCTTAGAGCAGGTCTAGACCAGCAGCTGGGATCGGCTTTTCGTATGGGATTCAATACAAATAGCAATTACGCGGTTACAAATGGAGACAACATTGGCACGGGAACGATCTTAGGAACTTCGCCTTTGGCTAATCCTTACAATGCAGACGGATCTTTAAAAAGAACTGTTAGAATGGGCGCAGACGATCAATGGGTTTATACCAGAGAATCTATTAATAACCTTGGTGATTCTTATGTGAATTTAAACAGAGCTTTTAGTTCGTATAACAATATTTTTGCAGAACTTAAAATTCCTGGTGTTGAAGGTTTAAAGTACAGAATAAACACGGGATTAAATTTACGTGTCGCTAATAATGGTTATTATGAAGGACAAGGTGTATTTGACGTAAACCCTGCTACAATATCAAACGCTTCTATTAGCAATACTTTATCGACTCAATGGCTTATTGAAAACTTGTTAACTTATGACAAGACTTTTGCTCAAAAGCATACTATTAATTTTGTCGGATTATATTCGAATGAGCAGTTTACAGGAAATACTTCTCAAATATCAAGAAACGGAATCACTTCGGATGCATTTCAGTTTTACAACTTAGGACAAAGTGAAGAAGAGGCCGTTATAAATCCGGCCAATCAGGACTATACACAATGGGGTTTACGATCTTACATGGCGAGAGCAATGTATTCATTCGACAACCGCTACTTTATTTCAGGAACCATTCGTTCTGATGGTTCATCAAGATTATCCAAAGGAAATAAATGGGTAACTTATCCGGCTGTTTCTGCAGGATGGACAGTTTCTAATGAATCTTTTATGAAAAAGTTTTCAAAAGTAAGTTTGCTGAAATTACGTGCAGGATACGGTGAAACTTCCAATCAGGCTGTTAATCCCTATGCTACTTTGGGAGCTTTAAGTACGAGACCCTATAATTTTGGAACAACTAATTCTACCGGTGTTTATGTTACCGAATTGCCTAATCCAGATTTAGGTTGGGAGTTTTCTACAACTTGGAACTATGGAATAGATTTTGGATTCTTTAATAATCGTTTGTCAGGTACAATTGAATATTATAAAACAAATACAAAAGATCTTTTGCAAAGAGTGGGTTTACCGGCAACATCGGGTGTTAGCAGTTATGTAGCAAACGTTGGGGAAAGCGAAAATAAAGGTTACGAAATCTCTTTAAATGGTGTCATTTTAGACAATCCAAAAGGGTTAAGCTGGACCGTTGGATTTAATTTATATGCAAATCAGAATAAACTCGTGGCACTTGCTTCTGGATCACAAAGAGATGAGGCGAACTCATGGTTTGTAGGTTATAATATAAATTCTATCTATGATTACGAAAAAGTAGGCATCTGGCAGGAAGGTGATCAATATATGTCTATTTTAGAGCCAGGTCCAACGGGTATAAACCAACAAGGAACAGTAGTAGGATCTATAAAAGTAAAATATACAGGAGATTTTAATGCAGATGGTTCACCAACACGCGCAATTAATGCAAGTGACAGACAAATTATCGAGACTGACCCTGATTTTCAAGGTGGTTTTAATACAAATCTAACGTATAAAGGTTTTGATTTTTCTGCTGTTGGAGCATTCAAAAGCGGAGGGGTTTTGGTGAGTACACTTTACGGTGGCGCCAGTTACCTTAATTTACTTAACGGACGCAGAAGCAATGTCGATGTAGATTATTGGACACCCGACAACAGAGATGCTGAATATCCAAATCCAAGAGGTATTAGAAGCGGTGATAATCCAAAATATATGTCAACAATGGGTTATTTTGATGCCTCTTATGTAAAAATCAGAGCCTTAACTTTAGGATATACTTTAGATCAGGAGTTTATGAGAAATTTAGGTATTGAGAAACTTAGACTTTATTTTACGGCACAAAATCCTTTTGTACTTTTCTCTCCTTACCACAAACAGTCTGGAATGGATCCGGAAACCAATTCGTTTGGAGATGAAAATCAGGCAGTAGCTTCCTATCAGCGTAGATTTCTGGTTATTGGAACAAATACACCGACTACCAGAAATTATTTATTCGGACTTAATTTAACATTTTAATCAAGAAGAGCCATGAAACGATATATTTTTAAAAATTTAATTATAGGATCAGTAGTTTTGTTTTCCTTTGCAGGCTGCTCTGATATTTTAGAAGAAAAACCACATGATTTTTATGAGCCTGGCTATTTTAAAACAGAACAGGGCGTATTGCAGGGATTAACTTCACATTATGCTCACTTGCGCTACATCTACGGACAAGCCTATTTTTATAATGCCAGCCAGACTGGTACAGATGAAGCAACCTACGGACAACAGGCCGACGGAAATTTTAAAGATCATGACTTATCCGGAGTTGGGGTGATAAATCCAAACTCGAGTCGTTCTGATGTATTGTGGAATAATTCGTATAACGATATAAATACTGCCAGCGGAATTATCGAAAATGGCGCAGCAGTGGGTATTTCAAACAGTCTTATTGCAGAATCTAAATTTTTCAGAGCTTTTGATTATTTTTTATTAGTGCAAACTTTTGGAGGTGTTCCTTTGGATTTAGGAGCGGGTGAACTTAAATTTAACAGTAAACCGTCAAGATCTTCAAAACGAAATACAGTAACTGAGGTGTATACCAAAGCTGTTTTTCCAGATTTGATAGCGGCTGTAAACGAACTTCCGGATGCCCCACGTCTAACAGGTACAGCAACTAAAACTCTAGCTCGTTTAATATTAGCAAAGGCTTATCTGACTTATGGATGGTGGTTAGAAAATCCAAATAATATTCCGACCTATCCTGATACGCCAAGAACAGATCCTGATGGGCACAATGCGCAATGGTATTTTCAGAAGGCGTATGATGTAGCGATAGAAGGAATTAATAATCCTGGACCGTATGCATTACTGGATTATTTTTATGATGTTAGCTTAGGATCTAATGACCGTAATAAAGAGATGATGCTTTACGCCGATCATACACAGGACAGCGAATATTATAACGGAGGAAGCCTTTCATTTGGTAGCGGTGGTGCACCGGATAATTTTGCAGGCTGGATGGGAACATGGAATTATACCGCCATAAGAAGCAAAAATGCTGCGGGAGCTTCGGTTTCTTCTGTGCAACGAGCTGCCGATCAATTCTTAGGACGCCCGTGGGTAAGAATGGCGCCACCAATAGAAGTTTTTACAAATACTTTTGCAGATAAAACAAATGATTCAAGATACGACGGGACATTTACTTCGGCTTACCGTGGAAATTGGAATCTTACAGGAACTGGGCTAACCACCGTGCCAACATTGTACAATGCTAATGGATTACCAATACAACCAGGCGATGCAATTGTTACTTTTCTTAATCAGGAACCAGCTACCCCAATTACATATCCAACGGGAGCAGGTGATAATGGTGTAGGCGCAGGAGTTTTACCAGGCAGATCTGATTATGTAATTTCTCCGTTAGGAATAAACAGAATCGTATATCCTGGTTTATGGAAATTAGGACCTTATCGTACAGATAATACAGGAGGATTAGGACAGCCAAATGCCGGAAGTACCCGACCATTTGCAGTGGCAAAATTTTCAGAACTTTATTTTGTTGCAGCAGAAGCGGCGGTAAAGGGAGCAACGGGTACTTTGACTGCCAGAAATCTTATCAATGTAATACGCGCACGTGCCGGAAAATGGCGTTGGGATAATAATGGAAGAGTGGCAAAAATTGCAGATAACAGCGTCGCATTAACAAATGCAACTCCTGCTGTAATTGACATTAATTATATTCTAGCAGAACGCTCTCGCGAATACTTTGGTGAAGGCTACCGTTGGTATGATTTAGTAAGAACTCAAAAATGGAATGAATTGGCCGGAAAATATTCAATTGGTGGATCTAATTACGGAGATCACACTCCACAAGTTATCACTAGAACGATAGATGCTCATCACTATTTGCGCCCAATACCGCAAGGACAATTAGATGGTATGGAAATGTCAGCAGCAGAAAAACAAGCCTACCAAAATCCTGGTTATTAATATAGTTTGATAGAAAAGGACTTTTACTTTGACTGTAAAAGTTGACTTTACGAAATAATGCATAGTTGAGTTTTTAAGTTTGATTAGTTAAGCCGGGAATAACTTTCCCGGCTTTTAAACGGAATTCAATTTTGATAGACGATCGGCTTCAAAAAAAGTACTTTTTATAAGTAATATTTGGAAGCAAATTTAAATAAAAGATATTTCTGGAAGTAATGAATTATCTTTAATTGAGTATTTTTAAAACAAAGCAAAACCTCTTTTTGAGGCGGTACTAACATTAGAACAACCACAAATGAAACAACGACAATTACTTTTTTTACTAGGATTATTGTTTCTCTTTTCTTTTAAAGGAGTTACAGTTAAAGATACAATTACAGGAAAACAGAAAATAAAATCGCCTGTTTTTTCGAATGTTATTTATCAGGGAGACGATGCTATTTATAAAAATAATCCATTAAAGGCAGATGAGTTTTATTCTCCAATTTTGCAAGGATGTTATCCAGATCCTGCGATTACCAGAAAAGGAGACGATTATTACATGGTCTGTTCTTCATTTGCCATGTTTCCTGGAGTTCCAATTTTCCATTCGAAAGATTTAGTAAATTGGACAGACTTGGGGGGCGTTCTAAATAACGTTAACGAATTTAATCCACACGATACAGGTATCAGCCAAGGCGTTTATGCACCGGGAATAACTTACAATCCGCACAATGATACTTTTTATATGATTGTGACCGCTTTTACAGGAGGTCTTGGAAATATTATAGTAAAAACCAAAGATCCGATGAAAGGATGGGGAAGTCCAATTAAATTAGATTTTGGAGGAATAGACCCTTGTATTTTCTTTGATGACAATGGCAAAGGCTACATCGTGCACAATGATGCTCCCGACAAAGGCAAAGAATTGTATCAGGGACACCGCGTAATAAAAGTTTGGGAATATGATGTTGCAGCTGATAAAGTGATTCCGGGCACAGATAAAATTATTGTTGATGGAGGTGTTGATCTTTCTAAAAAACCAATCTGGATTGAAGCGCCACATTTGTATAAAAAAGAGGGTCGTTATTATTTAATGTGTGCCGAAGGGGGTACTGGAGGTAATCACAGTGAGGTGATTTTTGTAAGTGACAGCCCAAAAGGACCTTTTGTACCTTCCTCCAATAATCCGATCCTTACACAAAGATATTTTCCAAAAGACAGGGTCAATAAAGTAGATTGGGCAGGACATGCTGACTTAGTAGTAGGGCCAGACAATAAATATTATGGCGTCTTTTTGGGTATTCGTCCTAATGACAAAGATCGTGTAAATGCAGGACGTGAAACATTTATGTTGCCTGTAGACTGGTCAGGAGTTTTTCCTGTTTTTGAAAACGGATTAGTTCCTATGGGACCAAAATTAAAAATGCCTAAAGGAGTCGAAAATAAAACGGGCAAAGAAGGCTTTTTTCCTAATGGCAACTTTACGTTTACCGAAAATTTTACAACCGAAAAATTAGACTATCGTTGGATAGGCCTCAGAGGACCACGAGAAAATTTTATTTCCATAACAAAAAAAGGATTAGAGATTAAGCCATTCGAAGTAAATATTAAAGAAATTAAACCTACTTCTACACTTTTTTACAGACAACAGCACAATACTTTTTCTTTTTCGACCACACTTGATTATCAACCCTCTTCAGAAAAGGATCTTGCCGGAATTGTGTGTTTGCAGAGCGAGCGATTTAATTATGTATTTGGTGTAACAAAAAAAGGGAATGATACTTATATCGTGTTGCAGAGAACAGAAAATGGGCAATCAACCATTGTTGCAAGTGCTAAAATTGACATCAAAAAGAGCCTTCGTTTGCAGGTTAAAGCCACAGGTGATAGTTATGAATTTGGTTATGCCTTAAACGGAGTTGATTTTGTAAACTTAGGCGGAAGTGTTTCGGGAGATATTTTGTCAACAAATGTAGCCGGAGGTTTTACAGGTGCCTTAATAGGATTATACGCTACGGCTGCAAATGATGCTCAACCAGAATAAAAAAATATCAAATTGCAATCGTATTAATTTTATAAATTAAATATGAAAAAGGATTATTTTAGACGGCTACTTTTTTTACAATTCTTCTTTCTGGTTTGGGGGTGTATCTGTAATCCGTCATCGTTAGTAGCACAAAGTAAATTAAATAAGGAGCATTGGGTAGGCACCTGGGCCTGCGCGCAGATGTTGGTAGAACCTCATAACATGCCACCTGTTCCAGGCCTTTCAGAGAATACTTTGCGACAAATTATTAGGGTTTCAGTAGGCGGAAAACGTTTACGACTCCGCTTTTCGAACATCTTAAGTGATCAGCCAACAGTCCTGAAATCTGTTAGCGTGGCAAATGTTGTCAATGCACCGATTATTGATTTAAAGACGCAAAAAACAATTAGCTTTACGGGTAATCCCGGAATAACAATGAATCCCGGTGAGGAAGTATTTTCAGATGCTTTTGATTTTGAATTGCAGTCTGGACAGCTATTGGCGATTACTATTCATTATGGGACAACTTCGGCAAAAACTTCGGGGCATCCGGGTTCGCGTACGACTTCATATCTGCTTCAGGGCGATAATCTTACTAATGCAGCTTTTGACGGAGCCATAAAAACAGATCACTGGTACACGATTATGGGACTGGATGTCGATGCTGATAGCGACTCTGCCACGATAGTTTGTCTTGGGAATTCTATCACAGACGGTCGCGGATCAGGAACCAATAAGCAAAATAGATGGACTGATATCTTATCGGCAAGATTATCTGCAGATAAAAAAACTGAAAAATTAGGAGTTTTGAATTTGGGTATTGGAGGAAACTGTGTGGTTAGAGGAGGATTAGGCCCTACTGCATTGGATCGTTTTGACAGGGATGTACTATCTCAAAAAGGGGCAAAATGGCTAGTACTTCTGGAAGGCATCAACGATATTGGAGGTATAAAACGTCCTGAAGATACTTCAGTTAAAGCTCAGGAGATTATCGATGCCTATAAAATAATGATTGATAAAGCTCATGCTAAGGGTATTAAAGTCTATGGTTGTACTATTTTGCCTTTCGAAAAATCATTTTATGATACACCTTACAGGCAGGAAGCACGAGATCTCGTTAATTCATGGATTCGAAATAGTAATGCCTTTGATGCTGTAATTGATTTTGATAAAATAATGGTTTCAGAAATTGGTTCAAAAACGATTTTGTCAAACATGCATGACGGCGACTTTTTACATCCTAACGAATTAGGCTATTTTACGATGGGACAGGCTGTAAATCTTGATTTATTTAAGTAATAAAATACAGTATTTTGTTTTTAGAATTGGATGTTTACTATTCCAGTTTCAAATGATTTTGACAATAAAAATATCGATATGATGAAATCAATAATTAAATTTTTCGCATTTGCTGTTCTTTTTTCAATAGGACAAAAAGGGTATTCACAGGATGCTGATTTTCAGGTTTATTTGAGTTTTGGACAATCTAACATGGAAGGCAGCGCTAAAATCGAGCCTCAGGATAAGGTTGGGGTAGACGATCGATTTCAGGTTCTGGCAGCGGTAGACTGTCCAGAAATAGGACGAAAAATGGGTAATTGGTACACCGCCATACCGCCATTATGCCGCTGTACAACCGGACTAACCCTAACGGATTATTTTGGAAGGACTATGGTGGACAATCTGCCCAAAAATGTTAAAATAGGTATTATAAATGTTGCCGTGGGAGGCTGTAAAATTGAACTTTTTGATAAAGATAAATCGGAGAGTTATATCGCAACAGCACCCGACTGGATGAAAGGCATGATCAAGCAATACGACGGTAATCCCTATGCGAGACTTGTAGAGATGGCCAGAATTGCACAGAAAAAAGGAGTAATCAAAGGTATATTATTGCATCAGGGTGAGTCGAATACCAATGACACTCTTTGGCCGAAGAAGGTAAAAATCGTCTACGATAATTTGATGAAAGATTTAAATCTGGATCCTAAAAAAGTACCGTTGCTTTCTGGTGAGACCGTAGGCGAAGACCAGAATGGTAAGTGTGCGGTCATGAACAAAATTATTACAAAACTGCCACAAACGATACCCAATTCATACGTAATTTCATCCTCTGGATGCGCTGGTGCAGATGATAATTTACATTTTACTGCTGCGGGTTATAGAGAATTAGGTAAAAGGTATGCGCAGAGAATGCTGTCTTTATTGGGATATAAATTGGATGATGGTAAAACGATTTTAAGAATCCATGCTCCTATTGGTTATGATCAGTTAAACTCTAATATAGCATCAGGAAAGGTTGAAAGCATTAGTTATAATTCTAAAACGGTTGGCTCTCTCAGAAAAGCAACTGTTTATACTCCTCCAGGCTTCAATAAAAAGAAAAAATATCCAGTTTTATATCTTTTACATGGTATAGGCGGTGATGAAAAAGAATGGCTCAACGGAGGAAATCCTCAGATTATATTGGACAATCTTTATGCTGAAGCAAAAATAGAACCCATGATTGTTGTCATGCCAAATGGCAGAGCGATGAAAGATGACAGCGCTTCTGGAAATATAATGGCTCCGGAGAAGATAGAAGCATTTGCCGCTTTTGAAAAAGATTTGCTCAATGATTTAATTCCTTTTATTGAAAAAAAATATCCTACATACAAAGACAGCGAGCACCGTGCGATTGCTGGATTGTCTATGGGAGGAGGGCAGTCTCTGAATTTCGGTTTAGGAAATTTAGACCAATTTGCTTGGGTTGGTGCATTCTCAGCGGCTCCAAATACTAAAATGCCGGAAGAATTGCTTCCTAATCCAGAAGAAGCAAAAAAGAAATTACAACTCCTCTGGATTTCCTGCGGAGATAATGATCGGCTTATTGACAATAGCAAGCGAACTCATGATTATTTAGATAAAAATGAGGTGCCGCATATTTATTATATTGAGCCCGGTGTGCATGATTTTAAGGTTTGGAAAAATGGTTTGTACATGTTTTCACAGTTTTTATTTAAGCCTGTCGATCAGTCCAGTTTTGCATCTTATAAATTTTAACTGAATCGTTAATCTAAAAAAAATCCAATGAATAGATTTTCAACATTCATCATCATACTGGTCTTACTTTGTACAGGTATGCCTTCAAAAGCAGCGCAGCCTTTTATCATAAATAAAAAAGGTTCTGATGTAATAGTTTTGAAAGAGAAATCAGTACCTCTCTCTTTTTTTGTTAATGCGAGTCTCGATACCGGTATTTTGAGGGCTGTTACTAATTTACAGTTTGATTTTGAAAAAGTTACAGGAGAAAAACCAGTAATTTTCAATCAAAATCCAAATCGGTCTTCACCATTAATCATAATCGGAATGATCGGTGCGAACGATGTAATTGATGATTTAATTAGAAGAAAAAAAATAGATGGAAAGTCACTTCAGGGAAAAAACGAAAAATTTAGTATTCAGAATGTAAAAAATCCGTTTGACGGAGTAGAAGAAGCACTTGTAATTGCGGGTAGTGACAAGCGCGGAACTATTTACGGAATTTACGAATTATCCCGACAAATTGGTGTTTCGCCTTGGTATTACTGGGCGGATGTTCCTGTAGAGAAAAAAGAAAGCCTTTATTTTGTAAAAGGAATATACAGCGATGGCGAACCTGCTGTAAAGTATAGAGGCATTTTCCTCAATGATGAAGCGCCGGCATTAAGCGGTTGGGCCAAAGCTACATTTGGAGGGTTTAATAGTAAGTTTTACGAAAAAGTTTTTGAGCTGATGCTTCGCTTAAAAGCAAATTATATCTGGCCCGCAATGTGGGGCAGTGCTTTTTATGATGATGATCCTGCCAGCGGACCTTTGGCGAATGAAATGGGAATTATAATAGGTACCTCTCATCATGAACCTTTGGCTCTGGCACAGACAGACTGGCATCGTTATATTAAGAAAAATAATCTTCCAAATGTATGGGATTACTCCAAAAATAAACAAGTGTTAGATCAATTCTGGAAGGGCGGTATTGAGCGGAGTAAAAACTGGGAAAAATTGGTCACGATAGGAATGAGGGGTGATGGCGATGAAGCGATGAGCAAAGGAACTAATATAAGTCTTCTGGAAAATATCGTAAAAGAACAGCGAAGTATTATTGCTGAGGTAACACAAAAAAAAGCCGAAAAAACACCTCAACTTTGGGCTTTATACAAAGAGGTTCAGGAGTATTATGATCAGGGAATGCGCGTTCCGGACGATGTTATTTTGTTGTTCTGTGATGATAATTGGGGAAATGTGCGTAAACTTCCTGACCTCAGCAAACCCATGCATAAAGGCGGTTACGGCATGTATTATCATTTTGATTATGTAGGAGGCCCAAGAAACTCAAAATGGATTAACATTAGTCCGATCCAGAGAGTTTGGGAACAGATGAATCTGAGTTATTCGCATGGTGTTGATAAAGTCTGGATTGTTAATGTGGGCGATCTCAAACCAATGGAGTTTCCTATAAGTTTCTTTTTAGAAATGGCATGGAATCCGGATAAGTTCAACTCTCAGAATCTTACTGAATTTACCCAAAAATGGGCGGCAGAGCAATTCGGAACAAAACATGCAAAAGAGATCGCAAGGTTATTAAATACCTATCCAAAGTTTAACAGAAGAGTTACTCCGGAGACGCTCGACAGTAAAACCTACAGTCTTGAAAATTACAACGAATTTGAATCGGTAGTGAATGATTACAAGAATCTGGCCCTTGATGCGTATCGAATTTACAATGATCTTCCAAATGACTATAAAGACGCTTATTTTCAATTGGTTTTGTACACGATAGATGCGTGCTGTAATCTTTACGAAATGTATTTTGCTCAGGCCAAAAACAGAAAATTGGCATCAGAGAAAAATATTTTGGCCAATGTTTTTGCTGATCAGGTAAAAAGCAATTTTGAGAGAGATTCTGTTCTTCAAAATAAATATAATAATGAAATTTCTGGCGGAAAATGGACGCACATTATGGATCAGATGCGCATCGGATACAAAAATTGGTATGATACTCCTAAAAATATTCTGCCTCAAATCGACTATGTTTCAGAAAAGGATCAGATAGTGCGAAAAGTATTCGTTGAAAAAGAAGGTTATGTTTCAATTGAAGCAGCGAATTTTTCTAAATCGAATAACACAGATAAAATCCACTGGGAAGTAATTCCCGATTTTGGAAAGACACAAAGCGGTATTACTACTTTTCCGCAGCACATTTATCCACAACCAGACGATAATGTTGCTGTGGAATATGAAATTAATTTTATCTCTACAGGCGAATTTAATGTTGAGTTGCTTTTGGCTCCTACGCTTAATTTTAACAGTAATAAAGGACTTCGTTACGAGGTTTCTTTTGATGGAGAAAAACCGCAGCTCATTAATTTTAACGGACACTACCGTGGTGAATTAGGAAAGTGGCAGGCAGAACATTTGATACATTCGGCTACTAAACATACTATTTCAAAAACAGGAAGACATGTTTTGCGTTTTCGTGTTTTGGATCCCGGAATTGTTTTGCAGAAAATTTTGATTGACACCGGAGGATTAAAACCTTCTTATTTAGGACCGCCCGAGAGTGAAATGATTTCTAAAGATGGTTTATAGCAGTCAGATATAAATATAGAGTTGTTATTATATAAAAATATAAAATTCGATAGCTTTTTAATTACAAAATATGATGAAAATTGCTTTGATAAAATATAAAATTTCATACTGTCTACTTGGATTATTCATGGGGTTTTCGGCAACAGCCCAAATGCATTCGTTCGGTTTAAATCAAGTAAGACTAAAAGAAAGTCCTTTTAAAAATGCTCAGGATGTAGATCTTAAATATATTTTGGCTTTGAATCCCGATAAACTGTTAGCACCTTACCTCGTATCTTCCGGTCTGCCTGTAAAAGCAGAGCGATATGGTAATTGGGAAAGTATAGGTCTTGACGGACATATTGCGGGTCATTATCTTTCTGCGCTGGCAATGATGTATGCTTCCACCGGAAATACTGAGATTAAAAACCGATTAGATTACATGATTTCAGAATTAGCTGTTTGCCAGGATAAGAATGATAATGGTTATGTGGGAGGAATTCCGCAGGGAAAGGTTTTTTGGGATCGACTTCACAATGGTGATATTGATGGAAGCACTTTTGGATTGAATAATACTTGGGTACCGCTGTACAATATCCATAAACTCTTTGCAGGTTTAAATGATGCTTACCGTTATGCACATAATGAAAAGGCAAAAGATGTTTTGATAAAACTCGGAGACTGGTTTATTGAACTCATCCGTCCACTTTCACAGGAGCAGATACAAAACATATTAAAAACAGAACATGGCGGCATAAATGAGTCTTTTGCAGATTTGTATATCCTCACAAAAGATGAGAAGTATCTAGAAACAGCTGAAAAAATTTCTCATCTGGCGCTTTTAAATCCGCTATTGAAAAAAGAAGATAAATTAACGGGGCTTCATGCGAATACCCAGATACCAAAAGTTATTGGTTTTGAAAAAATTGCATCACTTTCCGGTAATAAAGAATGGTCAGATGCTGCACAGTTCTTTTGGAAAAATGTGACTCAAAAACGAAGTGTAGCCTTTGGAGGAAACAGTGTTGGCGAATATTTCAATCCCACAGATGATTTCAGCAGTATGACCAGATCCAATCAGGGACCGGAAACCTGTAACTCTTATAACATGGAACGTCTTAGTAAGGCTTTATTTCTAGACAAAAATGATATCAGTTATCTTGATTTTTATGAGCGCACACTCTACAATCATATCCTGTCAAGTCAACATCCGGAAAAAGGCGGATTTGTCTATTTTACTCCTATTAGACCCAATCATTATCGGGTATATTCTCAGCCGGAAACTAGTATGTGGTGTTGTGTAGGTTCAGGGCTTGAAAATCATGCCAAATACGGAGAACTAATTTATAGCCATTCGGATAATGATCTTTTTGTAAATCTTTTTATTCCTTCAATATTACAATGGACAGAAAAAGATATTCAGATCGAACAAACCACAAAATTTCCGTTTGAAAATACTACTGACTTAGTTTTAAAACTTAAAAAAAGTAAAACATTTTCTTTGAATATCAGATGTCCGGAATGGGCAAAAAATTTCGAAATTTCAATAAATAATAAATCGCAGCAAATAGAAGCCAGACCATCCAGTTATGTGACACTCAAAAGAAAATGGAAATCGGGAGATCGTATAGCGGTAAGATTCAAAACTACAACACGTTTAGAAGGACTGCCTGATGGATCAAACTGGAGTGCATTTGTCAACGGTCCAATTGTACTGGCCGCTAAAACAGGAACAAAAGATTTAGAGGGTTTATTTGCTGACGAAAGCCGCATGGGACACACAGCAAGCGGTAAATATTATTCTCTGGATAAAGCTTTTGCAATTGTGGGAGATCAGGAAGATTATATTAAAAACCTCAAGGAATTGGGTAATATGCGTTTCAGTTTAGATTCATTAGAATTAGAACCCTTTTTTAAAGTACATGACGCACGTTATCAAATGTACTTTCAAAACTATTCAAAAGAGCAGTTTCAAGAAAAACTTGCATTGCTTAAACAACAGGAAGCGGATGCGATGATGCTTGAGGCAAAAACGGTAGACAAGATTAATTGCGGAGAACAGCAGTCAGAAGTAGATCATCTTTACAAAGGCGAGAAAACAAATTCAGGTTACGAAGATGGAAAGTCCTGGAGAAGTACCCGTTCTTATATTTCATATCAACTAATAAACAAAAATAATTCGGGTAGATTTTTGGATATAAGCAGTATAGATGAACTTAAAATGGATGCCATTATAATTCTTGTAAATGATAAACCTGCCCAGACAGTTTCTTTAGAAAATAACGTAATTAGGCTGAATATAGACAAATTGGAAGTGATAAACATTAAAATAACAGTAAAAGCGGATCGTAATAGCCCAAAGTTCAATCAGCTTAGAATTTTAAAATTATAATAAAACAGAAATGATGAGAAACCAATTTAGTATACTGTTTTTGTTTTTTTTATCTGTTTTGTCAGCGCAAAAAAATGATACAGCTAAAGGATTGAAAAACAATACGGTACAAAAAGTATTCAAATACACGAATCCCATAACAAGAGATTCTATACTTTCTATGCGTGATTATATGATCAATAAAGTAGGTGATAAGTGGTATGCCACGGGCACCTCAAATCCGGTTTGGACAGGTCCTAATCCAGGCGTTAAACTTTTAGTTTCTGATGACATGATACATTGGAAATTTCATTCTTACTTAATTGACGCTAGCAAACTTCCGGAGGACTGCCCGTATAATGGTCGTTTTTGGGCACCTGAAATTCATTTTATTCAAAATAAATACTGGCTTACTGTCAATAGTGGCAAGGTTACCAAGGAGGATCCAAAGGGAATGAGTAAGCACAGCATCTGGCTGTTTTCGGCAGATAAAATTACAGGGCCTTATAAATTGGTGAATGGCCCGTTGACGAACCAATATAATAATGACGCTACTTTATTTGAAGATGATAATGGCGACACGTATCTGTATTGTAGTGGCAATGGACTTTTTCAGGCAAAAATTGATTTGAAATCAGGAAAATTAACCACTCCAATTCATAAATTTTTAGACAAAAAAGAGCCCGGTTATCCCGAATGGATGGTGGGCGGAATTGAAGGTCCTTTTGTGATTAAAAAAGAAGAAGTCTATTTTATGTTTTTCTCTACTTGGACCCGCGGATACGAAGTAGGATTATTAAAATCAAAATCACCGATGGGACCTTGGGAATTAGTTTCCTGTGAACCCATTTTTGGAACCCGAAAAAAGGGATATCGACCAGAATTAGCGGTTAGCGGAGGGTACGATAATTTGCAATTTACAGATACACATGATCCTTATCAAGAAACTGGGCACAATGCTTTGTTTGAAGGACCTGATGGCAATTTATGGACATCGTGCCATTATTTTATGGATGAAAAAAGACCTTATCCTTATAGTCAGACCTTTCAGCCGTGGGAAAAATTTCCTCAAATGGGCATTGAACCCGTACATTATGCTGATGGTAAATTTTATATCAATAGTCCAACATGGACAGAACAAACAGTACCTCTCAAAAAATAGATAATGATGAGGTGTTGTTTTTTAATTCAATTATAAAATAAACTATGAAAATAAGAAAAGCTTTTTTATGGATTATTTTGCTGTCTGGTTTGGTAAAAAATGTTTACGCACAACAAAATAAAGCTCAAAATCCTGTAGTATTTGCCGATGTACCCGATATGTCTATGATCAGGGTTAACGACACTTACTACATGAGCAGTACCACCATGCACATGAATCCGGGTTTGCCCATAATGAGATCTAAGGATTTAATAAATTGGGAGCTTCTTACTTACGTTTATCAAACACTCGAGGATAACAATGACCGCTTAAACTTAAATAACGGAAAAAATGATTACGGAAGAGGCTCTTGGGCCAGCAGTTTTCGTTATCATAATGGTATTTATTATGTAAGCACTTTTTCTGGAACAACGGGTAAAACGTATATTTTTTCTACCAAAAATATTGAAAAAGGGCCTTGGAAAAAAGTGATTTTGAATGATTCGTATCATGATCACTCGATTTTTTTTGATGATGATGGTAAAGTTTATATGGTTTGGGGAGCAGGAAAACTCCAAATTATAGAGTTAGAATCAGATCTTTCGGATGTAAAAAAACAAACCCAAAAGGTGTTGATCGAAAATGCGAGTGCTCCCGCAGGAAATAATATCATGTTACAGTCTGAAGGTTCGCAGCTTTTTAAAGTTAAAGGAAAATATTATTTGTTTAATATAACGTGGCCAAAAGGAGGGATGCGCACTGTTATTATACACAAAGCCGATCATATTTTGGGACCTTGGGAAGGAAAAGTAGCCCTACATGATTTAGGTGTCGCTCAAGGCGGAATTATAGACACACCAGACGGAAGATGGTTTTCTTATTTGTTTAGAGATTCCGGTGGCGTGGGTCGTATTCCTTATCTGGTTCCGGTTCAATGGGAGAATGGCTGGCCAATCTTGGGCGAGAATGGTAAAGTTCCCGATAATCTTGATTTGCCTGCAAGCAAAGGTTTAATTCCTGGAATGGTACAATCTGATGATTTTAATCGAAAAAAAACCGATAGCGATTTGCCTTTGATGTGGCAATGGAGCCATAATCCGGATAACTCGCTTTGGTCTGTAAAAGAAAGAAAAGGCTATTTAAGATTAAAAACGGCTAGAACAGACAGTACTTTTCTTCAGGCTAAAAATACATTAACACAAAGAACTTTTGGACCCGAATGCACAGGAACCACTGTTTTGGAAGTTTCTAAAATGAAAGATGGCGACTTTGCGGGACTTTCGTTGTTACAAAAGAATTATGGATTGGTGGGTGTAAAAATTGAAAAAGGGTCGAAAAAAATTGTAATGATCGAAGCCGTCAAAGATAATTCAGTAGAAATTGAAAGTGTTTCTTTAAGTCAGGACAGAGTTTACTTGAAAGCAGAATGCAATTTTAAAGACAAAGCAGATACGGGTAGATTTTTCTACAGCCTTGACGGAAAAAAATGGATGAGCATCGGAAGCACAATAAAATTACCGTATACAATTCCTCATTTTATGGGATATCGTTTTGGGTTGTTCAATTATGCTACTAAAAATGTTGGCGGTTTTGTAGATTTTGACTATTTCTATATTGGTGATACCATTACAATGTAGCTTGTAAAATTAGAGGAAAAAGAAGTCAAATTTCTAAAATCTAAAAACAATCGTTGAACATGATTAATAAAAAAACAATGGATTTAAAAAAAAGCAGCTTTTTAGCATTAATTTTCGTTCCTCTGATGGGTTTTAGTCAAAATCCGATTGTACAGACAAATTACACGGCAGATCCAAGTCCGATGGTTTATAACGGTAAAGTCTATCTGTATACGACTCACGATGAAGACAATTCAACGTGGTTTACTATGAATGATTGGAAATTATACACCACAGAAGATATGGTAAACTGGACGGACCATGGTGTGATTTTATCTTATAAAAACTTCAGCTGGGCCAAAATGAATGCTTGGGCAGCTCAATGTATAGAGCGTAATGGCAAGTTTTATATGTACGCCCCTATCACCAACAAAGAGGGTCAGGGATCAATAGGAGTGGCCGTTGCAGATAGTCCTTACGGGCCCTTTATTGATCCTTTAGGAAAACCACTCATTCGTAACAGTAATGCCGATATTGATCCTACTGTTTTTATTGATGATAATGGTCAGGCGTATCTGTTTTGGGGCAATCCGGAATGTTATTTTGTAAGACTAAACGAGGATATGATTTCTTTCGATGGAGAGATAAAAACAATTCCCAATACCGTTGAATCTTTTGGGAAACGACTTGGAAAAGAAGACCCTAAAAGGCCTACCACTTACGAAGAAGGACCGTGGCTTTATAAGCGAAATAATTGGTATTATCTTTTTTTTGCAGCTGGTCCGATTCCGGAACATATTGGTTATTCTATGAGCAAAAGTCTGACCGGTACCTGGAAATATCAGGGTATTGTAATGCCTACTCAGGGCACAAGTTTTACAAATCACCCCGGAGTTATTGATTTTAAAGGGAAAACCTATTTTTTCTATCATAACGGCGCTTTGCCTGGAGGCGGAGGTTTCACCCGATCAGTATCGGTAGAAGAAATGTCTTTTCAACAAGATGGAAAAATAAAAGAACTCAATATGACCGAGGGAATTAAGAAAGGCATCGCTGTCCTCAATCCTTATGTTAAAACCGAAGCAGAAACAATAGCTTGGTCAAAAGAGGTAAAAGCGATGCAAAATGAGCAGGTTGGAGTTTTTATTACAGCTATGAAAAATGATGCTTTTACGAAAGTAAGAGATGTTGATTTTCGAAAAGAAGGGGCTTCAAAATTTACAGCCCGTTTAGGAACTATTCACAACGGAAATGTAGCTCTTGAAATAAGATTGGATAGTGTAGAAGGAGAACTGATAGGTAAAGTTGAAGTTCCCATGACGGGCGGAAATGATCGCTGGGTGTTGATAAAAACGGATGTTAAAAAAGTATCCGGAATACATGATCTCTATTTTGTATTTAAAGGAAAAGCCTCCAGTCAGATTTTATATTTTGATTATTGGATGTTTTCTAAATAAATTAATAAACGAAAAGACAGTTATGAATTTTAAATATCTTTTATACTTGTGTTTGTTTTGTTTTTTAAAATTGAACGCACAATCGGTGGTAACAAGCCCCGATGGTAAACTGAAAGTTTTTCTTTCTATTTCTAACGGAATGCCATTCTATAGTATTTCATACAATCAAAAAACTTTTCTCGAAAATTCCCCACTTGGTCTTACCACCAATGTTGGTGATTTTAGTACAGGATTATTTTTAAAAACCGATCCAGATCAAAACAAAATCGATGAAACCTATCAACTTCCTAATATAAAGCAGCGTAATGTACATTATGTTGCAAATGAGGCAGTATTTTCTTTTACAAAAGACGGAAAAATGGCTATCGATATTATATTCAGGGTGAGTAATAATAATGTAGCTTTCAGATACAAGGTATATCCTCAAAATGAATCTCGTTCGTGCGTGGTACAGGAAGAGTCTTCTGGCTTTCTTCTACCCGAAGGAACGACAACATTTCTCTGTCCGCAAAGTAAGCCCATGACAGGATTTGCCAGAACGGCTCCAAGTTATGAAACTTCTTATACTTTAGATGCTCCGATGGGCAAAAATGGTATTGGTGAAGGCTATACGTTTCCATGTCTTTTTAAAGTAAAAAACGATGGATGGGTTTTACTATCCGAAACAAGTGTAGACAGTGGTTATTGTGGCAGTAGGTTACTCGGTCATGATAAAGGATTATATACTATCGGATTTCCCATGGCTGGAGAAAATAACGGTAACGGAACCACGGCACCAGGAATATCGCTCCTAGGTGAAACGCCCTGGCGCACTATAACTATTGGAGAAACTCTGGCTCCAATTGTGACCACCACTATCCCATTTGATTTGGTTAAACCAAAATACGAAGCTTCAAAAGAATACCAATATACCAAAGGTTCATGGAGCTGGATTATTAAAATGGATAATAATACTACTTTTCCAGTACAGAAACAGTATATAGATTTTAGTGCTTCAATGGGGTATGAAACGATTTTAATTGATGCGCTTTGGGACACTCAGATAGGAAAAGAAAAAATAGCAGAACTAGCTGAATATGGTGCAAAAAAAGGTGTAGGTTTGTATTTGTGGTATAATTCGAATGGGTATTGGAATGATGCACTGCAAGGTCCCAGAGGTAAGATGGATAATCCCACAATACGCCGTCAGGAAATGGCGTGGATGAAAAGCATAGGGGTAAAAGGAATTAAAGTAGATTTTTTTGGTGGCGACAAACAAGTGACCATGAAATTATACGAAGACATTCTAACTGATGCAAATGATTTTGGTTTAATGGTTATTTTCCACGGTTGTACATTACCAAGAGGATGGGAGCGTATGTATCCCAATTTTGCCGCTAGTGAAGCTGTTTTAGCGAGTGAAAATTTGTATTTTGGACAAGCAAGTTGTGATAATGAAGCGTCCAATGCCGCCACACATACTTTTATCCGAAATGTTGTGGGAAGTATGGATTTCGGTGGAAGTGCTTTAAATAAATTTTACAATAGCGAAAATATTCCTAACAAAGGCTCAAAACGAATCACCTCTGATGTATTTGCATTAGCGACTGCGGTACTTTTTCAAAGTGGCGTTCAGCATTTTGCATTGGCACCAAATAATTTAACTGATGCTCCTGCCTGGGCTGTAGATTTTATGAAAGAAGTACCCACAACTTGGGATGAAGTTCTTTTTTTGGAAGGATATCCGGGCAAATATGTTGTGCTTGCGCGCCGAAAAGAAGCAAAATGGTATATAGCTGGTGTGAATGCTCAAAAGGAGACTCTTATAACTAAAATAAAACTCCCAATGATTGTTTCCGGCACAGCATTAAAGCACTACTTTGATGATGAAAAATTAAATGGAAACATTAAAGCAATAAAACTAAATGATGATCATGAAGTAGAAATAAAAATTCCTTCTAATGGGGGAGTTTTGCTGCTAAATTAAGTGGCAAACACTGTTGGTTTGCATTTTCGTAAAAAAGGATTCGTTTGTTTTATTGTAGTTATTATTCTGTAGTTTTAATTGTATATGTTTTGCCTTTTTTAGCTTTAAAAATTAAGGTATACCCAATTGCTGATTTTTTACTTTTGGCAGCAATACCCTTAATACTGAAGGCTTCATTTATTCTAATTTTGCAAGGACCGTCGTTTTTTGCAGTGATAGTAGCGGTTTTCAGTTTATTCATATCCCACGCAATAGCAACAACAAAATTGCCTTTGGCTACAATGCCTTCAATTTCGCCCTGATGCCACGTGTCTGGTAGCGCCGGCAATAAATGTATTTCATTGTTTTGACTCTGCATTAGAATTTCTATGACTCCAGCTGTTCCTGCAAAGTTTCCATCAATCTGAAATGGCGGATGTGCATCAAAAAGATTAGGATAAGCGCCACCATGTCCTTCATATTCAGGATCATTGTCTTTCGTGAGGCGAAGCTGTTTTCTAAATAGTTTATAAGCATGATTGCCATCTAAAAGTCTGGCCCACATATTTACTTTCCATGCAAGACTCCAACCTGTCCCATCATCACCACGAAGTTCTAATGTACGTTTTGAAGCGGCGGCTAATTCTGGCGTATTCAAAGGAGATATTAAGTTGGCAGGATGTAAAGAATACAAGTGTGAAGTATGCCTATGATGTGGATCTTCTTCTTCAAAATCTTCAATCCATTCCTGTAATTGTCCTTTTTTGCCAATTTTAAAAGGTAATAGTTTTTTGTTTGCATTTTCTATGGTTTGTCTAAAATCGGGATCAATATTTAATTGAATCGAAGCCGCTATGGTATTAGAAAATAGGTCTTTTATAATTGCAATATCCATAGTGGCTGCTGTGGTTACTGTTCCTTTTCTTTTTCCATCATAATAATACTTATTTTCAGGAGATGTCGAGGGCATGGTAACCCAATACCCGTCTTTGTCTTGCTGCAGCCAGTCTAATGTAAAAGTGGCCGCACCCTTGATAATTGGATACACTTTTTTAAGATATTCAATGTCTCCTGTGTATTGATAATGTTCCCATAAATGCCTACTTAACCAGTTGGCTCCCATATACCAATTCGCCCACATTGGATCGCCTTTTCCATAATCACCAACAGGATTGCTGGTGCCCCAAATATCAGAGTTATGGTGTACTACCCAGCCATTAGCATGATAGAAGTTTTTTGCAGTTTCAGCACCTGTCACCGATAGATTTTTTATTAATTCATCTAATGGAAAAAATAATTCGCTCAAATTGCTAGATTCAACAGGCCAATAATTCATTTGTAAGTTAATATTTGTAGTGTAGTTGCTGCTCCAGGGCGCACGGAGGTGCTGGTTCCAGATTCCCTGAAGGTTTGCCGGTACTCCATGAGTTCGGGAAGAAGAAATAAGCAAGTATCTTCCGTATTGAAAAAACAATGCTTCAAGTCCAGAATCTTCCCCACCTTTTGAGTATTCTTCCAGTCGTGTTTCGATAGTTTGTGATGATTTATTTTTTTCTTCTTTGTTGAGTTTTAGCGAGACTCTATTAAAAAAATGATGAAAATCTTCGAGGTGCTCTTTCAGCAGTTCCTCATATTTTTTACTGGTCGATTTTTTTAAATAATCTTCCGCTAGTTGGTGCTCGTCTTTACCGTCGCTATCAGGGCATTTATCGTAACCATTAAAACTGGTCGCAGCTGATATTACTAATAAAATTTCGGTCGCATTTTCTATTTTCAGTGCATCATCAAGCGTAGTAAGTTTGCCACCTTTTATAATCGGTTTAACGAGTAACTCAAAACGCATACCACGACAATGGGTCGTATCTTTATAAATAATAGGTTCTTTATTGTACTCAATATAATTAGGGTCAGCATGAGCAGGAGCTTTTCCCTTCATGCTAAGAATCTGCTCTTGCGCTATTATGCTGTTTTTTAAAAGACTTTTCGTGCTTACAACAACCGATAGTTTTTCTGGCTGGCTGGCGGTAAGTTTTAAGATGATGCATTCACTGGGAGCCGAAGCAAAGATTTCCCGCTTGTACGTTACTCCCTCAATTGTGAAGTAAGTTGTAGCAATACCGTCCTGAATGTTTAAATCTCGATAATAGTCGGTAGGCTTTTTGTTGTCAAAATTTTGTTTTAAAACAAGATCTCCCAAAGGCATGTAGGCTTCGCTGTAAATACCTTGCATTTTTTTTGTAAGGTCGTATGCTTTTTCGTAATTGCCTTCTTTTAATGCCTCACGCACAGGGGCTAAATACTGAAAAGCATCAGGATTGACGTTTGCTTTTACAGGACCGCCACTCCACAGAGATGCTTCGTTAAGCTGTATTAATTCTTCCTCGATTTTTCCAAATATCATGGCACCAAGTCTTCCGTTTCCAATAGGGAGTGCTTCCGTCCATTCTTTTGCAGGCGTATCGTAATGCATTTTTAAGTCTTGCTGTGCATGAACAAACGTAACAGATAAAAGCAGTAGAAAAGTAAGTAACTTAAGTCTATGATGTAACATTCTTTAGCGTTTAATTGGTTATTGGGGCGTATATTATTTCTTTCTTGTAAATTTAATATAAAAGAGAGAATTAGAAGAATGGTATTATCTATAAAAAATGTTGTTTATGAGGAAAAATGTGAAAAATAAGAAGATTTTCAGAATGAGAAAATCCTGTATACTAAATTAGATTTTCATTTTTTAAAAGTTTTTAAGCTTTTGGAGTCAGCTCAAAAGGTACAATCTGATCGTCTTTTTAATGCAATCTTTCTAGACGCTTAAGATTTTCTGTAAAATCTTATTCAGAGAAAGCTGTTCTCTAAGTTGTGAAATAGAGGATTGTTTTAGTTGCATATAATTATTGATACAGCCATTTTTTAATCAGTTTGGTATAATTTGGCATGACAGCAAAAACCATCAAAAAAACAATCAAACCTGAATTTATCAAAGCATTAAAATAATGATTTGACAGAATTTGTAAAAACCTTAGAAAGGGTAACATCAATAATGGAATTAGCAGTGACAATGGATAAATGGCAGACCAGGCTGTCTTTTTTAAGCGCTATTTATTATTTTGCTTCAATAAATTATATGTGTTAGTCTGCAGAAATATTCAAAAATCAAAATAGCCTTACTGATGATACCATCGGTAAGGCTATTTTGGTTGTTTTTTTATGTAAAAATTTAATTTAAATAATTTTCAAACTAATACATAAGTGTAATATTCTTCTATTGATTTTAAAAAAACCGCTTGTTAAAATAAATATAATTTTATTTTCCGCTAGATGCTGTAATTTTTCCTAATTGAAGTCTAAAATCTGGTCTTTTAGCATTAAATATATCAACGAATGTTTCTTTGTTATCGCTTTGTGAATAAACATTAAAGAAGATGCTGTTACCATACCAGTATTCTAAGTTTTCATTATTAGAATTGTTTTCTGTAAAGATATTTCCATTACATAGATTGAAAAACATCTCTTCAAATTTGATTTTCTTTAGATTTGCATCATTAATTTCTGTTTTACTGTCTAATAAAACGGCAGGATTAAATCCTGAAATCACACTGCGTTTCATTTCAAGTGATGCATTTTCAGCTACATAAACAGCTTCTTTTACAAGACCAGCCTGAATATCAGCTTTTATATTTTCGCTATCATTAAGCATTGTAATATTTGAAGCGACAACTAGAGTTCCTTTTTTAGTAAAATCAGTTTCGTTTTTTCTTTCGTATGATTTAACTTCAAGACAACGGGATCCGTCTTTATTACTAGATAAATAAGAAGATCTTACAGCCAATGAGTTGTATAAACGACATTGTACGCCTTGAGTAAATTTATAATCGTCGTTGATTGACTTGTAAGAAACAAATTTAGTAGCATTTACATCACCTCCAAAAAAGGCAAATGAATCTCCTCCTGAATAACTTACCATTATGTTTTCTAAAATTGTCTTATTTCCAACACCAGCAATAGTCAATCCGTTAAAAGTATCTAATCCTTTAACTTTTTTTCCTGCAAATTCGATTCTCACATATCTTAAAATTCCTGAATTTCCAGCAAGATTTTCACCGCCATAAGTGGTAAGAGTTGGATCAAGATCTAAATTATAAGAACCAGCATTTCCAAATTTATTGATTGGAGCATCACCAAGAATTACTACGCCTCCCCAATCTCCCGCTTTTTTCATACTACGATTTGAAGTAAAAACAATAGGGTCAGTCTCAAGGCCATCAGCGATGATTTGAGCACCTTTTGTTACTACTAAAGTTCCCTTTGTTTCAAAGTCACCAATAATTAAAGTTCCAGGCTCGATTGTTAAAACAGCATTGTTTGTTACATACACATTTCCTTGTAGCACGTAAACATTTCTCTTAAGTAATTTTGTATTAACACTTATATTTCCAGCTAAAATTTGGTTAGGTTCTCCATACTCAACTTTGTGTGGCTTAAATTCGGTCCAGTTGTCTAACCAGTTGTTGTAGCCCAGAATTCCTTTCTCTTGTTGTGCACTCATACTTGTAACTGTCAAAAGAACACAGATGATTTGAGTAATTTTTTTCATGATAAGGGGGTATTAGGTTAATATTTAAATTTGGCATAATAATTTTGCAATACAAAATCATTATGTTGGCTTTTGTAAATATACAACTTTAAAAACAATTCACAACTATAAAAAACAAAAAATGAAGAGATGTACGAGTTCAAAATTGATTAGGAGAAGCTTAGAAAGTCAAATAGTTTTCCTTGTTAGCACTCTTTTATTCGATTTAAAGGCTAAACTGTTCCAATTATAGAGATTCGAATTTCACTCCCATCAAGTTCATTAAAAAAAATAAAAGTACGTAAATACATTAATTTCACGGTTTTTTTATCTAGATAATATTATTAATCAATTTTATTTTTTGCCGCTATTCAATAAAAATAATTCTTAAAACAAAAAATAGTTTTATATTAGATATAGCGAAAAATCTAGCAATGATCAAATTCTTATGAACTACTAAAGTGTTTGTATCTGTTTTTGGAGGATAAGCAGATTTTGGCAATTTTAGGGAATTCAAACCAATAGATTTAATAATGAAATTTGTCAAATATTTTCCGAGTGAACAACTACAACCCTACATAAAATATTTTGTAGTGTCGGAGAATGAGTTGGAAAATGAATACAAAGTCTTTCCATCTTCTGGACTTGTTATTGGTTTTCAATACAAAGGGAAACTTGTAAATGTGTATGATAAAACAGAAACCAAACTCTCTTCGGCAGGAATAACAGGAATTGCTGACAGCTATAAAATCTTTAAAAATTCGACCGACATAGGGACGATATTGGTTTATTTTACCGAAATTGGTTTTACTCATTTTGCATCACATCCTGCAAATGTACTTTTTAATCTAAGTCTTTCCTTAGATGATGTTTTTCATAAAAATAGCGTAATTGAAGTGGAAGAAAAATTGGTAAATGCGACTACAGATGTACAAAGAATAAAAATCGTTGAACAGTTTTTGGTCTCACAACTGAAAGACATTCAAACAGACAAATTAATTGTTGAAGCGATTAAACTTATCTACCAAAGTAATGGCACAATTCGTATCAAAGAATTAAACGAAAAACTGTTTATCAGCCAAAGCCCTTTTGAAAAACGGTTTAGAAAAGTGGTCGGAACAACACCTAAAAAATTTGCTTCTATTGTGCGTTTCAACACAGTTCTGGAGCATCTGCAAAAAACTAAAACATTGACTGAAATCTGTTATGAAAACTTTTTTTTCGATCAGGCTCATTTTATCAAAGATTTTAAACACTTTACAGGCGAAACTCCAGAAAATTTTAAACGGTTTTTATAGAAAAACGATTTTTTACAATTACAGGGCTTTTAGCACCTGCATCTTTGCATTGTAATCTTAAAGTACATGCAATGAAAATGTAATTCTAAAATCATGATCATTTTGATATATAGTAGCATTATGATAACATGTAATTCAACAAATCGTTTAACAATTAAAATCAAAAAAAAATGTTTACAGTAGAACAAATTAAAGCGGCTCACAGTAAAGTAAAATCTGGTGCAGACTTTTCTTCTTACATTAAAGAAATCAAAGCTTTAGGTGTTACGCACTACGAAGCTTATGTTGCAGATGGACATATTAACTACCACGGAACTAACAATTATACAGCAAAAGTACCGGCAAAATATGAGCCTTTAGTAATTGCAGATAACTCGCAAAGTGAAGGATTTAAGTCGGAATTGGTAGCGCATCAACAAGGTAAAACAGATTTTCTGACCTTCATCAAAATGTGTGCGGCCTTTGGTATTGAAAAGTGGGAAATCTGTATGGACAAAATGACCTGTACCTATTACGATAAAGCTGGAAAGGAAATTTTGGTAGAACTAATTCCTTCTTAAGTGTTTTTTATGTGTTGCAATCGTTAGCTGAAGGAGTCAATTTGGGTGCGAACATGGGGAATTACCCCCAACGGGTTAAAACTACATATTTTACTGTGCTTATCAAGTTTTAATTTAACATGGAATTATTTTATAAAAGATGTACAAATGTCAGGGGACTTTGTGCATCTTTTTTGTTTTAACATATTTCATTCAGTTTAAAGTTTGTCTTGTGACTTATAATCTCCGTTTTGTGTCATTTTTTTATAATTGATTTTATAACTCCAGTAATTTAGACTTATGGCAATGCTTGTGTATTGTTCTAAATGCGTAACCAAAATCTACAATAAAGAAGAAAATTATGAACACAGAAAACTACGATGTAATCGTTATTGGTGGTGGGCCAATTGGTCTGGCTACGGCATACCATCTTGGCAAGCGAAAAGCAAAAACTCTGGTCTTAGAGCAGTTTACGTTTGTAAATCAGCTAGGAAGTTCTGCAGGAGTTTCTCGCCAGTTTAGAATTCCATATCCGCAGGAATATATGGTGCAGATGGCGTTGGATGCTCAGCCTTATTGGGATGCGCTGGAAAAAGAAACGAATACGACATTACTCGATAAAGTGGGGACACTTTGGTTTGGAGATCCTGCTGTGCATTCTACAGAGGGAAATATTGCTGAAGCGGAACAAGCATTAAAAGAATTAGGAGTTCCTTATACAACGCTAACAGCGAAAGAAATCGAAGAAAAATACCATTTTAAGAATTTACCGGAAACCTATACCGGATTGTTTCAAGCCGATGGCGCCAGTATTAATTTTAAAGCAACCAATGAAACACTTTTAGATTTATGCAAAAAGGAAGAAACGGTTCAATTAGAAGAGAATTCTCCTGTACTGGCAATCAATCAGTTGGGAGAACTTTTTGAACTCACCACTCCAAACGGAATTTACATCGCCAAAAAAATAGTTATTATTCCTGGTCCTTACATCAATAGCGTGGTCAATCTGCTCGATTTTAAAATAGAAGCCACGTATTGGAATATGTCTTCGGCATATTTTAAAAAAACAGATCCCAACATTCAATACCCAACCTGGTTTGTATTTCAAAATCCAGTAGGTGAAAATGGCAATCAGTTTTATGGATTTCCTTCAGTCGACTGGGATCATCCCGAATACATTCGCGTAGCGCCAGACTTTGTGATCAATCCGCTCGAAGAACCAAGTGATAGAACCTTAATTCCTAATCCGCAAGAACTAGGTTATACTTCAGACTGGGTAAAAGAGCACATGACAGGATTAAGTACGGAACCTGAATATACATCAACATGTCTTATCGCCCTGAGTAAAATTGCCAATAAGGAATTGTTGATTGATTTTGCGCCAAGCTATGTGCCCAATCATAAAAACATCGTGTTATACGCTACCGGATGGGCAGCAAAATTCACTCCGTTTTTAGGAAAAATCATGTCGGATCTTGCCTTAGACGGACATACGGATTTTGATATTACCCCATTTCAATTAGGATATAAATATTTTAAAGCAATTTAAAAACGACAATATTATGAATAAAAATACGCCGTTAAATTCAGGAATGAAACCTGATTTAAAAATCGAAACTGCTATTATTGGCGCCGGAACTTCGGGATTATATACTGCTTATCGTCTCGTTACTGATAAAAAATACACTGCTGATCAGGTACAAATTTTTGATATGAATAGTAAACTAGGCGGAAGGCTGGAATCTGTTATCATGCCTGGAATGAATTTCTGGGGTGAGTTAGGAGGAATGCGCTACCTGACTTCTCAGGAAATTGTAACAACATTAATTGAAGGTTATGTACCTCCGGAGGATCCCAGCAAACATATCCCTATTTTAAAAGATATTATGACGCCAGTACCTTTTCCTATGGGCGATCCCGCAAAACTATTAATGTATCTTAGAAAAGAGCATTTTAAACAAGATGACTGGAATGTCACTCAGGAAGAAGATAAAAAACTGCCAACCCGATATTATTTGAATGAAAATGATTTTGGATTTAGTTCAGATCAGCTTTTTAATAAAATTATTTATGATGTTTTAATGGCAGATCCATGGGTTGCTGAACACTATGCTAAAAAAATCAAAAAAGGGCCTTCTATCTACGATTATAGTTTTGAATTAGACAGCAGAGACTGGGATGATATAAAACCTAAATTGGTTTATAATTTTCCTAATTCTCCTTACGACAAACGTAAAGTAAATGATCTTGGTTTCTGGAATTTAATTAAGGATCAGGTTTCGCAGGAAGGATATCAATTTTTAGCGAATGCAGGAGGTTATTATTCCAATACGATCAATTGGAATTCAGCCGAAGCTTTCCCGTACATGGTAGGTGATTTTTCAGCAGGAACCATTTACAAAACTATCGAAGAAGGGTATGATAGTATCGCGTATGCATTAGCCAATTCTTACATAGATCATGAAGGTGCCTGTATCTGGTCTGAAAATAAACTGGTGACTTTTACAAAAGAACATTCAGTAAAAACGCATAAATACCAACTGACATTTCTAAATCTGAAAACAAATAGTAAATGGCATGTATTTGCCAATTCTATAGTCTTGGCTATGCCTAGAAAATCTTTAGAACTTCTGGATCAAAATAATTTCTTTTTTAATGCAGATGAAAACTCCGTTATCAATAAAAATATCCGTTCTGTAATTATGGAACCTGCTTTCAAAATATTAATGGGTTTTGAATACCCTTGGTGGAAAGAATTAGGAATTGACTCCGGGCATTCTATCACTGATTTACCAATGAGACAATGTTATTATTTTGGAACAGATGAAAAAACTAACAACTCTATGTTATTAGGAAGTTATGGAGATATGGAAACGGAAACCTTCTGGAAAGCACTTTCTGATGATAAAGTACTTTTTGAGGTAAAACCGGCTAAATCAGCTTCGCTAAAAGAGTTGCATGAATTAAATGATGTTCAGGCTACTAAATTGATGGTAGGCGAATTGATGAACCAGCTACGTGAACTACACGGTGCAGATGTAACGATACCGGAACCTTATGTAACTTATTTTAAGGATTGGACAGACGACCCTTTTGGTGCAGGATATCATGCATGGAAAGCTGGATATTCTGTTAAAAAAGTAATGCCTTACATGAGAAAGCCCGATGTTAACGAACAAATTCATATTTGCGGGGAAGCCTATTCTGATCAGCAAGGTTGGGTCGAAGGTGCTTTTTGTGAAGCAGAGAAAATGCTTCAGGAATATTTTGGACTTGATCGTCCGTTCTGGTTGTCTAAAGATTATTATTTAGGATGGTAAAATAAATCTACTTTTTTAAAAAGACGATGTTATCAGACATTAGATGTACAAATTATTAATTTAAAAACAATATTATGCTAAAACGTAACAACCCTGAAGAGGATATAAACTTAGATCAAGTTAATTCAAATTCAGATCAAAATAGAAATGAAGCATTTCTGGGAGATGTTCAGGAAGATAACAAAGGTATATTAGAAACTTTGATGTCAAGATATTCAAAAGTTCAAATTGAAGATCCAATTAGGCCTTTTTATGAGGATAATCTACAGAAGATAGTAAACAATGTAGATTACGGTATTTTAAAAGTATTACAAGGTACCTGGGTCAGTTATAATAATAGCGAAAAAAGTGAAAGAAAATTAATAGGGACCGGTATACATACTACTATTATGCCTTCGCCGGGTACCAATGCAGGAACTATTCCCGGAAAATATAGTTTTGAATGTCAAGAGTATATAGAAAAACTAACATTTGATCTGGTTCCGGGAGGAGTTCGTAATTGGACTTGCAACAAAAAGTGGGACAAATTTTCTAAGACCTATGCTACACTTTTAATTTTATAAAATTCTAGTTCGATTTCTTTAGGTGTTTTATATCCCAAAGAAGAATGCAGACGTTTTCTATTAT